>JAFXCE010000012.1 GCA_017521565.1 Clostridia bacterium | reverse complement strand
ACGGCTGGGATGACGAGGGCGTGTTCAACTTTGAAGGCGGTTGCTATGCCAAGGTTATCAACCTGGACAAGGAAAGCGAGCCCGACATCTATAACGCTATCAAGCGTAACGCTCTGCTGGAGAACGTGACTGTGGATGAAAACGGCGTCTGCGACTTCGCTGATCAGTCCGTCACCGAGAACACCCGCGTTTCCTACCCGATCAATCACATTGAGAACATCGTTCGTCCCGTGTCTGCTGGCCCGGCCGCGAAGAACGTCATCTTCCTGTCTGCTGACGCTTTCGGCGTCCTCCCGCCGGTCTCTATCCTGACCCCGGAGCAGGCGAAGTACTACTTCCTGTCCGGCTTCACCGCGAAGCTGGCCGGCACCGAGCGCGGCATCACCGAGCCGACCCCGACCTTCTCCGCCTGCTTCGGCCAGGCCTTCCTCGAGCTGCATCCGACCAAGTACGGCGAGGAGCTCGTTAAGAAGATGGAAGCCAACGGCGCGAAGGCCTATCTGGTCAACACCGGCTGGAACGGCACCGGCAAGCGCATCACCATCAAGGATACCCGCGGCATCATCGACGCGATCCTCGACGGCTCTATCCTGAAGGCCGAGACCAAGACCATCCCGATGTTCAACCTCGAGGTTCCGACCTCTCTGCCGGGCGTCAATCCGGCGATCCTCGACCCGCGCGACACCTACGCCGATGCTTCCGAGTGGGAGACCAAGGCGAAGGATCTGGCTGGCCGCTTCATCAAGAACTTCGTGAAGTACACCGGCAATGACGAGGGAAAGTCCCTGGTCGCCGCTGGCCCGCAGCTGTAATTTCAGCGAATAGGCGAATCAAACCCGGCAGAGCAATCTGCCGGTTTTTTTCTGTTGAGGCAGCCTTTTAGGCGGAAGGCTTTCACCTCCTGGCGATGTGGACAAGATTGCTGTACGGACCGTGTTTCGTTTGCGCTAAGAAAAACTTGAAATCGGAATGTGAAACAAAACAAAACCCTTTCAGCAACAATTGTGAAACAAGATGCTTATATAATCATGCTGCTCATTTTATGGATTCATCTGAAATTGGCAGAACTGAGCCGATTCACATATACATGTTGAAGGAAGAACATCGCCGTGGTTCGCATCATTTCCGACACTTCCACCATGTATTCGACGCAGGAGGCTCGGGAAGCCGGTTTTTTTGTATCGCCGTTATCGGTCAGCATTGCGGGGGAAAGCTATCGCGAGCTGGACGAGATGACGTGGGAACGCTTTGTGGGGCGGATTCGTCAGGGCAACATGCCGACCAGCAGCCAACCTGCGATCGGCGAGGTGATGGAGCTGTACGAGGCGCATGCGGACGAGGAGATCATCAATATAGCCATGGCGGATTTACATCACCCATACGGCTGCCATGGAAAAAGCGGAACAGGCTAAGGCCATACTGCTGGAGAAGTTTCCAACGGCGGTATATGAGATTTATCCGCTGACGCCGGCGTTCATTACACAGGGCGGCCCGGGCTGCATTGCGGTTCAGGCGGTCAAGATGCTGTAAAACAGAACAACACGAGACGTTTCGCCATATGCTGCGAAGCGTTTCATTTTATGATGTCAATCTGTTTGAAAAGCATCGGTCTTGTCTATAAAGCCGGAGGATTCTCGGCTCCTTGTCAGAAACAAAGCCGTAACGAGTGACAAGCGGTTGTATTTTGCCCGCTTGGGGATGGATCCTTGTAGCGTGCCGCGGGAAGGAAACTGGCGCATGCTGTCGAATACAGACGGATGGCGCAAAGCGCCGCTGTGCCGCTTTGTCGGGCTTGGCATGAAAGATAGAAAGGGACGAAGGCTGTATGCAGAAAACGCAGATCCGGGATTTCACGCAGGGCAACATCACAAAGCAGCTGGTTGTGTTTGCGTGGCCGCTGTTTTTGTCCAATCTTCTGCAGGTTGTCTACAATATGGTGGACATGATCATTGTCGGCCAGCGGCTGGGCAAGGTGGGGATTTCTGCGGTCTCTGTCGGCGGCGATGTGACGCATCTGCTGACGTTTATTGCCATGGGTTTTGCCAATGCGGGGCAGGTTCTGATTGCAAGGTATATCGGTGCAGGGCAGCGTGAAAAGCTGGGGCGGTTTGTCGGGACGATGAGCGGCTTTCTGCTTGCGTGTGCCGTGCTGCTCAGCTGCGCCGGACTTGCGCTGCGCGAGGGGATGCTGATGCTGATGAACACACCGGCGGAGGCGTTTGATGGCGCGCTGGCATATTCCTCGGTCTGCATGGCAGGACTGATCTTCATCTACGGTTACAACATTGTCAGCGCCATTCTGCGCGGCATGGGCGATTCGCGTCATCCGTTTATCTTCATCAGCATTGCAGCGGTGCTGAATCTGGCGCTTGACGTGCTGTTGGTGATGGTGCTTGGCTTTGGTGCAGGCGGAGCGGCGCTGGCGACGGTGATCTCTCAGGCGGTCAGCTTTCTCGCGTGCGCGGCGCTGCTGATTCGCAGGAGAAGCGAATTCTCTCTGGAGATGACGCCGCGGGATTTTGTTTGCTGGGATGGTGCGATGCTCGGCGAATTGATCGGTCTCGGCGTGCCGATGGCGATTAAGAGCGCATCGATTCAGGTTTCCAAGCTCTTCGTCAATTCGTGGATCAATTCCTACGGCATCGCAGTGTCGGCGTTTGCCGGTATCGCCAACAAGATCTCCAGCGTGGCGAATCTGGTTTCCAATGCCATGAACACGGCGGGTTCCACGATGGTCGGTCAGAATATCGCCGCGGGAGAATACGGGCGTGTGAAGCAGATCCTCCTGCGTCTTGCGGGCATCACGCTGACGATTGCTTCGGCGATTTCTATCCTGATTGTGTTGTTTCCGCAGCAGATATTCTCGGTATTCACGCAGGATGAAGCCGTTCTCGCCGTGGGCAGCGTCTATGTGCCCATTGCCGTGCTCCTGTTCTTCGGCAGCGCGATGCGCGCGATCATGAATGCGCTGATCAATGGCAGCGGAGATTACGGAACGAACTTTGCCACGGCGATTCTTGATGGCGTGGTGATGCGCATCGGTCTGGCGGTGCTGTTTGGCCTTGTGCTGGATATGCGGCATTTTGGCTTCTGGCTGGGGGATGCGCTGGCAGGCTTTACGCCGTTTTTCATCGGTCTGGCATTTTATTATTCCGGGAAGTGGAAGCGGCGCGTAAAAGGATAAAGCGCGGATGCGCGCACGCTCGCTTTTATGAAGATCAATTCGTATTTGGAGGACAATGGAAATGATATATTTGATTCTTGCCATCTGTGCCAGCATGCTGGTGTCTGTCGTCATGCGCCTGAGCGAGGGACGGGCGAAGAGCGGCATGAGCAAGCTTGCAGTCAATTATCTGATGTGCACGCTGCTTTCGGTGTGCTACGCCGGCACAATGGATTTCCTGCCGAGGACAGAGGGGATTGGCTATGCGCTGGCGCTGGGCGCTGTCAGCGGTGCGCTGTATCTGGGCAGTTTTGCGCTGCTGCAGTGGAACATCCGGGTGAACGGCGTCGTTCTTCCGGCGACGTTCATGAAGCTGGGCGTGGTCGTGCCGACACTGCTGGCGGTTGTGCTCTTTGGCGAGACGCCGCGCCTGGCGCAGGTGCTGGGCGTGCTGGGCGCCATTGCGGCGATTCTGCTGATTCAGATGGAAAAAGGGCAAAGCCGCGCGAAGCATGCGCTGGGCCTGGTCGTGCTGTGGCTGGGCGGAGGCGTGACAGATACGATGGCCAAGTTCTTTGACGCGTGGGGCAGCCCTGCGCTTGAAAACCACTATCTGCTCTATACGTTTGTGACGGCGCTTCTGCTTTGTGCGGCGCTTGTGCTAGTCAGACGCGAAAAGATGACGCTCGCAGATGTGGGCTTCGGCCTGCTGCTCGGCATTCCCAACTATTATTCCGCGCGCTTTCTGCTGCTGTCGCTTTCACAGGTGCCGGCGGTTGTCGCTTATCCGACGTACAGCGTGGGCACGATTGTGCTGGTTGCGCTGGCGGGCAGAATGCTCTTTGGCGAGAAGCTCAGCCGCAGGCAGCTGCTGGCGATGGGCATGATCCTTGTCTCGCTTGTGCTGCTGAATGTGTGAAGCGGGCTGGTATTGACAACAAAACGCGAATCCCCTATAATTCGGATATTGGAAACGTTTACAGAATGCCTAAAGGCGTGAAGAAAGGCGGGTCTTGCGTGGAAATCTATACGATTCGCGATGTGGCGCGTAAGGCCGGCGTGGCGGTCAGCACGGTATCTCGTGTGCTCAATGGCCGTCCTGATGTGAGCGAAGAAACGCGCAAAAAGGTGATGGACGTGGTCGAAAAATGCGGCTTTGTCCAGAACCGCAACGCGCGCTTTCTCAAGCATGCCAAGGAACCTTTTGCGGCGATCATTGTGCGGGGAAGGCGCAACATGTTCCTCAACGATGTCGCCGAGCAGATGATTGAATGCGCGCAGGGACTCAAGACGCCGTTTCTGGTCAAGTATATCGACGAGGAAGCGGATGAGTTTGAAGCCATGCGTCAGCTTTACGCGGACAGGCGTGCCGGCGGATTCATTCTGCTGGGCTCGCGCGTGGACGAGCGCTGCGAAATGGTGCGTGCGCTGGGCGTGCCGTGTGTGTTTGCGACGGTCGATGCATCCGGAAGCGGGCTTGAGAATGCCTCCAGCGTCTGTATTGACGACAGGGCGGCGACCCGCGCGATGATGGATCGCCTGCTTGACAAGGGACATACGCGTGTGGCGGTGCTGGGCGGCTGCCGCGAGGGCGACGATATTTTTGCGCATCGCTATCAGGGCGCGATGGACAGCCTGCGCGCCCATGGAATCGATTATGATCCGGATGAATATGTGCAGACGCGCTTTTCCCTGAAGGGCGCCTATGAGTCCATTGAGCGCATCTTTGAAAAGCGTCAGGACATCACGGCCGTGCTGACGATGAGCGATTCGATGGCCATCGGTGTGGTGCGCGCGCTGCGCGACCGCGGGCTGCGCGTGCCGCAGGACGTTTCGGTGACGGGCTTTGACGGCACGGAGATGGCGGGCTATTATGTTCCTTCGATTGCTACAGTCAGCCAGCCGACGGCAGAGATCGCGCGGGAAAGCGTCGCGCTGCTGTGCGAAATGCTTGAAGGCGGAGAGCCGCGGCATGTGACGGTTGATTTCACGATGATGGAGGGCGAATCGATCGCCGAAGCAATCCGATAATAGCATGCATGACGACTGACCGAACGCTGCGGTCGGCCGTTTTTTTATGTGAAAACAGAGAAAAACCCTGCCGGTGGCACTGAACGGACGGATTTGGCAGGCTGTTTTACACGAATGGCGCATTGTGTTTCGTTATGGACACAGTGTTGCCACGATTTTCCTTTAGAATAAAGTTGCATTGAAAAAACGTGCAGGGCGGAGGCATCTTCATGAGTGAAAGCAAAAAGACAAGGCGCCGCGGCAGAATGCTGCGGGCTGTACGCAGATGGATGAAACGTTTGATTCTGCTGGCAATCCTGCTGGCAGCGGGGCTGTTTGGCCTGAAGGCTTATATCCGAAGCTCTGTTGTAGAGAGCGAAGCATCGGAAAGCTATAGTCAGGCGCAGGTGAGGCGTGGTCCGATGAATGAAACCGTCTATGGAACGGGTACGACGTCTGCGCGCAACCAGCCGAATCTGCTGGCGGAGGCGGATGGCACACTGACCGATCTGCGCGTATCCATCGGCGATGCGGTGAAGGAAGGCGAGATTCTCGCTGTGCTGACAAACGAGGAGATCGACGATACGATTACCGATCTGGAGTTTGCACTCTGGGATCTGGACGATACGATTGTGGATACGGCCGCGGGCAGCAAGGTGCGCGAGATTGAAGCGACCGCAAGGGGCCGGGTGATGGCGGTATACGGGCAGAAGGGCGATGATGCGCTGGCTGTGTTCCGCCGTGAGGGCGCGCTGGCGATTATCTCCACAGATGGACGCATGAAGGTTGAACTGCAGGGTAAGAACAGCAGGCTGGATCTGACGCTGGGCGAATCGGTGAAGATCTTTGGCATTGGCGTTGATGAAGTCGGAACGGTTGTGGATCTGACGCATCAGGGGACGCGCGCGGTGATCACAATCCTCAATGATGATCTGCCGATGGGCGCCCATGTGACGGTCAAAAAGGAAAACGGCGACACGGTGGGCGAAAGCACGCTTGAGGTCAATAAGCCGATGGCAATTTCCTCCTATGGCGGCACGATCAGCGATGTGATGGTCAAGGTGGGCGATACGATCCAGCGCCGGGAAACGCTTTTCAAGCTCGAGGATGCACCGCTGACGCTGAAGATTGAGGACCTGCGCCTGCAGCGCGAGGCTGCTGCGAAGGAACTGGAGGACGCGAAGGCGCAGCGCGAGAACCTGATCATCATTGCGCCGTGCGACGGCACGGTGGCTTCGCTTGAGGTGAAGGAAGGCGACGAGATCACCAGCGGCACGCTGATGGGTTCTATCCTGCAGGGCGAAGAGATGAATCTGACCATTGCGGTGGATGAGCTGGATGTTGTGGAGGTTGAACCGGGGCAGCCGGTGACCATCACGATCGATGCGCTCAGCGGCGTGGAGATGCAGGGCGAGGTATATAAAATTGCGCCGGTCGGCACGAATTCCGGCGGCGTGACAACCTATGATGTGGAGCTGACGTTTGACGCGGAAGGCACGGGTGTGCGCTCGGGCATGAACGCAACCGGTGAAATCGAGATTGCGGCGCAGGAGGATGTGCTCTATGTGCCGGTTGAGGCGCTGATGACGGTCAACAACGAAAAGTATGTCATGGTTGCGGACGGCGGAAGCACGGTTCTGGCCAGCGCTTTTGCGGGCCAGAGCAGCCGGAGCACGCAGCGCGGAACGAGGCAGAGCGGAACGCGTGAGGGCGGTATGCCGGAGATGAACAGCATGCCGGGCAGGGCCCAAATGGCGGATGCAAACAGTATGCCCGAGAGCCTGCCTGCAAGAGGCGGCGCGCAGCAGATGGAAGAGGATGCTTCCGGGCAGAGCGAAGGTATCGTGGGCAGAATCAAGGAAAAGGCCATGCAGGTTTATGCGGGCGTCCGTGCATGGCTGTATGAGGGCGTAGAGATCACCGATGCGAAACAGATTACCGGATCGCTGGTAAAGGTCACAATTGGTATGCAGAACGACGACTATGCGCAGATCACATCCGGCGTTTCAGAGGGAGACGTCGTTCTCTATACTGCGACCGAGGAGAGCGGCAGCTCCATGTTTGGCTTTGGCGGCATGGGCGGCATGATGGGCGGCATGGGTGCAGGCCGCAGGTAAGGGGGAACGGGTATGATTGTGATGCAGGGCATCCGCAAGGAGTACCACATGGGCGAGAATACCGTCGCAGCACTTGACGGTGTGGATATCCACATCAGCCCCAGAGAATTCGTCTCCATCATCGGCCCGTCTGGCTCCGGAAAATCGACGCTGATGAATATCATCGGCTGCCTTGATACGGCGGACGCCGGAAGCTACCGGTTTGATGGGCAGGAGATCAGCGATTATACCGAGGATGAGCTGGCGACAATCCGCGGCAGAAAGATCGGGTTCGTCTTTCAGCAGTTCAATCTGCTGCCCAAGCTGACGGCCCAGGAGAATGTGGAGCTTCCGCTGATCTATCAGGGCATGAGCGCGCATAAGCGCCATAAGCGCAGCCGCGAGGTGCTCGACCGCGTGGGCCTGCTTGACCGTATCCACCATAAGCCGACGGAGCTTTCCGGCGGACAGCAGCAGCGCGTGGCGATTGCCCGCGCGCTGGCGGGCAATCCGTCGCTGATCCTTGCGGATGAGCCGACGGGCAATCTGGATTCCAAAACCGGCGCGGACGTCATGCGGCTGTTTCATGAGCTGCATGCGGCAGGAAACACCATCGTGCTGATCACGCATGATGCAAAAATTGCCGCACAGACGCCGCGTGCGATTCATATTCACGACGGCAGGGTGATTGAGCCGGTGAATGAGCATGAGGTGGTGATCTGATGAATCCGATAGAGACCATCAAGATGGCGTTCAAGGCCATCTGGGCCAACAAGGTCCGCTCTTTTCTGACGATGCTGGGCGTTATCATCGGCGTGATGAGCGTGACGGTGCTGATGGGCATTGGTCAGGGCACGACCTCCGCGGTGACGGAATCCATCTCCTCGATGGGCACAAACATGCTCAGCGTGAATATTCAGACGCGCAGAGTGGGCTTTGGCGGCATGGGGAGAAACACGCGAAGCGCCGGCGCGAAGGGCACGGTCATCCTGAAAATGGAAGATGTGCTTTCGCTCAAGGAAAGCGAGTATATCCAGTATGTATCGCCTACGGTATCCGGCAGCCTGACTGTCAAGGCGGGCAGCACGAATACCAGCGCGTCGATCATGGGCGTTCTGCCGGATTATGCGCATATCGTCAATCAGGAGATTGACACAGGCCGCTACATTGTGGATGCGGACGTGGAAAACCGCAGCGCGGTCTGCGTGATCGGGCCGGATCTGGCGGAGGATCTCTTTGGCAACAAAAATGTTGTAGGCAATACGATGCATGTCAACGGACGGAAATTCAAAATCGTCGGCGTGCTGGATGGGACGAGCTCGACACTGCTGCTCCCGTTCACACTGGCGCAGCGCATGCTGGAATCGACCTCGATCACATCATTTTATGTATCGGCGACGGAATCCGGCAAGGTTGGCGCGGCACAGACGGCGGTAGAGCGGTTTCTCTACAAGAAGTATCAGAATGACAGCACGTATTCCATCATGAACCAGGAGGAGATGCTGGAGGCGATGGAGGAAACGTCGGGCACGCTGTCGCTGATGCTGGGCGGCATTGCGGGCATCTCGCTGCTGGTGGGCGGCATCGGCATCATGAATATCATGCTGGTGTCCGTCACGGAACGCACACGTGAGATTGGCATCCGAAAGGCCATTGGCGCCAAACGCAGAAACATACTGATGCAGTTTCTGATCGAGTCCGTCGTGCTTTCGGGCATGGGCGGCGTGCTGGGGCTTGCGCTGGGCTACGGCCTGATGTATGTGCTGGAGACATACATGAACATGTCGGTGGCGCCGAGCGTGGACGTGGCGCAGCTGTCCATGGGCTTTTCGATGTTTGTCGGCGTAGTATTCGGCCTGTATCCGGCGAATAAGGCCTCCAAGCTCAAGCCGATTGACGCGCTGCACTACAGCTGATTGGGCGGGGTGCGGCGATGAAGAAGAGAATCATTTGTCTGCTGCTTGTCTTTGCGTTCGGGGCTGCGCAAAGCGCGCATGCGCTGGAGGCGACGGCAACGAAAGAGCGGATTGACAAGACGGTATTCGGCTCGGGCGAAATCCTGCCGGCCAGCCAGCCGGGCGTTTATGCGGAGATTTCCGGCAGGGTGGCGCGGACGCTGGTGGGGATGGGCGACAGCGTGAAGACAGGAGACGTCCTGATGGAGCTTGAAAACGACGAGCTTGATGCTGAGATCCGGCAGCTGGAATACGATATCGAACTGGCGCGTCAGGATGTGCTGTATACCGAATCGCATACGCAGTATGTGTACCGTCAGCTGTATGACGAGGACGGGGACGCGCGGATTGATGTGAATACCGGCGAGCCGCTGCTTGGCAAGTTTTCCAATGAGATCAGTATCTATGCGCCATGTGCAGGGCGCGTGATGGCGGTGAATATCGAGGTTGGCGACGATTCGTTGGCGGAGTTTCGCAGGCATGGCTACGTGATCATGCTGTCGACCGACGGCAGGATGCGCGTGGACATCGAGGAGATTACAGGCGCGGCTGTGACGCTCGGCGATGAACTGCGCATAACGGGGGAGGGCGTGGAGACCATCGGAAAGGTGATCAGCCTGACCCGGCATGGCACAGCGGCAAGCGTGCTGGTTGACAGCGATGATTACCCGATGGATACGCCGGTCACGGTTGCGACGCTTGAGGGCGAATACGTCGGAGAAGGCATCCTTGAGATCAACAAACCGATGGGGGTTTCGGCCTACGGCGGCACGATCAAGAGTCTTGCGTGGAATGCTGTGGTCGGCAAGCATGTCAAACGGCTTGATCCGCTGGCGCGCATTGTGTGGGATGAGATTCCGCTGTATATCGACAATGATCAGGTGCTGCGCGAATTCGCAAAGGTAAAGACGCAGCTGGAAACCGCGCGAACCAATCTGGAAGCGCTGACGATTGTCGCGCCGTGCGACGGAGAGATCGTTTCGGTGGATGTTCAGGAGGGCGACAGCGTTGAGGACGGCGCGAAACTGCTGACCATGGTTGAGACCGGCGCCGGTATGGCGCTGACGCTTTCTGTCGATGAACTGGACATCATCCATGTGCATCCGGGGCAGAGGGTCAATATCGCTGTAGACGCGCTGGAGGATGTGACGCTCACAGGCGTTGTGGAAAAGATTGCGCCGCTGGGCAACACCGAGACCAGCGTGACGACATACGATGTCTACGTTGGACTGACGGGAGAGATCGACAGCCGTGTGCTAGGCGGCATGAACGTTACCGGCGAGATTGTGATTTCAAGCGAGGAGAACGCGCTGACGATTCCGACGGAAGCCCTGATCAGAGAGGGCGCGCGCTGGCGCGTGACGATGGCAGACGGAGAAGCGCGCGGCGTAGAGATCGGATTGATGACGGACAGCCGGACGGAGATTGTCTCCGGGCTTTCCGAGGGCGAACGGATTCTGTATTGATCGCGCAAAGCGATGGATGCGGCGGCATGAAGCGGATAAAATCAGGGCGGACGGCAGAAGCTGTCCGCTCTTTTTACTTTATGAGGTTCGGAAATGGAGTGCAGTTCAAGGCGACCATTGGCCGCTTTTTTGACATAGGATACTTTTATCTTGCATCGGCATGGGTTTTGCGATAAAATATCGTATAAGTTTTGCTTGAGGCGAGGAGGATGCGCATGAAAGAGATTACGAGCGTTCATAATCCGCAGGTGCAGATGCTGCGCGACCTGCAGAAGGCGAAGCATCGCCGGGAAGCAGGGCTCTTTCTGGCGGAGAGCGTGAAAATGGTACGCGAAGCGCTGGCGCTTTCTCTATGCCGTACGCTGGTTGTGGATAGCAGACGACGCGAAGAATATGCGGAGATGATCATGCAGGCGGAAAACGCGGGCTGCGAAGTGCTGCTGGTGACAGCGGCGATCATGCAGGCCATCAGCGAGGCCAAGACGCCTCAGGGCGTATGCTGCACGGTGGAAATCCGCAAAGAGCCGCAGACGTTTGACGGCAGGCTGATCGTGGCGATGGACGGCGTGCAGGACCCGGGCAATGTCGGCACCATTCTGCGCACGGCGGATGCGGCGGGCTTTGACGGCGCGCTGCTTTCGGGAGCATGCGCGGATCTGTACAGTGCAAAGACACTGCGGGCGACGATGGGCTCGGTGTTCCGCGTGCCGGTCAGGCGCGTAAGCGATCTGCCCGCGGCGCTTGAGGCGATGAAGGCAGAAGGATATGCCGTCGTGGCGACGGAGCTGGGCGGTAAGGATTTTTATACGCATTGTCCCAGAAAGAAGGCGGTGCTGGTCATCGGCAGCGAGGGAAGCGGCGTGAGCACGGCTGTACGCGATATCGCGACGCATCATCTGGCGCTGCCTATGCGCGGCGGCGCGGAATCGCTCAATGCGGCGGTTGCGGCGGGGATTATGATTTACGAAATGGCAAGAGAGATTTGATATACTGGAGGATACAAGATGTCAGTTACGCTTGGCATGATTCTGGAAGCGCGCGAGCGGCTCAAGGGCGTTGCGCAAAGGACGGGCCTTGTGCAGTTCAAGGCGCTCTCCGATGAAAATACGCAGGTATACCTCAAGACGGAGGATTTGCAGAATACCGGCTCGTTCAAGGTGCGCGGCGCATACATCAAGATTGCGAGCCTGAGCAAGGAGGAGCGCGCCTGCGGCGTGATCGCCTCCTCCGCAGGCAACCATGCGCAGGGCGTAGCGCTGGCGGCGAAGGCGTTTGGCTGCCCGGCGACGATCGTGATGCCGGCGGGCGCGCCGCTTTCAAAGGTAATGGCCACGCGTGAGCTGGGCGCCAATGTTGTGCTGCACGGTACGGTGTATGACGATGCGTATGCCAAGGCATGCAGTCTGCAGGCGGAGACAGGCTCGACGTTTATCCATCCGTTCAATGACCCGATGGTCATCGCAGGGCAGGGAACGATCGGCCTTGAGATCATGGATGACCTGCCGGATGTACATACCATTGTCGTGCCGATCGGCGGCGGCGGACTGGCATCGGGCGTGGCGGCGGCAGTCAAGATGCTCCATCCGCATGTGCGCGTAGTGGGCGTTCAGGCATCTGGCGCGGCCGGCATGAAGGCATCGCTGGATGCGGGGCATGTCGTGGCACTGGAATCCGCAAAAACCATCGCGGACGGTATTGCGGTCAAGCAGCCGGGCGATCTGACGTTTGAAATGTGCCGGGAATACGTCGACGAGGTCGTGACGGTCGACGACGATGAGATTGCGCAGGCGATTCTGTTTTTGATGGAACGCGGCAAGATGGTCGCCGAGGGCGCGGGCGCTGCGCCGGTGGCTGCGATTATCAACAGGAAGTTTGAGATGAGCGGCAAGGTGGTCGCTGTGATTTCCGGCGGCAACATCGATGTGACGATGATCTCGCGCATCATTGAAAAGGGTCTGCTGCGCGCAGGACGCGTGAGCAAGCTGCGCATCCTGATGCAGGACCGTCCGGGCCAGCTGGAGCTGGTGAGCCACATCATCGGATCGAATGGCGCGAACGTCATGGCGATTCATCATGACCGGACGGACGTGGATCTCGATATCCGCGACGCGATTCTGGAGATCACCATGGAGACGCAGGACCGCGAGCATGCCAGCCGCATCATTACGGCGCTCCGCGGCGCGGGTTTTAAGGTGTTCTGATTCCGCTTTTAGCGCAGGGCTTCGGCCCTGCGTTTTGATTTTCCGTGCGCTTTTTTGCGAATAGCAAAAGCTTGCGCGGGGAAGAAAAGCAATATGCGCATGAAAGACAGCATGGGTGCATATACATGAAAATTGACGACAGGACTGCGTGAATAACAGGAGAAAACAGAGGAAATACAGCAAAACCCTCGTTTTCCTGATGAATTGAGGATTGATCTTCCATCATAAGCGTGCTATAATATAAGATAGCGTTTTGGGGTTTCCAGGGCGCAGTGATGAGGTAATAATTTCAATTTACATTATTCAGGAGGAGCAAAAGACAATGAGCACCACCGTAGAGAAGATTGCAAGCAATAAGGTGAAGCTGTCCTTTGACGTTGACAGCGCCAAGTTTGACGAGGCCATGGGCAAGGCGTACCTCAAGGTTCGCAACCAGGTTTCCATTCCGGGCTTCCGCAAGGGCAAGGCTCCGCGTAAGATGATTGAGAACATGTACGGCGAGGGCGTCTTCTATGATGAGGCGTTCGAGCTGGTGTTTGATGAGGTTTACGGCCCGGCCGTTGAGGAGAACAAGATTGAGGTCGTCGACCGTCCGGAGATCGAGATTCAGGAGATCGGCGCGGGCAAGAACCTCAAGTTCACCTGCGAGGTTTTCGTTGTGCCGGAGGTTACCCTTGGCGAGTACAAGGGTGTGACCGTCAAGGCCACCAAGACCGAGGTTACCGATGCGCAGGTCGATGCCAAGCTCGAGGAAGAGCGCAGCAAGCAGGCGACCGAGGTCGCCGTTGAGGATCGCGCTGTTGCCGAGGGCGACACCGTGAACCTTGACTACATGGGCACTGTGGACGGCGTTGCGTTCGCCGGCGGCACTGCCGAGGGCCAGACCCTGAAGATCGGCTCCCACACCTTCATCCCGGGCTTCGAAGAGCAGATGGTTGGCATGAGCATCGGCGAGGAGAAGGACCTGAACGTCACCTTCCCGGAGAAGTATCACTCTGACGAGCTGGCTGGCAAGGCTGCCGTGTTCCACGTCAAGGTGAACGCCATCACCGAGACCCAGCTGCCGGAGCTTGACGATGATTTCGCCAAGGACATCTCCGAGTTCGACACCCTCGAGGAGTACAAGGCTGACATCCGCGCGAAGCTGGAAGCGCAGGCTGCCGAGAACGACAAGAACGTTCTGACCAACGACGTGCTGGGCAAGGTCATGGAGAACGCGAACGTTGAGATTCCGGAGGCCATGATCGAGCGCCAGATCGACTCCATGATGCGCGACTTCGAGTACCGCCTGATGGGCAACGGCCTGAAGCTCGACGATTTCATGAAGTACACCGGTCAGGACATGAAGTCCTTCCGCGAGAACTATCGCGGCCAGGCCGAGAAGAGCGTTAAGGCGCATCTGGTGCTGGAGGCGATCGAGAAGGCTGAGGCCATCGATGCGACCGAGGAGCAGATTGACGCGCAGCTGACCACGTTCGCCGCTCAGACCGGCAAGACCGTCGAGGAGTTCAAGCAGGGCCTGTCCGCTGCGGACATCGAGTACTTCAAGGCCGACGCGATCCGCGACAACTGCGTGAAGTTCCTCGTGGACAACGCGAAGGTTGAAGAGTAATTGAGGCGAGTTTGGAAGGCGCGCCTGTCGGATTCGCGTCTGATAAGGAGGCACATCCATGATCGAAAACTATTATATGGAGCCGAGCGTCATCGAAAAGACGCCCTATGGCGAGCGTTCGTATGACGTGTATTCCCGCCTGCTGAAGGACCGCGTCGTGTTCCTGCGCGGCGAGGTGAACCAGCAGATGGCCAACAGCATTGTCGCTCAGCTGCTGTTCCTGGAGATGGAGGATCCGGATGCGGAGATCTCCATGTACATCAACAGTCCGGGCGGCAGCGTGACGGACGGCATGGCGATCTATGACACCATGCGCTACATCAAGCCGAAGATCCGCACGGTCTGTCTGGGCATGGCCGCGTCCATGGGCGCGTTCCTGCTGATGGCCGGCGAACCGGGCATGCGTCTGGCCCTGCCCAACAGCGAGGTCATGATTCACCAGCCCAGCGGCGGCGCGAGCGGCCAGGCGACGGACGTGCAGCTGCACGCCCAGTGGCTCCTGCGCACGAAGAACAAGATGAACAGCCTGATGGCCGAGATGACGAAGCAGCCGCTTGAGAAGATCCAGCAGGACGTTGAGCGCGACTACTTCATGACCGCCGAAGAGGCGCTCGCCTACGGCATCATCGATGAGATCTATCAGCCGCGCAAGAAATAAGCAAGGGCGAAAGTCCATCCATGATTTCTCCTCCGAACGGGGGAGAAATCATTGTCTATCCAATATGATTTGATGAAGCAGAATCAAATCCCCGACATCAAGGAATCTGAGGTGCGAAATGCCAAGAGATAAGGACGAAACCAGACAGCCGCGCGTGGCGCGCTGTTCCTTCTGCGACAAGACGCAGGATCAGGTTCGCCGCATCATTGCGGGCAACGGCGTATATATTTGCGACGAGTGCGTTACGCTGTGCCAGGAGATCATCGCGGATGATCTGGGCACCGCGCCCAGCCAGGAGCCGATGAGCCTGCCCAAGCCCGTGGAAATCAAGGCGGTGCTCGACGAGTACGTCATTGGTCAGGAAAAGGCCAAGCGCGCGCTGGCGGTCGCCGTCTACAATCACTATAAGCGCATCAACGCGCCGAAGAAGCGCGGCGAGGTGGAGCTGCAGAAGAGCAATATCGTCATGGTCGGTCCGACCGGCTGCGGCAAGACCTTTCTTGCGCAGTCCCTGGCGAAGATCCTGAAGGTTCCCTTCGCCATCGCGGACGCAACCAGCCTGACGGAGGCCGGTTATGTCGGCGAGGACGTGGAGAACATTCTCCTGCGCCTGATCCAGAATGCCGATTACGACATTCAGGCGGCGCAGCGCGGCATTATCTACATCGACGAGATCGACAAGATTGCCCGCAAGAGCGAGAACCCGTCCATCACCCGCGATGTTTCCGGCGAGGGCGTGCAGCAGGCGCTGCTCAAGATCATTGAGGGCACCGTAGCCAGCGTGCCGCCGCAGGGCGGACGCAAGCATCCGCATCAGGAATTCATCCAGATCGACACGACCAATATCCTCTTCATCTGCGGCGGCGCGTTTGACGGTATCGACAAGATCATCGAAAAGCGCAACGGCGCCGGCTCCATCGGCTTTGGCGCGGATGTCAAGAGCAGGGAAAAGAGCAAGAACGTCGGCCAGATTCTGGCGGATATCCGCCCGGAGGATCTGCTCAAGTTCGGCCTGATTCCGGAGTTTGTTGGCCGTCTGCCGATTCTGGTGACGCTTGATAACCTCGACGAGGAGGCGCTCGTGCGCATCCTGACGGAGCCGCGCAATGCGCTGGTGAAGCAGTACTGCAAGCTCATGGAGCTGGACGGTGTGGAGCTCGACTTTGACGAGGCGGCGCTCAAGGCGATTGCGCAGAAGGCGATCACCCGCAAGAGCGGCGCGCGCGGCCTGCGCGCGATCATCGAGGACGCGCTGATGGGCACGATGTTCGAGCTGCCCAGCCGCGGCGATGTGGAGCGCGTCATCGTTACCGAGGGCGTGATCACGCAGCAGCAGGAGCCGACACTCGTGCCGGGCGAACCCAAGCGCAAGATGAGCGCGGGCAAGGCAAGGCGCGAGGGCACGGTGGACAGAAGGCCGTCTGTATCCTGAGAAGCGCAAGACCTGAAAGCATACGCGGGGAACGATCGGTTCTCCGCGTTTTTTCTTGCTTTATTAAGAAATTACGCAAAGAATCGTGCTGCGGGCATCGTATATCTTGACTTTGCAGAGCTGTTCGGAAGTGGGAGCGCGCACGGCGCGCTTTCTTGTACATGCAAGAAAAGACAGGTCAAATTGTGTCTGTTGCCAAAAGGACATCGCTGGGGTATAATAAGAAAACATCGGCCCGGAGGCTTACGAACATGGGCTGAAGTGTAAGGAGGAACAAGCCATGGCCAAAGCAAAGAAGAGACGCACAGAGCCGGTCAGTCTGCCGATGCTGCCGCTGCGCGGGCTGATGGTCTTTCCGCATATGGTGCTGCATTTTGACGTCGGCCGCAAGAAGTCCATCGCTGCGCTGGAGCAGGCGATGATGGCGGATCAGAAGATCTTTCTGGTTGCGCAGCGCGAGATCGACGTGGACGATCCGGGAATCGACGATATTTATCATGTCGGCACGATTGCATCGATCAAGCAGGTGCTCAAGCTCCCGGGCGACAATATCCGCGTGCTTGTCGAAGGCAGGAATCGCGCGATTCTGCGCGCAGTGACGCAGGAAGAGCCGTATTTTGTCGGTGCGCTGGATATGCTGATTCCACAGGGCACTGTGGTGTCGATCGAGACGGACGCGCTGCTGCGCACAGCGCACAACTATTTTGAAGATTACTGCAGAACAAGCGGCCGGATTTCGCCGGAGACGATGCAGTCCGTGCTGGAGGTGGAGGATCCCGGTCAGCTGGCCGATCTGATTGCCGCCAACGTGCTGCAGAAGGTGGAGGACCGCCAGCAGCTGCTTGAGGAGTTTGACGATCTGGCGAGGCTGGAAGCGATCTGCGCGATTCTTGTGCGAGAGACGGAGCTGGCCGGCGTGGAGAAGAAGGTTCAGGCGCGCGTGCGCAAGCAGATCGAGCAGAACCAGAAGGACTATTATCTGCGCGAACAGATCAAGGCGATCCAGACGGAGTTGGGCGACAAGGACGCAACCGATGTGGAGGATCTGCGTGCGCGGCTTGAAAAGACGCCCATGAACGACGAGGCGCGCGAAAAGACAGCCAGAGAGCTGGAGCGCCTGTCGCGCATGGCGCCGGGCAGCCCGGAAATCGGCGTCAGCCGCACGTATATCGAGTGGATGCTCGATCTGCCGTGGGGCAGAAGCACGCCGGACAACCTCGACCTGAAGCGCGCCCGCCGCGTTTTGGCGGAGGATCACTACGGCCTTGAGGAAGTCAAGGAGCGCGTGATCGAGTATCTGGCGGTCTGCCGGATCAAGAACAACATGAAGGGCCCGGTGCTCTGCTTTGTCGGCCCGCCCGGCGTGGGCAAAACGTCCATCGCCAAATCCATCGCCCGCGCCCTGGGGCGCAAGTTTGTGCAGATGTCGCTGGGCGGCGTCAGGGACGAGGCCGAAATCCGCGGCCACAGGCGCACGTACATCGGCGCGATTCCGGGCAGGATCATTTCCTCGATCAAGCAGGCCGGCACGCTCAATCCGGTGTTCCTGCTGGATGAAATCGACAAGATGGCTTCCGATGTGCGCGGCGATCCGGCGAGCGCGATGCTCGAGGTGCTCGACAGCGCGCAGAACAACGCGTTCCGCGACCACTATCTGGAGTGTCCATTTGATCTGTCCGGTGTGATGTTCATCACCACGGCGAACTCGGTCGATACCATCCCGCGTCCGCTGCTGGACCGCATGGAGCTGATTGAGGTCAGCGGATACACGGAGGATGAAAAGCTCAATATCGCCAAGCGCCATTTGCTGCCGAAGCAGATTGAGGAGCATGGCCTGCCGGCAAAGAGCGTAAAGCTGACGGACAGGATCATGCGCGCGCTGATCCAGGGATACACCCGTGAGGCGGGTGTGCGCCGCCTGCAGCGGACAATCGGCAAGGTTGTAAGAAAGAGCGCCGTACAGATGATCGACGACGAGCTGGAGACAGTGACTGTCACGCAGGACAAGCTGACAGAATACCTCGGCGCGCCGCGCTATCATTATGAAAAGGCGGGCAAAAAGCCGGAGGTCGGCGTGGTCAATGGTCTGGCGTATACGGTCGTTGGCGGCGATACGCTTCAGATTGAGACGACAACCATGCCGGGGACGGGCCAGCTGGAGCTGACGGGCAGCCTTGGCGATGTGATGAAGGAGAGCGCCCGCGCGGCGAAGTCCTATGTGCGCGCGCATGCGAGCGAGCTGGGCATCGCGGACGATTTCTACAAGACGCTGGATATTCACATCCACGTTCCGGAGGGCGCTGTGCCGAAGGATGGCCCGAGCGCGGGCGTGACGATGACGACGGCGCTGGTGTCTGCGCTGACGGGCATTGCCGTGAGGCAGAATGTTGCGATGACCGGCGAAATCACGCTGCGCGGCCGCGTGCTGCCGATTGGCGGATTGAAGGAGAAGCTGCTGGCGGCGCATCGCGCGGGTATTGACACGGTGCTCATCCCGAAGGAGAATATCAAGGATCTTGAAGAGGTGCCGGAAAACGTGCTCAAAGCGATCACAATCATCCCGGCGGAGATCGTGCGGACTGTGCTGGAGACGGCATTGTGCGAGATCCCTACACCCAAGAAGAAAACCGAGCGTATGCCCGACGTCCTGCCTGCCGCAGGCGCCGAGAAACCGGCAGGGCTGCACGCCTGAATAAAGGAGTAAACCATGCTAGTGAAACGCGCTGATTTCATCACCTCGATGAAAGAATATGGCGATTTTGAAACGAAGGGCTGCCCGGAGGTGGCCTTTGCCGGAAAGAGCAACGTGGGCAAATCCTCGATGATCAACAAGCTCGCCAACCGCAGCAAGCTGGCCCGAACCAGCGCCACGCCGGGCAAGACGAGGCTGATCAACGTCTATCAGCTCAATCAGGAGGTCAACTTCATCGATCTTCCGGGCTATGGCTTTGCCAAGGTCAGCAAGACGGAGAAGCAGTCCTGGGGCAAGATGATGCAGAATTACTTCGCGACGACGGAGGATCTGTGCCATGTGTTCCATCTGGTGGATATCCGCCACGAACCGACGCAGGAGGACTGCGAAATGAATGTGTTCCTTCGCCAGTCCGGCATTCCGTTTACGGTCATCGCGACCAAGGCGGATAAAATCAGCCGCGGCGCGCGGATGAAGCACATTGCGCCCATCTGCCGCGCGTTGGCTGTGCAGCCGTGGCAGGTGATTCCATTCTCCTCTGAGGATGGAACGGGCAGGGAAGAGATTCTTGCGAAGATCGAAGAAGTCTGTTATACAGAAGTTGAGATTGAGGAAGACGGAGCACAGAAGTAAATAGAATGAGTCCGCAGAGGTGCTTTCTGCGGACTTGCTTTATGAAGAGGCAGTGCTTTCGTTGAGCTTGAGTTCATCATAGTATTTTTGGATCTGTACACGGTATTCATCCAGAAGTGCCAATGCGTATTCACCGTATTCGTACATTTTGGGATCGGATGATTGATAGATTACCGGATGATTCTCTTTGTCCAGAATACAGCCGCGCAAGAGGGTGTAGAGTGAGGTGTGGAGCACGGAGGCAATTTGCGTAAGCATTTTGATGGAAGGTTCGCGCTCGCCGCGCTCAATGCGCCCGAAATGCAGCAGACAAATGCCTACTTTTTCCGCAGCTTGTTCCTGAGTGAGGTGTGCAGCTATGCGTGCCGAACGGATGTTGTGGCCGATGATTTTTCTAGATACGATCATCAGAAAGTACTCCTTTGTAATAGATTTGGATATAATTATCATAATTGATATTGTAAAGTATGAGCTGACGAGAAGTCAAGTAAAATTTGACAATGTCTTGATGAAGCTGATAGAAATCTTCATAGAATAACCTTATCAAAGAGAAGATGGGGTTAAAAAATGTTTGGAGAACGTTTAAAGAATCTTCGGTTGGCAAAAGGCCTTAGCCAAGAAGAACTTGGAAAGAGACTGGGTGTGACTAAGCAGGCAGTCTCGAATTGGGAAATTGAGAATGTGACACCTGCTTTGGATATGTTTTTGAATATCGCGCACTTCTTTAATACTACTCCAAATTATCTGCTGGGCTATGAGGTTTATGCGGGCGTTGATGTAACGGGCTTAACTGAAATAGAAATCTCGCACATCATGATGCTGATCGATGATCTGAAAGCGCATCACGAAAAAACAGAATAACAAAAAACACAGGACTCGCATGAATCCTGTGTTTTCTTATGCTCAGCGGACATAACGCTTTTTGATCGGCTTGATATCCGGCGGCTTCGGGCGCTTCTTGCGATGCCTGCGGATAAAGCGGCGCAGGAGCAGGAACGCGATCAGCAGCGCGCCTGGCGGAACGAGCATATCGCCCGAGAAGCGCGGGAAGGGATTTTCGTCTGCATTGGTGTAGGCGATGATCTGATCGAGCGTCAGAGGCGCATTTTCGCGCGCGGCGACGGAGCGCGTGGCAATCAGCTCATAATCGGCGGTGGTGCCGTTTTCGGCATAGTAGGTCAGCACGCCGAGGACATCGCCGGCCTGAATCGGCGCACGGAAGGCGCCGTCGCCCGACCACCTGATCGAGGAAACCTGCGAGAAGTTTTCACGCAGCAGGTTGATCTTTTCCTTGTTGCCGACGATCAGCATATCCTTGGTGTCATCGACGGCGCGGATGCCCAGCGTCAGTTCGCCCTGCTCGGGATCCTCCGGCGAGAAGCCGGTCACGGTGATCACGCGCGGCTCCTGACCGTAAAGAGCCTCCGGGCTGATGGATTCCACCTGCGTAAAGCCGTATTCCAGCAGGCGCTTGGTATCGGTCCAGCGGCCGGCGCGGGAGGTGTAGAAGACCACGGAGATCAGATCGATGCCGCCGCGGGTGGCGGAGCCGACGAAGCAATAGCCGGCGGGATTGGTGAAGCCGGTTTTCATGCCGGTCGCATCGCCGTAGAAATACTTATCTTCGGGGTTAAGAATGCTCGTGCCGCCGACCAACGTGCGCAGCGGATGATGATCGGTAGCGCGCATCTCGTAGGTGTTTTTGGAAACGAAGCTGGCGAAGAGCTCGTTTTTCATCGCAGCGCGGGCGATGATGGCCATATCGCGAACGGTGGCATAGTGGTTTTCGTCGTGCGCGCCGGAAGGATTGGTAAAGTGGGTATCCGACGAGCAGCCGAGCATCGCAGCCGTCTGATTCATCAACACGGCAAAGTTGTCGATATTGCCCATCAGGTATTCGGCGATGGCATTTGCGCCCTCGTTGCCGGAGCGCACGAGGGTGGCAGCGATCAGGTCCTTCATGGGAACCTGCTCGCCTGCGCGCACGGGGATGGTGGCATAGGTTGGCGGAACGAGATCGATGGCATTTTGCGAGATGGTTACGATATCGTTTTCAAGGTCGGCCATCTGCAATGCGATATACGCCGTGAGTATTTTGGTGGTCGACGCCGGATACATGATTTCGTCGGCGTTCTTTTCAAAGAGAACCTCACCGGTGCTCTCTTCGATGAGGATGGCGCTTCGTGCGATCAGCATGCTTTCTTCCAGCAGCTCCGGATGATCTGCATCCCACGTGAGCGCGTCGGGCTCGTAGGTGGGATCGACAAAGACGTTTTCCTCTTCCGGATCAGCCTCGACAGCGAAGGCGGGGCAAACCGGGCATATGATCAGCGCCAGACATAAAAGCAGCGCGTATAGGCGATGGGACAAGAGATTCCCTCCATCTGGTGACTTTCGGTGCATGGTAAACGGAAAGAAAGCACATCTTTCTTATCGGACAGGAAATCGCGCAAATAATTGTGCTGCGAGCACCGGATCAATTGGTTTTGTTCAGTAGTTCGGAAGCGAGAGCGGATACGACCGCATTTTTACTATACCACTTTTTACGCAAATTGTACAGCGCGATGTGTAGGGGATGCGGCATGAAAATGGATATTTATTTCGAAACTATGACTGTTCGATAAAAATGTTACAAAAACTGCGAAAAAATATTTCTCCCATCTTGATTTTTATTGCGAGGATGCGTTACAATAGACGGGTAGATAAAGCAGATTCCGACGGAATGAGGAAGAGAGTATGCCAAAGAAGATTTTGCTGGTTGATGACGAGCCTTTGATTCTCAAGGGCCTGAAATACAGTTTGGAGCAGGACGGATATGTGATTGATTCTGCGATGGACGGCGAAGAGGCGCTTGCCAAAGTGTTCGACGGCCACTATGATCTGATCCTGCTGGATGTGATGCTTCCCGGCGCGGACGGCATCGAGGTGTGTCAGCGCGTGCGTGAGCGCTCCAATGTGCCGATCATCATGCTGACGGCCAAGGGCGAGGACATGGATAAGATTCTGGGCCTTGAGTATGGCGCGGACGATTACATGACCAAGCCGTTCAACATTCTGGAGGTCAAGGCGCGCATCAAGTCCATCTTCCGCCGCAGCCAGCCGATGGGCGAGGCGATTGAGGAAAAGCGCGTTGTTCGCGTGCATGATCTGGAGGTCAACTGCCAGAGCCGCACGGTGACGCTTGGCGGTCAGGCTGTGCGCCTGACGGCGAAGGAGTTTGATTTGCTGCAGCTGCTCATCACGCACCGCGGCAAGGTCTACAGCCGCGAAGCGCTGCTGGAGACCGTATGGAAGTATGATTACATGGGCGATATGCGAACGGTGGACGTTCATATCCGCCGCCTGCGTGAGAAGATCGAGCGGGACAACTCCGGCCCGGAATTCATACTGACCAAATGGGGAGTGGGTTATTATTTCACGGACAAGGATTAACCCGCTGCACTCTGTCAGAACAAAAATACTGATCGCCTTCCTGTTGGTCATCGGCGTGTCGTTCTATCTGGTTGCGGCGTCGACGATCCATCTGGTTGGCGATTCCCTTTTTGAGGACACAGTCAGAACGGGGATTACCAATGTAACCGAGCTGGCCGATGCGCTGAGCGAGCGCATCGAACGGGAATCGGCGGATGATTTTTATCAGAGGCTTCTTTCGGCGGCGCAAATGAATGGCGGCCGCCTTTTGGTCGTGGATATGGACGGAAAGGTCCAGTTTGATACATTCGATGAACAATGCGGCACGAGGCTGGGGCTTTCGGAGGTATATACGCTGCTGCGCGGAGAGAAGGGGAGCGATTATGGCTTTCATCTGATGGACGGCGGCGGACGGGAGCAGGCCCCCTCGATTCTCGACCCCATTACGCGGCGCGACATCAGCCGGATTTGGGTGGGCAGCTTTACGGCTGCGCTGTTTTCCGGGGAAGCGCGTATCGGCGCGCTGGTAATGATTGTGCCTGTGCAGGATACGGTGGATTCGCTCACGTTTGTGCAGGATCGGATGACGGGTATTTTTGCGCTGGCGCTGGCTGCGGTGCTGATCTTTGCGTACATGATTTCCAGAATCGTCACCCGGCCGATTGCAGAGCTTTCTGCGGGTATTCAGCGCATGAGCGAAGGCGATTATCAGCATCGTGTCCATGTGCCCGGGCGGGGCGAGATGGCGCAGCTGGCGGCGGCGTTCAACCAGATGAGCGAGCAGGTGCATAACCTCGACGAGGCGCGCAACCAGTTTGTATCCAACGCGTCGCACGAATTGAAGACGCCGCTGGCGACGATCAAGATTCTGGTCGAATCGATGATCTATCAGGACGATATGCCATCGGAGCTGAGGCAGGAGTTTTTGGGCGATATCAACCGGGAGATCGACAGGCTGTCCTCGGTTGTTGGCGATCTGCTGACGCTGGTGCACATTGACAGCCACAAGCTGCGCCTGCGCAGGGAGATGATGGTCCTTGCCGATACCGTGCGTGAGAGCGTCAAACGGCTTACGCCGCTGGCGAAGAAGCGCGGGCAGGAGATTGTCGCAAAGATCGATGCGGAGTGCGAGATGTTTGCTGACCCTGGAAAGCTGGCGCAGGTGTGCTATAACATCATTGAAAACGCCATCAAGTATACGCCGGATGGCGGCACAATCGCCGTGACGCTCACGCGCGGCGGCCGCGACGCGGTGCTGGAGATTTCGGATACGGGCGTTGGCATCCCGCAGGAGGATCTTCCGCACGTGTTTGACCGCTTCTACCGTGTGGACAAGGCGCGTTCGCGCGATACGGGCGGAACAGGCCTTGGTTTGTCGATCGTGCAGCAGATTATCCGCCTGCATGCAGGCTCGGTGACGGTGCAGTCCGAACCGGGTAAGGGAACGACATTCATTGTGCAGCTTCCGGTCAAGTGATCGAAGGCAAGGGCCGGTATCAGAAGAGAAACAGGGAGGAACGGCAGTGAAGAAGGCGCTTTTCTGCGCAGCGCTTGCGCTTGCACTGGTGATTGCGGCAGAGCCGCATCTGCGCAGCAGGATTGTGCATTATGCGGGTGCGCTGCTGGGCGAGGCTGCGCAGCGGGAAGCGGTGCAGGAATCCTCTTTTTCCCGGCAGCTGGGCGGGTATGACCGCACGGATATGCTGGATGTGACGCTGTATTACCGCTTTGCCAATACGAGGACATTGGGGGTGCAGCGTGCGCAGCTGGATATCCGCAGGGAAGAGACGGTTGCCAAGCGCATTGTGCAGCAGCTGGTGAAGGGGCCGGATGCTTCATATGAGCGGCTCAGCGGTGTTTTTCCGCAGGGCACGCAGGTGATTTCCGTGACAGCGAACGGCCAGACGGCGTTTGTGACGCTTTCGCGTGATTTCCTTGGAAGGCCGGACGGCGCGCCTGCGGATTGGGAGGATCTTGCGGTCTGGCAGGAGGAGGCCGCGCTCAGGCGGCGGCTGGCGGTTCAGTCGATCGTGCTGGCGCTGACGGAGGGCGCGCGATATCAGCGCGTGCAGCTGTATGTGGCGGACACGGACGATGATATTCCGCAGCGCATTGAGATGGCCTGGTTTGATACGAGCGTGACGGATCCGACGCTGGTGCTTGCGCCGAGCCCGCGGGACGAGCAGGCGATGCTCACGCCGCAGCGCACGCTGAACATGGTGATGGAGGCGTGGCAGAGCCGGGATTGGGCTGCGATGCTGCCGCTGCTTCATGCTAGGGGCGCGCAGCTGCCTACGCTGAGCGTATTTGAGGCGCAGATGGACGAACTGGATATCACCCTGCTAGACTATGATGCGTCGGCAGGCACAGTCTCCTTTGATGGACAGCGGGCGACAGTGGTGCTGGATGCGCAGATCAGATCCCGCGAGGGCGGAGATGCGCAGATTGTGCGGGAATCCGTGCTGCTGACGCGCGTAGAGGATAACTGGGCGCTGAGCATGGATACGCTGCTTCAGCTAATGATTCGCGATTGATGCAGGATTTGAGGATAACCGATGAAGAATGAACGTATAAAGCGGACGGCGCTCGCGCTTGTGCTGCTGTGCGCTGCGCTGCTGCTGGGCGGCTGTGCCGGACCGGTGCGGGAGCGCGCGATGGAGGATTTATCGGACGTTCCGGTGCGTGCGCCGGCGCAGGCGCCCGTCAGCGATGGCGCGCAGGATAAGCGCATGCTTGCAACGCTGTATTTTCTCAGCATGGATGGCGCAGCGCTATGTCCCGAGGTGCGTGAGATTACGGCGAAGGGCGGAGAGAGCCGCGCTCAGGCTGCGCTGGATGCGCTGCTGTCGGGAGCGGATAAGCGGGAGATGATGTGGCCGGAACTGGGCGAAGGAAAGCCCGGGCGGATGCTGGAGGTATCTTCCGGCGTAGCGACGGTCAACCTGCCTGCGCATGCCAGAACACTTGATCCGCAGACGCTCTATGCGGTGCGTATGGCGATCACCAATACGCTGACAGAGTTTCCGGAGATCTCTTATGTCAATGTGCTGATCGGCGGGCGCGAAGAAGGCCTTGATCTGGGTGCAACGCTGCCTGTGGGCACGATGACGCGGGAAGAAAACCTGGATGTGCGCGCACAGTACAGCCGGCGTTATGAGCAGCGGCTCAGTGCGCATGGCGTGAGCCTGCTGACGACGCTGTACTTCCCCTCGCAGGATGGCGGACTGCTGCTGCCGCAGGTGCGCAGCATCTCCTATGCGCAGGTTTCGCCGATTGAATACCTGTATACGCTGCTGGGTGAAATCGGAAAGGGTGCAAACGGCGCGCTGTATGCCCGTGAGATTCCGGCTCCGATGGATTACATTGAAGAGATGCCGGAAATTGTGCGGACGGAGGACGGATATCTTGCAATTGAAATCCGGCTGAGCAGCGCGCTGGATGATGCGCTCTATGCCAGCGGGCTGACGCGCGGAATCTACGTGGCGATGCTCAGCGATACGCTGCTGGGCTTTGTGCCGGGCGTGGAAGGGCTGAGGATATCGATTGGCTCGCGCTGGCTTGATGGGATTGCCGCGCAGGATACGCCGGAGGGAAAAGAAATCACATTTGAGCAGGGGCTGGTGACGCGCGAGGCTTTCTTTGGCTATGTGGGCGCGCCGGTTACGCTGTATGCGATGAATGAGCATACAAGCGGCCTGATGCGCCTGCAGCGCACCATTGCGCAGGAGATGCAAAGTGATCCGAGAGAGCGGATCGCCGCGCTGATGCGCCTGTCGCATGAATCTATCTTTGCGCTGCCGGAACGGATCTCTGCGCAGGATATTCTTGCGATCGAGATGGGGGCAGATATGATTTCGGTGAATCTCTCCGACGCGTTTGCTGATGCGATTTCCAAATTGGAGCCGGATCAGGAACGCGCTGCGGTGTATGCGATGGTCAACACGCTGACAGAGGGTACAGACGTATCGAAGGTGGCATTTTTCTTTGATGGCGAGCAGATAAACACGCTGGCGGGCGAACTGGAAATGCGGGGTGCATTTATGCGCAATCCCGGAATGGTGGTGGACTGACAATGGATCAATGGGCATTCTTTGATGCGCTGAAATCCGGCGCGGTGCATAACGTCTATCTGTTTCATGGTCCGGAAGCGTATATCCGCAGGAGCGCGCTTTCTGCGCTGGAAAAGAAAATCCTCATGCCGGGGCTGGAGAGCATGAACCGGACGGTCATGAGCGCGCCTTCTGCGCAGGCGATCATTGAGAACTGCGAGACGCTGCCGATGATGAGCGATTACCGGTTGATCATCGTCAGGGAGTGCGCGCTGCTGACGGCAGGAAAGGCAAAGGACGAGGCGCAGGACAGCGAAGCGCTGTGCGGTTACCTGACCCGAGTGCCGGACACCACATGCCTCGTCTTTGACATGGATGCGCCGGTGGATAAGCGCAAGAAACTGACCAAGGCGCTGATGTCCATGCCGGGGGCGGTGTCGTTTGATGCGCTTGATGATGCGCAGCTGCATCGCTGGATCAACCAGACGCTGCGCCCGATGGGCAAGAAGATGGAGCGCGCGGTGTGCGATCAGCTTGCGTTTACAAGCGGGCGGGATCTTACGCTTCTGCACGGCGAACTGCTTAAGCTGGCAGCCTATGCGCAGGAGCGGGAATACATTACGGCGGCGGATGTTGAGGCGATTGCGACACATACGGCGGAATGCACGATCTTTTCGATGGTGGATGCGCTCTCTGCGGGCAAAGTGCGGGAAGCGTTTGAGCTTTTGTCTGTGCTGCTTTCCGCCGGGGAGCAGCGCATTGGCATTCTGGCGATGATCACGAGGCATTACCGGCAGATGATGCATCTGAGCGCCATGCTGGAAAAGCGGCAGCCTCAGGCGCAGATGGCGAAAGCACTGGGTGTTCCGCCCTTTGCGCTCGGCCGTCTGCAAAAGCAGATTGGCCGGCGCGGATATCCGCAGCTGAGCGATTGCGTGGCGCGGTGTGTACAGGCGGATTACGACATTAAACGCGGTGCGATCCGCGAGGATGCTGCGCTTGACCGGCTGATGCTTCGGCTTGCGCAGCCTGAATGATTCGGACCGCGATCGTATTTGCAATAGATTGACAGATGCGAACAGGAAATCCCTCCCGGCATAGGATGATGTGGGAGGGATTTTGAATATGAAGAAAAGGTGTAACCGGGCAGCAGCCTACGATGCAGAGATCGTCTTTCAGCCGGCGCTCACGCCGATGGAGGCTGCGGTGCTGCCCGCACGGGAGCGACCGACAGCTTATCGGGGTGCGCTGCGGCTTGCAAGGGAAGCACAGTGCTGGGAGCGGGTGCTTGGCGGGGAAGCGTGCGATCAGCGGCAGAAAATCTGCGTGAGATACACGTAGCCGTTTCGGTCAAGGGCGACGCCGATACCGACCTTGGTATAGGCGCTGCTGAGGATATTACGCCGATGCCCTGGCGAGGAAAGAAGCGCAGCCTGTGATTTTGCGACCGTTGCGTGGTGGGCGATGTTTTCGCCGGCTGCGCTGTAGCGGTAGGAAAAATGATCGAGCATATCGCGTACATTGCCGTATGTTGGCGAGGTATGAGCGAAATACTGATTGTCGCGCATGTCCTCAGATTTGATGCGCGCAATGCGGCACAGCTCCGGATCCAGCGTCAGCGCAGGCAGACCATATGCGGCGCGATCAGAATTCAGAAGATTTCCTGCGGTCTGCTCTTGCGCAGACAGGGAAGCTGTTGTATAATGTGCGACGAATGGAGAGTGGTTTGCCGCCTGTGCGCCTGAGGAAGAAGAGGCGAGCAGGAACAGGCAGAGCATTTTCACAAGAAACGTGTGTTTTTCAGCTTTCATGAGAGTACCTCCTTGGTTTATTCTGTTTGTGCAGGGACTGTGTGATTGTAAAGCATGATACACGTTGGCCGCAACAAATCTGGCAGGGGATTGCCATGGAAATATACGTCGATCAGGAGGATGGCCTATGGGCTTTATGAAGTGTCCGAGATGTGAGCTCAATTACATCAGGGAAGAAGAGCAGTATTGCTCCGTCTGCAAGCGCGAGATGAAAGGCGAGGTACACGAGGATCTTTTTGAGCTGTGCTCAATCTGCAATGAGAACCCGGTGATGCCGGGCAAGGACGTGTGCCTGATGTGCTATAAGGAAATGAACCAGCAGCAGGGCCTGCATGACGCCTCTGTCGAGGAGACGGAGACGCCGGACGTCAACCTGGATATGGAGGACGTGTCCGAAATGCAGGAGATTGAGCTGGATGCGCTTCCGGACGATATGCCGGAGGAGATTGGCGAGCAGATTTCTCTTGAGGAAGAGAAGAGCAAGGAAGCCGAAATGGACGATGATGAGGACGAGGACGAGATCTGAGGCCTCACTGCGATGATGAGGTGAAGGCGTGAAAATATTTGCGATCGGCGATCTGCATTTGCCTGGCGGCGATATGAAGCCGATGGATGTTTTCGGCCCGCACTGGGAAAATCATTTTGAGCGCATCAGTGAAGATTGGCGCGCCAGGGTGACGGATGAAGATATTGTTCTGATTCCGGGGGATATCTCCTGGGCCATGCAGCTGACGGATGCGCTTGAGGATCTCAGGCGCATTGCGGCGCTTCCGGGCAGAATTCTGATTCTGCGCGGCAATCACGATTACTGGTGGTCATCGCTGACGCAGCTGCGCTGCAGCCTCCCGCCCAATATGCATGCGGTGCAGAATGATGCATACGATGCGGGGGATGTTGTTTTCTGCGGAACGCGCGGATGGATGATTCCGCCCAGCGCCATGAGCGGCGCGGCGGAAAGCAAGGGGCAGATTTCGCAGGATGAGAAGATCTACCGTCGGGAAGCGCTGAGGCTGGAGATGTCGCTGAAGGCTGCGCAGAGAATCGCTGCCGGCAGGCCGGTCTTTGCGATGATGCATTATCCTCCGCTTTTGCCGGAATGCGCAAGGACAGGGACGGCATTTACCCGGCTGCTGACGGAGTATGGCGCCGCTCGGTGTGTATATGGTCATCTTCACGGTCCGAGCGTCCAAAGAGGATACAACGGATTGTATAATGGCGTGCAGTATGATCTGGTGTCCTGCGATGCGCTGCGCTTTGCGCTGATGGATGTCAGCCTGTAAAACGGGAAAATCCAACAACATAACATGCTGAAGAAAGAACGCTTTGCCGTGTGCAGAGCGTTTTTTTTATTCTCTTCGGATAAAAAGTGGACTCACAGTCGGTTTGTTACGCAAATGTTACGGCTGTTCCGTTGATTTAGCAAATTCTTCATCGGCTAAGTGCTTGAAAAGTGGAGGCAAATGGTGTAAAGTAAGTGAGAAAGGGTGTAAAGTGGTTGATTTAAGAAAGGAGGGATGATCTGCATGGCGCAGCTGGCGTTTTCTGGCTCGTTTGACCATTCGCTGGATGGCAAGGGCCGTGTGATCATCCCGGCGTCTTTTCGCGAAGCTTTGGGCGAAGACTTTACCATCACCATCAACCCTAATAAGACCGCCATTGCGATCTACCCCAAGGAGATGTGGGACAAGCAGCTGGATGCGCTTTCCCAGATCAATCCGATGGATCGTGTCGGCATGCAGTATCAGCGCTATGTGATGAGCGTATCCTTTTCCGGAAACAGCATGGATGCGCAGGGCCGCGTGCTTGTTCCGGCGAAGCTGCGCGGGAAGATCGGCCTGACGCGGGATATCGTGTTCGTGGGCCTGAACCGCTATATCGAAATATGGGATGCCGAAGTCTATGCGAAGATGGAAGCGCAGACTGAGGACGATTTCGAGAATCTGGCGGACTATGTGTACGAGAAGTACTCCGTATAACGGCGCTGCGGGCGCAGCACAAAGATATGCTCGGCGGCGCGCAGGAAATATGGAAAGCGGATGCCAATGGCGGCGGACGATTCATGATTTCTGCGATGACCGCATAAAACCATATGACGGGAACGGCTGATTGATTGTGGGCGGTTCTTGAAGGAAAGGAAGGTGAATACACTGATGGCAGGCGCAATGAAAGTGAAGAGCACGCGCGGGAAATATACCGCGGCGGGCTATGCCGCTGTGCGCGACAGACAGATGTATATCGCCGATGTCCCCGCAGGCTCTGCGCAGGACGACCTTCGTGATCTGAACCGTTTGGGCTACCGCAGCGATCGCCCGTGGCACGAGACCCCCGCCCCGGTATTTGAGGCCGAGGCGGCGGCCGTTGCCTCGCCCGCGCCGATGAAAGCTGGGCGTAAGCCTGCGAAGAAGCAGACATTTGCCGAGTGGCTGATCAGATGCGCCCGGCGGGAAAAGAAGGACGTCGTGGCCTGTATCCTGCTGGCGGCGGCGATCATGATGATGATTGCGGCCGGCGGACAGAAGCTGGTTGCCGGCGTGCAGATTCAAAGGGGCATTGCGTCCTATCAGACGCAGACGGCGACATTGGTACGGGAGAATGAACGGCTTGCGCAGCGGCTTGAACTGGCGCGCAGCGGCGAGCGGATTCGCAATCTGGCACAGAACGAACTGAATATGCTGCGTCCTGAGCGGGCGGAGCACGAGATGATTTACATTCAGGCGCCGGCTATGTCTGCGCAGGAAACGGTACAGCAAAACGAGGAGCCCAGAATGGAAATGCTTGACATTCTGCTGGGCTTGCTGAGTGTGCTTCATATTGGAGAGTGAGAGGGCTTGCGTTCATCGGGAGCCACCGTACAAAAGCGGCTGGCCCTGCTGATGGGCGGATTCTTTCTCCTTTTTCTTTTTGTCTCGATCCGTCTGGTGAATTTACAGATCTTCAGGGCACAGGAACTGACAGGGCGCGGTACGCGCCAGTGGACGCGAAGCGGCGTGGTTGCCGCGAGGCGGGGCGATATTGTCGATACGAACGGCAGGCTGCTGGCGCAGTCGATCACCAGCTTTATCATTTCTGCGCGCTTGCGGGATGTGAGCGATCCGCAGGGAATGAGCGAAGTGCTTGCGCGGGAGCTGGGCATCGATGCGGATACGGTACTGCGGAAGCTAAAAAACACAAAGGCTGCGTCTGTGACGCTTGCGCGCCAAGTCTCCCGCGAAGATGCGGACAGGCTGCGCGCTATTCGTGCAGATTCAAAACATCCGGATGCGGCAAAGCTGAACGGAATAACATTTGACGAGGACGTCAGCCGGTGGTATCCTATGGGGAGCGTGCTCTCTCAGGTGCTGGGTCTTTGCAATGTGGACGGCGCAGGACAGAGCGGGCTGGAGCTGAAGTACGATGAGGTGCTTGCCGGCAAGCCGGGCCGCCTGGTGACCGAGGTGGACGCGCGGGCGAGAACGCTGCCTGACGGCGTGACGCTGTATGTGCCGGCGCAGGCCGGCAGCACGCTGCAGCTGACCATCGATCGAGAGGTACAGGCTGCCGTGGAACGTGCTGTGCGTGAATGCGCGCAGGTGAACGAAGCGCAGCAGGTTCAGGCGCTGGTGATGGATGTGAACACCGGCGCGCTGCTGGCGATGGCCATGTATCCGACATACGACCCGGCGAATCCGCCGCGGGAGGATATCGATCAGCTCAACGAACTGATGCGCATTACCGTGCTCAGCGATGTATATGAGCCGGGTTCAACGTTTAAAATGCTGACAGCCGCTGCTGCGATTGACAGCGGCATGACCCATCCGGGCGAGGGGTTTTATTGCTCCGGCCGGTTTACGGTCAGCGGCAGCACAGTGCGCTGCTGGGGCGCGCCGCACGGCGCAGAGTCGATGAAGGAAGCGCTTGAGAATTCCTGCAATCCGGTCTTTACGCAGCTGGCACTGCGGCTGGGGAGCGACAGGCTGTACCGGTATCTCCATGCCTTCGGCCTGGGCAAGCGAACGGGCATCGACCTGTACGGCGAGGCGTCGGGCATTCTGATCGGCGAAAGCCGCGTGAAGGATGTTGATCTGGCGCGAATTGGTTTTGGACAGAGCGTTGCTGTCACCCCGATCCAGATGATCACAGCGGCCTGCGCGGTGGTCAATGGCGGGCGGCTGATGAAGCCGTATCTGGTGAAGGCGGTCCTTGATGAAGAGGGGAATACCGTCAGAACGACCAATCCGTCGGTGGCGGCCAATCCCATATCCGCCGAGACGAGTGCGACGATGCGAAAGCTCTTGGGGAGCGTTGTCTCGGAGGGCGGCGGCAAAAACGCGAAGATCGAAGGATGGTCCGTGGGCGGAAAGACCGGCACGGCTCAGATCTATAAAGAAGGAAGAATTGAAAAAAACCTGCATATCGGATCGTTTGTCGGCTTTGCGCCGGTGGAGAAGCCGGAGATTGCGGTGCTGGTGATTGTGGACGAGGCGCAGGTGAAGCCCGATTACGGCGGCACGACGGCGGCGCCCTTTGCCGGACAGATCTTTTCCGAGGTGCTCCCGCTGCTGGGTGTAAAAAAGACGGATGGCAGCGAGGCACGCGCAAATGTGACCATGCCGGATGTGACGGGCATGAATGTCACGGATGCGAGAGCAATTCTGCGGGAGAGCGGCATAGACGCGGTTACGGACGGCGAGAGCAGGACGGTTACAGGCCAGCTGCCGCCGGCAGGCACACAGGTGCCGGAGGGGTTCTGTGCGATGCTCTATGTGACGGGAAGCAGCGCACCGACAGCGCAGGAATTCACACAGGTGCCCGATGTGCTCGGCCTGCCTGTGCGCGAGACGGCGCAGGAACTCAGAAGAGCAGGCCTTCAGCTAATGGCTGAAGGAGACGGGGTAGCGGTCAGACAGAGCCCGGCGGCGGGAACGTACGCTGCGGCAGGAGATACGGTCACGGTCGAATTCCGGGTGCCGTGACAAAACAAACAATGGAGGAATGACGATGAATCTTGCGGAATTGACGAGGAATATGCCAGAACTGCTGGAGATCACCTCAGGCGCGGAGACGGAAATCAGCACGCTGACTGCGGATTCCCGCGCGAAGGTGAAGGATGGTCTGTTCTTCTGCATTTGCGGCGGTAAGGTCGATGCGCATAACTTTGCGCCGCAGGCCATTGCCAACGGTTGTACGGCGCTGGTGGTGGAGCGCAGGCTTGATCTGGATTGCCCGCAGGTGCTTGTAACCGATGTGCGCGCGGCGATGACCCGCATTGCCAGCGCGTTCAACGGCCATCCGGAGCAGCGCATGAAGCTCATCGGCATTACGGGCACCAAGGGAAAGACGACGACGACCTTCCTGCTCAAGAGCATTTTTGAAGCGGCGGGGCTTCGCTGCGGCATCATCGGCACGACGGGCTGCATCGCAGGCAGCACCAAGCTGCCCAGCAAGCTGACCACGCCGGATCCGATTGAGATGTTTGAGATCCTGCGCATCATGGCCGACGCCGGCGTGGAAGTGGTGTGCATGGAGGTATCTGCGCATGCGCTGTACCTGCGCAAGCTGGTGGGCGTCAAGTTCGAAGCGGCGGCATATACGAACCTTTCGCAGGATCACCTTGACTTCTTCGGCACGATGGAGAAGTATTTTGAGGCCAAGCGGCTGCTGTTTACCGACGACATGGTGCGCAATGCCGCGGTGAATGTCGACGAGGAGACTGCGCCGAAGGTCTGCGAGGGAATGAGCTGTCCGCTGCTGACCTACGGCATCAGCACCTCTGCGGATCTGTTTGCCCGGGATATTGAAATCACCGAGAGCGGCGTATCCTTTACGGTCAATCTGCGCAACCTGCATAGCGAGCGCATCCATCTTCTGCTGACCGGCATGTTCAACGTCTACAATGCGCTGGTTGCTGCGGCCTGTGCGCTGATTGTGGGTGTGAGCCTGGCGGATATCAAGAAGGGTCTGGAGGCCGTCGTGTCCGTTCCGGGCCGCGTGGAGATGCTGGATACGGCGACGCCGTACCGCATGATTCTTGACTATTCTCATTCTCCGGATGCGCTTGAGAACATCCTGACGACAGTTCGTGAGTTCTGCCGCGGAAGGATTATCCTCGTCTTTGGCTGTGGCGGAGACCGCGATAAGGGCAAGCGTCCGATGATGGGCGAAATCGCCGGAAAGTTTGCCGATTATTCGATCCTGACCAGCGACAACCCGCGCTTTGAGGATCCGATGGATATTCTGAGCGCCATTGAAAAGGGCATTGAGCCTACGGGCGCGAAGTATGAGATGATCGAAAACCGCCGCGAGGCGATCCGCCAGGCGATGGAGATGGCCGTGGGCGGCGATATCATTGTGCTGGCTGGCAAGGGACATGAAACGTATCAGGATATCTGCGGCGTAAAGACGCCGTTTGATGAGAAGAAGATCGTTTGCGAGCTGCTCGAAGAGATGAAACAGAACAACTAATCTGCGGCTATGCCGCACAGATTCGGAGGAATGACCATGCAAAGGATGATGCTTTCCGTCGTGCTGGCCTTTCTGGTTGGCGCGCTGCTTGGCAAGCTGCTGCTGCCGGTGCTCTATAAGCTCAAGTTTGGCCAGAATATCTATGAGCTTGCGCCTGAGGCGCACAAGAAGAAGCAGGGTACGCCGATTATGGGCGGCCTGACGTTTGCCGGCGCGGCGATTCTGACCGGCCTTGTGATGAACCAGTATCATGTGCCGCTTGCGCAGAACATGACGCTGGCGGTGCTGGTGATGGCGCTGGGCAATATGTGCATCGGCTTTGCGGATGATATGACCAAAATACGCGGCGGCAAGAACGCCGGCCTGACCGCCAAGCAGAAGATGTTCTTCCAGACGATTCTGGCGCTGGCGTTTTCGGTCTATTGCTATGTCCATCCGCTGGTGGGTTCTTCGATCCGCATTCCGTTCCTCAGGGCGGAGCTGGATCTGGGCATCCTCTACATTCCTGTCATGATGTTTATCATCGTCGGCACGACGAACAGCGCGAATCTGCTTGACGGCCTTGATGGCCTTTGCACCGGCGTTTCGATGCTTGATTTTGCGACGCTGGCGGTGCTTGCCGGGGCTGCAGGTCTTGGCGGCGATCTGGGCGTGGTTTGCGCGGCGATGGTCGGCGGCCTGATGGGCTTCTGGCTGTACAATGTGCATCCTGCAAAGATGTTCATGGGCGATACCGGCTCCATGTTCATTGGCGGCGCCGTCGTGGCGGCTGCGATGCTGCTGCGCCAGCCGCTGCTTCTGGTCATCATTGCATTCTGGATGCTGATGAGCAGCCTGTCCGTCATGATTCAGGTGACGTATTTCAAAAAGACCGGCGGCAAGCGCATCTTCAAGATGTCCCCGATTCATCATCATTTTGAGCTTTGCGGCATGAGCGAGTTCCGCATCGTTGCGATGTATATGACGACGACGGCTGTGCTGTGCCTGATTGCGCTGATGGGCGTGCTGTAAGCGAATGCCTTTCGGGAGGCGAAAGAAATGAACGTAGAAAACAAGCGCGTGATCATCTGCGGCATGGCGCGAAGCGGTATTGCTGCGGCGAAGCTGCTTCTGAGCCGGGGCGCGGTGGTCACGATCAGCGATATGAAAAAAGAAGAGGCCTTTGGCAATGCGCTTGACGAGCTTCGCGTTCCGGGCTGCATCTTCGCGCTGGGCGAGGGGCCGCAGGGCCATCTTGACGGGCAGGATGTGATGATCATCAGCCCGGGCATTGCGTATGCGAAGGATTTCGTGCAGGAAGCGATTGCCAGAGGGATTGAGGTCATCGGCGAACTGGAGCTGGGGGCGCGCATGACGCAGGGCGCGATGTGCGCCATCACGGGCACCAACGGCAAGACGACGACCACAACGCTCGTGGGCGAGCTGATGCGCGCATGGGGAAAGACGACGCATGTCGTGGGCAATATCGGTTATCCGATCACCGCGACGGCGGGAATCTCTAAGCCGGAAGACGTTACGGTTGCGGAGGTCAGCTCCTATCAGTGCGAGACGATCAGTGAGTTCCATCCGCATGTCGGCGCGGTGCTCAACATCACAGAGGATCACCTTGCGCGTCATGGCACGATGCAGGTATACATCGAGATGAAGCGCCGCATCTTTGCCCGGCAGACGGCGGATGACTACGCCGTGTTCAATTACGATGATCCAACCTGCCATGAGATGGCGAAGGGGCTGTCCGCGAGGATCGTATGGTTTTCCCGCAGGGAGGCGGTACCGTGCGGCGCGTATGTGCAGGATGGCCTCATCGTGCTGAACCTGAATGGCGAGGCGCAGGCGATCTGCCGCGCAGACGAGGTGTATATCCCCGGTCCGCATAATCTTGAGAATGCGCTGGCTGCGGTGGCGATCGCAGGCTCGATGGGCGTTCCTGCCGGCGTGATGGCATCGGTGCTGCGCACGTTCCGGGGCGTAGAGCATCGGATTGAGACGGTGCGCATGCTGGATGGCGTAACTTGGATCAACGACTCCAAGGGAACAAACGTCGATTCGACGCAGAAGGCGATCGCCACGATGACCAGACCGACGGTGCTGATCCTTGGCGGCAGTGACAAGAAGACGTCGTTTGATCCGCTGGCGCAGACGATCGTCGATGCGCCGCAGATTGCGCATTGTGTGCTCATCGGCGATACGGCAGAGCAGATCCGTGATTCGCTTGAGCGTGCGGGCTATACGGCCTATACTCTGGCAGGCTATGATTTTGATGCGTGCCTATCGGCGTGTCGGCAGCTGGCGAAAGACGGCGGCAGCGTGCTTCTGTCGCCTGCGTGCGCAAGCTTTGATATGTTTAAGGACTATGAAGATCGCGGCAGGATCTTTAAGGAAAAAGTGATGGCAATGCGCTGATGCGCCATGACCGATTGCAAAAGAAAAGAATCTTGATTGCAGTCGGAAGGGGTGTATCTATGGAAGAACGGGAAAGAATCCGGCGGACATGCGACAAGCGCGTTGTGGCGCTGATGGTGCTGCTGCTTGCGCTTGGGCTGGTGACGTTGTTCAGCGCGACATACTATCAGAGAACGGCAAGCGGTGATCCGCTGTCTGCGGTGAAGAAGCAGCTCTTCGGCGTGGTGCTGGGCGCATGTGCCTGTGTGGCTTTATCGCGCGTGCCGTATCGCTTTTTCCGGGAGACAAAAGTGATGCTGACGCTTCTTGGCGTGAGCGCCATATTGCTGGTGCTGGTGATTATTCCGGGCGTTGGTGTGAGCATCAATGGTTCGCGCAGGTGGCTGAATCTGCTCGGGCTGAGTATGCAGCCTTCGGAATTTGCCAAGTATGCGATGGTGATCTTCATGGCTGGCGCACTCGACCGGAGAGGAAAGGCCATCGGCAGCCTTTTTGGCGGTGTCGTACCGCTGCTGATCGTGCCGGGCGTGATGTTTTTACTGATTCTGGAGCAGCCGAATCTTTCGACTGGCGGCAGCATACTGATCTGCGCGCTGGCGATGCTCTTTGTCGCCGGACTGAAAAAGCGCCATATGGCGCTTTTAACCGTATGCGGACTGTGTGTCGGTGCGTTTTACGCATGGAGCGCACCATACCGCCGGGAGAGGCTGCTCTCTTTCCGCGACCCGTTCGCCAAAATGAGTGACGAGGGATATCAGCTTTCGCAGTCGCTGATTGCGCTGGGATCGGGCGGACTGTTCGGCATGGGATTGGGGAAGGGAAAGCAAAAGTTTGCTTATCTTCCATATCCGGAGTCGGATTTTATCTTTGCCATCGTCGGCGAGGATTTTGGCCTCATCGGCTGTCTGTGCGTAATTGCGATATTTGCTGCGTTTGTGTATTCGGGGCTGCATGTCGCGATCACCTGCCGGGATCGGTATGGTGCGATTCTGGCCTCCGGGATCACGGCGATGATCGGCCTGCAGACGTTCATCAACATGGGCGTCGTCACGGGCATCATGCCGACGACGGGACTTCCGCTGCCGTTTTTCAGCGCGGGGGGTACGTCTGTGAGTATGATCATGGCGGCGGTCGGGATTTTGCTGAGCATTTCAAGGGATCATGGACGCGTGATCGGCGCGCGGGACAGAAAGAAAGGCGGGATGAAGCGCCCATGAGATACAGAAAACGCAGGAAGGCTGCGCGGCAGACGATGGCGATGAGCGTGCTGGTGGTTGCTGTGATTGCCGTGCTGCTGGTGATCGTGTGTTCGCAGGTGTTTGTCGTGCGCGATGTGATGGTGGTGGGAAACCGCAATCTGCTGCGTGAAGAGGTGATTACGCAGAGCGGCGTAAAGACCGGCGACAATCTGATGAGTATTTCTTCCCATAAACTGCGGGAGGAGCTGGAAAAGAACCGCTATATTGAATACCTTAGCCATGGATTTGACTACCGGGGTACGCTGACGCTGCGCATCAACGAGCGGCTTGGCATGGCGGTGGTCAATGAGCTGGGGCTATACTATGTGCTTGACGAGGATGGCATGGTGCTTGAGGTGGCGGGCAGCGCATACCCCGTTGAGGTGGCGGGACCGAAAGTCTCCGGTTTTGTCATCGATCCCAACTCGCGCATTACCGTGGGAGAGAAGCTGCCGGTGCATGACCGCGCCCAGCTTGAGGGCATGCAGGATGTGCTTTCTGCGCTGGAAGACACAAACATGCTGGCGCGCACTGCGCTGCTGGATGTGAGCAACATGGAAAACATGTACATCATGACAGCGGAAGGCGCAAAGATTGTGCTGGGAGATACGTCGGGCATAACCACAAAGCTGCTGATTGCACGGGAGGTTCTCTCAGTTCGTGAGGCGAGGGGGGATCTTCGCGGCGCGAAGATTGACGTATCCAACGGAGAAAATGCACATTTCATTCCGGCTGTGCTGCCGACGGTCACGCCTGTGCCGACGGCAACGCCGACAATCGCGCCGGCAAGCACGCCAAAAAAGGGATAAAGACGGAAAACCGAACCAATTCTTCGCAAAATTTGCGCAAGTGGCTTGAAACGAAGAGCATAATCGGTTACAATAAACTCGCATAATAATAGCAAATAGGATGATATCTTACGCCTTTTGGCGAATTTACATGCGGGCAGACAGGAGCATGAGATCGTATGATGAAAAAAGCAACGGCGGTTCTGGACTTTGGCACGTCCAAAGTGCTGGTATTGCTTGCGGAGGAGAACGCATATCAGAAGGTGACCATCACCTCCGCCGGCATGGCGCAGTATGATGGTTTCATGAACGGGGAGTGGAATGCTCCCGGTGATGTGACCGACGCAATTGCCAGCGCCATTGAGGCGGCGGAAAACAAGGTCGGCGCCCATATCAAGGAAGTATATGTGGGTGTGCCGGGCGAGTTTGTGCGCGTGTATGTGATTGAGTCGAGCGTGACGCTGCAGGGCGCCGATCCGAAGGTCACCAGCGCGGATGTTGAAAAGCTTCAGCGTCAGGCGACAGAGATGCTGGACCGTCCGACGGGCGTCATCATCCACCGCAGTCCGGCCTGGTTCAAGGTGGACGGCGGCCAGAAGACGCTGGAGCCTGTCGATCAGAAGGGCTCCATGCTTGAGGGCATGATTGGCTTTGTGCTTGCGGATCAGTTTTTTGTCAATGATGTGACGGAGCGTCTGCGCGAGCTGAACATCGAGGTGCGCGGCTTCTTCTCCACGTCTGTCGGCGAGGCCATGCAGATGGTGCCCTTTGAGGAGCGCGATCATACGGCGATTCTGGTGGACGTCGGCTATCTCTCCACAGAGGTTATGGCGGTGGAGGGAGATGCGCTGATCTGGCAGAAGGTGCTGCCGGTGGGCGGCGCACATATCACGCTGGATCTGGCGTATGGCCTTGAAAAGCCGTTTGACATGTGCGAAAAGATCAAGCGCAGCTATACGTTTAACGCGGCGAACAACACGCAGCTCGAGGTGCAGGGCGAGGATGGCCAGATGGAAACCTTCTCCGGCGAGCAGGTGAGCATGATTGTCAATGCGCGTGTGGATGAGATCCTTGAGATGGTGGAGGAAGCCATCAAGAAGAGTGGTATCCGGCTGGGCAACTGGTCCAATGTCTACTTTACCGGCGGCGGTCTGATGCCGATGAACGGCGCTCGGGTTTATGCGGCGAGCAAGCTCTCCCGCAATGTGCGCGAGGCGGCGGCCAAAACGGTCAAGCTCAAGCCTGCACAGATCTACGCCAGCGGCAGCGGACTGCTTGAGCTGGTCTACAACACCATTGAAATGGAAGAACAGGACGAGGGTCTGTTTGATAAGATCAAGCGTCTCTTCCGCAAATAATGTGCGGCTGGCGGCCGATTATGTAAAGAAGGCGTGCAAGCGCCGGGGATTTGATTCTAGCGAAACAAAAGGGGGATTTTCCTGTGTTTGAAATTGAAATGGACGAGCGTCCGGCAGCTTCCATTAAGGTTGTTGGCTGCGGCGGCGGCGGCGGAAATGCGCTGAACCGCATGGTGGATTGCGGCGTAACCGGCGTTGACTTCATTGCGGTGAACACCGATGTGCAGGCGTTGCGCACCAGCAGGGCTGCCACGATGATCCAGATCGGCGAAAAGCTGACCAAGGGTCTTGGCGCTGGCGCGACGCCGGAGATCGGCAAAAAGGCTGCCGAAGAGAGCCGTGAGGAGATTGCAAACGCGCTCAAGGGCGCGGATCTGGTGTTCGTGACGGCCGGCATGGGCGGCGGCACCGGCACGGGCGCTGCGCCCGTGGTTGCGGAAATCGCGCGCGACATGGGAATTCTGACCATCGCTGTGGTGACCAAGCCGTTTGCGTTTGAAGGCAAGACCCGTATGCGCAAGGCGGAGACGGGCATTGATGAGCTCAAGCAGCGCGTTGATACGCTGGTCGTGATTCCGAACGAGCGGCTGCTTCAGGTTTGCCCGAAGGGCACATCCTTTAAGGGCGCGTTCAACTTTGCGGACGATGTGCTGCGTCAGGGCATTCAGGGCATTTCGGATCTGATTTCCCAGACCGGTATCATCAACCTCGACTTCGCCGACGTCAAGGCGGTCATGGAGTCTGGCGGCATGGCGCATCTGGGCATTGGCGTGGGCAAGGGAGAAAAGGCGATGGCCGACGCTGCGCAGAACGCGATCTCTTCTCCGATGCTGGAGACGAGCATCGATGGCGCGCGTGCGGTGCTCATCAACGTCACCTGCAACTCCGATTGTTCCATTGTGGACATCAATGATGCTGTTGAGATGATTACCGCTGCTGCGGACAGCGAGGCGAACATCATCTTCGGTGCGAGCATCGATGATACGCTTGAGGATGAGGTGCATATCACGGTGATCGCGACCGGCTTTGAGAAGGTTCCCTTCCCGCCGCGCGCGATGAGCAGCGAGCGCCCGGCTTCCCTGCCGAGCCAGGCTGCGTATGTGCCGCAGAACTATAGCCCCGCCTATCAGGCGCAGGGTCAGAATCGCGGCTATACCCGCTATGACGCCTCCTATACCCCGGTGACCGGCGGCTATGCGCCGGTGCAGAATGCAGGTGAGCCGGAGGTTCCGGCGTTCCTGAATGAGCCGGCCAATGGTCAGCGCGTTTCCCCGTTCGCTGCGATGCCGGAGGTTCCGGTACAGGCGGCAGAGGTGGAGCGCCCGACTGAAGAGGCGCGCGCGCCGCGCTCTTTCATGGACGGCATTCCAGCTTATATGCGCCGTAAGTAAATTTTGATAGATAGAGAAAGAGGACCGACATAACGTTGGTCCTCTTTTTTGCTGAATCACTTCGTGCGCGAAGGGTTTGAAGCCTGCTGCGCAATCAAAAAGGCTGCGGAGCGAATCTGCTCTGCAGCCTGAGAAGAATCAGAGATATTTGATTGTGGAGCGCACCTTGCGCCAGAGGTGGTTGTAATAAGAGAACCAGTCGCGCGGGGTGGTCAACCGAATCTGGTAAAGTGCTTTTTCGTGTGCGACGCAAATGATGCGGCCATTCATCTCGTAGGTTTTCGATCCATCGTTGTAGTCTGCTTTATAGTAGCAATAATAGCCTTTGGCATCTCCCATGTCGGCAGAATCAATGTTGCCCGGAGTGAAGGTCGTGAAACTGGAAGCGAATTCCTCAAGGGTGGATTCGAGCTGAGCCTTTGCGTCGGCGGCAGTCTGATTGAGGCCACGGCTCAATTTTTCAAACGTCATGCGCGTCTGATAGCCATTTGGCTCCATCATTTCGCTCTTTGGCTCGACAAACTGCGCGGTGGTGGAGTGATCGGTGTTCGGATTAAGCAGCCAGGTGTAGGGGACGGAGAAGGAAAGACCCAGGCTGTTGTTGGTATAGGTTTCGTAAACAAAATCCGGAGCGGGCGTCGGCGTCGGCGTCGGCTTGTCGATGGGATCGACAGCCACCGGCGTGGCCGCAGGGCTGTCCGGCGCGAGTACGGAGAAATCGAGGTTGAGCTCGTTGGATTCGCCGAGCGCAGGCGCAGCCACTGCAAGTGCGAGCGCGAGGATCGCCAGAAATCTCTTCATATTATAGACCTCCGTTCAGAAGCAGAATGCGTATCCAGTCCATAAGCCGGACAAGGTATTGTCAGTATAACAGGTTAAAAAGAAAAAGTCAACGGCGGGCGAGGGTTGAAAGGCTGGAAGGGCAGGCGTATAATGGTAGGCGAATGAAAAAGAACGGAAAACGATGGACGGAAAGGAAAAATGCTATGAAAATCGTGGTTCTTGACGGATATACGCTTTGCCCGGGAGACCTCAGCTTTGATGCGCTCAGCGAGCTGGGCGAGGTTGAGGTCTATGACCGGACAGAAGAAGAGAAGGTTATTGAACGCATTGGAGATGCTCAAATCGTATTGACGAACAAGACGGTGATCTCTAGGGAGATCATGGAAGCCTGTCCGGCAATGCGGTATATCGGCGTACTGGCAACCGGGTATAATGTTGTGGATGTTTCGGCTGCTGCTGCGCACGGGATTGTTGTAACCAATGTGCCTGCGTATTCCACGGATGCAGTCGCGCAGCATGTGTTTGCGCTGTTGCTGACATGCGTAAGCCGTGTGCATGAGTATCATGCGCAGATTCAGCAGGGAAGATGGCAGACAAGTCCGGATTTCTGCTTCTATGCGGGCGCGATGGAGGAGCTGTCCGGAAAGACGCTGGGAATCGTGGGCTTTGGAAATATCGGACAGGCAGTGGCACGGATTGCGCTTGCATTTGGCATGCGGGTTCTTGTGCATACGCGTACGCAGAAGCCGGGCTGGGAGCATGTCACATTTGTGTCCCGGGAGGAGCTGTTTGCGCAGAGCGACGTGATTACGCTGCATTGCCCGCTAACGGAAAAGACGCATAGGATGATCGATGCAGATGCGATTGCGAAGATGAAAGACGGAGTGCGGGTGATCAATACGTCTCGCGGGCCGTTGGTGGACGAGTATGCCATGACGGATGCGCTTGACGCTGGAAAGGTGGCCTGCTATATGGCGGATGTGCTGAGTGCTGAACCTGCGAAAGCAGACAATCCGCTGCTCACAGCGTGCAATACTATTCTGACTCCGCATGTGGCATGGGCGGCCTTTCAGACGAGAGCGCGGCTTTTGCGGATTGCCGTAGAAAATGTGAGGGAATTCATGAAAGGTTCGCCGTGTAACGTAGTTAACAGGGGGTAAGTTTAAAAATAATCGCTACAAAAGAAAAGGAAGAAATATGTTGATTTTAACTAAAATATCTGATATAATTTAAGCGTGGATACACGATAATCCGAGGCATCGTTAGGAGGGATCTGCATGGAAAACCGCGTAATTACGATCGCGCGCAGCTATGGCAGCGGCGGCAGAAAGATGGGAAAACTGCTGGCCAAAGAACTGGGCTATGAGTACTATGACCGCGAGATACTGCGGATCGCATCTGATGACAGCGGAATCAGCGAGGAATTGTTCAAGCAGGTTGACGAAACCAAGCGCATGCCGCTTTTCAGGATCGCGAAGGAGATGTATACCGGCGAAGTGATTCCGCCGGACAGTGATGATTTCATTTCCAACGAGAATCTGTTCCGCTATCAGGCGAAGATCATCCGGGAGCTGGCATCTACCCGCAACTGTGTGATTGTTGGACGGTGTGCGAACTACATTCTGCGGGGCAGAGAGAATGTTTTGAACCTCTTTGTGACTGCGCCGGTGGTGGACTGCGTCCGCAGGGTGATGCAGACTGACGGTCTGGATCTGGAAGAGGCAGAAAAAAAGATCAAGAAAATCGATAAGCGCCGCGCAGATTATTATAAGTATTTCACAGGACGTCAGTGGCATGATGCTGCGCTGTACGACCTTTGCCTGAATACAGGGCACATGGATGAGGAAAAGTGCTTGGACGTTGTGAAGGCCTATATGAAAGCGCGCTTTGATGCGGAATAAATATAGCTGAATACAGAAAGACGCGGGCTTCATGAGAGGCCCGCTTTCTTCAATTAGAAAAAATAGGCAGAAAAATTAACATAGCAATTGAAATTGCCGGAACAGTGGAGTATAATAAATGACATATAAGGGTTAGTATGGTTTTTTGTCGGGAAGCGAATCCCGGCGGGGACGATGCTTCCTAGTATTGCAGTGGAGGGATACAGATGTTTAAGCGTGTTCTGTCATTGATGCTGTGTCTGTGTATTCTGATGTCGAATATGCCGACGTGGACGATCGCATTGGCGGAGGAGCTGCCCGGTACCGAGGAGATGGAAATCGTGGTCGTCTCGGAGCCGGAACAGGAGCCCGAGCCTGAGCCGGAACCCGAAGTAGAGCCGGAGCCGGAACAGGAGCCCGAGCCTGAGCCGGAACCGGAAGTCGAGCCGGAACCGGAAGTCGAGCCGGAACCGGAAGTCGAGCCGGAACCGGAAGTCGAGCCGGAACCCGAAGTAGAGCCGGAACTGGAACCGGAAGTCGAGCCGGAGCCGGAAGCCGAGCAGGAACCGGAGACTGAGCCGGAAGTTGTGCCGGAGCCGGAAGCTGAGCAGGAACCGGAGACTGAGCTGGAAGTTGTGCCGGAGCCGGAGACTGAGCCGGAGCCGGAGACTGAGCCGGAGCCGGAAGCTGAGCCGGAACTGGAAGTCAAGCCGGAAGCCGAGCAGGAGCCGGAGATTGAGCAGGAAGTTGTGCCGGATCCGGAGATTGAGCAGGAAGCGCCGCGTTTTGCCAACGGCTATGTGTATGTTGACAAGGGCGAGAGCGTTTATGCCGATGAAAGCCTGAGTGAGAAGATGGGCGAATTCGGTGAGAATGCTGTGGCGTATGTTTCGGATCGCGTGAACACGGAGAACGAGGATCAGGATATTCTGACCCTTCGCTTTGTGTGCGGTGATGAACTGGTCAAGGGCTACATTCAGGCGAAGAATGCTGAGCCGCTGACCGACGAACAGCGTGAAGCATATGCAGCTCAGGCTGCTGCTGGCGTTGCCTATGAAGGCGGCGTGCTGCTGCTGGCTGTCGAATTCGTGAAGGAAGAAGAACAGACTGAAGGTCTGGAAGAAGATATCCCCACTACTGAGGAAGAAACCGAACCTGCCGGAGAAGCGACCGCCGATGAGGTGACCACTGACGAGGCTGTGCCGGGCGCTCCGTCTGACGAGGGTGAGCAGATGACCGGCGAGAATGAGACCACGGCGTCTGAGCCGGAAGCGCAGCCGGATGAGAATGAAGGCGCTGCGAATGAGGGCGAGGATAAGGAAGAGAACGTTGCCGAGCCGGAAGGCTGCGCGCACGAAGGCCTTGAGAAGACGACGCTTCTGTATGAGCAGGCTGGCGTTGTGCCTAGCGAGGACGACGCTTCCAAGCATATCGTGACCAAGAACGTATACACCTACGCCGAGTGCAGCAAGTGTGGTCTTGTTGTCAAGACGCTTACGGGCGACACGATTACCGAGCTTGAAGCGCACGAGTATGTGAACGACGTCTGCGCCTGTGGTGCGGAGAGTGTCTGTCAGCATCCGAATAAGATCGAAGAAATCTACTACGAGCTTGTGGGCGAGCTTACCGCAGATGAAAATGGTCTGACGCATACTGGTGTGTATGACGAGTACATCGAGTATATCTGCCCGGACTGCAATGAAGAGTTCAAGCCGGTTCTGAGCGCGGACGACGTGATCAAGACGTTTGAGCATGAGTATCAGAACGGCGTTTGCTGGGAGTGCGATTATGAGCAGCCTGTCGTGACCACGCCGGATGAGCCGGAGCAGGCTCCGGAGGCTGAGCAGCCTGTCGTGACCACGCCGGACGAGCCGGAGAAGGCCCCGGAGGCTGAAGAGCCTGTCGTAACCACGCCGAGCGAGCCGGAGGAGATTCCGGAGACTACGCCGGGCGAACCTGTTGAGGCGACCCCGGGTGAGCCGCCGATTCTTGAACAGCCGGAACAGGGCTATCTTGAATCTGAAGAGCAGGACTATTCCATGAAGGCGCCGGTGCTTGTCAGCGTGCGTCATACCGCTACCAACGGTAAGATTGAACTGACGTGGTCCAGCGAGGTTCAGGCAGAATCCTACAACGTTTACGAAATCGTGAACGGCGAGGAAAAGAGCAAGAAAACTTCTACGACGCTGACTGCTGCGCTGACCGGTGTTTCCGTGGGTGAGCATACCTACATTGTAAAGCCGCGCAAGCAGGTTGACGGCGAATGGGTGTATGGTGAGGCATCCAACAAGATCACCCTGAACGTTAAGAAGCAGGATTGGCGCAAGGCGCCGACCATTTCCAGCGCAGCTCAGGTAACCACTGACGAGGGTCTGGTGAAGCTGACCTGGAAGGCGACTGTCGCGGCGGAATCCTATGAGATTTACGAGGGCGGTCAGAAGGAAGAAAACCTCGTCGCGATTTCCAATACGACGACTGCGACCATCAGCGGTATTGCTGCTGGCACGCGCAAGTTCTATGTCCGTCCGATTCAGATGGACAGCAATGGCGAAACCGATAAGGGCAGCTTCTCCGCTGTGAAGAGCGTGACAGTGAGCGCGCTGTGGAAGAAGAAGCCGACGATTTCTGCTGCGACGCAGGTGAAGGACGCCGAAGGTACTGTGAAGCTGACATGGAAGGCCGGCTGGGCTGGTCAGCAGGCGTTTGGTATCTTCATTGACAGCGCTACCGTTCCTGCGATGATCGTGGAAGATGGCGCAACGCAGGCGATCGTTGAGAATGTTCCGGCGGGCGCCCGCAAGTTTGTCGTGAAGCCCGCGCAGAGCGAGGACGGCGAAAACTGGACATATGGCAGCGCTTCTGAAAGCAAGAGCCTGACGGTCAGCACCCTGTGGAAGGCGAAGCCCACCACCCTGAAGGCTGCGCAGGTGAAGAGCGAAGAGGGTCTGGTGAAGCTGACTTGGAAGTCTGGCTCTGCCATTGAGGTGACCCGTGGATTCCAGATCCGCGACAAGGTTGGCAAGACCACAACCGTTGTGACGGACGATGAAGAGAAGGGTATCTGGATCGAGTGGCTCGGCTACGACGAGACCACCAAGCTGTATGGCGCGATGATTTATGGCGTGGCTGGCGGCGCGCATGAATACAGCGTGCGTCCGCTGGATGAGGAGAGCGGCGCGATCGGTACATCTTCCGCCACGGCAAAGCTGACGGTAAGCGAACTCTGGAAGGCGAAGCCGAGCATTTCTGCTGCCAAGCAGGTGAATTTTGCGGACAATCTGGGCGTGGTTGAGATCACGTGGAAGTCCGGCACGAATGAGGAGCTGACGCAGGATTTCCAGATCCTTGATAAGTTCAATAACAAGACCGCTACGCTGAAGGCCGGTACGGATTATGAGGTTGATTACGATCCGGAGACCAAGATCTACACGGCTACCGTGACGACGGCCAAGGCCGGTACCCATGTGTACAGCGTGCGTCCGTATAACCCGGAGACGAAGAAGACAGGAACCACTTCTGCGACCAAGAGCGTGGCGGTGAAGTCTGTCAGCTGGAAGACCAAGCCGACGCTGAAGGTTGCTCAGCTGAAAGACGTTGAAGAGGCCGTCCAGCTTACATGGAGCCAGATGATCGAGGCCGAAGCCTTTATCCTCTATGAGGTGGATACGAAGGGCAAGAATAATGCGATCCTCGGCGATGAGAAGGATCCTTCCACGTTTGTCTATGATATGGAGTATCAGCTTGACGGCGTGAAGGCTGGTTCTCATGCGTATCGTATCTGCCCTGTTCAGATTGACGAAAGCGGCAAGATCACCAAGGGCAGCCTGTCCGACAAGGTGACCGTCACCGTAAAGGATTGGTGGAAGACGAAGCCGACGAGCGTGAAGGCTGTGCAGGCCAAGGACGCTGAAGGCACTGTGACGCTGACCTGGAAGTCCGGCAGCGCTCAGGAACTGACGCTCGGATTCCAGATCCTTGACAAGGTGAGCGGAAAGACCACGACGGTGGCCACCATCGTGGCGCCGGAATATGATGAAGAAACTGGGCTTTACAGCGCAACGATCGAATCTGTAAAGGCTGGCGCTCATGAGTATACGGTTCGTCCGTATAACCCGGAGACGGGCAAGACCGGCACCGCCTCTGCAGCTGCGAAGCTGACGGTGAGCGAGCATTGGAAGAAGAAGCCCACCGGCGTGAAGGTCATTCAGGCGAAGGATATGGAAGGCACTGTGACGCTGACCTGGAAGTCTGGCTGTGCGCAGGAAGTGACGCTTGGATTCCAGATCCTTGACAAGCTGAGCGGAAAGACCACGACGACGACGATTGAGGCGCCGGAGTATGATGAAGAAACCGGCCTGTACAGCTATACGTTTGAGGGTACGGTAAAGGCTGGCGCTCACGAATACAGCGTGCGTCCGTATAATCCGGAAACGAAGAAGACCGGTTCTGTCTCTTCTGTTGTGAAGCTGACGGTGAGCGAGCTTTGGAAGGCGAAGCCGACCGGCGTAAAGGCTGTGCAGCCGGAGGACGTGGATGAGTGCGTTGTGCTGACCTGGAAGGCTGGAAGCTCGGTTGCAGTAACCCGTGATTTCCAGATTCTCGACAAGGTCGGCAGCAAGACCACCACGCTGAAGCTCAGCGTCGATAATGGAGATATCATTTACGACGAGGAGAGCGACACTTACACCGCCACCATTACCGGCGTTGCCGGCGGTGCACACCAGTACAGCGTGCGCCCGTACAACCCGGAGACGAAGAAGACCGGCACGACCTCCTCTGCGGCGAAGATCACCGTGGTGACATGGTGGAAGCAGAAGCCGACGAGTGTGAAGGCTGTGCAGGCGAAGGATGTTGAAGGCACTGTGACGCTGACCTGGAAGTCTGGCTGCGCACAGGATATGACGCTCGGATTCCAGATTCTTGACAAGGTTGGCAGCAAGACCACGACGGTTGCTACCTATGCGAAGGAAGGACTGGAGTACGATTACGAGACCGACCTGTACAGCGTGGTGCTTGAAGGCGTCAAGGCTGGTACTCACCAGTACAGCGTGCGTCCGTATAACCCGGAGACCACGAAAACCGGAACCGCTTCTGCGGTTGTGAAGCTCACGGTGAGCGAGCTTTGGAAGGCGAAGCCGACCAGCGTGAAGGCGGTTCAGACTCAGACTCAGGACGAGCGTGTTCAGCTGACCTGGAAGTCCGGCAGCGAGTGGGATGTAACGCTTGGATTCCAGATCCTTGACAAGGTGAGCGGCAAGACTGCGACCGTTGCCACCTATGCGAAGGAAGATCTGGAGTATGACAGCGAGACCGGCCTGTTCAGCGCAGTGATCGAAGGCGTGAAGATTGGCGCTCATGAGTATACTGTGCGTCCGTACAACGCTGCGACCAAGAAGACCGGTACCACTTCCGCGGCTGCGAAGCTCACGGTGGCTACGCTGTGGAAGAGCAAGCCGACCATTACCGGCGCGGCTCAGACCGGCAACGGTGAAGTGACGATTACCTGGAAGGCCGGCTCTGTCCTGTCGGACGAGTTTGCGATCTACTATAAGAAGGGCGGAAAGACCACCAATGTCCTCAAGGGCGCGGACTTTAACGCGATGCTTGAGGTGGGTCTGATCACGGTCGAAGAGATCGACGGCGTCATGCACTACACGACCGTACTGGAAGGTCTGGCTGCAGGCACCTACGAATTCACGGTCAAGGCGTCCCACGTCAGCCAGGCGGGCACCCGTTCTTACGGCACGGCTTCCGCTGCGAAGAAGATCACGCTGAAGGCGGCTGCATGGGATCAGGCTCCGACGCTTTCTGCTGCGGTTACCGGCTTTGGCGAGGTGACGCTGACCTGGAAGCATCTGGAAGAGGCGACGGGCTATGTGCTGTATGAGGCATATGAGAACGGCCTGCTCCAGCCGGTCATGGTGGAGAACATGTATGGCGATGTCGTTGAAAAGATTCTGGGCGGCAGCAGCCATGTGATCACGAACCTCAAGGGCGGCAAGTATACCTACGCGGTCCGTCCGGTGTTGGTAGAAGTGATCGACGATGTTCCGACCTTCAAGTATGGTACGATTTCCAAGACGATTACGGTGACGGTAGAAGGCGTTGAAGCCGGCAAGGTTACTGGCCTGAATGCGATCTATGATAATGAATCCGTGACCTTCACTTGGAATAAGGTGAAGTATGCTGCTGGCTACAACATCTATCAGGACGGCGCGGAGCTGCCGATGAACGATGGTGTGCTGACGGAGACGACCTTCACCGCTGAGCGCAAGGAAGGCGAAGTACGCTACTACGTTGAGCCGGTCTTTGAGAACGGTGAAGCGGGTCTGGCGTCTGATATGCTCACGGTTGTCTTTGGCGCTGAGGCTGCGAATGTGGCTGCTGAGTTTGGCTTCGACAAGGGCGGCATCCTGCTGACCTGGGAAGGCGATGCGATCAGCTACGACGTATACCGTCAGAACGCGGAAGGCGAGTTTGAGAAGCTCGAAAACTGCAAGGAGAAGAATTATCTCGACAGCGATGTTGAGCCCGGCGCTTCCTATACGTATAAGGTTGTTGCGATCTACAGCAACGGCTATACCGACACGGACAAGACGGTGACGGCTGAGGTTAAGGCTCTGCCTGCTCCGCAGAACGTGAAGGTGACCTACGATGGCATCAAGCACACCATTAAGTGGGATAAGGTTGACTACGCGAAGAACTACGACATCTACTGTGTTGTGGATGACGCGGAAGAGGCCTATGTCCTGACGACGACCAAGCTGGAAGAGCTTGACTTTGCTGCGGATCTGAATGCGGCGTATACCTACAAGATCTATGCGAAGACGACCATTGGCGGCAATCAGTTCGTGAGTGCTGCCGGCGTGTCCAATATGATCAAGCATGAAGCTGCTCCGGCAGACTTCGCTGCGGCGTACGATGCGCAGAACGGTAGCGTGGTTCTGACCTGGGTAAAGCCGGAGTCTGAGAATTTGACTGGCTATGTCCTCATCAACAACCAGACCAAGGCGCAGATCACGCTTAGCACTGATGCGCAGACCTATATCGACAGCGATGTGAAGCTGGGCAGCAAGTACAGCTACAGCATCAAGGCGGTTTACGGTGAGAATGTCAGTGAGCTGACCAGCACCAGCATCCAGCTGAGCAAGCTGGGCACGGTGAAGATCAATTACTTCCGCTTCTTTACGGATAGCGTTGATCTGAGCTGGGATGTTGTTCAGAACGCGCAGAAGTACGAGATCTCCCGCAACGTGAACGACGGCGAGTACGAAGTTGTCGCGACTGTTGAGGCGTGCGAGTGGACGGATACGGATGTTCAGATCAACACCAAGTACACCTACAAGGTGAAAGCTGTTGTTGAGTACGCGGACGGTACGAAGATCAGCGGTCTGGATTGTGACGTGCTGACGGCGGATATCGGTGAACCGGCGAAGCTGGAAGCCTATCACAGCCTTAAGGACGGCGGCGTTAAGCTGACGTGGAACAAGTCCCCGAAGAAGGACGTGGAAAGCTACACCGTCTTCCGTAAGGATGGCGCAGAGGCAGGCGGTTCCTTCAAGCCGGTTGGATTTGCCGAGGCGAATGAGACGAGCATCATTGATAAGAATGTTGAAATCGGCAAGACGTATACCTACATGCTTGTCGTTGGTCGTACGGATGGCGACGACGGCCCCAGCAATCAGGTTGTGGTAACGCCGGATACCTTCAAGCCGGTTACTAATGCGACCTATACCTACGAGGACGAGAAGGTAACCCTGACGTGGGATCTCGTCTCCGGTGCGGACTATTATGACATTATCCGTGATCACGAGTTTATCGGTGATACCTGGTATGATCCGTTCCAGCCGCTGCTTAACACCTTCGTGGATGATACTGCTGAGGATCTGACGGCAGAGTATGTCTACGAGATCACCTCTATTCTGGTTTCCAATGAGATGGACGAGAACGGAAGGCCGCTGTTCAAGCTGCATGGCAACCCGCCGTACAAGGTCACTGTGACCCGCGGCCCGAAGCCGGAGGCGTATGAGCCGGTGCTTGCCGCTGGCGGCGTCAGCGTGAGCTGGAAGGCGATTGAGTCCGAGAAGCTGACCGGCTATAAGGTCGTACGCGGCGACGGCAAGGTGATTGCTGAGGTTGGCGCGGACGTGACCTCTGTGATCGATCAGGATGCAAAGACCGGCGATAAGGTGACGTACAAGGTGATCGCGGTGTATACCGACGGCACCATGTCCGTGACGCTCGCTCCGTTCACGGTTCCGGCGTACGTGATTGACGTGACCGAAAACGAGGATGGCACTGTGACGCTTGAGGGTGTGCTCGGTACGCCGGATGAGAATCTGGTGATCCCGGCTGCGATCAACGGCAAGAATGTCAGCGCCATTGCTCCGGACGCATTCAAGGGCAATACGAGCATCGAGTCTGTGACGATCGAGGCTCCGGTTAAGGAGATCCCGGATGGCGCATTCGAGGATTGTACGAACCTGACCAGCGTGGTTCTGCCGAACTGCGTTGAGGTGATCGGTGTCAGAGCGTTCGCCAATTGTACGAACCTCAGCTCGATGACCTGCACCGATTGATTAACCGATTAATCCGGTAAAAAGTGAGACAAAGGCCCTCCCGGGTTTCCGGGAGGGCCTTGCTTTTCGAGGACAGAGCCGATATAATAAATCAGGATATAAATAACACAGTCAGGGAGAATAACAAATGGCAAAGCTGTATTTCAGGTATGGTGCAATGGGCTCCAGCAAGACGGCCAATGCAGTTATGGTGCAGTATAATTACAAGGAGCGCGGCTGTGAGGTGATCATGCTCAAGCCGAAGCTGGAGAACCGGGATGGGGCGACGATCGTCCGTTCGCGCTGCGGTCTGGAGGCGGAATGCCGCTATGTGGAGGATCTGCCGCAGATTGATCTGACCGGCATTTCCTGCGTAATTGTCGATGAAGCGCATTTCCTCACCAGCAGTCAGGTGCGGATGCTGGTGGATATCGTGGATGACTACAGCATTCCGGTGATCTGCTATGGATTGCGGACGGACTTCCGCGGCGAGCTGTTTGAGGGCAGCCGGGAACTGCTCTGCTGGGCGGATACGATTGAGGAGATCAAGACGATCTGCTGGTGCGGACGGAAGGCGACCTTCAATGCGCGCGTGCATAATGGCAAGATCGTCCGCGAAGGCGAGCAGATTATGCTTGGCGGAAACTCGGCGTACATCAGCCTTTGCCGCAGGCATTGGAAGAGCGGCGAGCTGGGAAATCTGGCGAACCTGAATATGGCGGATTGAGAGAAATAAACCTGCGCGCTGCTGCCAGCGCTGGCACGGCACGAAGGGACACGGATATGAATGGATGTGAATGGATCGGTTCATATTACAACGGAATGCGATGTCGAGGCGCTGAATATGCGGATATTTACAAAAGGATTGGGACTCAGCCGTGAGGATACGCGGCGCGTGCTGGTGATTATGCTGCCGGCGCTGTTTGAGCTGGTGCTTTCTCAGCTGTTTACAATGGTTGATACCATTATGCTGGGAAGGAGCGAGATTTCTGCGGTTGCGATTGCAGCGGTTGGATTGACCAACAACCCGACCAACCTCGTCCGATCGATCCTCATTGCGCTCAACGTCGGCACGACTGCAGGCGTGGCATGGGCGGTCGGCGCCGGAGACAGGCGCAGCGCGAGCCAGATTTCGCGCAATGCGCTGATGCTCATGAGTATGGTTGGCGTCGCGGCTGCCGTGCTGCTGTATAGCCTTGCAGGGCCTGTGGTGCGCTTCATGGGCGCTGGTGAGGATACATTTGCGTATTCGAAGCAATATCTGCAGATCATCGCCATGGGCATTTTCCCGCTCTCGATGACATTCTCGATTACGGCGTCCATGCGCGGCGTGGGTCAGACGCGTCTGCCGATGACCTACAATCTGCTTGCGAATATGCTCAACGTCGTGGGTAACTACGTGCTGATCTACGGAAAGTTTGGCATGCCAAAGCTGGGCGTGGCAGGAGCGGCAATTTCTACGACATTATCGCAGTATATCGGCTGCTCGCTTGCGCTGTTTACGGCGTTTCGCGCGCATACGCCGGTTCAGTTCCGGCTGGATCATGACTGGCATCTGCGCGTTAAGTGGCTGCGCAGAATTCTCAACGTCGGTACGACGAGCATGCTTGAGCAGCTGATCATGCAGGTGGGCTTTATCATTTTTGCGCGGCAGGTTTCCGGGCTGGGCACGACGATCTTTGCCGCCCATCAGATCGGCCTGAGCATCAACGGCCTGACGTGGATGCCGGGTCAGGCATTCGGCGTAGCGGCCACAACACTGGTTGGCCAGAGCCTGGGCGCTGGAGAAAAACAAAAGGCGACGGACTTTGTGCGCATGATTCACAGAATGAGCCTGTGCGTTGCTGCGCTGATGGCCATGCTGTTTGTGACCTGTGCATCGCATATTGTGCTGCTGTATACGACGGATCTGGAGGTGGCGGCGCTTTCCGGCGGCGTGCTTCGCCTGATTGCGCTGGGCATGCCGGGCATCTGTACGCAGATTCCCGTCGCCGCAGGCCTTCGCGGGGCGAGGGATACAAAGTTCCCGCTGATGGCGTCGATGGCTGGAATCTGGATTTTCCGCGTCATGCTGGCAGGACCGTTTATCCGTCTCTGGGGCCTGACGGGCGCATGGCTGACCATCGTGCTTGATCAGACCACGCGTGCGGTTGTCGTATATACGCGCTTTAAGACGGGACGCTGGCTGCATGTCGGCGAGAAAATGGAACATGCAGAAAAAAGTCAAAAAATCTGAGTAAAACAAAGAAATAATGCTTGACAAAAGCGTATAGTTGCGGTTAAAATAACCAATGCGTATGTTCGCCTGTTAGCCCCGGGAGATCGTGCGCGCGTTTGCAGAGCGTCTGACCAGCGCGATGCGTTTTATAGTGGATAGTTGTGAATAGATTGATTCACCACGAGGAGGAAATTCACGTGAAAACGTTTATGGCAAATGCCCAGAACGTCGAGCGCAACTGGTATGTGGTTGACGCCGACGGCATGACGCTTGGCCGACTGGCCAGCCAGGTTGCTGCGATTCTGCGCGGCAAGAACAAGCCCACCTTCACCCCGCATGTTGACTGCGGTGATCATGTCATCATCATCAACGCGGCGAAGGTTGTT
>JAFXCE010000030.1 GCA_017521565.1 Clostridia bacterium | reverse complement strand
GCTTCACAGAGCTCCGGATAGATCTCATTGATCACATCTTCGGCCGTGCGCTCGCCGCTCCACACGCTCTGCAGCGCAGTGAAGAGGATTTCGTTGGTGGTCACCTGCGTGTTGGGCGTGAAGTACCAGCAGGCCGGCTTGGCATAGTTCATGGTGTAATCGACAAGAACCTTCTTGCCGGCTTCGATGTCCTTGAACGGATACGCCTCGTTGCCCAGCCAGGCATTGATGCCTTCTTCGGTCTTGTAGTAGTACTCGGACTTCGGCATCCAGATGCCGGTCAGGATCAGAGAATCCCAGTTGGACTCTTCACGGGTATACCACTTGACGAACTCGTAAGCAGCTTCCTGATTCTTGCCGTTGAACACGCCGGTCAGACCGGAAGTACACAGGGTCACCTGCTCCTTCATCACGGGCAGCGGCGCAATGCCGTAATCGATGTCCAGATTCGGGAAGTCGGTGCCAAGGCGCCAGGTGCCGTCGGTGGTCATCGCGACAGTGCCGCTGCCGATGCCAACGCCAACGCCGTTGTCTTCCGGAATGACGTTCAGCGGGGCCACATGCTCGACCAGCGCCAGATCGGCAACCTTCTGGATGGATTCGATAGCCTCGGGGCTGTTGATCAGCACGCTGTTGCCATCCTCAGAGAACCACGCACCGCCGTTAGAGAGCGCCCAGACTTCCATCTGCCAGGTCCAGTTATTGACGAACGCGCCGTACTGCACGATCTTCTCCGGATTGAAACCTTCTTCGCCCGGGTGCTTGCCGTTTTCGTCGAGAGTCAGACGCTTGGCAACCTCAACGAACTCTTCCCAGGTATAGGGCTTGTCCGCAGACGGATAGGGTTCGCCAGCGGCGTCAAACATCGCTTTGTTGTAGTACAGAACCAGAATCTCGTTGCAGCTGGAGTAGCCGACCGGCGTTCCGGCATCCTTGAAGGTAATGCAGTCCATCGGCTGGAGCGCTTCGCCTTCATACATCTTGGAGACGTCGGCCATGACGCCGTTGCGGGCGAAATACAGCACGGAGTTCTCGTTCACCATGCCGCAGTCCGGCAGCTGATCGGCGATGGCATAGTTGACCAGCGTCTGCGTATATTCCTCGTTGGGAATCTGCATCGGCTCAACGAAGATTTTGTCCTGCATGCCGTTGAAGGTATCCAGCGCAGCCTGCACGCTTTCGGCTTCCGTCTGGTTACCCCAGAAGGAATACGTGATGTGGATTCTGCCGTCCTCCGCCAGAGCAAGAGCGCTCATGGTCATCATAAGAACAGCACAGAGAATCAAAGACAGCCATTTTTTCACGATTGGTTCCACCTTTCTTTGCTTTGTTTCCCGGCAGAACGACCTGTCGGACGCACACGAGGTTAATGAAATTTGGTTATTCGATTAACCTCTCCTCTGAATTCAGAATAGCAGGAAAATTAGTACAAGTCAATAGATTTCCTTTCTGTTTTTCGTCCGAATCTGTGGTTAATTTCATAACCTCATCGTGGTTGACAACGCATTTCCAATCATGTAAACTGAGCAAAGAGTGAATCGATTAACCCCTATACGAGGTGAACTGCATGGCAACCATGAAAGACGTCGCCGAACTGGCCGGCGTTTCCACAGCAACGGTTTCTCACGTGGTCAACGGCACCAAGAAAATCTCTCCGGAAACAACCGAACGCGTGCTGATGGCCATCGCGCAGGTCAAATATACCCCTAATACTGTCGCCAAGTCGCTCCGCTCCGGGCAGACCAACACCATCGGCGTGCTGGTCGAGGATATCCGCGGTCTTCCCGTGCCGGAGATTGTCAGCGGCATTGAAGAAACGCTTTCAAAAAGCGGCTACCGGATGATTCTGTACGACCTGCATCTTCTGGAAAAACTCTACAACCAATATGAACAGATCGGCGCATACCGCACGCGCATCAACAACGGCGTCAATCTGCTGCTCTCTTCCAACGTAGATGGCATCATCTATGTCGGCATGCACGACCGGCACCTCGATTATCTCTTTGATCCGATGGAAAGGCCGCTGGTCTTCGCCTATTCCCACGGCACCTCGCAGGACACCTACATCACTTATTCCAACTTCGACAGTGCCGCCGTGCTGACGCGCCATCTGATTGCCAAGGGACATGAGCGCATCGCCGTTATCGCAGGGCATCCGCATTCCTACCCAACCACCAAGCGCATGAGCGGCTATCAGATGGCGATGCAGGAGGCCAGGCTGCCCATTTGGGATGGATACATCTGCTACGGCGACTGGGAATATGAATCCGGTCTCATCAGGACGCGCGAGCTGCTTGCACTTGATAAACCGCCCACCGCCATCTTCGCCATGAACGACCTGATGGCCGCAGGCTGCTATCACGCGCTGGGCGAAGCAGGGCTGTCCATTCCAAAGGATATGGCAGTCGTCGGATTTGATAACCGGGAAATCGCCCGCTATCTTCAGCCGCCGTTGACCACGGTCGCTCTCCCAACCAGCGATATTGGCGTGCGGGCCGCCATTCACATCATGGATATCATCAGCAACCCGTCCGTCAAGCCCACGCGCGAGATTATCCCATGCTCCATCATTGAGCGCTGCTCCGTCTGATACACAAGGAGGCTGCATATGAAAACGGCAACCCTGATTCTCGATCGGGACTTCACCATTGGCGAAGTGGACAAGCGACTCTACGGCTCGTTCATCGAGCACCTTGGCCGCGCGGTATACGGCGGTATCTACGAACCCGGCCATCCCACGGCAGATGAAAACGGTTTCCGCCGTGACGTGATGGAGATGGTCAGAAGGCTGGACATCCCCGTGGTGCGCTATCCTGGTGGCAACTTCGTCTCCGGCTTCAACTGGGAGGATTCCATTGGCCCACGCGAAAAGCGTCCCAAGCGGCTCGATCTCGCATGGTTCACGACGGAAACCAACGAAGTCGGCCTTCACGAGTTCATCGACTGGTGCCGCGAGGTACATACTCAGCCGATGTACGCTGTCAATCTCGGTACTCGCGGCCCGGACGACGCTCGCAGGATTGTCGAATACTGCAACCATCCAGGCGGAACGGAGCTATCTGACCTGCGCATCAAAAACGGTGCGAAAGATCCCTTTGGCATCAAACTCTGGTGCCTTGGCAATGAGATGGACGGCCCCTGGCAGATCAGCGCGAAGACTGCGGCAGAATACGGACGCGTCGCCTGCGAAACCGCCAAGGTGATGAAGTGGGTCGATCCCTCCATTGAAGTGGTCGCCTGCGGCTCCTCGATGCTCGATATGCCGACCTTCGGAACATGGGAGTATCAGATGCTCATGGAATGCTATGAGCACATCGATTACGTGAGCCTGCACCGCTACTACAACAACCACGCCAACAACACGCCGGATTTCCTCGCCCGCAGCATGGATCTGGACGACTTCATCACAACCGTCGTCTCCATCTGCGACGCCGTCGGCGGCACAAAGCACAGCAGAAAGAAGCTCAATCTCTCTTTTGACGAGTGGAACGTCTGGTATCATTCGCTTGCACAGGATGAAGAAATCAAAAAACGCGACCGATGGGGCCGCGCGCTTCCGCTGCTGGAGGATATCTACAATTTCGAGGACGCTCTACTCATCGGCACGCTGCTCATCACCTTCCTGCGCCATGCCGACCGCGTGAAGATCGCCTGCATGGCACAGCTGGTCAACGTCATCGCTCCGATCATGACGTGCGCCGGCGGCGGCGTCTGGGCACAGACCATCTATTGGCCGCTGTATTACGTCTCAAAATATGGACGCGGCACGGCGCTCCGCCCGATCGTGAAGTCTCCTTCCTATGACTGTGCAGACTACGAGCAGGTTCCTTACGTGGACGCGACCGCCGTGCAGGCAGAGGACGGTAGTCTCACGATCTTTGCCATCAACCGCAGTCTCGAGGAAGACATGGAGCTTTCTGCCGATCTGCGCGGATTCGGAAGCTTTGAGATTGTCGAGCATGTGATGCTACATCACGAGGACGTCAAGGCGGTCAACACTGAGCTGCATCCCGATAATGTGCATCCCACACGCGGCGCCAGCGGAAGCGTCGCCGATGGAAGATTGAGCGTTGCACTGAAAAAACAGAGCTTTAACGTCATCCGGCTGAAAGTACATGAATGATGACACTTTTATAATCATCGGAAGTAGAACACTGTCGTCCCCTCAGGCTTCGTGCGGATAGAGTCGTGTGATTCGTCGTTATTTATTTTCTCGTCTGCTGATCTTTTTCGGGTCTAATAAGCCCACAAAAAATGCCTTCGACACATTATTGCATCGGCGGCATTGACTCTTCTAAAGCCTGCGGATCCTCTTGCAGATTCCACAGACATGTTCTTGTAATATAATTTTATTTTTCGGCTTCTGTTTGTCATTATTCTTTGTATTGCAAGGAATTTTCACCGTTGGTAAGGATGAGGTCACCGGTTCAAATCCGGTCATCAGCTCCAATTGAAACACCTCTGTAGAGAATACAGGGGTGTTTCTTTTTGTATTCTCTGCTTTTGCGGGGGCGCCGCCTTGGGCGCATCTCCGTTCTGCATTTTATATACAGCATCAAAAAAGGCCGCTTTTCGCGGCCTTTTCTGATGGATGCCATTGTCAGTAAAACTCAACCTCATCATCAAATGCTTCGTCGTCAAGATATGTAACGCTGCTGGGAATGTGGACTTTCTCCAGATAATTTCCCGTAAATGCATCGCGTTCAATTCTGGTAACGCCGTAGGGAATGACGACGCTCTTCATACCGCAAAGTTCAAACGTGGCTTCTCGAATATGTGTGATGCTGCTGGGGATGACGACGCTGGTCAATTTGCTGCAGAGGAAAGCGGCCTGTCCGAGATGGGTGACGCTGCTTGGGATGGTAACGCTCTTAAGGGATCTGGTGTAAGTGAAGGCAAATTCGCCAATGTACGTAACGCTGTTGGGAATGCTGATACTGGTGAGGTTCATGCACCAGCCGAAGGCATAACTACCAATATCGGTAACGCCATGAGGAATGGTGATGCTGGTCAGGCTGTTGCAGCCCTGAAATGCCTCGGAACAGATCCATGTGACACGCTTGGGAATGGTGAAGCTCGTCAGAGATTCACACCCGTAAAACAATCCAGCGGGGATGATGGTGAACGTATCTGGCAGGGTGGCGGTCCGCAGGGAGCTACATTCGGAGAAAGCATAATTGCCCAGAGAGGTGACGCTGTCGGGGATGGAAATGCTGGTCAGGCTTTCGCACCCATAAAATGCAGAATCACCAATGGACGTAACACTATCTGGAATAGTAATATTCCGCAGCGCGGCACATTGATGGAAAGCGCCTGCGGCCAAAGTGGTGACGCTGCCCGGAATAAAGACGCTTGTCAGAGCTGAGCAGTACGCAAAGGCTTCTTCGCCAATATAAGTGACAGTATCTGGAATGATAATGCTCGTTATGGTTTTGTTGCTCCAGAATACACAATCGTCAATTCCGGTAACCGGATAGACATATCCCGGGCCATCTTCGATATACGACGGAATGACGACGTCGGTGTAGTCGCCGAAGTAGTCGGTGATGATGAGTCCGCTGCTGCCATACCTGTAGTCAAAGCAGTCCGCGGGCGTGGCGTTCTTGTCGGGCGTGGGCATGGGTGTGGGCGTTGCTGTGGGTCTGGGCGTGGGCGTCGGCCTGTCCATGTCCATCCAGACATTTTTGTAGGCATCCCGGCCCTCTTCCAGCACGAGCGAAATGGTCAGATCCCAATATCCATCCAGATAGAAGGAGAGGGTCTGCGGTCCGACGGGAAGCTCGATGCTGTAGCTGCCGTCGTAATTGCTCAGCGTCATCTCGTATCCGCAAACGATGGTGACATTGGGCAGCGTTTCGTACGTGTCCGCATCCCGGACGACGCCGGTCAGCGTCACCTTGGGCAGGGACAGCTCGATGTCCTTTTGCAGCGTGTCGCCGCTTTCGAGCGTGACGCTGATCTCCTGCGTCTGATAGCCGTCGAGGCGGTAATAGAGGGGATACGTGCCGGGCTGGAGATAGATTTCGTAATGGCCGTTCGCGTCGGTCAATGCCTCGGAGGTGGGGCTGAACACGGAAACATACTGCAGCGGCATCCGGGTGTCCGCGTCATAGACCGTGCCGGACACGGTGGTGTGCAGCGTGCTGTCGAGGTCGAAAACCGACAGATACAGATTGTTTTCCAGCGCGGACAGACCGAGGCCAAGCACGAAAGAGGTGGCGGCGACCGCTGCGCTGCCGGCGGTGAGCGCGGCGAGCGTGGCGGTGAGCGGCGGAGGGAGCGGGACGAAGGTTGCTACGGCGCTGGCGATTGCCGCGACTGACGTGATCAGCCCCGCAATGCTGGATAATCCGTCGATATAATAGAGATAGGCCAGCCGGGAGATCTCGTCATTCAGCTTATCGGCGGTCTTTCTAGCTGCCTGGCTGAGATCGTTTTCCGTGGGATGCTGATGAGCGCGGATGAGAAGGATGTCGGCCCAGCTGTCAAACAGCTTATTCAGTCTGGATATCTGTCCCGGAATGGACAGGGCGGAAATCATACCGGACAGGCGGGTCAGGTTGTTGAGTTTGTCCTCCAATCGGGTAGCGCGTTTGGTGTACGCTTCGGTAAGCTCATCAATGTTCAGCTTCTTGGATTTTTCGAGACAGCGCTGATTGGAAGTGACGATCTCTTCCGTAGCATCACGCTGCATCTCGATCCAGATGCTGAAAGCGGAGCGGAACTGTGAGATGGTTTCCGCGGCATTGCGCAGCTTTGTGAGCCTGGAATCGCTGGACGAGGCGGAGCGGCTGTACACGGCGGGGTAGGCGCGCGCTGCGTCCGCCGCAGAGAGATAGAGCGTATCGCCGGCCTGATGGAGCACATATTCCGTGCTGCCGGCGAAAAGGGAGACAGAATTGCCGTCTTCGGAAAGCACGCTGTCCGTGATCGAGCCGCCGGACTGAAAATGCTGCTGGAGGCTGCTGTCCATGACAAGCTGACTAGAGCCCAGAGAGAATGCGACGCTGCCGCCCGATTCGGAGAAGGAGAGGTCGGCGTAGAGCGCTTCCAGCGGGGCAAGCGCTTCGCTCAGCGAAGAGGTGTCGTTGTATTCGTCGATCAGCGCCTGCATCTCAAGCACAAGCGCGTTGTATTCTTCAATCTGGGCGAGCATTTCCGGATCCGTGATGCCGTCCGTGGAGAGGGTTTCCTCGCTGCTGATCGTGGGATTTTCGATGGTTTCGCCGCTGCCGAGGATGTCAAGCGCGGCGTTGAAGATCTCCGTGCCGTAATGATTGCCGCAATCCTCCCACGAAAGGCCGAGCTCCTCCGCGTAGGTATGGGCATAGGAAGAGGCGGGCGAGGCAATGACCGCGCTGGTTCCGGAGAATGCATTCCCGGCGATGCTGGATACCGTGCCGGGGATATAGATGCGCTCAAGCGCGCTGTCGGCAAAGGCCAGATCCTCAATGGATTCCGTGCCGTAGGGGACGTCTGCAACGGTCAGCGAGCTGCTGCCGCGAAAGGCCTCGTCGGCAATCACTTTCAGATTGGCAGGCAGCCGGAGGCTGTTTTCTGCAAAGCCGAAGGTGGAAGTGAAAACCATAACAAATGCCAGCAGCATGGAAATCCATCTTTTCATCGGGTCGCCCTCCTGCGTGTTTCCGGTTCAAACGAGTACGTATATCTACCAAAATTATAGTCTTTTTTGGATTTGATGTCAATTCAAGCGCCTGTTTTCCATCTGATCAGGCTGCGGTTTCATGAAGTTGGTTATATACCGGGCTCTTCTGTTTGAAACCTATGCATGAAACGTATCGCGCAGCATGGACACCCCTTTTTTGAAGTGATATAATAGAATTGATACTTTTATCCAGATATATATACGGGCAATAACGGCCTGTCTGATTGGTTTTAGAGGAGGACGTTTAATGTTCAGAAAACGTTCAAGAGGGTGTATCTCTCTGATTCTGACATGTCTTTTCCTGCTGTTTTGCGGTGCGGCGCTGTCGGAAGATGTATCCGTCGTCGCTTCCGGAAGCTGCGGAAGCGGCGTGGCCTGGCAGCTGGACAGCACGGGTCTGCTGAATATCTACGGAAGAGGAGAGATGGAGGATTATTTATATGCCCTTGCTGTTCCGTGGAGTGATTTAAGAGCGGAAATAAAGTCTGTTGAGGTTGAATCGGGCGTCACGTCCATTGGCATGTTTGCTTTCTATGACTGCGGCAGTCTCAGCAGCGTTACGCTTCCGCAGGGGCTTTTATTCATTGAGGCTTCCGCCTTTGAATCATGCAGCAATCTCACCGGAATCTCCGTTTCGGATGGTCTTACCTATATCGGAAATGCCGCCTTCAGGAACTGCAGCAGTCTCGCCGGCATAACCCTTCCGGATAGTCTTACCTACATTGGCAACTCTGCCTTTAACGGCTGTCCTGCTGTCAGATACTGCAGCCGAAGCAGTGACACAGCTTTGGCGCTGACTTCTGCCGACTGCTCTTTCGTCGATCCGGAGTATCCGCTTCTGAGCCTCAAGGCGTATAGGGACGAAGCCGGCGCGTATTCGTTTATCGTTGCGGATTGTGATGCTTCCGCAGTTCGCGTTGAAATTCCGGAGGGCGTTGCGTCCATCGAGAATTATGCGTTTTCCGGGTGCAGCGGTCTGACCGGCATTACGCTTGCGCAGGGCATTACATTCATCGATCGTCATGCATTTTCTGATTGTTCTGCTGTCAGATACTGCAGCCGGAGCAGCGCATCTGCGCTGGCGCTGACCGCTGTCGGCTACGACTTTGTCGATCCGGAATATCCGCTCCTGAGCCTTCATGCATATGAAGATGAGAACGGTAAGAACACGTTCACGGTTACGGCCTGCGACGCCACTGCGGTGAGCATAGAGATTCCCGAGGGCGTCACGGCTATCGGAGAGAAAGCTTTCGCAAGCTGCAGCGGTCTTGCCGGCATTGTTCTTCCGGACAGCGTCGCCAATATCGGAAGTTATGCTTTTAACGGCTGCCCTGCTGTCAGATACTGCAGCCGAAACGGCGCGGCTGCGCTGGCGCTGACCGCTGCCGGATATGCGTTTGTCGATCCGGAATATCCGCTTTTGAGCCTCAAGGCTTACGAGGACGAAACCGGCGCGCATACGCTGTCGGTCACGGATTGCGACGCCTCTGCGGTGAGCGTTGAATTTCCGGAGGGTGTCACGGCTATCGGGAATGGCGCGTTCTCGGACTGCGGAAGCCTGACTGGGATCGTGCTTCCGGAGGGCGTTG
>JAFXCE010000011.1 GCA_017521565.1 Clostridia bacterium | reverse complement strand
TTGCCGATCATGCTTCGGTGATTAGGGATCTCTGAAACCTCAGCAAGCCATGCAGTGAGTATGTCTGTTTCACCGGATTTATTAACAGCAATATCGCCGCCGAAATAAGTCTTTGTCATACCAGTGTGCTGACTCAGATACTTGAGTATCGTCGGCGATTGCTTATAGTTGCTTGTCCAGTGTGCGTCCGTATACCACAGGAATGCAGACCTTTTATCGCCCGCAGCAGAAAGCGCCGCATCGATCTCCGTCGCCTTTGTTTCCAGATAGCTCTTCCAGTAGTCCGGCACGATGCACGCTTCCTGCACATTGACGTTGATGTCAATGTTTCTGTCGCAGTATTTTCCGGCGGTCGCAAGCGTCACCACGCCATTGCTGATCACCTCAATCTGCGTGTTTGCCATCAGACCACCTCCCCGTTATAGACAGGGAGCGCGGCGATCACATCATTGACCATCTGCTGCCTGTCTGCCGCCGTCCAGTAGTCCGTCCCCTTCACCGGCGTCTTTCCGGCGGGGCCAGCGTCTCCTTTGTCGCCTTGAGGGCCGGTGTCACCCTTCTCGCCTTTTGTTCCTTCCGGGCCTTGTGGCCCTTGCGGGCCAATGTCGCCCTTCGGGCCCTGCAGGCCAGCCTCCCCTTTGGGGCCTTGCGGGCCGATATCTCCCTTCTCCCCCTGTGGACCGGCGGGACCGGTTTCGCCCTTTTCCCCCTGAGGGCCACGCTCCCCTGGTTCGCCCCTGTCCCCTTTTTCGCCCTGCGGGCCTGCGCTCTCCAGCAGCCTGATCCGAATTTCTCCTTCCCCTATAACCTTCATTTCATCCCTCCCGCAACCGGCAAGATATCCATCCTGCCCATCAGCACCGCAGTGTGCTTGCTCTTTGCATCCGTCAGCCGTCCGCCGTCATCAAACACAGCGTCCTTCACCACCGCAAACGACCACGCGTAGGTACCCGGACGCAGTTTTTCCGTATCCTCATACGCCAGAGCCGTCTGAAAAGTCTTTGTCTCCATGTCCGGCTGCAGAATCTGCCGCAGGACTGCTGTCCCATCACGCCGCGCCAGCGTAAAAACACCCTTATCCTGTTCTGTGATCTCGCCGTCGTCGGCAACAAACTTGATGATTCCCGTGTCGCCCTGCGGCACACGGATCATGCTGCCATGCACTTCAATCGCCATAACCCACCTCCTTAAATTCATCATGAACACGCAAATGCCGTCACCTGCCCGACATTCGCATTCTCCGCCGCATCCTCTCAAGGCATGCCGCCATCCCCTCCTCTTCCATTCCACGCAGGAACAGAACCTCATGTTTGTTTTGACTTAACCCATTTGTGCCACCCCCCATAGTTCATCAGTTCTGAACCTTTCGTCTTTCAATTCTAGTTCATCAGTTCTGAACTGTCAAGCGTTTTTTGAAAAAAGTTCATCACCACGCATCCAGTTCATCTTTACATCACTGATGAACTTCTGTATAATGCATGCTGAGAGGAGTGAGGCTTGTGCCAACCGAAAATCCGAGAATCACCATCACCGTCAGCCCCGAAATCAGAGACCAGCTGCACGAGTATCAGCATGTTTACCGCATGAAAAACCTGACTCAAACCATTGTCAGCCTGATTGAAAAGGGGCTGGGCCGGACCGAAGATCAGGAAAATCAAAAGTCTCCTGCGCTGACAGGCGCAGAGAATCTATTTATACAAAAATATCGCACGCTGGATAAACACGGCAGGGAAATGGTGGATATGGTGCTGGACAAGGAAATCGAGCGCATCCTCACCGCACCCTCAGTTTCACCGGTCATCGGGTTCGACCTGTTCCGCATCTATGAACAGCGTGCCTCCGCCGGTGTCGGCATCTATCTGGGTGCAGAGGGATATCGCACTTATAAGGTCAGAAAGAACGCACTCCCCCGAAAGGCTGCTTTCGGCGTCATCCTCGACGGTGACAGTATGGAACCCAAATATCCCGATCAGAGCATTGTCATCATCTCCAAAGAGCCTCCCGAAATCGGTCAGGCAGGGCTGTATACCATGGGCGAGTTTGGTTACGTTAAAATCCGCGGCGACGGCGAGCTCATTTCCATCAACAAAAACTATGCGCCCATGCCCATGAAGCAGGGAACCGAATTCAAAGGCAAGGTGATCGGCATTCTCGATCCATCTGCAATCATTGAAGAGATTGACGAATATACCGAATGACCGCAGCTGTGCATCCAGATCATGACTTGCCCGCCTTATGCATCTCAAACGCCGGAATCTGCGAAAAATCGAACAGTATCAAAGCCGCCTCCAGCGCACGTTTCAGAATACAGACCGTTTGTCTGTATTCTTTTTTGTTCCCCCGGATTTTGTAAATCACATGTCACATTTTCTACGTTGTATTGCGCTCCATTTATTGACAATTCCATTGAATAAGAGTAAAATTCAATATGTAATGTTGTATAATTCTTAAAATTGTCTGTTACGCAATGCGGTCAGCAGCCATTTTTAAGAAAAAATTACGGATGGTATCCCGGTGATCTCATTAACGAGGAGGCACTCAACCATGAAAAAGACCATCGCCCTGTTTTTGAGCCTTGTGCTGATGCTTCAGCCAGTGCTCGCCTCGGCAGCATTCTCGCTGCCCAGCGCGCTCAAAAGCATCCAAGCGGAAGCGTTTGTCGGCAATAAGGCTATTACCGGCAATCTGCAGCTGCCGGACAACGTAAGAAGCGTCGGCGACCGCGCCTTCGCGGATACGGATGTCTTTGCGCTCTGGCTGCCTGCTGCGACAACCAGCGTCGGCAGCGGCGTCCTTGCCGGCGCCGGCACATCCTACGCCGTCGTGGAGAACGCCACGGCGTCTCTGGCGGATTCCGCCTTTGACGGTGTGGAGATTCTCTTTGGCAAGAGCTACAGTACCGCTCAACGCTATGCCGAGAAAAACGATCTCGGCTTCTTTGAGCTGGAAAAACTGCACTGGCACGAGGGCTTCGTCTACTATAGCCATGGCGAATTCCTCGAGCTTGTCACCGGCGCTACCGAGCACAGCGGCAGCGTGACCATCCCGCAGAGCGTCGACGGTTATCCCGTCGCCATGGTCAGCGGCTATGCGTTCATGCATCAGAGCGGCCTGACCAGCATCTCTCTGCCGGATGCCGTCGAGGAGAACATGCCTGCTGAAACATCTCGCACCGATTGGCCGGCTGCTGCCATCTCCTTCTACTCTACCGGCATCGATCCGGTCATCCCGCCGGAGGCCGATCCTGAAAATGGCGGCATCGTCATGGAGCTGGATGTCTTCCCGTCCTTCGCCACCCTGATGCCGGGCGATGTCTATATTCCGGTTCTTGAGGAGCTTCCGGAGGGCGAGTATCTCTTCAGTTCCTACTCCACCGATGAATCCATCGTCGACATCGACGAAAACGGCGACGCGCTCGCCGTTGCGCCGGGCAGCGTTGCCTTCACCGTGACTGCAGTGCCGGTCATGGATGGAGAACCTACCGCCAGCGAGCTGGGCGTGACCGCCTACTACGGCACGGTGCAGCTCCTCGTCGTCGAGCCCGACGTCACCATCGATCTGTTTGAAAGCACTGTCAGCATGAATGTTGGACAGGTGTATTACCCGCGCCTTAACATCAAGACCCCGAGCAGCATTGGCCTGCCGGAGCTTGAAGCAAAGGCTGCCGACGATACCATTGCCGATGCGTATTTCATGGATGGCGAGCTGATGCTTGAGGCGAAGGCCGAGGGCGAGACGACCATCACCCTCACGGCAACCGTGCCGGCTTACGGCGATTATGAGGCCGTTACCGCGACCGCGGAAATCAAGCTCAATGTGGCCCCGGCCGCCTTTGAGACCACCTATGCCACCCTGTATACCTACGCCGGCCTCGAGCATGATCTCACTGTGACCAGCGAGCTGCCCGAGGACGCCGAGATCACCTTCACAACCCTCAACGATCTGGTATCTTATAATAAGGAAACCGGCCGTGTTGTGATCGGCGATCAGCCGGGCGAGTCCGCTGTCACCATCACCGTCGCCTACGCAGACGGCACGCAGGAGAGCGTCACCGTTCCGGTGTATATCAAGCCCTTCCTCTCCTTCGGCGAACCGGAGCATCGCAGCGACCTGAACGCCGGCTGGGAATACCACTATGAGTGGGAGAACCTGATGCCGGAACTGAACTACGATCTCTGGGCGCACGATAACGGCCTCGTCTATACCTATGCCGAGGCTGAAAACGAACAGCTCAGCATTGAAAACGAGCTGACCGAGGGCAAGCCCGTCATCGTCTTTGACGAGGACGAGGACGAAGCGGGTAATATCTGGGTCCGCTCCATCGCACAGTACCCGGGCGCCGCGTCCGTCACCTATTACGCGACGCTGAATACCGATGTTCTGCCGGATACCGTCCATGTGCCGGTCGTTGCCTCCGAGCCGGTCGAGATCGGTGTTCAGATTCCGGAGATCATCGCCCGCCTTGACAAAGAATACTATACGCTCTTCGGCGACGAGCAGCTCCACATCGGCTACGGCTGGGATGAACCGCACCCCGTCCAGCTCGAAAAGTTTGAAAGCAGCGACGAAAGCATCTTCACCGTTACCGCGTATGGCGGCCTGATCCCGCACAATCCGGGCGAAGCCACGCTGACCTACACGCTGAACTGCTTCGGCGTCACCTCGACGGCGACGGCAACGGTCTATGTCCATGGCGGCAGCATCAGCCTCAGCCCGGCGGAGGCTACCGTCCACGTGGGCGAGCAGATCACGCTCGTTCCGGTCCTGCCGGAGGATGTGAACGGAACCCACTACGACTTCTTCCCCGCTGACGACACCATCGCGACCGTCAACGAGTTCGGCGTCGTGACAGGCCTGCGCGCCGGCAGCACGGAGATCCTCTACCACACCACGATCAACGACGCTGACCTGTGGGCGAAGAGCCTTGTCCATGTCGTGGACGAAAGCGCACGCCTCAGCCTGAACACCACCAGTGTCCGCCTGTACGAGGGCGAGAGCTTCCAGCTTGAGGCGATCTATGCCGACGGCGACGCTCCCGTCTCCATCGAGTGGGAATCCTCCTACGATTCCGCTGTCTTTGTCGATGAAAACGGCATGATTACGCCCATTATGCAGGACTGGGCCTATCCGGACGCCGAAACCATCACCTGCACGGCGACCTTCGCCGACGGCAGCGTGGAAACCGCCACCTGTCAGGTCTACGCTGAGGAGCAGATCATCAGCATGACCAGCGAGTGGGGACACTATCGCCTTGAAGTCGGTCAGACGCAGGAATTCTACGGCACGGTCAGCATCGCGGGCAATTACACGCTCAGCGACTTCGACGTCACCTACATCTCTGATAACGAGGACGTCGTCACTGTCGATGAATCCGGCCTGATGACCGCGCAGGGCGAGGGCACCACGAAGGTCTCCGTCGTCTATGAGCTTGACGGCCGCTGCATCTTCCGCAACTTCTCGTTCGTGCATGTCGGCACGCCGTATCCGACGCTGGACGACTGCGCGCTCACCTTCACCACCGACCACTTCTTTGTCCCTGTTCCGGAAAACGGCGAGCCGATCCGCGCAAATATCGGTTATGAATTCAACAATCCGGACATGTGGCACTATTACTGGGAGGAACTCAGCATCCTGAACGCCGAGCCGGAAGGCTCCATCGTCCTGACCGACGACGGCATCGAAGTCTATGGCGAGGGCACCGCTGAGCTGTTCATTACCGCTGTTGCGCACGACGAGGATATCGTTGTGCCGGAAGGCTTCGGCGATACCGCGAAGCTGACCGCCAGTGTGCCGCGCCTGCGCTACGACGTGACCAGCTTCTCCGGCGAGGAGAAGGAGACCGTCCTTGACGATGAATATGGTCTGCCCGTCGTGGAGCTCGGCGATATCGTCACCGTCACGATCGACGGTATCCCGGAGCATATCGGCCACAACTTCACCGAGTGGGATCACGACTACTATGCCTTCCGCGAGATCGCCCGTACGGACCGCACGCTGACCCTGCAGGCGCAGCGCGCAGGCCGCCAGACGCACCTGTCCATGGACACCGGCCTTGACTGCAACACCAGCTTCTATCTTGAAGAGGGTCTGATTGTTGCGGGCGAGGAAGCCGAATTCAACGTGGGCGAGCCGTCTGTCACGCTGGCCGTCGGCGAATCCACGGAGATTTATCCGGCCTTCCCGGGCTGGGATGACGGCGTCTTTACCGCTGTCGCCGCATGGGATGAAGACGGAAAGGAAACCGACGCTTCCGACATCATCGCCTTCGGCGAAGAATTCCCGACGATCACCGCCGTTGCTCCGGGCCGCGTCCAGCTGGTCGCCAACGTCACGCTGCGCGGTGAGAAGCTCAGCATGCCGGTCTATGTCACCGTCGTCGAGTCCGACTGGTACTTCAACGTCTGGGGCTGCGAGGACATCATGTTCGTCGGCCAGGGCTATGACCCGTGTATTGATGTCGTCTACACCGGCTATCACTGCCCGACGATCACCATCTCCTTCAGCGATCCGTCCCTGATGGAGATGAACTATGACTATTGGTGCCTGATCCCGCTCCGTGCGGGCGAGGTCACCATCACCGCCACGATCGAAGGCGACGGCCGCACCGAGACCGTCACCAAGGACGTCACCATCATCGAGCCGTCTCTGTCCTTCAAGGACGGCCCGTATATGGATCTGCTCCCGAACGAGCGCAGAATCCTGACCCTTGTCAACAACACCGGCAAGGAAATCGAGTCCGTCGAATGGATCGCTACCCACAACAACCACGCGGTGCTGGATATTAAGGAAGATACTCCGACGAGCATCCTCGTCATCGCCGGCGGCAACTATACCAATGACTGGTTCTTCTCCCTCATCACCGCAAACGTCACCTTCACCGACGGCACGACCGGCGTCGTCTCCGCCCGCATCGGCGTCCAGCCGGCGCATGAGGTCTGGCCGGAGTCGGAGATCCACGAATATTACTTCGAGCTGTCTCCGGGCGAAACGGCTGAGATTCCGTACTATCTCGACTGGAACACCACCACGCTGTCCTTCACCACCGAGAACCCTGATGTGGCTACCGTCAGCGCGAACGGCATCGTGACCGCTGTCAACCCGGGCGAGACGCAGATCGTCGTCCGCTTCGGCACCTACTCCGACAATGTCCGCGAAGAGCGCGTGACCATCGTCGTCAAGGACTTCAAGGCTGCGCTGACCCCGTCCGCGCTGACCCTGAACGTCGGCGAGAGCGCCTATGTCGCCCCGTCCATCGATCTCGGCGACAGCGGCTACTGGGTCAACGATCAGCGCACCGGCTACTGGTCGATGGATGACAACGTCGCCTGCGTCGATCACCTCGGCCTCGTCACCGCGAAGGCCCCGGGCAACACGGTCATCGTCTATGAGACCTTTACCTTCTATGATGATCATCGCCTGATCGCCTACTGCCCGGTGACCGTCACCGGCGAGGAAAGCGGCCTGACCCTGAACGCTTCGGAAATCTCCCTGCGTCCGCGCGAGGAATTCCAGCTTGAGTTCACTGTCAACGGCAATCTGGAGAGCGACGTCACCTGGTCCAGCTCCGATCCGTACATCATCACCGTAACGGATGGCCTGGTGAAGCTGCGCAACTGGGATATCTATGACGCTGTGCAGACCGGCTCCGTCTACGCCACCGCAATCATCGACGGCGTGGAGACGACCGCTGTCTGCAAGGTCAACTTCCTCCCGGCTGCCGTCTCCCTGTACAATGCGCCGAACTTCTATACGCTCGGCGTCGGCGAACGCGCGCTCGTGGAGTATGCCGTAACCGTCAATGATCCGTCTACCTATTACATTGCCTCCTTCGAATCCACCGATGAAAACATCATGACCGTCGATGAAAACGGCGTGATGACCGGTATTTCTGAAGGCGTGTGTATGGTCCGCCTGAACCTGACTGACGAAAACGGCACGCTTCTGTGCTCCGGTGCGGCGTATGTCTACGTGAATACCCCGCTGCCGACCCCGGCGGACGAGGGCGCTGCCATCGACTTCGAGGCTGACCACTACTACATGACGCTTGACGAGGAGATGGGCAAGCATCGCAGCGCGTTCATCATCGATCCGGCAGAGCTGGGCATCTACTACGAATTCCACATTGAGTCCGACAACGAGGACATCGTCATCTGCCATGGCGGCGACCATATTGAGGCCGTCGGCGAGGGCACGACGACCATCCGCGCCTGGTTCGAGGGCTTTGAGGAGTATGCCGCGACGGCGACTGTCACCGTCGGCAACCCGTATCTGACCTTTGACAAGCCGACCGACGAACACGGCAACCCGATCGTGGCCGCCGGTGATCTGCTGACCGTCACGCTCCACGGCATGCCGACCTTCGGCAACATGGATCCGACCACGCAGATCGCGCCGCAGTTTGTCAATATCAATGCGGATCTCAACCAGCTGCGCGAATACAGCCGCGGCGTCGACGAAGAGGGCCGCAACACCTTCACCTTCTTCAAGATGGGTTACGATGGCTGCGATGTATATATCGATATGCTCCTCGAATGCGGCTGGTGGAACGGGCTCGAGTTCTACGTACACGGCGAAGAGCCCGACGAGTTCCATATGAGCCAATCCGCGCTGGTCATGGCCATCGGCGAGGAAGAGTTCATCTGGCCTGAATTCGGCTGGGAAGAGTATGTCTCCGTCACCAGCAGCAACGAAGATGCGGTCACCGTCGAAATCACCGATGAGGGCGATCTGCTTCTGACCTCCGTGGGTCTGGGCGACGCGGTCATCACCGCTGAAATCCTCACCCATGATGACGAAACCGTCACCGTCGAGACCAAGGTGCATTCTGTCAAGGCGTTCTGGCGCTTCGTGCATCTGGATCATATCGACGAATCGATGAAGGTTGGCCAGCGCTTTGAGCTCTACCCGCACATCGTCATCTCCGGCAGGCATTATCCGGATGTCTACTGGGAGTCCAGCGATCCCTCCATCCTCGCCGTAGAAACCTTTGAGGATGAAGGGGATTGGCACGCCGTTCCGCAGTCTCCTGGCGTCGCAACCCTGACCTGCTACGCCACCCTGAACGGCGAAACCCAGGAGATGAGCAAGACGGTCACCGTCATCGAGCCGAGGGTCTACTTCGCCGATCTCGAGCCGGAAATCCGCCCGAATCAGACGAAGTTCCTCCCGCTGGTGATCGTGGGTGACACCGACGAGAAGATCGTCGAGAACATCACCTATTACTCCGAGGACGCGGGCCTGGTCTCCGTCGAGGACGGCCTGCTGGAGTACGGCGAGCCGGGCGCAAAGATCACCTGTGTCAAGCCCAACAACTCCACCCGTATCTTCGCCGTCGTCGAATTCAAGGACGGCAGCGTCGCAACAGCCGCCTGCCGTGTCTGGCCGCTGGATAATGAAGGGGTCTGGATCAACGCGCATACCGACAACCTCGATCTGAGCACCGAGCCGTGGGGCCGCGATCCGAAGACCAGCGTCCTCTCCCTCTGGTGGGACACCAACGCCGCTATGACCCGCGACGAAAACAACCTCGGCACCGACACCGCGTGGGTCGAATGGCATATCGAGGATGAAGACGTCGCCCGCATCATCGGCAACGAGGATCTGGAGTATAACAACGCCGTGATCATCGAGGCTGTGGGCGAGGGCGATACCTCCGTCTATGCGACCATCCGCGTCTATGACGCAGACGGCAACGAGATTGCCCGCGACAACGTCGAGCGCAGAATACATGTCGAAGAGCCGCACTTCGAGGTCCGTCCCGAGCATGACACCTACTATCTGGATAAGACCCATGATGACCACTGGGCCTATGTCAACTGGGAGTATGATGAGCATCACATCGGCGCTGTGACGGCAGAAGTATTCTACAGTGACGATCCGTCCATCGTCTTCTGCGATCAGCACGGCAATATCAGTGCTGAAAACAGCGGCGAAACTGATATCCACTGCGAAGTGTACATCAACGGTCACCATGCTGCCACCGGCACCGCGCATGTCGTGGTCACCGGTTCCAACGTTGTCTTCTGGAAGGACAGCGCGACGCTGAACGAGGGCGAAAGCCTGCAGCTGATCGCCTATCCGCAGCTGCGCAGCGATGCAGAATTCACCCTTACTTTCACTTCCGACAACGAAGCCGTCGCCCGCGTCAATGAAAACGGCCTGCTCTACGCCGTCGCGCCGGGCCGCGCGATGATCGCCTGCTGGCTCGAAACCGAGGATGGCTACGTTGACGAAGCGCAGTTCTTCGTGACCGTCACCGGCGAAACCCCGGCTTTTGCCCTGAGCGCCGATATGCTCAAGCTCTATTCCGGCGCCAGCTATACCTTCACCAACGACCTGAGCGGCTATGACAGCGTCAGCTGGAACATCGAAGGCCATGAGAACATCACCTTCGACGAGGAAACCCAGACCGTCCATGCCAGCCATAACGACGAAGCCAAGACCTATACCGCCGTTATTACCTGCACAGTCGTGAAGGATGGCGTGACCTACACCGCCAACTGCCACGCCGCACTTCTGTCGACCACCCTCCGCATCGCAAAGCATCAGTTCGGCGAAGGCGCATGGCACACCATCCATGTGGACGATGTGCTGGGCATTTGGGAGCTCTATTACATCACCGATCCGTCGCTAGAAGTCACTGTCGACATCTGGACCGAGGATGAAAGCATCGCCGTCTATGACGCAGACCGCAACGCATTCGTCGGCCTGAAGGTCGGCGACACCATGGCGCATTACAAGGTGACCGCCAGCAACGGCGAAACCCACACCGCCAGCGCCATGCTGCGCGTCGTCGAAGACGAGCGCGACGTCTGGCCGGAGCGCATTGACGCCATGCATACGGATCACGCCCTTGTCGTCGATCTGAGTGAGGGCGAGCGCGGCTTCCCGTTCGTCACCACGCCGGAATATACCGGCATGGAGATGCGCTTCTTCTCCGATAACGACGACATTCTGTCCTTCTCCGACGAGCCGAACGACGGCCGTATGTTCCTGCACGACGTCGGCCGCACGACGGTCACCATCGAGCCGGGCGAGTTCGCGCCGGAAGGCATCGAGAGCGCGCAGGGCGAAGTCCTCGTCCTCGATCGCAATCGCATCGTGTTCGCGCCGGTGGATGAAGACGGCAATCCGCTGTACGACCTCACGATGGGCCAGACCTATCAGCTGGCCTTCACCCCGGTGGACGGCGGCATCCTCTGGGAGGATCGCGATGTGGAAAGCATCGAGTATTCCGCCTACTGGGACGGCATCGATATGCTTCTGTCCGAAACCGGCGAACTGCAGCTCGTCTCTGCGCGGGCGGATCGCTACCATGCGGATGCGCACGTTCGCTTCAAGGACGGCTTTGAGATGGGCTTCCACTATGAATTCTATCCGACCGTCCCGCAGAATCAGGCGCATTTCTTCTTCCACGGCAGCCCGTATTCCCGCTTCGTGATGCCGGTTGATTCCTATCACGACAATGTTGCTCTGGTGTTTGGCGATGAATGGATCTTCGACTTCACCCCGGCCACGACCGACGCTTCTGTCGCCGAGTTCGTCTTTAATGAAGACCGGAATGTCTACGCCATTAAGACCTACGGCAAGGCCGGCGAAGCGACCCTGACCGGCACGGCTACGCTTGAATCCGGTGAGACCGTCACCGCTGAGCTTCGCGTCATCGTCCGCCCGGGCGAAGCCCCGGACGTCACCATGGAACCCAGCAGAAACCTGCTGACCATCGGCGACGAGGTCGAATTCTACATTGGCTCTGGCAACGGCTTCACCCAGCACCCGAATATTGACGAATGGGTCAGCTCTGATGATTCCGTTCTCGAGCAGATCGTCGATGAAAACGGCCCGACCGGCAGGTTCCGCGCCGTCGGTATCGGCGAGGCCACCGTCACCGCCGTGGCGCACTACGGCGGCGTGTACCGCAACCTGACCGCTACCATTTATGTCACGGATTACCCGGTTGCGTATCTTGACGAGCCGCATGTCGATCTCCGCCCGGACGAGAAGCATCAGCTGATCCTGATGGAGAACGAATTCTCCACCAAGGAGATCGCTTCCGTGGAGTGGTCCATCGACGACGATTCCATCGCCACCTTCACGCCGTTCGAGGGTAACCGCAGCGTTTCCCTCACCGGCGTGGCCAAGAGCGGCGATACCACCCTCCGCGCGACCGTCACCGCGACCGACGGAAGCGCGAGCGAATACACCGCCACCATCCACATCACAGCCAACGACGAAGTCTGGGTCAAGCCGTGGCATGAGGATGTCTGGCTGGGCCTGGAAGACTGGAGCAGCGATCCGCAGCGCAACGTCGTCTGGCAGAGCTGGAACCACAACGCTTCTCACTTCGACGAGATCGGCGAAGGCACCGACAAGGCGTGGATCGAGTGGGAAATCGAGGACGAGAACATCGCGATCCTCGATGGCTTCTATGAGCTCCGAGAAGGCGACCTGAACTACGGACAGGAAACGCATGCTCCGTGGAACAACGGCGTGATGGTCAAGGCCGTCTCCGAGGGTGATACCGTTATCCGCACCCACCTTGTCCTCACCGACAAGGACGGCAACTTCCTCGCGGAATGCTACGATGAGATTCCGGTGCATGTCTACATGCCGAGCGCGGAAATCTCTGCCGATCGCGATACCTACGAGGTACGAGTCGGCCGCCACGAATGGGTCGAATGGCACGTCGAGGATGATGGTATCCGCGGCGAAACCAGCCGCAAGCTCTATACCGATGATCCGTCCATCGCCGTGTTCGACGGCTATGGCAACATCATCGGCGTGAAGCCGGGCGAGACCACCATGCACTGTGAGATTACCTTCGGCAGCAAGACCTTCAGTGCCAGCGCTAAGGTTGTCGTCATCGGTCCGGAATTCCGCTTTGCGCAGAACGAAATCACCGTAGAGGCCGGCAACATCTTCGATCCGGGCCTCATCCTGAACGACAACGGCTATCGCTTCTCCGATCCGGAGTGGTACATCGACAATCAGGGCGTCGTGGCCATGCTCTCTGATGGCAACATGTACGCCAAGGCCCCGGGCGCAACCTACGTCTACTGTGAGATTGACGTTGAGGGCATCGGCTGGATGGAAATCCGCATGCTCGTCAAGGTTACCGGCGAAGCCCCGGCCTACGCCCTCTCAAGCGACGCGCTGACTCTCTATCAGGGAAGCACCGCAAAGCTTCAGATCGTCTCCACTGTCGACGAGGAGCTGAATGAGGAGACCATCCGCTGGTCCACTTCCGATGAAAACCTCATCACCGTCGATCAGGAAGGCAACGTAACCGTGCACACCGGCCATTCGCCGGATCGCGAGCAGGATGCTGCGGTCTTCTGCGACGCTGAGACCATGAGCGGCGACCCGGTTTCCATGGTCTGCCTCGTCACCGTGCCGAAGCCGAGCGTGCGCATCAACGAATACCAGTTCCATGAAGGCGCATGGTACACCCTGAACATCGATGAAGGCCTCGGCATTTGGGAGTGCTACACGCTTTACGATCCGAGCCTGACGGTTGACGTCTCCGTCACCGTGGACGATGAGAAAATCATAGAGTACCGCTACGACAATATCTACAACGAGTATTACTTCTATGCGCTCGCTGAAGGCGCGGCGGACGTCCATTACACCATCACCGCCAGCAACGGCGAAACCTACACCCGCAGCATGCGCATTCTGGTCGAGCAGGACACCACGCCGGAGGCCATCTGCCTGGATGAGCGCATTGGCGAGGATCACTCTCTGGCCATGTGTCTGGAAGACGGCTCTGAGGAGTACGCTATCTGGTGCGAACCGGCATACACCGGCACCGAGCTGCACTTCTATTCCTCCGACGACAGCATTGTCGGCGTGGATAAATACGACCTCCGACTCCATCCGCAGAACCCGGGCCACGCCACGATCTTTGTGGAATGCCCGGAGATGCCGAACCTGAACACGCAGTTTGACGTCTCCGTCATCTGTGAAGCGAATGTCCGCCTCGTCGCCGAGGACGGCCGCACGACCCTCAACCCGCACGACTCCGTGCAGCTCGTCTTTGAAACTACGGACGGCGTCATGTGGCGCGAGAGCGACATCTTCGACGTCGAGTACGACATTCACTTTGATGATCAGTACGTCTGGGTGGATGAAAACGACGTCCTCCATAGCGCTGTTGACTGGGATGCGGACGAGATCACCATCGGCGCTGTCAGCTGGTTTGAGCATGATCACGGCGTTGCGGCCGAGTATACCTTCTCTGTCGACAGCAGCCAGCCGTACTTCCTCCTGAGCGACTGGGAAGGCGGAATCAACGAACACATGACGCTCGCCGAAGGCTCCGGCTTCCATCTGTACCTGCATACCAATGTAGATTACAACCCGGAGACGCTGATTTACAGCAGCTCCAACCCGGAAGCCGTCGACTTCTTCGGCTGGGATGAAGAGCGCGGTGATAACTTCCACGTCCATGCCTTCGGCACGGGCGAGGCGGAGCTGACCGTCACCATTCCTGAGCACGACATGACCGCGACCTTCCCGGTTTCCGCCATCATTCCGGACGGAATCAGCAAGCACATCTCTGTGCAGGATGGTCGTACTGTCGCGCTGGTAGGCGATCAGTTTGAGATCTACGACATCAATGACAACGAGGATTGGGAATCCGCCTCCAACTTCGACGAGATCATCACCTACGAAAGCAGCAATCCTGAGGTGCTTGACACCGTCGCCCACATCAAGGAGATGAACGGCGAAGAGCCCGACGGACGCGACTGGATGACCCTGCGCGCGCTCGCTCCGGGTCAGGCGACGATCACCATGACGGCGACCTATCAGAACTATCCGGAGTATGTCTGCACGGATTCTGTGACGATCACCGTCGTTGAGCCTCCTGTCTACTTCACCGAGCGCAACGTGGACCTGCGTCCGGGTCAGACCCGCTTCATCCCGCTGGTGATCGTGAACGACACCGGCGAGAAGATCGTTGAAAACATCACCTTCCGCGCCGAGAATCCGGACTTTGTCTCCGTTGAAGACGGTCTGCTTGAGTTCGGTTCTCCGGCCGCGAAGATCACCTCTCTGAATCCGGACGGCAGCACCCGCGTGACCGCCGTTGTCGAGTTCAAGGATGGCAGCGTCGCTACGGCGGTCTGCAAAGTCCATCCGATTCCCAATCACGAGGTCTGGCTCGACGTGTATGGCGATCACCTCAACCTGAGCACCGAGCCGTGGGGCGCACACCCGATGACCGACGTCATGCGCCTCGGCTGGGATACCAACGCCGCGCTGACCACCGACCCGAATAATCCCGGCGCCGACACCGCGTGGGTCGAATGGCACATTGACAACGAAAACATCGCTCGCATTGTCGGCTATGAGGATCAGGAGCAGAACAACAACCCGATCATCGAGCCCGTAAACAGCGGCGATACCGTCATCCGTATGGTCGTCTGCCTCTATGACGCAGACGGCAACGAGATCACCCGCCGCGACTATGAGCGCTGGATCTTTGTCCATGACACCCACTTCGAAATCACACCGGAGCAGGACGTCTATCACCTGGACAAGCATGGACGCGACTGGCAGTACGTGAACTGGTGGCACAATGCGCAGGGCGTCGGCCCCGTCACCGCCGAGGTCTTCTACAGCGACAATGAGGACGTTGTCATCTGCGATCAGCATGGCAACATCAAGGCTGTCAACAGCGGCGAAACGACCATCCGCTGCGACATCTATGTCAACGATATGTTCGCTGCCTCCAGCGAAGCGCGCGTCATCGTCGAGGGTTCGAACATCCGCTTCTCGCAGGACGGCGCAACCCTTAACGAAGGCGAGAGCATGCAGCTGATCGTCCATCCGGAAACGTATGGCGACGCCAAAGTTGAGGGCATTGAGTTCGGTTCTGACAACGAAGCTGTCGCACGCGTTACGAATGACGGCCTACTCTATGCCGTCGCTCCCGGCCGCGCGGTCGTATCCTGCTGGCTTTGCACGAGCAAGGGAGATGCATGGGCGGACTTCGTCGTGAACGTCACCGGTGAAACCCCGGCCTTCACCCTGAGCGAGAGCGCAATTGAGCTCCGTCCGGGCGAAAGCTACACCTTCACCGACGACCTCAGCGGCTACGACAGCGTCTCCTGGTACATCGACAATAACTTCTACTGCATCGACTTCGACGAGGAAACCCAGACCGTTACGGCCACCCACAACGACGGGCCGGAAACCAAGACTGACGTCATCGTCTGCGAAGCTGTCAAGGATGGCGTAACCTACACCGCCGCCTGCCATGTTTCCGTACCGATGACCACCATCCGCATCGCAAAGCATCAGTTTGGTGAGGGCGCATGGTACACCATCAAAACCGGCGACTCTCTGCACATCTGGGAACGCTATTTTGTCGCAGGATCCGGCATCGACGTAGCCTTCGAGATGTTTACGGAGGATCCGGAAATCGCGTACTTTGATGCTGAACGCAATGCGTTTATCGGCAACAAGGTCGGCGATACCATGGCGTATTACCGCGTCATGGGCAGCAACGGCGAAACCCACACCGCCAGCGCCATGCTGCGCGTCGTCGAAGACGAGCGCGACGTCTGGCCGGAGCGCATCGACGCCATGCATACGGATCACGCCCTTGTCGTGAATCTGCGCGACGGCGAGCACGGCTTCCCGTTCGTCACCACGCCGGAATATACCGGCATGGAGATGTACTTCCGCTCCGACAACGAGGACATCCTCGGCTTCTCCGGCGAGCAAAACGACGGCCGCATGTACCTGCGCAACCCCGGCCGCACGATGGTCACCATCGAGCCGGGCGAATTCGCGCCGGAAGGCATCGAGGGTACGCAGGGCGAAGTCCTCGTCCTCGATCCGGAGCGCATCATGTTCGCGCCGCTTGATGAAGACGGCAACCCGCTGTACGACCTGACGATGGGCGAAACCTATCAGCTGTCCTTCACCCCGGTGGACGGCGGCATTCTCTGGGAAGAGGACGACGTCGAGTCGATCACGTATGAGTCCTACTGGGGGGACAGCGAACGCCACATGCTGATTTCTGAAACCGGCGAGCTGAGCCTCTTCTCCTCTTGGAACGACTTCTACTACGTCAATGCCCTCGTCAGCTTCAAGGATGGCACCGAGATGGGCTTCTACTATGAATTCTATCCGACCGTCCCGCAGAATCAGGCGCATTTCGTCTTCCACGGCGATCCGTATGCCCGCCTTGTGTTGCCGGTCGATTCCTATCACGACAACACCGCTCTGGTGTTTGGCAATGAATGGATCCACGACTTCACCCCGGCCACGACCGACGCCGAAATCGCCGAGTTCGTCTTTAACGATTACTGGAACGCCTACACGGTTCAGACCTACGGCAAGACAGGCGAAGCGACCCTGACCGGCACGGCTACGCTTGAATCCGGCGAGACCGTCACGGCTGAGCTTCAGGTCGTCGTCCGTCCGGGCGAGGTGCCGGACGTCACCATGAATCCCAGCATGCAGCTGCTGACCCTTGGCGACGAGGTCGAATTCTATATCGGCTCTGGCAACGGCTTCACCATTGCCCCGAACATTGACGAATGGGTCAGTTCGGATGATTCCGTTCTCGAGCAGATCGTCGATGAAAACGGCCCGACCGGCAGGTTCCGCGCCGTCGGCATCGGCAGCGCTACCGTCACCGCCATGGCGCACTACGGCGGCGTGTACCGCAACCTGACCTGTACCGTCTATGTCGCCGATTATCCGGCAGCATACATCGAAGAGAGCTTTATCTGCCTCCGTCCGGATGCGCAGCATGAGTTTGTCGTGCATGTGAACGAACACTCTACCAAGGACGTCGCCTCTGTGCAGTGGCGCATCGATGATGACTCCATCGCCTCTTTCGCCCCGGTTGAGGACAGCTATAACGTTGTCCTCACCGGTCTGGCCCAGAGCGGCGATACCACCCTTTACGCGACCATCACCGATTCCAACGGCAGCGTAACCGAATTCCCCATCTCGATTCACATCACCCACAACGACGAAATCTGGGTGGATCCGTGGCATGAAGAGATCCGTCTGAGCACCGAGCCCTATGGCAGCGATCCGTATAGCCGCGTCGTCTGGCAGCATTGGAGCCACAATGCCTCCTTCTTCGATGAGGACAGCAAGGGCTCTGACAAGGCATGGATCGAATGGAGCATCGACGACGAAAACATCGCGGTCTTTGATGGCTTCTTTGATCGCAACGGCGAGGAAGAAGGCACGGACTACGCCCCGTGGAACAACGGCCCGATGGTCAAGGCCGTCTCCGAGGGCAATACCTTCATCCGTACGCACCTTGTCCTCACCGACAAGGACGGCAACTTCCTCGCGGAGTGCCGCGATGAAATTCCGGTTTACGTCTCCGCTTCGCACCTGAGCATCTATCCCTACCGCGACACCTACGAGGTAGATATCGGCCGCCGCGAATGGGTGGGCTGGCATGTTGACGGTGAAAATACCCGCAGCGAAACCGGCAGCAGACTCTATACCGACGACCCGTCCATCGCCGTATTTGACATCTACGGCAACATCGTCGGCATGGCGCCGGGCGAGACGACCATGCATTATGACGTCGACTTCGGCAGCGAGACCCTCAGCGCCGCCGCAGAGGTCATCGTCCATGGTCCGGAATTCCGGTTCGCGCAGAGCGAAATCACCGTAGAAGCCGGCGAGATCTTCGATCCGGGTCTCATCCTGAATGCTCCCGGCCATGCCATTGACGGGCCGTTCTGGCGCTCCGATAACGCGGATGTCGTCTCTACGCTCTCTGACGGCATGATGTACGCCAAGGCTCCCGGCGCAACCAACATCTACTGCACGATTGACACGGAAAGCGTTGGCGGTATGGAAATCCGCATGCTCGTCAAGGTTACCGGCGAAGCCCCGGCCTACGCCCTCTCAAGCGACGCGCTGACCCTCTATCAGGGAAGCACCGCAAAGCTTCAGATCGTCTCCACTGTCGACGAGGCGCTGAATGAGGAAACCATCCGCTGGTCCACTTCCGATGAAAACCTCATCACCGTCGATCAGGAAGGCAACGTAACCGTGCACAACGGCAACGAGCCGGAAGACGATCAGTATGCGGCGGTCTTCTGTGACGCTGAAACCATGAGCGGTGATCCGGTTTCCATGGTCTGCATCGTCACCGTGCCCAAGCCGAGCGTGCGCATCAACGAATACCAGTTCCATGAAGGCGCATGGTATACCACGGACATCGGCGAAGGCATCGGCATGTGGGAGAGCTACACGCTTTACGATCCGAGCCTGACGGTTGACGTCTCCATCTCCGTGGATGACGAGAGCATCGCAGAGTGTATGTACGATCCCATCTATGATCACCATTACTTCTACGCGCATTCTGACGGCGTAACGGATGCATACTACACCATCACCGCCAGCAACGGCGAAACCTACACCCGCAGCGCGCGCCTGATGGTTGAGCAGGATACCACGCCGGAATCCGTGTGCATCGATGAAATGGTCGGCGAGGACAACTCCATCGCGCTGTGCCTGGAGGACGGCGACCTGTACGTGCATGTCTGGTGCGAACCGGCATACACCGGCACAGAGCTGCGCTTCTCCTCCTCCGACGACAGCATCGTCACGGTGGATGAAACCAACAGCGTGCTCCATCCGCAGAACCCGGGCCACGCCACGATCTTTGTGGAATGCCCGGAGATGCCGCACCTGAACACGCAGTTTGACGTCTCCGTCATCTGCGAGGAGAATGTCCGCCTCGTCGCCGAGGACGGCCGCACGACCCTCAGCCCGAACGATTCCGTGCAGCTCGTCTTTGAGACCACGGACGGCGTCATGTGGCGCGAGAGCGACATCTTCGACGTCGAGTACGACGTTTACTATGACGATAATATCGTCTGGGTGGATGAAAACGGCGTCCTCCATACCCGCATGAACCACGGTGAGGGGGAAATCACCATCCGCGGTGTGACCTTCTTCAAGGAGCATCAGGGCGTTGCGACGGAGTATCGCTTCTCCGTCGATGAAAACGCGCCGTACTTCTACCTGAGCGCCTGGGAGGATGGCAATGGCGACCATATCACGCTCGCCGAAGGCTCCGGCTTCCATATGTACCTGAACACCAATGTAGAGTACAACCCGGAGACGCTGATCATCAGCAGCTCCAATCCGGAAGCGATCGACTTCAACGGCTGGGATGAAGAGCGCGATGATAACTTCCACGTCCATGCCTTTGGCAGCGGCGAGGCGGAGCTGACCGTCACCATTCCTGAGCATGACCTGACCGCGACCTTCCCGGTCCGCTCCTTCGTTCCGACGGAGATTGACATGGGCATGGGCATCGAGCACGGAAGCACGGTCATCTATGTGGGCGACGAGCTTGAGCTGTATACCTTCTTCAACGATGAGGATCTTGAGCACTGCTCCAACATGGACGATCGTCACGGATACTCGTTTGATAACCCCGCAATAGCGGACACCATCGAGAACATCAAGCTCGCCAACGACGAAGATCCTGAAGTGCATGACTGGATGACCCTGCGCGCGCTCGCTCCGGGTCAGGTGACGGTCACCTCCACGGCAACCTATGAGAATTATCCGCATCTGGTTGACGTGGACACCATGACGATCACCGTCCTGCCCGCGCCCGAGGCAGATCCTTACTTCTTCCTGAGCGCATGGGATGATGGTCAGGGCGATCACTACACCCTCGCTCCGGGATCCGGCATTGTCCTCACGTTCAATACCAATCAGTCCTATGACCTCGGCACGCTTGAGGTCAGCTCCTCCGACGATGATATCGCTTTCACCGTCGTTGATGAAAACGGCCTGATGGTCGTTGGCTCCTCAGAAGGCGATGCGACCATCTCCGCAACCATCCCCGAGTGCGACATGACCGCAACCTTCATGATCCACGTCGTCTCCCCGGCGAACGTCTCCAAGCACATCAGCGTGGAAAATGGCCGTATCTTCGCAACCACGGGTGACGAGATTGAAATCTATGACGTCAAGGACAATGAAGATTGGGAAAAATTCGCCAACTTCGATGAAATCGTCACCTATGAGAGCAGCAACCCTGCGGTGATTGACACCATCGCCAACATCAAGGAAGCGAATGACGAGGATCCTGAAGGCCACGACTGGATGACCCTGCGCGCGCTCACCCCGGGCACCGCGACGATCACCATGACGACGACCTTCCGCAACCATCCGGAGTATTCCTGCACGGATTCCGTGATCATGACCGTGCTGCCTGCGGATGAAAATGAACCGTATTTCTTCCTGAGCGCATGGGACAACGGTCAGGGCGATCACTACTCGCTGGCTCCGGGTTCCGGTATCTTCCTCACCCTCAATACCAACCAGACCTACGATTATGGCACGCTTGAGGTCAGCACCTCCGAAGACAACATCGTTGACATTGACCTCAGCGGAAACGGCCTGCTGCTCATCGGCCGATCGGAAGGCGAAGTAACCATCACCGTCACCATCCCCGAGTGCGGCCTGACTGCGACCTTCCCGGTCTCCGTCGTCGTTCCGACGGGCATCTCCAAGCACATCAACGTGCAGAATGACCATACCATCGCGCTTATCGGCGATGAATTCGAGATCTACTGCGACGACGATAACGAGGATTTCGATCCCTTCTGCAATTTCGACGAGGTCAGCACCTTTGAAAGCGATAACCCCGAAGTTCTCGATACCCTCGCCAACATCAAGCTCGCAAACGGTGATTCTCCCAACAACAGCGACTGGTATGTTCTGCGCGCACTTTCCCGCGGCCAGGCGACGATCACCATGACGGCGACCTACCGCAACTATCCGCAGTACACCTGCACGGATACCGTGACGATCTCCGTCTACGACGAAGACAGCAAAATCGCCATCCTGACCGGCACCGACCATCTGGTCGAGGAGGAATACCTCGCTGCGCGCAGCCTCATATCCACCTATGGCCGCGATATCGTGCTGCATGAGACCTATCCGGACGACTTTATGGGCGAAATGGACACCACCATTGCGCAGCTTGAAGCGTTTGCCGAGGATCCGTCTGTCAAGGCAATCATCGCCTGTCAGGCGGTTCCCGGTGTGGGTACTGCATTCGCGCAGATCGCCGAGACCTGCGCAGAGAACGAGCGCGACATTCCTCTGATGATCATGGGCGTTCCGCAGGAAGATCCTGATGTCGCTCACGAGGTCGCCGATATCATCCTCTCCAGCAACGAACCTGCTCAGGCAGACACCATCGCGGAAACCCTCGCACGCTGGGATATCGATACCTTCGTGCATTACTCCTTCCCGCGCCATCTGGCGATTAACGCCATTGCACAGCGAAAGGATCGTCTGGCGAATCACTGCGAGGAGCTGGGCATTGAGCTTGTCGAGATCACTATCCCCGATCCGGCGACTGACGGCCTTGAAGCTGCGCGCACGTTCGTGACAAACGATGTCGCCCTGCAGGTGAGCAATTACGCCGGCAAGAAGGTTGCTTTCTTCGCCACCGTCTGCGGCGTGCAGAGCACACTCCAGAGCGCTGTCCTCGCAAACGAAAATGCGTATTATCCGCAGCCCTGCTGCCCGTCTCCGTATCATGGCTTCGGCGAATCCCTGCAGCTCGATCTGCCCATGGAAAATCCGCAGGACGCTCTGCGCCAGATCGCCTCTGCGCTTGACGCGCATGGCGCCGCCGGCCGCTTCTCCACCTGGGAGCTCCCGGTGAATATGGCCATCATTGAGGCTGCCGGCGCATATGCCATGGCTTACGCTCAGGGCGAAATCACCGAGCGCTGCAGTGCTGAACGTCTCTCCGTGCTCTTTGCCTCGCTGTTCCCCAACGCGACGATCAGCCAGCATGAAGATTACGACGACTTCTTCTTGATCCTGCTCTCCCCGGTGTATTTCGACAACTAAGAGAGCGGCTTCCGAATCCCGCAGCACAACAAACAAAGGCCCTGCCAAACGGCGGGGCCTTTGCTTGTATATACCTGTAAGTCTTACTTCTTCCTGCGAATCTTCGCCACGAAGAATCCCTCGTACAGCGCATCCGGACAGACGCACAGCGTTCCGGGAATTGTCACCGGCAGCTGCGGCACATCAGAAAACGCCGCCAGATCCAGCGGGACGACCTCGGCATTTGCTTTTTTCAGTACCTTCGTCACGATGCTTTCATTCTCCTGCGCAAGCACGGAGCAGGTCGAGTAGATCATCTCGCAGCCCGGACGCAGCAGGCGCAGCGCCTTGAGCAGCAGCGTCTCCTGCATTTTCGTCGTCTTGTCGAGATTCGCCTTGTTGAACTGCCCCTTTGAGCGCGGATTAAAAAGCTGCACCGTTCCGCTGCCGGAGCAGGGCGCATCCAGCAGAATCCTGTCAAACGAGAACAGATCATCCAGATTGCGCGAATCGACATTCATGACCGTCACACGCGATGCACCCTGACGCTGCACGTTGTAGCGCAGGCGATCCGCGCGGATCTTGTTCATCTCGCATGCCGTAATCATCGCCTGATTGCCCGTCATGGAAGCGATCTGCGTCGTCTTTCCGCCGGGCGCCGCCGCCATATCCAGCACGTTTTCGCCAGGCTTCGCGCCCAGCAGCACCGGCGGAATCATTGAAGACAGGCTCTGCAGATACACGCCTCCGCGTTCATACAGCTCAAGCGCAGTAATCGCTTCCTCCCGCGCGCCATGCACGATCATCGCGTCCTCATACCAGGCTACCTGGCTCGTCTCAATGCCCTGCGCCGAAAGCGCCTGCCTGACCTCCTGCCGGTCCGCTTTCAGCGGATTGGCGCGCAGCGTCACCGCACGCTGCGCTTCATAGCCCCCGGCAATCCGCTCTGCCGCCTCCTCTCCATACTGCTGCACAAGCAGCTGCTTCAGATACGCCGGTACTCCCTCATGCATGCGTTTTCTCTCCTTCTATCCTCCGGCCCGTTTTCGGCCGCATCATTCATGTTTTATTCATCATATCATGCGCGCCTGCCAAATGCAAGAATAACGCCGCCCGGCGCATTTGCCGGGCAGCGCAGAAATCCCAAAGAACCTGCGAACACAATCCGCCATCCATACAGCCAATGGACCAAGTAACAGCATACCGGACTGCCGCAGCGCTCTATCGCTGCCAGCAGTTTGATTCCCATACAGCAAAACAGACTGAGCGCCGCTCAGCCTGTTTCTCATATTGCCTTACTGTTCGTCCGCTCGAATCAATACGCTGCATTGGTTAAACTTCATCAACCGCTTCAGGCAGCGTTCAATCGCATCCTCCAGTTTCTTTGTCCTCTTTATGCCATCCTCCAGCCAGACATGCCGCACGATAAGCGCCCCACGCTTTGTATCCGCATCCGCCTCAACGCGCCCGACAAACGTTTCGCCATAGATCAGCGGAAGCACATAATAGCCGAATTTCCGCTTTGCAGCAGGCGTGTAGATTTCCCATGTATAGTCAAATCCGAAAATCGCGCGAATCAATTTTCTGTCCCACATCATGGGATCCAGCGGTGCGATCACTTCGCACCGGCGCTTCTCCTCCTCGCCGCAGAGCGCGCGCATCAGATATGCCTCCGCCTCTGCACGCAGGTATACCGGATCCCGGAGGCCCTCAACCCGTACAGGGATGATCTTTCCCTCGGACTGAAGCTGCGCAAATGCCGCATTCCTCTTTTCTGCCGTCAGGGCGCGGATGGACAGCCACGCATCCGACGCTCTGTTCCACAACAGACCTACCGCTCCAATACGGCGCAGCACGCGCCACTTGATATGCTCCATCTCATTCGGATATGGATCAGATGCGGCAAGGATCTCCTGTGGAATATGACGCGCAGCAAGATCGTATGCCTTTCGCGTACCGGTTTTGTGATGGATCACCAGTTCGCCCGCCGCATACAGCTGCTCAAGCACGGAACGCGCCGCATGGCTCTCAGCATGCCAGTTTCCACTCCAATGGATGACAGAATGCCAGAAGATGCTCCCCTCGATGGGCAGAGAAGCGGAATCCACCGGCCCGTTTTTGAGGATATAGTCCTTTGCCTGCGCCTCCAGCGCAGCAAGCCCCTCAAAGCGCAGGCCGTTTGCTTTGGCTTCCTCGCGAAAACGTGCAAAGCATGGCCAATCCTCCACCGGCAGAATCGCCTGATTCTTATCCGTATAGTCAATCAGCAGCCTATCCTTATACAGAAGCGCCTGAAGCATCTCCCTTGTAAATCCCTTTACGCGGCTTTGCAGCGTCAGTTCCGCATTTCTGCCGCATACATCTACGGGGTCAAACTGAATGCAGCCTGCCTGACGCACATAATCCAGCGCTCCCTGCTTCCCGGTAAACCGATGTTCGCCAAGCAAACCATGCCACAGCAGCAGAAAACGCCCTGCCTGCTCCTTTGTCAGCGTCCGCATCCCTTCACCCCATTTGTCATTCCATCGTCTCTGCCTCCGAAGCGGTGGCTTCGCAGCCGCATTCGATGTATTCCATGCCGATCCAGCCGATTCTGCCGCATTTGGTCTTCAAATTGGCGGGCGCGCGGCTGACCACCAGTACCTTTGCCCATACGTCATATGTATCAAGGATCTGTATGCCGTCCCCCGTGCTGATCGTGCCGACATTCTTCCTGACGCCGGGCGTCACACGCAGCATGACCTGATCGCCCGTGCAGCGGCATACGTCCTCCCGAAAATGCTGCGCTTCAAGATGCTGTACATGATCCGCAATATCCGCCTCCACACACACGGCCTTAGCGGCCAGCGCCTGTCCGCTGCAAAGCGCCATGCACAGCGCCGCCGCAGCAAGCGCTATTCGGCTTCGCCTGATCATCCTTACACCTTCCTTCACAGCGTGTCCGCCTGCGGCTGCATCAGCACGACGCCCTGCGGCAGATGCCCCTTCGTCAGCTCAAGCTCGCAGCATGGCTGCACATCCTGCGCCCCCATGACCTCAAGGAATGCCGTCACCGGCGCAATCGGATACGGGCAGCGCTTCGTTTTCACATGCATCGGCACGACGCAAACAGGTCTTGCCGCCCCGATCACCGCCTTCGCGCCCACAGCATCGACGGTGTACGTGCCGCCCACGGGAATCAGCATCACATCTGCATCTGCGATCGCCGCCAGTACATCCCCATCCGGCATGCAGCCCTGATCGCCCATATGTACAATCCGAAGCCCGTCGATCTCAAAAATGCGAATCACGTTTTCGCCGCGCAGCGTTCCCTGCGCATCGTCATGATAGGACCGCGCTGCATGGGCAGTCACGCTGCCCAGGGAAACCGTTTCCTGCCCGCGTACAATGACCGGATCGCCCACGATCATGGCCTGCTCACAGTGGTCGTGATGTCCGTGGCTCATCGTGATCATATCCGCCTCAAGCGGGATCATGCCGATGCCCACGCTCTCGTCGTATGGATCGGTGATCACCACCGTACCATCCTGCGCCGTCATCTTAAAACACGCATGTCCAATCCACTCAAGCTTCATTCACGCATTCCTCCTGTTCATCCATGCTCCTCACACCACTTAGCAAGGATCGCACCCGCCGCATGCATGCCGCTTCGATCCCCGCTGCGCAGCATCACCGCCGCATGCGCGCGCAGCGCGTCAAGGCCCGCCATCACAGGCCGCCCCGGCGCGCCCGTCAGCCGCAGCGTATCCATCACAAGCCGCCGGCCCGCCGCAGTAAACGCCGTCTCAGGCGCGGAAAGCCACCTGCAAGCCAGCGCCTGCGCCGGATGGACCGATTCCTCCCAGTCGATCACAGGCGGCTCCTGACGGCCAATAAACGCCTCAAGAAGCGTGTCCTGAGGCGTAAGATACAAAAGACCATCCTGCGCAGCACAGGCAAATCCGCCGTCCTCCATGGCGCGGGTAAGCTGCTCCGCATGGCCGCAGCGCCGCAGGGCGTCCGTCACCAGCAGCGCCTCTCCCGTCTCGGCAAAGCGCATAAATCCGCGCCCGCCTGCCTCCAGCATGGTCCGCCGTGCCAGCTCGCGCAGGCGCACCGCAATCAGATCCGCCATGTGATCTCCATCATTGCGCTCGACGTGCGCTCGCCGCCCATGTATACGTCGTAATCCAGCAGCAGCATGCCGCCCTTTTCGCTCCTGTCAATCACCACGCGGCGCGTATCCACCGCCACGGGGATTTCGCCGTAGATCGTCACGTAGCTCGACGCCACCTTCTGTCCCGGCATAAAGCTGAGCATGCTGGCGACCATGCCGCGGCGCTGCATACGCGCGCGGTTTTCCTCCGGCGTTCTGCCCGGATGCATCGTCAGGACGATATGGGCTCTTTCCTCGTCCTGCACATCCTCATATTCCAGCACAAGCGCGCCCTGTTCCTCCCGGATCATGCCCGAGCGCGCGTTTTTGATCTCATGCACATCGCCGTCCGGCTCTGTCAGCCTGGACACAATGCGCAGACGTACCTTTTTTCCCTCGCTCATGTATTCTTCTCCTCCCGGGTCATCGGAATCACATCCAGCAGCATCAAAAGCGCGCACAGACACAGCGCAAACGCGTAGATCATCGGCAGCATCGCTTCCTCCGTCATCGGATAGGCCGACGAGCACATCGTTGCAAAAAGCGTCATGCAGGCAGGCAGGCGCAGCTTCGGCCTTGCCAGAATCGCATACAGACACAGCACATCCATCGCCAGCCATGCGCCCGCCGTCGCCGCCGGGCAGGCAATCAGCGCACCCAGCACAAAAACCATCACGCTATGCAGCGCCGGCTTTGTCTCCTTCATGCGTAAAGCCAGCATCGTCGTGCCCATGTATGCCGCCAGACCCACCAGAGCGAAGCCCGCGGACATCTGTTCAAAATGCGCGTGCGTATAGTGCGGCTGCGCATAGGTCACCGTATCCAGCGCATCAAAGTGGCTCAGAAAAGACGCATACTGCGGCATTTCGTGAACCAGCGCCCGCGGCACGAGGGCCATCAGCCCCGGGGAGCCCGCCGCATACGGCGCGGCAGAGAAGATCCCCCTGAAATAGCCGGCAAGGGCGTAAAGCAGCGGCACGCCGCCCAGCACCGCGGGCAGCGCCGTGCAGACCAGCATCCCCGGCACAATCAGCAAAAGCCTAAGATCATCTCCGCGCCTGTGCATATGCCAGACTGCCACAGGCAGCGCATACAGGCACACGCTGCTGAGCGCACAGGACAGGCCGATAAGTGCCATCGCAAGCGCCCTGAACGTCGCTTTGCGGCCATCCATCAGCGCAAAGCCGCCAAAGAGCAGCGCCAGCGCCGGAACGTCAACCAGCGCGCTGCAGGCCGCATTCATGAAGCCCTGCGGCAGAATCACACAAAGCGCCAGCAGCGCCTCTGTGCGGATGCCCAGACCGTTTTTCTCCGCAGCCCGCATCGCAAGCACAGCAATCACAAGCAGAGACGCCATCGCGTTCAGCTTCAGCAGATACATCGGATAGATGGGCGTAGAGGCGAGCCCATTGATCATCCACAGCGCACATGCGCTGAAGCCCATGTCATAAGCGGCCGCCATGCCGTTTTCCTGCATCGTGCGAATCAGCGGAAGCAGGCTTTTGACAAAAACATACGTCTTGTGGTTGATGCCCAGCTGCAGGATATAGTAGCCCGCCGTCAGAATTAGCTGGCGCAGCGCCACGCGCGCAAAGCAGCAGCGGGACAGGCCCGCGCACAGCATCAGCACCAGTGCATGCACGATCGCCGTAAGGCCGATCAACGCAGCGCGATTGCTCCAGCCGCCGATATCGTTGAGATTGCGCAGCGGGCCGGAAGAGACATTATACAGCGCCAGCGCAAGCGACAGCACAGCGGCAAGCGCAGCGCCAAACAGCAGGCGGTGCTGGGTCAGATACCCGTCCGCCCTGTCGTACGCCCGCAGAGCGCAGAAGCGGATTTTCTCAATCACAGCGCAGCGCCTCCCTTCTCAAGCCTTGCGCGGTTTTCGCGCATCCCAAGGAGAATATCCCGCCCGACGATCAGCAGCGCCGCCAGCATCATCAGCGCCGATATGCGCTGATCAAACGGCATCTGGCGCATCAGATAGGACGCATAGCTCGTCAGGGACGCGCCCGCCACCAGCAGCGGCAGATAGCGCCTGCTTTTGAATCTGGCCGCATAGAGCACGGACAGCACATCCGCCAGGAAGAAATACCGCTCGTGGATCTTCGGCATCACAAACGGCAGGAAGATCGCCCAGAACACCGCAAACTGCAGCATCATTTCCGGCGTGATCTCCTTCCAGTGCAGCAGCCAATAGACCACAATAAGCAGCGTCAAAATGACGCACGCATACAGCGCAGCATGCTGCAGGTCCGGGAAGAGATCCGGATTCAGATAGGCATTCAGACCCTCTCCGTCAATGCCGCTGAGGTAACGCAGCCATGTAAACTCCTTCACGCTGTCAAATTCCATCATCGGGAAGAACAGATACAGATTCGGCGCGTTGTAGCTCAGCCTGTGATAGTACTGCCCCATCGACTGATTGACATATACAGCCAGCGCATCCAGAAACGGGCGGCCCGCCAGAACCGCCGGAATCAGCGTCGCCACATAGGCCGCAAAAAACGCCGCCGCATGACGCAGCTTATATTTTTTGTAAAGCAGACCCAGCAGCACGACGGGGAAGAAGAAAATCGTCTGGAGCTTGAACGCAAACGCAACAGCCAGAAAAACCGCCGAGCGATACGGCCTGTCCGTCGCCAGAAAATACAGGCTCGACACCACGAAAAACGCATACACCGAATCGCACTGGCCCCAGCATGCGCCGTCAAGCAGAACGGTCGGCAGCGCAAGCATCAGCAGAAACACGGGCAGCTTTGCCTTCTGCGATCCAAAGTGCCCCGCTGCACGCATCATCACCAGCGCAAGCAGGAAGTCAAAGATCACCGACACATACTTGATCAGATACAGATCATGCAGCGGCGCCTTGGCAATGATCAGCAGGATATACTGGTAGAGCAGGTTGTAATCGCCTATGTTCTGCGCCAGCATCGCATAGCCGCCCTCCCGGAACACGTCAACCCATTTGGACAGGAAAAACGTATAATCCGCCGCAACAAAATCAAGCATGCGCACGCGCGCCAGCATCGTCGCCAACGCAAAGCCGCCTGCAAACAGCAATTCTCCCGTTCTGGGGCGCTCCAGATGCACATAAGCAGCCATCGCGCCGCCATACACCAGCGCAAACAGCGCAGACAGCCCCAGCGTCTTAGCGAATGTTCCCGCATGGGCAAGCGACGCGCCAATCAGCGCCGCCTGTAAAATAAAAAGCACAAGCGTCATGCCGCCCGCAATTCCATAGCTTCGGGCCATTTTGTTCTGCTTCATGCCGTACGCTCCTTTGGGTATAATCATCGGATCATATCATCGATTTTATCATTATACCATACTTTTTCGCCCATCTCAACGTCCGCTTCGGTGGACTTTCGTCAAACTGGCATGGTTATAAAAACACGAACTGACCATTTACACCATGCCAGTTCGTGCTATAATATGCTCATCCAATTCATTCTGCACCGGAAAGGGGTCTTTTCCATGACGCAACGCCGCAGCAGCACCTTCAGAACCTGCTTCATCGGCCTGATGGCTGCCATCGTTTTCGTGGTCAATTACTTCCGCATTCCCTTCATGGGCACCCAGCTGCACATGACCAACGCGCTTTGCGTGCTCTGCGGCCTGCTCTTCGGGCCCAGTGCCGGCTTCCTTGCCGCGGGCCTTGGCTCCGGGCTGTACGATATCGTCGGCGGTTACGGCGCGGAATGCATCATCACCTTCGTCAACAAAGGGGCGATCGCGCTCATCGCTGGCCTGATCGGCTATCGCGCTGCGCGCAAGGACCATCCCACCGGCGCAGACCATGTCAGAATCATCGCCGCCTCCGTGCTGGGCGCACTCAGCTACGTCGCCCTCTATATGCTCAAGACCTTCCTGGCAGGCCGCTTCATCGACGGCCTGCCGGCGGATGCCATCGCCGCCAAGCTGATCAGCAAATTCCCCGGCAGCATGATGAACGCCGTCTTTGCCTTCATCGTCGCGCCGATTCTGCTCAGCGCGGTGAAGCCCGCGCTCAAGCGCGCCGGTCTTTACGACAAATTCTGATCAGATCGCATCTCCCGCGTCCATCTTCCTGGCCCGCTTCCACAGCGGGTCTTTTTTTGTTACGACGCTCGTCTGCTTCTCGCCTTTTTCGCACAGCGTCAGCGTGATGCGCCCCGGCGCGATCATCGGATGGCGCAGCACGCGCGCGCTGCACGCCGCCGCAGGCGGCTCCCGCATCAGCGCAAGATAGCAGTATTTTTCGTCCTCATACGGCGCTTCGCCGCCCTTGAGCGCTTTATGCAGCTTCGTGCGCTGCACGCGGACGGCAAAATGGCACCAGTCACCGTCATCCATCGGGCAGCTCGCCCCTCCTGCCGGACAGGGGGCTGCCACATATGCGCCAAGACCTGCCAGATGCTTCCTCACAGCAGCCAGATTGGCAAAACCCTGCGGCGTGCCCGGCTCAATCAGCAGCAGCATCTGCTCCGCCGCATCCCAAAGCTTCTGGGCAACAGGCAGGCGCATCTCTTCCCTCAGTTCGCCGAGCATATAGCCCTCCATCACCAGCTCCGCTCTGCCAAGCGGATGCGGCGCGGTCAGGTCGCAGCTTTCCCATTTTGCATTCGCCAGCGTTCCGCCTGCCTCCCGCATCAGCCGGCTGCCCACGCTGCGCATCGCCTCCTCGCGCTCAAGGCATGTCACAGCATCAAGTGCAAGCAGGCTGTCTGCCGCCCAGCTCGCCGCGCCCGTGCCCGCGCCGCAGTCCATCAGCGTCCGCGGTGCGAGGCCGCCGGCATCAAGCGCAGCGCGCAGCGCCGCCTGCGCGGCGGCAAATGTCGCGGGCATGCGCGCCGCCGCATAGGCCGCCGCCTCGCTTTCCTTCGTCAGCAGGCGATCGCCCCTGCCCGTGCGCAGGCGATAGTTTTCGCTGATTGTCTTTGCGTCCCGCTCCAGCGCCGTCTGGTTTTGTCCGCTGATCATGGCCTCCAGCGCCGCCGTCAGCTCCTGCGGAAACCCTGCCATATCACTCGCCCGCCTTTCCTTCGCTTCTCATTTCCTTCATCATTTCCCGCTCCACGCGCGGCATCACATCCTTACCGCGCGAGGCGAGATAGCCGTACGCCATCACATGCACATCGCCGTCCGGCATCAGATCATATTCCGTAGAGCGCATGCGCACAGGATCATGCACCAGATAGATCCAGCGCGCGGCCTGTTCCTTCTTCATTTCCTCCCGCAGCACATCAAGCACCGCGCAGAGCCTCTCCTGCGTCATCGCGTCCGTCTGCACATAGCTTGACAGCACACGCCGATCCCCGAACCGGTAGACCTTCCTGCCCATCATCGCCAGCTCATGCGCCGGACGCGTCACGTCCATCAGGCCCATACCCTCACGCCGCAGCCATCCTTCGTCAAGTCCGAGGCGTTTCGCCTCGCGCTCGCCCCATGCCGCTTCTTCCCCTGATATCTTCGCGCTTTTCAGCGCGATGGTATCCAGATACAGCGCAGTAATGGCAAGCCTTTTGTCCTCCTGCGTCAGATAGACGCCCGCTTCTTCCATCAGATGAAGCACCATCACCGCGCATGCGCCGCTGTCTCCAAGCTGCAGATACGGATACGCCGGCGGGTTGTCCGTGGGATGATGGTCGATACAGGCAAGCACGCTGCCCGGGTGCGCCGCCTGATGATGATCCAGCAGGATCAGGCTGTCTCCTGCGTCCGTCTCGCCCGTCAAGCGCGCCGCATCCACGGAAAAGCGCGCCATGACGCGCTGCGCCTGCCTGTCCGGCGCAAAGAGCAGAATCTGAGACGGAATGTCCCATGCTGCAAGCAGGCGCTGCATCAGCACGCAGGATGCCGCGCTGTCCACATCCGCTCCGTCGTGCCCTGTGATGACAATGCGGCCTGCCTTCGCCGCTTCCCGGCACAGCGCATACAGCGCCTGTGTTCTTTCGCTCATACCCGTTCCCTCTTTTCTGCCGAAAAAAGCGGGCAGAGCCCGCTTGATCAATACGCCGTGGTCCATGCCGTCGGATAGCTGCCGACAGCGGTCACGCCGAGCTTTTTGAAGTTCTTTTCAAACTTCTTGTTCAGTTCCTTCAGGCGATCCACAATCTGTGCTGCGTGCTCTTCCGCCGCCGGGGTCGGCTTGAAGTCGTTCACCCGCTCCTGCGAGGAGATCGAGCAGGGGATGATCCTAAAGCCCTCGTTTTCCACGACGCCGTCCGGATACACGCGGAAGCGCTGCTGGAAGATATAGGTGTCCATATCGTCCGGTCTGGTGTTGCCCGCAAAGGAAAAATTGCCCAGCGAATAGCAAATATACCTGCCCTTGTATTCCTCAATCGGATTGATGCGGTGGCTGTGATGGCCGATGACCAGATCCGCGCCTGCGTCAATCGTCGTGCGCCCCAGCGGCACCTGACGCTCGTTGGGCACATAGTCCTTCTCCGCGCCCCAGTGATACGAGACGATCACCAGCTCGCATCCGGCGTCCCGCAGCATCTTTATATCGTCCTCGATGGATTCATAGATGTTGGCATAGTTGCCGTTGAAGGTCTGATAGGAGAGCATACCGATATCCACGCCCGTTTCGGTCGTGTAGATCGCGCTGCCCAGATGGCCACTGTAAAGAATGCCCGCGCCGTGCAGCGCGGCGCAGGTGTCCTCATAGCCCGCCTTGCCGTGGTCCATCACGTGGTTGTTTTCAAGCGAAACCGCTTCCACGCTGCCGCTGGTCAGCACCTGCACATACTCCGGCGGCGCGGCAAAGGAGAAGGAATTCTTCGTTGCGCTTTTGGTCGTCGTCAGCGTGCCTTCAAAGTTGACGAGGGTCATGTCGTCCTCTTCAAAGATGCTCCGCGTATTCTCAAATGGAAAATTGAGCCCTGAAGGCTCCAGCTCCAACTGCTTGTCAAAGACGTTCTTTCCGCTCTTGCGCCTGTCGCCGCCGATGGTCACATCGCCTGTCGCGGAGATGGTCACAATCACGGAGCCGTCATCCTGAAAGCGCCAGTCCGTTCCGTCCTCGCGCTCGTACCACGGGCGTGTATCAAACACCGCCTCGGCCCATTCCTCGGCTGCCGGCGGTTCGCCGCCGGCAAACAAAGACAGGTCCAGCACCTCTTCGCCGGACGCGCACACGGGCAGCATAAGGCAGAGCACAAGGATCACAAGTGCGCCAAGGGTTCTTGCGTTCATCGTATCGTTCATCCTGTTCTTCGTATCTCGTTATCTCGTTCTTCTTTATTCTGCGGGTTGGTTAAGCAGCTCATGGAACTTCGTACAGTTGCTCTTCCAGCGTACATCAAGCGCGGAGGAAGAATCGCCGATCGTTCCATAGGCGTATGTTCCCCGCTGTGGAATGGCAAATTCCACAAAATCCGCCCCGCCGGCAATCAGGCCGTAGCCCTTGGAAATTGCCTTGAGCACATCCATCGCGGAGAGGTTCATTTTCATGCCCGAGGAGACCTGGTTATACACGCCGATCAGATCCACCAAAGACAGCTCGCGGCACTTATCAAACAGCTGGCTGACCACCTTGCGCTGGCGCTGCGTCCGGCTGAAATCGCCGCCGGAGCCCGTCGCACGGGTGCGCATGTAGGCCAGCGCGATGCGCCCGGTCATATGCACCTTGCCCGGCCCTTTGGGCATATTGGGATCCCTGCCCAGCAGAATGCTCCGGATCGCCAGATACTCGCTCTCGTCGATCTCAATATCCACGCCGCCCAGCGCGTCAATCACAGGCTTCACATGCTCAAAATTGACCAGCACTGCGCCTTCAATCTCGATATCCAGCTCCCGCTCCAGGCACTCGATCATGCCGTCAAAGCCGTGATAGCGGTAGAGCAGGTTGGCCTTTGTTTCATTGCCGCGCGGATTTTTGATCTTGCTGTCGCGCAGGACGGAGGTCATGATCACGCGATTGTATTTTTCATCCAGCGACACGATCACGATGGTATCCGTTCTCGCGTCCTCAACGATATCCTCGGCATAGCCGTCCTGGCCCAGCAGAAGATAATGCGTGAGCTGTGTGTTGATCTCCGCCTCCTGCGCAAGGGACGCGCAGGGCAGCATCAGGAGAAGAAGCAGCAGAAAAACAAACCGTCTGAGCATAAATGCCTCCGTTTGGATGTGTTCAGCACATGGGGATGAATAGTAAACGAATCAGCGCAGGATTTCCTTCCCGCCGCGCCCACCGGCTGATCAGGCAAAGAGCGCGCGCAGGAGCATCGGCCCTTCCTCAAGGAAATCGCCGGTCTCGCGGGCATGCGCCTCGTCAAACTTGCGCGGCGCGCCGGGCTTCGTGCTGTCGTAAATGGCGAAAGGAATCGGATTTCCGTCGTGACCGCGGGTCGCAAGGAGCGTCGGATGATCCGAAAGAATCAGGATACGGAACTCGGGATCCACGCTGCCAAGGCGCTCCAGCAGGGGCTTTACCACGCGGCTGTCGAGCCTGCGGATCGCCTCGCACTTGCCCGCAACATCGCCCGCATGGGCGCACTCGTCCGGCGCTTCGACATGGATGCAGCAGAAATCCGCGCCGCCGCGCAGCGCCTCAATCACCGCATCAACCTTGCCCTCGTAGTTGGTGTCAAGCTCTGCGTTTGCGCCTTCCACGCGCGGGGTATCCACGCCGCAGAGATTTGCAATGCCCCAGACCAGCGGCACCGCGGAAACCGCGCTGCCCTTCTTGCCATAGAGCGAATCAAAGGAAGCGAGGCTCATGGCCGCGCCCGGCCCCCAGGGCCAGATGCAGTTTGCGGCAAGCTTGCCCTCAGCCCTGCGCTTTGCGTTGACCGGATGATCGCGCAGGATCTCAAAGGAGACGCGCATCAGCGCCGTCAGCTCCGCGCCCATTTCCCCCTTGGGCATATAGCCCGCAATTTCGCTGCCCAGGATATTGTGCGGCTCGGTGAAGCGCATCTTCGCCCTGTCCGGCTCGTGCGCCGCGTCGATCACGCCGGTATGGCGGAAGGTCGGCGTGACATGGATGGAAAAGCCGACGGCAGCAGCCAGCGCAGCAAAGCGCGGGTCCGCAATCAGGTCCTCCATCAGCGTGACGGCCTCCTCTCCCTCGATGCTTCCGCCGTTGTGGGAGAGGATTTTCGCCGTATCAAAGCTGTCGCCCTCGATCGCGCAGAGATTGACGCGCAGGCTCGTCTCGCCCGGCTGGATGACCACGCCCATGCCCGCCGCCTCCAGCGCGGAGCGGCCTGTATAGCAGGTGCGCGGGTCGTAACCAAAAATAGAAAGGATCGCCGTGTCGCTTCCCGGCGCAACGCCATGCGGCACAGTCTGGCACATGCCCAGCCTTCCGCCGGCCAGACGGTTGATATATTCACACTCGACCGCAGCAAGCGGCGTCTTTCCGCCGAGCTGATCCACTCCCTGATCCGCAATGCCGTCGCCGATCACAAGCACATATTTCATAAACTGCCTCCAGGCTTGCGCACGGACCCGGGTCCGGCGCGGAATTTTTGTCTATTATACCGCAATTTCCATGACGTGGCAATGCTTTTGCTTGCCAACTCCGGTCATCAGGGGTCCGCGAGGGACATAGACTGTTATCACCCGATCCACCAAAGACAGAATCTGTATAAAACACCGCATTAATGCGCATCCTGTCATACAAAGGCGCCCCATATCCGGGCTGCTGATTTCCCCCGCCGCGGCGGGAATCCATCGAAGGAGGGACAACATGATGGAAATGTCCTCAGGCTGCACGGCGCCTGATATTCAGCCGCTTCCCCTGCGCCCGCGGCCGGTGCGCGGACCGCACGGCGGCTGGCAGAAGCAGGAGATTGACGCCCTGCAAAAGTATATCGGCGAGGCCGAGCAGACAGGTGAATCCCTGCGCAGCGTGTTTGACCGCGCAGCGGCAGAGCTGGGCAGAAAACCCAACAGCATCCGCAATTTCTACTATGCACAGCTGCGCACGCAAAGCGAAGACGCAGGCCGTGCGCTTCCGTTTGAAACCTTCTCCCCCGCCGAGGTCGAGCAGCTCATTGAGCGCGTCATCACCGCGCGGGCGCAGGGCATGAGCGTTCGCGCTTGCGTGCGCCAGCTCGCCGGCGGCGACCGTACGCGCATGCTTCGCTATCAGAACAAGTACCGCTCCACCATCCGCACACGACCGGAGCTTGTTCGCCGGGTGATGGACCGGCTCCGCGCGCAGGATATCGCTTTTGTCAGCCCCTATGCGGACAGCCCGGAGGAAACAGCAGATTTCCCTTCGCTCAAGGCCCGCGCGGCGCAATCCGGCGATCCGCACCTATCCCAGCTGTTTTCTTCGCTCAGTTATCTGCTCGATCTTGCGCTCTCCCCGCCATCCGAGACGCCCCAAACCACCGCCCTGCCGGTGGACAGCGAGGCTCAGCGCCGGGCAGACCGGCTCAGCGCAAGGCTTGACCTGCTGCGCATCACCCTTGACGACGAGCAAACGCGCAGAAAGCAGCTCCAAACCGAAACCGAGAGCATGGTTTCCCTGATCAAGGAATACATCGCCCTGCCCCAAAACGAAAGAATGTCCCACACGGACATGTTCTGCCGGCAGGCGGCTGCAAGGCTGAGCGCCGTAGAATGCGCGCTGATGGAACCGGATGTATAATCAAAGGGCCGAACTGGGCGTTCGGTCCTTTTCTGCGTCTGCATAGCACCCTAAAAGGCCGCCGGGGTTTATTCCCGGCGGCCCGTCAATGCGCGCTGTCAGTCAAAACAATAATCCTCTTCCCGCTTTTCCTTGCGCACCGCTGCGCACAGGCAGGCAATCGTAATCAGCAGCAGCACGGACGCCCAGAATACACCATTCCAGTCGTCTGCGGCGATTCCCATGAATTCCGCGCCGGTTACGCGCATGGCAACCGCTTTGCCCAGCTGCGCCTCGCCGCCGTCAACCCGCCACGCCAGCGTCGCACCGACAAGCCTGCCGTTCAGGTTCTCCTGCGCCGATTCTGCCTTCACCGGAATCTCAATCGTCCGCGTAGACGCCGTTACGCCGCTGCCTGTTTCTCTGGCCGCCTCCATATGCAGGTCAAACACCAGCGTGCCGTTTTTCCCGCCCGCGGATACCACTGCCGTCTCCGGCGCAGGGCCGCCGGGCAGATTCATTTCGCCTGCCGTGGCGATCAATTCCCCCGCTGTCGCCTCTTTCTCTTGGCTCTCTTCCTCTTGATCCCCGTCCCCGGCGTCCGCCAGCGTCAGGCCGTCCGGCAGCACGCAGGAAACCTGCACGGCCGCCGGAGCAAGGCCGGCATTGACCACCACCACGCGCAGCTTGGCTTCCTCTCCGGCCTTGAGCTCCTCGCTGTCCGCCGTCAGCTTCGCACTGATCTTCGCGCCGCAAACCTGAACGCGCGGCAGCGGCACCCGCTCACCATCCGCGCGCAGCACACCGGTCATCAGCCTGCTCGCATCCGCATCGCCTTCAAGCGCATTCTCCTTGACGCAGACCGGCAGCTCGATCACCATACCGGCAGCAGGCGCTTCCTCCACGTCCGCCGGCGCCGCCTCGGCGCGCACAGTGCCCTGAATGGTCTGGTTCTTCACGACAAAGCCCGTGGGCAGCGCCTGCATAAGCTCCACGCCCTCCGGCAGGATCATCTCAAGCGCAACGTCCTTCGGCGCAGTGCCGCTGTTGACGACCTCAATCCGATACGAAAATGCGTCTCCCGGATACAGTCTTCCCGCGCGGTCGCCCTCAATCGAAGCGCTCACCCGCACATCCGGCACGCAGAGCGCAAGCGCCGCCTGCGCGCGATAAAAGCGCGTACCCATGCTCATCTCGCAGCCGATCTCAACCGTTTCGCTTTCCCCGCCAGGCAGGAGCGCAATCTCCCTGGTAAAGACCGTCTGCGACGGCGTAATTTCGCCCGTTGCAGGATCGATCTGCGCCGCCGGCAGCACAGCCTCCCACGCCGTATCCGGCGCAGCAGCCAGACGGTCCGGCAGCTTGAGTTCAAAGGAAACCGCCGTCTCCTGCGGGCGCGGGTTACCCGCCGCAATCGTCAGGCGCAGCGTCTTTGCCTCCTCAATGCGCTCGCTCTGGGCGCTCAGATCAAGCGTCAGCTCCTCATTCAGGCCCGCCAGCGCCGCCGTCACGCCGCTTTCAAGCCCCTCCCCCACGCCGTCGTACACGGCTGTGAACAGGTCCTGCAGCCCTTCCGCCTGCGCCGCGGCAGGAATACACAGCAGCGCAGGCAGCAGGAGCATCATCATACATTTTCTCACTGGGATCAACCTCCTTGTGCGCCTTACTTTGCCCGATCTTTCTGGGTTTATGCGGTGTAAAGATTCAATTTGAACACTTGACAAACGCTGCATGATGCGATACGATGACCGTTATGGTCTATCATCATGCTGCGCACTGCGCCGCGCTTCACGGAGGTTTTTCATGCAGGAAACATCATGCTGCGCATACCCGTCTGCGTTAGAGCAGGTCAGGGCTTCCATGCCCGCGCAGGAGGATATCGCCGCGCTGGCGGAATTCTTCCGCACAATTGGCTCGGATACGCGGCTGAAGATCCTGCTGGCGCTCGATGGGCGTGAGCTCTGCGCCGGCCATCTGGCGGAAAGCGTGGGTATGGCGCCCAGCGCGGTATCCAACCAGCTCAAGGCGCTGCGTCAGGCGCGGCTGATCACCGTGCGGCGCGAGGGCAAGCAGCTTTACTACCGGCTGGCAGACTGCCATCCGCGTGAGATCATCCATCTGGGTATGGGGCATATCCGCGAGGACGCCTCTCCCCTTCACAACACCATCAATGAGGTTTGACTATGAATTCCACCACCCATGAAAACCGCCTGATGCGGGCGACGCTCTTCGTCTTTTTCGTCAGCGGTGCCTCTTCCGTCCTGCTGGGCAACCTGATGCCCTTCCTGCGCGAGGCCTACGGCATCAGCTATGCGCATGCCGGCCTTCTCCTCGGTCTGCCCTCCTGGGGCAACATCGCCGCGATCTTCTTTACCGGCTACATGCCCACGTTCATCGGCCGCCGCAGAACCGTGCTGACCACCGCCATCTGGATGGCAATCGCCTTCCTGATCTTCTCTACCGGCCTGGGCGGGGCGGCCCTGCTTCCGTTCGCCTGCCTGATGACCGGCGTTGCCCGCGGCGGCAACACCAACTTCTCCAACACCATGATGTCCACCCTGCCGGGCAAAAAGTCCGCCGTGGGCTATAATCTGCTCCACGGCGCGTTCGCCATGGGCGCAGTCCTCTCCCCGCTGGCGCTGATCGCCTGCACGAAAAACAACGCGCAGGGCTGGCGCATGATGTCCGCAGGCATCGTCGCGCTCTGCCTGATGCAGCTGGCGGTCTATGCGCGCATGAACCTGCCGGCGGAAAACATCACCAAGAACATCAAAACCGTCGACCGCAGCTTCCTGCGGAACAAGAACTTCTGGCTCGGCGCGGCAATCCTGTTCTTCTATGTCTCCACCGAATACGCCATTGTCAACTGGCTGGTGACCTACTTCAAGGACACCGGCGTCCTCAGCGATGAGGTATCCCATCTGATGTCGAGCCTCCTGTGGGCCGTCATCTTCGCCGGCCGCATGCTCGGCGCTTTCCTCGTGGGCAGGATCGCCCGCAAGGTCATCCTCGTCGCCGACGGCGTGGGTCTGCTCGCCTTCTTCCTGCTGGTTTTCTTCAGCCGCAGCGAGCTGCCGATCTTCATCGGCATCATGGGCGTGGGTCTGTTCATGGCGACCATCTACACCTCCGCGCTGGCCATCGGTACCGAGAACATCAAGGGCAATGACCTGGGTGTGAGCACCATGGTGCTCATCGGCACCACCGGCGGCATCATCACCCCCAGCCTTGTGGGCATGGTCGCCGAACGCGCCGGCATCCAGATGGGCATGGGCGTCGTCGTCGCGGTTACCTTCCTGCTTCTGATCACCATTCTCTTCAGCGTCTTCTCCAAAAACGGCAGCGACGTCTGATTTCATCCGCACACACAAAAACCGGCATCCGCAGCAAATGCGGATGCCGGTTTTTTCGTCCCTTAAAGGTCCTTGCCGGTGAGTTCTTCGACCTTGTTCTCGATCTTGTCGGCGATTTCATCAACCTTGGCCTCTACCTGATCGGCAAAGCCCTCAATGGCGTCCTCGATCGCCTCCCAGACCTCTTCGTTTTCCTCGATGAGCTCCTCCTCAACGTCAAAAACGTCCTCTTCGCCCTCGAGCACGATCACATCGTCCTCAACGGCGTTCTTCGCCTGAATGATCAGCTCCAGCGTATCAACGTCCACCGCGAAGATGGTCTCCGGGGAAGCGGAATGATCCTTGAGATAGCGGGCAACAGAGGCCGCCTGCTTGCGGTTCATCTTAAACACAATCGCGCGATGTTCGCTCTTGATAATCTCTTCCATGATATTCTCTCCTTCTCATTGCTGCCGATGGCTTGCTGGCTTTTATATGGATGATATGGGCAGAATAACACGCGCATGCGTTTCTGTCAAGCATTCGGGCGCGCAAGTCAGCGCATGGCGCGCATCGCATTGAGCACGCAGATCAGCGCCACGCCCACATCCGCAAACACCGCCAGCCACATGCCAGCCATGCCAAACGCGGCCAGCAGGAGCACCGCAACCTTGATCCCCAGCGCAATCACGACATTCTGATGCGCCAGCGCACGCACGCGCCTTGCCACGCCGAGCGCCTGCGGCAGGCGGTCCATCCCGTCGGTCATCAGCACCACATCCGCAGCCTCAATCGCCGCATCGCTGCCCAGCGCGCCCATGGCGATGCCCACATCCGCGCGCATCAGCGCCGGCGCGTCGTTGATTCCGTCGCCGACAAACGCCGCAGGCCCCTGTGCGCAGATGGCTTCCAGCTTTTCGATCTTGTCCTGAGGCAGCAGCTGCGCATGCGCTTCGCTCAGGCCCAGCTCCGCCGCCACGGCCTTTGCCGGCCCTTCCCGGTCTCCGGTCAGCATGACGGTCCGCTCAATGCCCATGCCCGTAATCTTTACAAGCGCTTCCCTCGCGCCGGGCTTTACCGTATCCGTCAGACAGATACAGCCGACAAGCCTGCCCGCCTTTGCCGCATAAATTCGCGCACAGTCTTCGGTGCATGCCGCTTCATCGAGCGCAATGCTGTGTTCGCGCATCATGGCCGCATTGCCCGCCAGCACATGCGCGCCATCCTGCGCCTTGGCGTATACGCCGCGGCCTGCAGTCTCTTCTTCAAGCGTCATCGCTGCAGCAGGGACGCCGCGCTCTTTCGCCGCGCGCACTGCCGCGACCGCCAGCGGATGGCTGCTATCCTTTTCCGCACCTGCGATGAGCGCCAGCACATCCTCCTGCGTATAGCCGGCAGCCGGATGCACATGCTGCACCTCAAACATGCCAGTCGTCAGCGTGCCGGTCTTATCCAGCACAACGGCCTTGATCCTGCAGAGCGCATCGAGGCTGTCGCCGCCCTTGATCAAAATGCCGCGGCGCGCTGCGGAGCCGATGCCCGCGAAATAGCAAAGCGGCACGGAGATCACGAGCGCACACGGGCAGGAGGCCACCAGAAATGTCAGCGCGCGATACATCCACGTCCGCCAGCCGCCAAGCAGAAGCGGCGGAACAAGCCCCAGCGCCAGCGCCAGCCCTACGACAATCGGCGTATACACGCGCGCAAAGCTGGTGATAAAACGTTCCACCGGCGCCTTGCGCTCCTGCGCCTGTTCAACCATCGCCAGAATCCGGCTGACCGAGGATTCCGCCAGCGGCTTTTCCACGCGCGCCGTCACCACGCCGTTTTTCGCCACAAAGCCCGCAAGGATGCTCTCCCCCGGCTCTGCGCTGCGCGGCACGCTCTCGCCCGTCAGCGCGGAGGTATCCATATCGCTCCTGCCCGAAAGCACCTGCGCATCCAGCGGCACGCGCTCGCCCGGGCGGATACGGATCTCCTCGCCCACCTCCACTGCCGCAGGATCCACAGAAACATATTCTCCGCCGCGCAGGACAAACGCCTCCTCCGGGCGAATCGCAAGAAGCGACCTGACCCGCTTGCGCGAGCGGCCCACGGCATAGCTCTGAAAGCACTCGCCCACCTGATAAAACAGCATCACCGCGCAGCCCTCGGTCGTCTCGCCAATCGCCATCGCTGCAAGGGACGCTGCAGCCATCAGGAAGTTTTCATCAAGCATCCTGCCCCTGAACAGCGAACGCCACGCACTGCGCAGAACATCATGTCCGGCAACCACGTAGCACGCAAGCAGCAGCGCAGATCCCGCTGCCGCCGGAACTGGCAGCAGCAGCCCCAGTGCAAAAAGCATCAGCGCAAGCAGCAGGCGGCGAAATTCCTTTTTAGCGGCCTCATCATCTCCATGATCATGACCACAGGCGCAGCCATGATCGTGTTCATGCCCGCAGGTACAGCCATGATCGTGTTCATGCCCGCAGGTACAGCCATGATCGTGTTCATCGCCGTGGCAGCAGGCACAGTCATGCGCATGACCGTGGTCGTGCTCACGCGCGTGATCATGGGTGGGTTTATCTTCGTGCTGAGGGTGGCTCATACAGAATCCTCCTTGCTTTATTGCTTTTCGCCTCTTCATCATTTCATGTAACAATGAAATGATAACACGAAAACAGCGGCCTGTCAAGCAGACCGCCGTATACTTGATGGATCTCAGGCCTTCATTTTCGCCGCAATGGCCGCCAGCTTCTCCCGAATCGGCAGCGCCTGCGGACAGGCCGTTTCGCATGCGCCGCAATTCTGGCAGCTGCTTGCGCGGGCGCTTTCCTCCATGTCCTTCCAGCCGAAGGCAAGGCTGCGTTCGTTGCTGTACTTGGCATACTCGTTCATTACGCGGAAGTTGCGCGGGATATCCACACCGAACGGGCACGGCATGCAGTACTTACAGTTCGTACAGGCGACAAACGTGCGCTCCTCAATCATCTTGCGAACCTCGGCAACCACCTCAAGCTCTTCCTCCGTCAGCTTCTGCGGCTGCGCAAACGTCGCAAGGTTGTCCGCGACCTGCGCTTCGTCCGACATACCGGAGAGGATGACCTTGCAGTTGTCAAGGCTGGCCACCCAGCGCATCGCCCAGGAAGCGACGGACCAATCCGGGCGCGCCTGTTTAAACTTTGCTGCAACGTCCTCGGCGAGCGTCGCCAGGCTGCCGCCCTTGACCGGCTCCATCACGACCACCGGGATGCCCAGCTTTTCCGCCAGCGCATAGCCCTTCATGCCCGCCTGAATGTCGGTATCCATGTAGTTGAGCTGAATCTGGCAGAAATCCCAGTCACGGTAGGTAAGCACCTCTTCAAACAGCTCATAGGTATCATGGAAGGAGAAGCCCAGATGACGGATGCGGCCCTTTTTCTGCTGCTCCACGAGGTAGTCGATCAGGCCGTTTTCCAGTGTAACCTTCCAGTTCCGGGCGGTGATGCAGTGCAGCAGATAGAAATCAAAGTATTCCACCTGCATGGACTTGAACTGACCCTCGAAGATCTCCTTGGCCTCTTCAAAGGTGTTGATCATCGACAGCGGCAGCTTCGTCGCCAGATAGAAGCTCTCGCGCGGATACGCCTTGAGCGCACGGCCGACAAACTCCTCGCTCATGCGGTTATGGTAAAAATACGCCGTATCGAAGTAATTCACACCCGCCTTATAAGCGGTATCGAGCATCGCAGCGGCGCGCTGCTCGTCGATTTTTCCTTCCGGCGTCGTCGGGAAACGCATGCAGCCAAAGCCGAGGCGCGACACCTTCGCACCGAGCTTTTCCATATTGACATACTCCATCATCGGATCCTCCTGTATTGCCGTATTCTTTGGCTTATGATAGCATGCGAGGGAAGCGCTGTCAAACAAAACGGTCTGCAAAATGCAGACCGTTCTTGATTTCACTCAATAATTCTCCTTGCGGACCTCGAAGTAGCTCTGCGGATGCGCGCAGACCGGGCAGGCTGCCGGCGCCTTGGTGCCCATGACAAGGTGACCGCAGTTGCGGCACTCCCACATGGTCATTTCGCCCTTCTCGAAGACCTTCTGCATCTCGACGTTGGAAAGCAGCTTGCGATAGCGCTCTTCATGCGTCTTCTCGATCTCAGCCACCATGGCGAACTGCTTGGCCAGCTTGGTGAAGCCCTCTTCCTCGGCTTCCTTGGCAAAGGTCGCATACATGTCAGTCCACTCGTAATTCTCGCCCTCGGCGGCATGCAGCAGGTTTTCAGCCGTGTTGCCCAGCTCGCCCAGCGCCTTGAACCACAGCTTCGCGTGTTCCTTCTCGTTATCCGCAGTCTGCAGGAAGATCGCGGCGATCTGCTCATAGCCTTCCTTCTTCGCAACGGAAGCAAAATACGTATACTTGTTGCGCGCCTGAGACTCGCCGGCAAATGCGGTCATCAGGTTCTTCTCGGTCTTGCTGCCCTTCAACTCCATGATTAAAAACCTCTCTTTCTTCGGCGGCAATCATGCTGTCCGCCACTCTGTCCGCATTGTATCACAAATTATTGAGCCTGACAATTCCCCTTTTCAGGCAGGTATCCTCTGCAATAATATGCGCCGCAGTTCTCCATACTATGCAAAAACAGCAAAGGAGCGGCGCCTATGACAGCGCAGATCACATTCCTTGAAACGTTTGAAATCCTCTATCACAGTTCCATCGCAGCCATGATCCACATCCTTGAGATCATGGGCGTGCTCGTCATTCTCGTCGGCGCTGCGCGCGATTTCCTGTGGTATTTCACCGGCAGGGCGATCAATATCCGGCTTGATCTGGCGCGTTCGCTGGCGCTCGGTCTGGAGTTTAAGCTCGGCGGTGAAATCCTGCGCACTGTCATCGTGCGCGATCTGCGCGAAATGGCCTCTGTCGGCGCAATCATCCTGCTGCGCGCCGCGCTCAGCTTCCTCATTCATTGGGAGATCGGCCACCTTGAAGAGGATGAACGCACATAGGCGCGCATGCAAAAGCGGCGTCCTTCGCGGACGCCGCCTGATTATCTGTACTTCTTCTTTACATGATGACGATGCGTATGGCTGTGCGCTTCCTTTGCGTGCAGGCGGCTCGCGCGGATCCGCTCGGGCCACATCTGCATCCAGCCGCGCGGGAATAAGAAACTGACCGCCAGTGCGATCATCACGCCGATCGCCGTATCAAAGATGCGGTTCATCGCGTAATCGATATACGTCGCCGCCGGGGTGTTAAACAGCAGAATGCACAGCACAACGCCGCCCGGCTGCACGCCGCCAACCCAGAACTGCTGGCACAGCAGAATCAGCAGCACCGTACCGATGAATGTCAGCGGAACCAGCAGCAGCGTGTGATGCCCATCCGGCACAAAGACCAGATAAAGGCGGAACAGGATCACGCCGACCACGCCGCCGATGATCGTACCGAAGAGGCGGTTTCCGCCGTTCTTCTGCGCGTCTTCCATATTGATGCCCATGCCGAAAATGACGCCGATGCATGCAAAGGCCGGGCTCCTGCCCACGAAATAATACACCAGCGCGCAAAACGCTGTCGTCAGCGCCGTTTTAAATGTTCTCATGCCGACATGCACCGGCTTGACCGAGTAATTCATCGCGATGTTCTCCCGTTTTATCTCTCGTTTTTCCGTATGTTCAGGGCGTCATGCCCAGTTCTTCATATGCCTGATCGATGACCGCATTCCAGCTGCGCACAACCTCCGGCCTCTGCGGCGCGGCACAGGCGTTACAGGGCGTCAGCTTCGTAAAGGGATAGCTTTCAAGCGCAGCATACGTCGTCTTCGTCAGCGGCAGATAGCGCGACTTCACGCCCGGACAATACTGATCCGCATGGAACATCTCCCCGCCGTCGGGATTATAGTACATCGGCGTATTGCCCGCCGTCTCCGGCAGGCGGCGGCCGTCGTCGTCCCACACGATGATCTTGATGTTCTTCTCGCTGCGCAGATTGTTCCAGATCCACTGGTGGTTATATCCATCCGCGTTCTTCTCGCGCTGCACGCGAACGCAGCCGTGAGATGCGCGTGAGCCCAGCGCGCTCTCGCATATCCGGTAATCGCCCGTGTCATCCGGCGTACCGCCGACGATATCGCCATAGTATACCGCTGGAACCATGTGCAGCAGGTCGCCGCCGTTAAAGCGAATCGCCTGGTCGCACCACAGATTGCCCGACCAGAAGCCGCCCGTTGCGCTGATCAGCAGGAAATCGCCGGAGGCCGTCTCACAGAAATCCTCGTTCTGTCCCTTGGTCGTGCCGGTGGAAATCAGCAGCTCGGTCAGCAGCTTGCCCTCCTTATACAGGTAGAGCCTCTGCGTGCGCTTATCGATGATCATGCCCCATGTCGGGTTGGGCGTCACGGTCTTGAGCCGTCCCGGGCGAACCCAGCCCTCTTCCAGCTCATCATAGTCATTATACGCCTGAATCTTTGACCAGCCATCCTGTTCATCAAGCACCTTGACGCCGACAGATGCGCCGAAAAAAAAGCCCCGATGCTCGTCATTCGTCTTTCTGCGGCCGTTGGGACCGTCGGAAAGATAGATTCTCTCCTTCTGATCAACGTCGAGCACCGTGATGTCCTGCATCAGCCGGGCCCACGCCGCCTCCTCGTCATAGGGGTCAAATTCGCCGAACCAATCCGCAGCAATGGCTGCCTTGGTCGCCTCCAGATTCTCCCGCGCTTCGCGCTCGGCCTTCTGGCGCGCCTTGTCCTCGGCCTCCGCTTCCCGCTTGGCAATCTCACCGCTGATGCTCACCATCGTCGCCTGATCCGCCGTGCCGCTCTCCGTGAGGCCTCTCGCTTTTTGGTATTTCTTGATCGCCGTCACCGTGCCCTTGCCCAGCTTGCCTGCACAGTCCCCGTCATAAAAGCCGAGCGTCTTGAGGTTTTTCTGCAGGTTCACAACCGCCTCGCCCTCAGCGCCCATCGCCAATTCGGTTCCGACAAGGCCTTCCTGCAGCACGCCATAGCCGCGGATGGACGGATCATCCAGCCGGTAGACATAGCGCGCCACGACGGTCGGCTCCGGCCCGAGGATATGGTTGTTTCCCTCGATGGTATGCACATAATATGTGCCGTCCTCGTCCTGCGTGACGAATTCGACAATGCCCACGTGATCCAGCCGGTTATACTTATACCACTCGATGTAGATCAGGTCGCCGCGCTGGGGGATGTAAGGTCTTTCCTTTACGCTCACGCCATCGGCAAGGTAAAACTGCTCCTCTTTTCCCAGAATGCCTCCGTTCACGGCGACATAGCGTCCCTGATCCTTAAACCATTGCGCGCCATGTTCGCATGTCGTCTGCATGGGATAGACGCTGTCCAGCATGGCCGTGCCATAATGCTCATCCGCGAAATTCACGCACCAGGAAACGAACTCCGAGCACCATTCGCCATACGCCTTGCCGCCCCATTCGCCGTACTTGGTGTATCCGCCCCTTGATGCGGCATAGCCAAGCTGGCTGACGGCAGCGTTGATGAGCATTTCAGCCCGGTCATCCGCAAGCGCGCCTGTTCCAAGCAGCATCGTTGCCGCAAGACAGAGTGCAAATAGAAGCGCAGCGATGTTCTTCATGAAATGCGTCCTTTCAAAATCCATTTATCCATTAGACGGTCCTGCGCCGTCTTTTCTTCCCGTCTGATCCTGCGGTCACAGCCTGATCTCCGCCTCGTTCATCCAGATCTTTTCCCCGAATCCCTTCCACGGACGGGCGTCCATCGGGGGAAGAACGGTAAAACTCATCTCTTCCTTCTTTGTGGGATGCACAAGGCCCAGATGCGCGCCCCAAAGCGCGATCTGTTCGCCCGGCCTGCCGCCGCCATAGCGCGCATCGCCCCAGATCGGATACCCCGAATGCGAGGTCTGCACGCGAATCTGATGCGAACGCCCGGTAAAGAGCTTCACCCGGATGAGCGACAAGCCGTCGGCCTCGCCCGCCTTTTGGTAGCAGAGCTTGGCGTCCTTCGCGCCGGGCGTATTCGCATTCACAGCGCGCACGGTGTTGGTTTTTTCGTCCTTGAGCAGCCAGTCATTCAGCTCCATCATCTGTGGCGCGCTGCCGCGCACAGCGGCGACATACTGGCGCGCCAGCGTCTTTTTTCTGACCTGCTCGCTGAGCCTGTCCGCCGCCTTGCTCGTCCTCGCCAGCACGACAAGACCGCCCACCGGGCGGTCCAGCCTATGCACGAGGCCGAGGTAGACCGCACCCGGCTTCTGGTATTTCTCCGCGATATACTGCTTCATCACGGAATGCAGGTCGGGATCGCCGGAGGCATCCGCCTGCGTGGGCATATTCGGGGGCTTGACAACCACGAGGAGATGATTGTCCTCGTAGACGATCCCGACGCCATGATAATGTTCCATAGCCATTTCCCAATCAAAAGATCAGATTATTTCTTTTCCCAGCGCCCGCTGGTGCCGCAGGGCAGCACACCGCCCGCCGTCACCGGCAGACAGAGCTCGTCCGCCTTCACCTCGCCGCCAAAGCGGGACGTCACGCACATATCGACCATATTGCCCAGCACGCTCGCCTGGAAGCCCGTCGTATAGCCATTGAGCAGGAAGAACAGCGGATCCTCGCAAAGCGCCTCGCTCGCCGCCTTCACCAGACCATAAAGCTCATTTTCCAGCTTCCAGACCTCGCCGCCCGGGCCGCGGCCATAGGAAGGCGGGTCCATCAGGATGCCGTCATAGAAGTGGCCGCGTCTCGCCTCACGCTGCACAAACTTGAGCGCATCATCGACGATCCAGCGCGTGCTCTCCTCCGGCAGGCGGCTCAGCTCGCGGTTCTCCCGCGCCCACTGCACCATGCCCTTCGCCGCATCGCAGTGACAGACCTGCGCGCCCGCCGCAGCACACGCCATCGTCGCGCCGCCGGTATAGGCAAAGAGATTGAGCACCTTGACGTCGCGGCCCTCGGCCTTGCGCTGCTTGACAAGCGCATTCATCCAGTCCCAGTTTGCCGCCTGCTCCGGGAAAAGGCCTGTGTGCTTGAAGCCGGTCGGACGGACATAGAACTTGAGCGCATCGCCGTTGCAGTTATAGTTGATCTCCCAGCGCTCGGGCAGCTTATCAAAGAATTCCCAGCTGCCGCCGCCCTTCTCGCTGCGGTGATAATGCGCCTGTGCGCAGCGCCAGAGCTTGGCGTCGCGCGCCGGCCAGATCGCCTGCGGGTCCGGACGGCGCAGATACACGTCGCCCCAGCGTTCCAGCTTCTCGCCGCCGCCGCAGTCAAGCACCTCATAATCCTGCCACTTATCTGCAATAAACATGATATTCCTCTTTCTGTTCAGATGCTTTGTTGTTGTTTTCTTCCCGGTCCATATCCCGATAAAAGCAATCCAGTTCCCATTTTCTTGGGTTCTCGTCAATATACTGCCAGATCTTCAGATAATCCTTTTCATCGCGGATAATATGGTCATAAAAAGATCGCTGCCAGATTTTCCTTCCTGTGCGATGTTCCAGCCGGTTGGCTTCCTTAGTCGTTATGGATTTGAATGCACACAATATATCCGTCAATGCATCTGCTTCGCCCTTTCCATGAAGAACCAGAATCATATGGATATGATTCGGCATAATCACAAATTGATCAACAGACACATCAAATCTTTGCGAAAGATCATGAATCTCCCGATTTACAATCTCCCCAATCGGGAGGAGCAGAGCCCCTCCCCTACAAATCTCTGCAAGGACTTGGCAGCGATCCTGCGTGCATACCGTCACAAAATACGCTCGCTTCTGCGAATAATCAAATCCTCTCAAACGCGTTGGTTTTCGATTGCGATGATTCGTGTTCATTCCGTTCCCCTGTAGGGGAGGGGCTCTGCTCCTCCCCATCGGCGTCGTTCACGGCGTTAAAAGAACCTCTTCAGTTTTTCCTTCTGTGCCTCCATCATATCAGAAAGCACGCCTTCTGTATAGAGCAAATCAATGCCCATCAGCGCAGGATCGATCTCCATCGCCTCGCGCAGCGCAGCGCGGCTGCCCGTGCTCGCCGCCTCGGCATAGAGCATGTTCACAAGGCTCAGCTGGCCCATCAGATCATGCAGCTCCACCGGCAATTCCGTATACTCGCCGCGCACGCCGTCCCGGGTAATTACGGCAGGACACTCCACAAACCTGCCCGGCGCCACGCCTTCCACAGCGCCGTCGCACGGCATGCTGAGGTTGTCCACATGGCAGTCTTCCTCGCCCCAGAGCGCGCGCAGCACCTCGATCGGGCGCGCAGAGGAAAGGCCGCTTTGGCGGATCTGACTCCATGCCTCAAGCCCCTTGGGCGAGAGCGGACCATGGACAGAGAGCATCGCCAGATTGCGCTTGCGCAGCTCATAGTCCGCAAGGCCGATGCCTGAAAGCAGCACCGTCTTCTTCGGGCTCTTCTCCGTATCGGCCAGCAGCTCGTAGAGCATCACGCGCGCGCCCGCCGGAATCGCATCGTACCAGTCGATATACTGTGCAGAGAGCTCCTCGCGCGGATCCTCCTGCATTTCCTTCTTGCAGCGCTTCATCAGGTCATGCCCCTGCTTATCGCAAAGGCGCGTGACCCAGGAGAAGTTATTCAGACCCGCGCAGGTGATGTCCAGCTCTTCTTCCTTGATGTTCAGATACAGCGCAAGGCGCTTTCTCGTCTGCTCCGTCACGCCGGAAATGCCCAGCGTACGGACGCCGCAGAAGCGCTGCGCACATTCGCACGCACGCGCGAGCTGCACGCCGCCGAAGCCGCTGTCGCAGATGATCAGCGGCGCGTCCGGGCATTCCTCGGCCATCTGCGTCGCCAGATCGGTGATGAAATCCAGCACGCGCATCGTCTGCATCGCGCCGCCGATACCACCGCGCAGGCGCGCCTGCTTATAAAGGCCCACCTCTTCCAGCGCCTTGAGATCCTGATTCCACGCTTCTTCATCGAGGAAATCCGCACAGAAGATAACCGCATCCGCGGAAAAAATACACTTCTTCAGCTGCGTCGTATAGTAAAACCGGGCCTCGCAGCCAAAGCCGCGCGCCAGAGCCTGCGCGCCGCGGGCGGAAAGCTCCGCCATATCCAGATCGGCGTCCACCATCCAGACCTCGACCGGCATGCGGTAGCGCACAAAGAGATCCTCGAAAATCGCAGGAGCGAAATGGTACGCGCCTGCGCCAGCAATCACTATTTTTTTCATATCTGCTTTAAATCAAAGAATTGCGCCCGGGCGCCGGGGGCTTTGGGTCGCCCCGGCACCCCTTCGGGCGCAAAAAGTCTATTGAATGCTAAGATTTACGCCTTGCGGACAGACAGGGTCGCAGCAACGCCGTTGATGCTCCAGTCCTTCACATAAGCGCCTTCGGCGGCGTCCGCGAGGACAACCTCCAGCGCGAGCACGCCCGCCTTGATGCTCTCCACGTTCGCATTCACGATCGCAGCGAGCTTCTCGTCGTCGGTCTTGACCGTGACAAGGATGCGGTCGGTCACCTCAAAGCCGGCTTCCTTGCGCATGGTCTGCAGCTTGGAGACGACCTCGCGGGCAAAGCCCTCGGCGATCAGCGCATCGTCAAGGTTGGTATCCAGCGCAACGGTCACGTCGCGGTCAGTCGCAACCACATAGCCCGGCTTCTTCATCGGGCTGGTGAGCACGTCGTCCTTTTCAAGAACAACCTCGGTGCCGTCCAGTTCGAAGGTCAGCTGGTTGCCGGCCTCGAAGTTCTTCACGACCTCGTTGCCGTCGAGCGTGGTCAGCTTCTGACCGATGGCCCCCAGCAGCTTGCCGTACTTCTTGCCCAGCGTGCGCATCTGCGGCTTGAGCTGATAGGTCATGAACGCGGTGGTGTCGTCGGTGAACTCGACATTCTTGACGTTGAGCTCGTCGGCAGCCAGCGCGCACAGATCCTGCGGCAGCGTAACGCCGGAGACGATCATCTTCTTGAGCGGCTGGCGGACCTTCATGCCGGACTCCGCGCGGGCTGCGCGTCCCTGAATGACGACGCCCAGCAGCGCCTTCATGTTCTCCTCCAGCTCCGGATCGATCATGCTCTCGTCGCAGGCCGGGAAGTCGGTCAGATGGACGGAGATCGCAGCGTCCGGATTGACGGAGCAGACGAGGTTGCGGTACATGTTCTCCGCCATGAACGGCGTGAACGGCGCAGTCAGGCGGGCCATGGTCTCAAGGATATGATACAGCGTGGCAAACGCGGCTTCCTTGTCGCCTGCCATGCCCTTGCCCCAGAAGCGCTCACGGCTGCGGCGGACGTACCAGTTGGACAGATCGTCCACAAACTCGACCATCTCGCGGGAGGCTTCGGTGATGCGGTAGTTCTCCAGGTGCGCATCCACGTTCTTGACGAGCGTATTCAGGCGGGAGAGCGCCCACTTGTCCATCAGGCTAAGCTCCACCTTGTCAAGCGGATGGGCCTTCGGATCGAACTGATCGATTTCGGCATACAGGATGAAGAACGCATAGGTGTTCCACAGGGTACCCATGTACTTGCGCTGGCTTTCCTCGATCGCCTTGGCGTGGAAGCGCTTGGGCAGCCACGGCGCAGCGTTGTTATAGAAGAACCAGCGGACGGCATCGGCGCCCTGCGCGTTGAGCACATCCCACGGATTGACGACGTTGCCGATGTGCTTGGACATCTTGCGGCCTTCCTTGTCCTGCACGTGACCCATAACCACGCAGTTTTCAAACGGGTTGGTGTCAAACAGGCAGGTGGAAATCGCCAGCAGCGTATAGAACCAGCCGCGGGTCTGGTCAATCGCCTCGGAGATGAAGTTCGCCGGGAAGCGGCGCTCAAACTGCTCCTTGTTCTCGAAGGGATAATGCCACTGCGCGAACGGCATGGAGCCGGAATCATACCAGCAGTCGATGACGTCCTTGACGCGGTGCATGTCCTTGCCGCACTTTTCACAGGTAATGACGACGTCGTCGATGTACGGACGGTGCAGCTCGATGTTCGGGTCCACATTGTGGCCGAGCTTCACGAGCTCTTCGCGGCTGCCGATGACGTGGATATGACCACAGTCACAGGTCCAGACCGGCAGCGGGGTGCCCCAGTAGCGCTCACGGGAGAGGCCCCAGTCATGCACGCCCTCCAGCCACATGCCCATGCGGCCTTCCTTGATGTTATCCGGCATCCAGTTGACGGCGCGGTTGTTCTTGATCAGCTGATCGCGAACGGCGGTCATCTTGATATACCAGGTCGGGCGCGGATAGTACAGCAGCGGATTGTCGCAGCGCCAGCAGAACGGATAATCATGGGCAAACGGCACGGCGGCGAACAGCAGACCGCGCTCCTTCAGATCATCCAGAATCAGCTTATCGGCATCCTTGACGAACACGCCCGGCCACTTGGTATCCTCGGTCATGCAGCCCTGGGTATCGACCAGATTGATGAACGGCACATCGTTCGCCTGGCAGACGCGGTTATCGTCCTCACCGAACGCCGGCGCGATATGAACGATACCGGTACCGTCGCTCATGGTGACATAATCATCCGCGACGACGAACCAGGCCTTCTTATCGAGCTTGCCGACGGCGAAGTCGAACAGCGGCTCGTACTCCATGCCGCACAGCTCACGGCCCGGCATTTCGGCAACGATCTCGATCTCCTTGTCCGGATAGCAGGCGTCAATCAGCGCCTTGGCCATGATGATCGTCTGGCCATCCACGTGGAACTTGGCGTAGATATCGCGCGGGTTCACGCACAGCGCGAGGTTGGACGGCAGCGTCCACGGGGTGGTCGTCCACGCGAGGAAGAAGGTGTTTTCCTCGCCCTTGACGGCAAAGCGCACGAACGCAGAGGTCTCCTTCACGTTCTTGTAGCCCTGCGCGACCTCGTGAGAGGACAGCGCGGTGCCGCAGCGCGGGCAGTACGGCGCGATCTTGTGGCCAAGGTACAAAAGGCCCTTCTTGTGGATCTCCTTGAGGGACCACCACTCGGACTCGATGTAATTGTCCTCGTAGGTAACATACGGATCTTCCATGTCCGCCCAGAAGCCGACGCGCTCGGACATCTCTTCCCACTCGGTCTTATACTTCCAGACGGACTTCTTGCATTCCTTGATGAACGGCTCGATGCCGTACTTCTCGATCTGCGGCTTGCCGTCAAGGCCCAGCAGCTTCTCGACCTCCAGCTCAACCGGCAGACCATGGGTATCCCAGCCGGCCTTGCGCAGCACGTCGAAGCCCTTCATCGTGCGGTAGCGCGGGATGATGTCCTTGATGGCGCGGGTTTCCACGTGGCCGATGTGCGGCTTGCCGTTGGCCGTGGGCGGGCCGTCAAAGAACGTGAACGCCGGAGCGCCCTTGCGCAGCTCAACAGTCTTTTTGAACACTTCGTTTTCGCGCCAGAACTTGACAATCTCTTCCTCGCGCGCGACGAAGTTCATATCGGTCGAAACCTTCTGATACATCGTGAGTTCCTCACTTTCGGTATAATATAAAAGCAGCCTTGTCCACATGGGACGAGGCTGCTCGCGGTACCACCCATATTCGCGCCGGCATGCCGCAGGGCATAGCGGTGCGCACTTCATTAAGCCGTAACGTGGCCGATCCGTCCCCGCCTACTTCATTCAGCAGGGCCGCTGGACAGGTGATCCCTTGCCGCGCTTCCCGTCCGGAATTGCACCATCCTCCGGCTCTCTTTGCGCTCGTCGCGGCAGCGTCCCATCTCATTCGCGTTTTGCAATATACGGAGAATATGATACCCGCTTTTTTCCGATTTGTAAAGGGTTATTTCAAAATTTGTCAGGTTTGACGGCAGCAGCGCAAAGCAGGATTTGCTGCCGGACTGTCCGCCCGCTTCGCTTGTCTTTTCTCCCCCGCAGCGATATAATAGAGGCATCACCAAGCACCACGGAGGTCATCCCATGCAGGATCTGTTTTCCCATCAGGAAGCCGCGCTCAGCCCCCTCGCCGACCGCATGCGCCCGCGCACGCTTGACGAATTCATCGGGCAGAGCCATATCGTCGGCCCAGGCCGGCTGCTGCGCCGCGCCATCGAGGCTGACCGCATGACCTCTTCCATCTTTTACGGCCCGCCCGGCTGCGGCAAGACAACGCTGGCTTCCATCATCGCAAATACGACGCACTCCGCGTTTGTCCAGCTCAACGCCGTCACCAGCGGCGTGGCCGATGTGCGCAAGGTCATCAAGGAGGCGCAGGACCGCCGCTCGCTCTATGGGCAGGCGACGTATCTGCTGCTTGACGAGTGTCACCGCTGGAGCAAATCACAGAGCGATTCCATTCTGCCCGCCATCGAGCGCGGCGTGGTGCGCTTTATCGGCTCCACGACGGAAAACCCGCTCATCTCCATGACCCCGGCGATTGTCTCCCGGTGCCGCATCTTCCAGTTTGAGCCGCTTCAGGAAGCCGATGTGCTCACCGCCATGCGCCGCGCGCTCAGCGACACAGCGCGCGGCTTCGGCGCGCAGCAGGTTGCTCTCGACGACGACGCCGCGCAGCACATCGCGCGGATTGCGGGCGGCGACGTCCGCTCGGCACTGGGCGCGCTGGAGCTCGCCGTGCTGACCACCGACCCCGGTGAGGACGGCGTGATCCGCGTGACCCTTGCCGTTGCAGAGGAATCCATCCAGAAGCCCGTCATCCGCTGCGACGAGTCGCTCTATTATGACATGCTCTCCGCATTCTGCAAAAGCCTGCGCGGCAGCGACGCCGACGCTGCGCTGGCGTGGTTTGCGCGGCTTTTGTATGCCGGCGTGGATCCCCGGCTGATTGCGCGGCGCATCATCGCGCACGCCAGCGAGGACGTAGGGCTCGCCAACCCGACCGCCATGCTGCAGGCTGTCGCCGCGGCGCAGGCGCTGGAGATGGTCGGCCTGCCCGAGGCGCGCCTTTCTCTCTCTCAGGCGATCATCGCCGTATGCGAAAGCCCGAAATCAAATTCCGTCGTCATGGCGCTGGAGCAATCCGTCGCCGACGCCGAGGCCGGCGGCTTTGGCCCCGTGCCCGCCTATCTGCGGGATACGCACTACAGCGGCAACGAGCGCATCGGCGCCAAGGGCGCACAGTATAAGTATCCGCACGACTATCCCGGCCACTGGGTTGCGCAGGAATACATGCCGCCCGAGGTCAGGGGCAGACGCTACTATATCCCCTCCGACCAGGGGCAGGAAGCCAAGCTGCGCGAGCGAAGAAAAACGCGCGGCATCATCGACCCGTAAAGCACAAGGCTGTCGGCACATGCGTGTCCGGCAGCCTTGTCCATATGTCGTTTCAGCAGGCCAAGCGGCCTAAACTCCATCCTGCTTTCGTCAAAGCGCTGCTTTACCTTCATCCTTCCGCATGTCTTTTCTATCCGCCTGTTTCTGCGCCGCTTTCCATCTGTACCTCTGCAAATCAAGCATCATCAGCACCATATCCGCATAATATCCGTCCCGGTATTTGAGCCTGCGCGGATGCCGCGCGAATTCCACAAAGCCCATACGCTCATACAGCCGGATGGCGCGCTCATTGGCGCTGACAACCTCCAGTTCCAGCTGCTCAAGCGGCGTCTCCATCGCCGCGTCCATCAGCGCCTCAAGCATTGCCGTGCCGATTCCCCTTCCCCAGTGCGCCTTGAGGATGCAGATGCCCAGCGTCGCGCGGTGACGCGCCCTGTCCACGGGGGAAGGCGGCACAAAGCTGGCGATTCCCGCCAGTCTGCCCGAAACGAATGCGCCGAGCATCAGCGCCTTGGGATTGCATTCCATTTTGGCGATATACTGCATCTCTTCTTCCGGCGTCATCGTCCATTCGTCCGCATATCGGCTCATGAACATCGTCTCACCTGCCGTCCTGCGGCACAAAGCCAGCGCCTCCCCCGCATCCGCCGCGCAGAGGCTGCGCAGCAGGATCTCCTCTCCGCCTTTAAGCTGCACGCGCTTTTTCAGCTTCATCCTTTCACCCCTTTTGTTATGTAAATCTTTGAGCAAAACATTGGGCTCGGCTGCAAAGCAGCAAGGTTTACAGCAGTTTGTCGGTGATGCCACCGGCAGCATGCCGGTTTGTTTAGTATAGCATAAAATCAGCCCCGCTTGCGTCCCAATGCCCTTGGGAAAGCGGGGCTGTGTCTGTTTAGCTTTATTCAATTTCTTCCGCAGCAAGAATCTCCTGCGCGATGTCAACAATGCGCCGTCCGGTATCCATGCTCTTTTTCTGCATCCGGTAATGCGCCTCAGATTCCTTGATGCCCAGCGCATCCATCAGCTTGCCCTTCGCGCGCTCGATCACCTTGCGCTCCTCCAGCATCCGCGAGAGCTTGAGCGCCTTGACGCGCAGGTCATGCTCGCGCGCGCAGCAGAACATCATCGTCTTCACGGCCTGAATCAGCGCATCCGGGCTGAGCGGGTTGCGCAGCAGCAGAACATTCCCGCCCGGCTCGCCGTCGAAGTCGTGCGGCACAATCATCAGCACATCGACCGAATCCCCAGCCCGCTCGGCCAGCTCGCCCCCGGTCATGTCATCAAGCTTCCATGTTGTCAGCAGCAGCGCTTCCTCCCCCGCAATTGCGGCAATCGCATCCCCTGCGCTATGGCAGACCACGTCCGGCACAATCTGAGCTCCGGCGAGGATACCTTCAAGCTTGGATGCAACGCCCTGCGGGGCGGCAATCAGCAGGCGGCAGACAAACGACTTGGGCATGATCAGCACTCCTATTTGTATTTTTATCCGCAGTTATGCGGCATCCTTCAAAACTGTACCCCGTTATTATACCAATCGTTTCCCGTCTTGGCAAGGACTCTTTGACTCAAATCGTTTCATTCTTGCAATTATATGATCTTTTTATGCATTTTCTTTCACTTTTCGGCTTTATTCCGAATTTCGCCTTCATCATCTGACCACATGTTCGCGCATCAGCATCCGAACAGCACGCACAAACGCCAGAATATTCTCCCGCGTATTATACATCCCCGGGCTCACGCGGATTGCGCCGCCCTCAAGCGTCCCCAGAAGCCGGTGTACGCCCGGCGCACAGTGCAGCCCGCCGCGCACCGCCATATCCTGTTCATCCAGCAGATCCGCCGCCGCCTGCGAGCCTATGCCCGGCAAGTTAAAGCTCACCAAAGACGCTCCCCTTGGCGTGTACACGCGGATTCCCGGCAGGTTGAGCAGTTCCTCCCGCAGGAGCGAACAAAGCGCCGTACACCGCGCATGCGCCTCCTCCCGCCGGGCCATCGCCACGCGCAGCCCGGCATGCAGCCCGGCAATGCCCGGCAGATTCAGCGTGCCGGATTCCAGGCTATCGGGCATCATCCGCGGCTGGAACATGCTCTCCGACGCGGAGCCCGTTCCGCCCTGCCGAAGCGGAGCGGCCTCTACCCCCGCCGCCATCCACAGCGCGCCCGTGCCATGCGGCCCCAGAAGCCCCTTATGCCCCGGCATCGCCAGCAGCGATACGCCCCACTTTGCCGGCTCAAGCGGCAGGTGACCCGCTGTCTGCGCGCAGTCAAGCAGCAGCAGCGCACCGCGCCTGCGGCATACCTCGCCCACAGCTGCTGCATCCTGCGCTGTGCCGAGCACGTTAGACATATGCGTCATCGCCACCAGCCGCGTGCCCGGCAGCATCGCCCGCTCGATCTCCTGCGCGCTGATGCGCCCCTGCGCGTCCGGGGCAACCAGCGTCAGCGTGATCGCGCCCGCCCGCGAAAGTTCCGACAGAGGGCGAAGCACCGAATTATGCTCAATCAACGTGGATACGACATGATCGCCCGTGCGCAGCACACCGTGAATCGCCATATTCAGCGCGTCCGTCGCATTGCACGCAAATGCGACGCGCGATGCGTCGCTTTCCCCCAGCATCTGCGCAATCGCCTCACGGCAGCCCTCGACAATCCGCCCTGCCGCGAGGCTGAGCCTGTGTCCTCCGCGCCCCGGATTTGCCCCGCAGCGTGTAAGCGCCGCCGCCATCGCATCCGTAACGCACTTAGGCTTCGGGTAGCTGGTCGCCGCATTATCCAGATAAATCATTTCCGTCCCCCCGCTTCACAGCCTCTTGACCCCAATCATACGATAAAGCATATGAGGTCCGCCGTCAGGTAGACCCTGGGAGGGAATGATCATGCAATCAACCTTTGGCATTGCCGCTTTCCGCTCGCGCACACAGGTACTCCGCCTCGAGGATGCCCTGCGCCGTGCCGGGCTGGAGGCCGGCATCATCTCTACCCCCCGCGAAGTCGCCATGGGCTGCGGACTTTCCGTTCGCTTCAGCCTTGCACAGACGCCGCAGGTGCTCCATATCTACCGCAGGCTGAATCCCGGCGCGCTGGTCGGCTTTTATCGTGTGGATCACTACGGGACCAGACAAATGCGTCTCACGCCGCTGAGACTGGGATAAGCCGTGCCGCTTGCCTTTTGGCGTCTTGGCAGATATAATGAAGCCAGCCCGACAAAGGAGGCTGGTCAGATGCCAAGCACCGAAACATATTCCCGGATTCTTGCAGAGCTTCGGCGCCTTTATCCCGATGCCAAGCCCGCGCTGCATTTTCAAAATCCTTATCAGCTGCTCGTCGCCGTGATCCTATCGGCTCAATGCACAGATGTCAAGGTGAACATGGTTACGCCTGCGCTGTTTGCCGCTTATCCCGATGCGCACGCGCTGGCAGCCGCCGATCCCCTCGACGTGGAGCCTTTCATCAAAACCTGCGGCCTGTATCACAACAAGGCCAAAAACCTCGTGATGACCGCACGCGCACTGGTCGAGCATTACAGCGGAGAGGTTCCCGCCGACCACGAGAAGTTGACGCAGCTGCCCGGCGTAGGCAGAAAGACTGCCAATGTCGTGATGAGCTGCGCCTTCGGCGCGGACGCCATCGCGGTGGATACGCATGTCTTTCGCGTTTCCAACCGGCTGGGCCTCGCCGATGCCGGCGACGTGCTCAAGACCGAGATGCAGCTCATGCAGAACATTCCCAAAGATCAATGGAGCCTTGCGCACCACTGGATCATTTTTCACGGCAGGCGCGTTTGCACCGCGCGAAAGCCCGCCTGCGAAAGCTGCACGCTTTCCAGCTGGTGCGAATACGCGAGCGGCAACCCCAAAGGCAAAAAATAAGCGGTCTTTCGGCCGCTTTTTGTTTTTCTTTCTGAACACAGCTAGTTCCCGCCTTTTCATGTCAAATTCTTTATAGATGAATTTTATTCACGTATATCCTGCATTTTATTCTCCATTTTTGCAGCTTACATGCAACTTGGCAGGTCGAGAACTGCAAATTTCACCACGCATACAGGCCTGCGACCCCTCCGGATGAATTTTCTGTCAAACGCAAAATTTTCTTGATATTTTTAGAAAAAACGGTGTACAATTCCGTTTTTCCGTGCTATAATGGCCTCACAAACAAGAGCTGAGCACGAAAAACCAGCTCCAACATCAACTTGCAAAATAATGAAAGTGAGGCATTCCTATGCTGACTGTTCTTTTCGTTCTGACCATCCTCTGTGGCGCTTATATGCTCCTGTCCATGATCGACGGCCACCATGCTGATTCCCGCGAAGTGGGCAGCTATCTGCGTACCGAGTATAAGGCTTCTACCCTGACCTCTCTGTACTAATCTTTCACACAGACGCAACCTCTGCACGCCGGAAATCCGGCGTGTTTTTTTGTTATGTAAATCTATTTGAGAAGTATCGGCCTCATCCGCAAACATGCAAGATTTACAGTACTTTGTCGGCGATACAGCCGGCAGCCTGCTGTTTTCCACGGTTCTTCTGAGCAAACAAAAAACAGAGCACCGAAACTCGATGCTCTGTCATTTCCTCATTCAATCGCAATTCAATTGCTGATCGGATTACTGCGCGACCGGGTACACGGAGCACTGGGTCTTGTTCTTGCCCTTGCGCTCGAAGCGAACCACGCCGTCCACCAGGGCGAACAGGGTGTCGTCGCCGCCGATGCCGCAGTTGTTGCCGGGATGAATGTGGGTACCACGCTGACGGTACAGGATGTTGCCCGCCAGAACGAACTGGCCGTCCGCACGCTTGGCGCCGAGTCGCTTAGACTCGCTGTCGCGGCCGTTATGGGAAGAACCGGTGCCCTTCTTATGCGCGAAGAGCTGAAGATTCATCGTAAGCATCTGCTTGCCTCCATTCTTTTTGCTGTATCCGAATCAGGTTCGGATAGATTTTCTGAATGTCTGTCAGTCCTGTCATGATCGTACGGAGGACGATCTGCGCGTCCATGTTCTGCTTTTCATCCATGCCCTCAGGCAGGATGCATTTCAGATATCCGTCCCTGACCTCGACCTCCGGTGTAACCCCGGCCACCGAGCAAAGGGCGTTCACGCCGGTCTGCGTCAGCGCGGATACCGCGCAGCAAACCAGATCATATCCCCGTATTCTCTTGCCGCCTGCATGTCCTCCGGCCTCATAGCCTTTGAGCATGCCGCCGTCAAGAGTATAGACCGTGATGGTGGTCATCGCGAATTAGCCGATCTTGGTGATTTCCACCTTGGTGTACGGCTGACGATGGCCCTGCTTACGGCGATAGTTCTTCTTGGACTTGTACTTGAAGACGATGATCTTGTCGCCACGAACCTGGCCGACGACCTTGCCCTCAACCTTCACACCCTCGACAACCGGGGTGCCAACCTTGACGTCGCCCTCGTTGCCCAGGAGCAGAACGTCAAAAGAGACGGTGGAGTCGACTTCGGCATCGATCTTCTCGATGTAGAGCACGTCGCCCTCACTCACGCGGTACTGCTTGCCACCAGTCGCAATAATAGCGTACATATGGTGCCTCCTAATATTTACTCGCCGGGTTTAGGTAGGCGCAGATTTCTGCGCACTTTAACAAACCAGCCCCGAGCGGCTTGCCTTCCTATGATACCAGCAAATGCTTCCGCTGTCAACGTTTTTTGACACTTTTTCCTGCTATTTTTTAGAAAACCGAGCGCTTAATAGCCGGTCGCCTCTTCGTTTTTGACGATCTTGACAATGCGGCTGGTGCCCAGGCGCGTCGCGCCCAGCGCGATGAATTTCTCCGCGTCGTCAAGGCTGGAAATGCCGCCGGCCGCCTTGATTCCCTTGCCCGGCTGCATATGCTCCGCCATCAGGGCAACATCGTCAAACGTCGCGCCCGCAGTCGAGAAGCCCGTGCTGGTCTTGATGAAGTCTGCCTTGGATTGATTCACGATTTCACACATGCGGATCTTCTCCTGCCGCGTAAGCAGACAGGTCTCGATGATGACCTTGAGCGGTCTGCCGCTGCAGGCATCCTTGATCGCATTGATCTCAGCAAGGACCTCGTCGTCCCGTCCGTCCTTGAGCATGCCGATGTTGATGACCATGTCAACCTCATCCGCGCCGCCAGCCACCGCGTCCGCCGCCTCAAAGACCTTGGCCGCCGTGGTGGAATACCCTGTCGGGAAGCCGATGACCGTGCAAACGCCAACGCTGCTGCCCTTTTCCTGCATATATGCCTTGCAGCGGGCGACATAGCTCGCCGGAATACAGACCGTGGCGGTGCCGTATTGAATCGCATCGTCGCAGATCTCCTGAATCTGCGGCCAGGTGGATTCAGGCTTAAGCAATGTATGATCGACCATGGAAAGAATGGTTTTCAGCTCCATCATGATGCCTCCTGCATTTTTCTTTCATTATACCGCAGATGATGCGTTCATGCAACGGCGGACGACCGGATAACTTTTCCTCCTTCCCTTTTCAGGCAAATTGGCGTATACTGTTTTTTGTATACGCACATCACTTTGAAACGGAGGCCGGCTGTGATGAAACGAATTCTGACAATCGCTCTGCTCCTGCTTGCTCTGCCGTGCATCGCACTGGCCAAACAGGCCCAGCAAGACTTTGATGCCTACAGCCGCCCGATTGACGTGCCCGGCGTCGGCCCTGTGCAGTATTATGCGCAGACGGATCCGCTTTGGGAAAACATGTATTATGAACCCAATCCCACCAAGACGCGGCGGCGCTTCCGCGACGGGGGCTGCGGCCCGACAACCGCCGCCATGGCCATCGCTAAGCAGCTGAGTCCGGACGATCTGCCCGCGCTGCTCGCCCATGCCAAGGGTTCTGTCAAGGACTATGCCTTCTGTTCCTGCTCGGTCAACGGCGATTTCTGCGACGAACGCTACCGCCGCACGAGATACGGCACCAGCGACCCCCGACACCGCGAATACTCCCCCGCCAGCGGAGAGGAGTTCTTCCAGTGGCTGCCCGTGGTCTTTGCCTCGTATGCAACCGGCAACAACGATCATACGTATCAGCTCCGGCTGAAAGACGAGGACGGCACCAAGATCTTCCTGTTCAATGCGCTCGCAGACGATTACGGCCTTGATTATCTCGGCGCAAAGGACTGGGATACTGCGCTCGCTGCGCTGCGCGCCGGCGCAAGCGTCATCACCACCGTCAAAAAGGGCATCTTCACCGACACATCGCACTATCTCTTCCTCGCCGGCGCAGACGATGAATACCTGTACATCATGGATTCCGATATGCGCGCGCAATACCGCAGGGATAAAAACGGGTATATCGAAATCCTCGAACCGGGCTTCTTCCGCGTGCGGCTTGAAAACGTACCGAACATCCACATCTATTCCTTCTACATCATCTCCCGTGCGCAGGAAAGCACGCCGGGCGAAGGAGGCGCATGATATGCAGACGATCCGCGAAGCCATCGACGCCTGCCTGACGCTGCCGGACAGCTATGAGGATTATCCTTTCGGGCTTGACAGCTGGGCCGTCATCCGCAGGCACTGCAACAAGAAGATGTTCGCCTCGGTCTATGAGCGCGAGGGCAGGGTGTGGATCAACGTCAAGGCCGAGCCCAACTGGGGCGATTTCTTCAAGACCGTCTATCCCGCCGTCGTTCCGGCCTATCACATGAATAAGCTGCACTGGATCTCCATCATCCTCGACGGCAGCATGACCGACAGCGAAATCCTGCATCTGATCGACGAGAGCTACAGACTCGTCGGACCGAAGCCGAAAAAGAAAAGGGCGCGGCAAAACACATAACACAAAGCGGGCCGCTCTCCCAGCATGGGAAAGCGGCCCGCTTTTGATTCGCTTTTACAGGCGGCAGTTGAGTTTCGCCAGCTCATCCACAACGTAGTTGTACACAAACTCGACGGCCTCGTCCACCGGCTTCTTCTCCTGCATGGACTTGTCGCGGGCGGAGATCTCGATGGTGCCGTTCTTCAGGCCCTTCGGGCTGACGACCACGCGCACCGGCACGCCGAACAGGTCGGCGTCAGAGAACATGACGCCGGCGGAAACACTGCGGTCATCCCAGATGACCTCAACGCCCTTGGCGGTCAGCTCGTCATAGATCTTCTTAGACATCGCGGCAACCTCCTCATTGTCCGCGCGCAGGGAGCACAGATGCACCTGCCACGGCGCGATGGAGATCGGCCAGATCGGGCCATAATCGTCGCGATGCGCCTCGCACACGGAAGCGGCCAGACGGCCCACGCCGATGCCATAGCAGCCCATGATCGGGTGCTTGAGGGTGCCGTCCTGATCGACATAGGTCATGCCCATGCTCTCGGTGTACTTGGTGCCCAGCTGGAAGATGTTGCCGACCTCGATGCCGCGAGAGGTATACACGCTCGGCTTGCCGCAGACCGGGCAAATGCCGCCGTCATACGCCTTTGCCACATCGACATACTCCACCTCGCCCATCTCGCGCGCGATATTGAAGCCGGTGTAGTGCGCGTCGGTCTCGTTCGCGCCGGTCACAAAGGCATTCACGCCCTTGAGGGAAGCATCAAACACCACGCGAACATCGGCCGGCAGGCCCTTCGGGCCGATGAAGCCGGCGCAGATGCCGCTCTCCATGGTGATCTCCGCCGGATGGATCTCGGCCTTGATGTGATTGCGCAGCTTGGTCTCGTTGATATCAAGATCTCCGCGCAGGAAGGCGACGACATACTTGTCGGTCAGATTCTCCTGATAGACGACGGCCTTGCAGCACTGCTTGGCAGTCACATTCAGGAACGCGCACAGATCCTCAATGGTCTTGACGTTCGGGGTTTCAACCTTGGTGAGCTCCGCCATCTCGCCGGCCTCGTTCGTGACGATGCAGGGCGCGGCTTCCATGTTAGCGCGATAGTCGCAGTCATGGCACAGGACGATGGTATCCTCGCCGACCGGAGTGAGAAGCATATACTCGTGGGAAACCTTGCCGCCCATCATGCCGCTGTCGGACGCGACAGCGACGACGTCGCCCACGCCCGCACGGAAGAAGATGCGGTTGTACGCGTCATAGCAGACCTGATAGTAGCGCTCCAGATCCTCCTGAGAGGTGTGGAAGGAGTACGCATCCTTCATGGTGAATTCACGCACGCGGATCAGGCCGCCGCGGCAGCGCGGCTCATCGCGGAACTTGGTCTGAATCTGATAGATCATGAACGGATACTGGGTGTAGCTGTCGGCAACGTCGCGCACGAAATGAACGGACGCTTCCTCATGGGTCATGCCCAGCACCATGCCCGCGCCGGAGCGGTCGGTGAAGCGCAGCAGCTCGCTGCCGATGGAGTCATAGCGGCCGGACTCCTGCCAGATGCTCGCCGGCATCGCCACCGGGAACATCAGCTCCTGGCCGTCGATGCGGTCCATCTCCTCGCGGATGATCTTCTCGATCTTGGAGGTAATGCGCTTGGTCACCGGGAACAGGGTATAAATGCCGTTGCCGACGGGCTTGATGTAGCCGCCGCGCATCATCAGCGCCTGGCTGGCGATGACACAATCGGCCGGGGTCTCCTTATAACGCTTGGAAACGAGATTCTTGAGCTTCATAATATCTTTTCTCCTTCATGAAATCATTAGGAAATTACGCAAAAACTCTAACAGCTGGCACCGCCTATGCAAAAGAAAAAGCCTCGCCCCTTATGCAGGGGCGAAGCTGAACTTCGCGGTACCACCTTGCTTCAATACAGACGGATTTCCTCTGTATCCTTGTCTGCTCTGTATCGGGAGCGCCCGGCGGATTTCATGACTGGATCATGCGTTCTCCGCGTACTCGGGAGGCCGGAGCGTCATGCCTGCGAACGCGCGCCTTGCAGCCGTGGGCGCGCTCTCTGAGGATCGCGGTCATTCGCCTTCTCCGTCAGCGTACGCCCATATTATAGCAACGCGGGCGAAAAAGCACAAGTCCCATTCTGCGGGAAAATATCAGATTTACACGGCCCGTCAGCGCGCCACTGCATTCTTTCTGGCAATCTCTTCCCACTTGCCGGAGTAATAGCGCACCGCGCCGATCGCCACCGCGCAGACCCACGTGACCGGCGATACCCACCACAGGCCGCGATAACCCATCCACACCGTAAACAGGAACGTGAAGCTGATGCGCGTGACAACCTCGCTTATGCCCATCGCCAGCGTCATCTTCACATCGCCGGACGCGCGCAGAATATTGTGATAGATGCACATCGTTCCGCCAATCAGGAAGAAGAAGCTGAAGATGCGCATGTACTCTACGCCGTATGCAATCGACGCGGCAGACTCCGTGAACATGCCCATGATCGGTCCTGCAAATATCCACACAACCGGGCAGAAAATGCCATAGCAGACAAAATGGATGCCATAGGCGCAGCGCACGCCCTGACGCACGCGTTTATAATCCCCCGCGCCGACGTTCTGTCCAACGAAGGTGCCCAGCGACGTGCCGATGGCCTCTGCCAGCTGCCAGCCAAGGAATTCGACCTTCGTCGCAATGCCATAGGCGACGATCAGCGCCGTCTCGTAGGTATTGATCTTCGCCTGCAGCGCCATATCAGAGATGGAAATGATGCTCATCTGCAGGCCCGTCGGGATGCCGTAGGTCAGAATCTGCTTTGCGATATACGGGTTCATGCGCAGCTCGCTGCGCTTTAGCCGCAGCATCGGCAGAATCCTGTAGGCATAGATCAGGCAGACCAGGCCTGCAATCGCCTGCGCAAGCACCGTAGCCAGCGCCGCGCCCGCCACGCCCATGGGAATCACAGCGATGAACAGGATATCCAGCGCGATGTTGAGCACGCTTGAGAGAATCAGTGCAGCAAGCGGAATCACAGAATTGCCCAGCGAGCGCATCACGGCGGAAATCCAGTTATAGAGCATCGTGCCGCAGCAGCCGGCAAAGATGATCATCAGATAGGTATGCGCATTCGCCATCAGCGCATCGGACGTCTGCAAAAGGCCGAGCAGCCCCTTTGCACCCAGCATGCCGAAGGCCGTGATCAGCGCCGTCATGCCCAGCGCGACGAAGATGGAGCTGGCGAATGTCTGACGGACCTTTGCCTCCTCGCCTGCGCCGTAGTACTGTGCGATGACGATGCTCACGCCCGTCGTCAGGCCCATCATCAGCGACATCAGCAGATACATCGCCGAGCCTGCGATGCTCACCGCCGCCAGCGCCTCATCGCCCAGATAATGGCCGACGATGAACACATCGACAAAATTATAGATGCGCTGGAACATCATGCCCAGCAGCACGGGCGTGCCGAATTTGACCAGCTGCGGCATGATTGGGCCGCGGGTCATGTCCATGACGTTTTGCTTCATAAGTGCCTCCCAAGGCGAAGACAGTAAAGTATGTGATCATTGCAGCCGCGGAGCATAGGGGAGTCTCCTCTCGCGCCTCGCCGGCGCTCGGTCAGGCCAGTTCTGACGTGCCACTGGCACGTCATTCATTGCTGGCCCAGGTTCGACTTCCGGTTTCTGCACCATGATTCTCAGCGTATAAAAAAACCTCAGCGTTAGCTGAGGTCTTGGTGGAGCATAGGGGAGTCTCCTCTCGCGCCTCGCCGGCGCTCGGTCAGGCCAGTTCTGGCGTGCCACTGGCACGTCATTCATTGCTGGCCCAGGTTCGACTCCCGGTTTCTGCATCATGATTCTCAGCGTATAAAAAAACCTCAGCGTTAGCTGAGGTCTTGGTGGAGCATAGGGGAGTCGAACCCCTGACCTTTTGAATGCCATTCAAACGCGCTACCAACTGCGCTAATGCCCCGTCAACGTTATGTATTATACAACGGAGCATGCGGCATGTCAACAGATTTTTTCAGATTTCGATAAAATTTTCATCATTCCCAAGCCCGGTCAAGCGTTACGCCTGTAAAATAATGCGTCACAATCTCCTCCGCCGTTTTCCCGGCTTTCGCCATCGCATATGCGCCCCACTGGCTCATGCCCACGCCATGCCCATAGCCGCGCCCTGCCATCTTCACCTGATTGTCCTCGATTCTCAGGCTCTCCAGCAGGCAGGAGCGCATCTTCGTGGAGCCGATGGCAATGCGAAACGCCGGCGCGGACACCTCCTTGCCGGAGACGAGCAGCGTCATCGCGCGGCCGCTCTCGCCGCGCTGGCCGATGGAGACGCTTGTCACCTCCTCCACCTTTGCGCCAACATCCTTCGCCGCTGCCATCACCTCGTCCATCGTAAATGCCGCCTGCCAATGTGCGGCCTCGCTTGGCGCTTCGTCGTTTTCCATGCCCTTGACGCACTGCGTGTAGCCGGGCTCGTCCTTCTCGTAATCGAGCCCCTCCTTCGCGCGCGCTGTCAATCCGCCGGAATGCGCATGAAACCACGCATAGGGCAGCTCGCCGCCGCTGTTGAGCACAAGGCCATGCGTCTCCTCTACTGCCTGCCGGATGCGCTCGTTCACACCTGCGGCGTCATAGGCCTGCGCCTCCTCAATGTCCGTGGAAATGTCCGCGCCCTCATAGCGCGACTCCTTTTGCGAAACAAATTGCAGCACAAACGTCCGCGCGAGAATCGCCTGCGCCTTGAGCGCCTCCAGCGGCCAGTCGCCCGCCATCTCCCCGGCCAGAACGGCCGGCAGGTATTCCTCCACCGATTCCTCGATCAGCTTTTCCCGCTTGACATCGTAAACGCGGAGCACCGGAACGCCCGCGCTATTGCGCTCAAGTTTTTCCGGCACCAGCTCCGCCGCCCCCTTCCCCGGCGACGCGCCCGCCCTTGCCTGCATCGCCGTCGTATTCTGCGGCTGCGGCAGCGCAGGGGTATCCGTACCCGCCGTTCGCCTCATACAGCCGCTCATTCCAAATAAAAGCACAAGAACCAATACAATAAAACCGGCCTTTTTCAAGCATACCATCTCCTTTTTATAGAGAGAGTATGTGTAAAAGACCGGTGATTATGCGGTTGAAGTCCGTTTCAATTGTAAGGCTGACGCCGTCAGCCTTGCTCTGAAACGGTTATCCTTTTAACGGGGAACGTTGGGCTATCGCCCAAGCCCATCCGGGGATTTCACCCCTTCTTCGCTTCGCGGCAGTATAAGCAGCTTATCTGTTCATCCACAGGAAATTCATGAACGAAGGCACCTGCTTCTCCCAGTCCGCCTCGCAGTGATGCCCGCCGGGCTGACCGTAGATGCGCGTCATACAGCCCTTTTCGCTGATGCGCGCGGCCAGCTCGCCGTTGCGCGTAGCCATGATGGAATTGGTGTCGCTTCTGGGATAGAGCTTGGATCCGCCGCCCTCCTCCGTGCCCCAGGAAAGATACACGCGCGTATCCGGGGACATGGCGCACGCCGCAATATCCTCGCGGAAATCCTCCATGCACGGGCCGATGGTGCTCGACAGGCACGCCGCCTTGGAGAACCAGTTGTTGAACTTCACCGCCGCATACAGGCTCATCAGACCGCCCATGCTTGAGCCGCCGATGGCCGTGCACTCGCGGAAGGGCATCGTGCGGTAATCGCGGTCGATGACAGGCTTGAGCTCGTCGATCATCCACTGCAGGGTCGCGTGTCCCGTTCCGACGATCTCGCCAAGGAAGCCCTTGGTGAAGTGATATGGGCAGTATTCCACAAGGCGGTTGGTCATCGAGCAGGTCACGCCGACGATGATCATTTTCTTCTCCCAGCCGTCCATGAATTCCTTGAGGCCCCAGCTCTTGCCATATGTCGCATCATGGTTGAAAAAGAGGTTATGTCCGTCAAAGAAGTACATGACCGGATAGTGTTCGCCGCTGCTTTCATAGTCGTCCGGCAGGTAGATATGCAGCGTGCGCATTTCATTCGCAGGCGTAAAGAGGATATCGCGTTTCTGAATCATATTTTCTCCGTTCCGGGCGTCTCGCCCCGTTAAGCTCCCATTATCTTACCACAAAACATGCGTGCTGTCCCATCATGTTTATATTCCCATCAACACAAAAACACCAGCGCCGGATTCCCAATCCCTTCGCTGGTGTTTCTTTCGGTTGTAGATCTTTGCGCTTTCGACCTTTTTCGTTACCGGGCTCACATCGCCCCAGGTCATGCGTCTCGCCTTGTCGATTTCCCTTTTCTGCTTTTTGGAGAGCTTCCCATATTCGACAAACTTTTTCATCATGCAAATCCCCCTTGTCCTGTGATGGTTATATTATATCACAAAACAACAGGATTTGCAAACAAGCTTACAGAATGCCGTACTTGGCGAATGCGTCTCTCAGGAGCATGCCGCTGCGCAGCGCGTCGCGCACGAGATTCTCGCCGGCGATCTTTTCAAATGCCTTTTGGGTGACCTCTTCCACCAGCTTTTCCGGCACGACGACAATGCCGTCGATATCCGCAAAGAGCAGATCGCCCGGGCAGACACGCACGCCGTCACACTCCACCGGGCAATTGTAATCCGCCACGAGGCAGCGGCCCTTCGAATCGAGCGGATTGCGGCCCTTGGTGAAGATCATAAACCGGTCGCTAAGCTGCTTGATCTGCGTGATATCCCGGATCGCACCGTCGATAATCGCGCCGCGCGCCCCGCGGGCAATCGCAGCGTTGGTCATCAGTTCACCCCAGATGCCGTTGTTGCAGCTCTTGTTCACGCACACGGCGATGCTGCCGGGCTGCAAGGCGTCCACCGCTTCGATCTCGGTCGCATATGCCTGCGTCGGCTGCTCGAACACATCGTAAGCCAGGATCGTATGCGCCACGCCCACGAGCTTATAATCCTCCTCCAGCGGATACAGGCTGCCGTTCATCGCCTGATGGCGATAGCCCAGATCATCGAGAATATCGCACAGGACGGCAGTATTGAGTTCCTTCTGGATCTTATCCAGATATTCCTTCGTGTAAGTCATCGTCCGTTCCTCCCTTATCTCCAGTAATCCCCCTCAAGGTTGCGGTATGCCAGCGCTTCAAGCACATGCGCCTTGCCAATCTTTTCCTCTCCCGCCAGATCCGCGATCGTCCGCGCGACCTTCATCGTGCGCGACACAGCGCGCATGGACATGTCGTATTTTTCGCACGCGCGCTCAATCAGCGCCTGACATGCGCTGTCAAGCGTGCAGATTTCATTCACCTGCCGCGCCGTCATCTCCGCGTTGCAGGCGATGCCCGTCTCGCGATAGCGTTCCTGCTGGCGGCTTCTGGCGGCCTGAACGCGCGCGCGGATGGCGCTCGAGGGTTCCTCCGCGCTGCCGGAGGTGATCTCCTTCACCGGCAGGGCATTTACTTCCAGCTGCAGATCGATGCGGTCAAGCAGCGGCCCGGAGATCCGCGAGAGATACCGCGCAATTTCGCTTGGCTTGCAGCGGCACTGCTGCGTTTTTGAGCCGTAATGCCCGCAGGGGCAGGGATTCATCGCCGCTACAAGCATTGTCCTTGCGGGATATCTGGCCTGTGCGCTCACGCGGACGACGCTCACAAAGCCATCCTCCAGCGGCTGGCGCATGGCCTCCAGCGCCGCGCGGTCGTATTCCGGCAGCTCGTCAAGGAAGAGGACGCCGCCATGTGCCAGGCTGATTTCGCCCGGCCTTGCCTTGCTTCCGCCGCCCACCAGCGCCACGGCGCTCACCGTATGATGCGGCGAACGGAACGGCCGCTCAAGCATCAGCCCATTCCCCCCGCGCAGCGTGCCCGCCGCGCTGTGGATGCGCGTAACCGTCAGCGCTTCCTCAAGCGTCATATCCGGCAGAATCCCCGGCAGGCAGCGCGCCATCATCGTCTTTCCGCTGCCCGGCGGGCCGATCATCAGCACATTGTGCCCGCCTGCCGCGGCAATTTCCAGCGCGCGCTTGGCGCTTCTCTGCCCGCGCACGTCGGCAAAATCCGACGGCGTCTTATGCTCGCGGATCATCTGGCCATAGGGAACCGTCCTGACCGGTTCGATGCGCCTCCTGCCACGCAGGTGATCGATCGCCTCCTGCAGATGCGCAGCCGGCAGAATCTCTACACCCTCCACGCATGCCGCCTCCCGGGCGTTTTCCGCCGGCATCAGCAGCGTATGTACGCCGCGTTCACGCGCGGCAATCGCCATGGACAGCGCGCCGCGCACGCCGACCACGCCGCCGGAAAGCGACAATTCCCCCACCGCCGCGACGCCCAAAAAGGCGTCCGCATCGAGGATTCCGCTCGCCGAAAGAATCGCCAGCGCGATGGGCAGGTCATATGCCGGGCCTTCCTTCTTCACGTCCGCCGGCGCAAGGTTGACCGTCAGCCGCGCAACCGGAAACGCGAGGCCGCAGGACGCCATCGCCGCACGCACACGCTCGCGGCTCTCCTTGACAGCCGCATCCGGGAGACCGACAATCTCAAACATCGGCAGCCCGTCCGCGCTGTACGCCTCCACCGTGACCAGATATCCTTCGATGCCGGTCAGGCCCATGCTGTGTACGCTGGCAAGCATATGCTCTTCCCCCTGTCTTTTCCGGATCTTCCATCGCTTCTTTTACCATCTTATCACAAACAGACAAAGAAAAAAAGCGCCGGTGCGGATTTTGCTTCGCAGCGGCGCTTCGTCCTTCTTTACTGGATTTTACGGGTCCATGCTTTCCTTTTCTTCCGCATGATAATGCGCCCAGATGATCTTCGCCTGTGCAGGACCGATACCCTCTGCCCCGCAAAGCTCCTCGACGCTTGCCTCCGCAATCCGCTTGATGGATTTGAAATGCGTCAGCAGCGCACGCCTTCTCGTCTTGCCGATGCCGGGAATATCCTCAAGCGTTGAATGAATGCTCGCCTTCTGCCGGAGGTTTCTGTGGTGCGTGATACCGAAGCGGTGCGCCTCGTCGCGGATTCTCTGGATGAGGTGCAGCGCCGGGCTCTTTCTGTCAAGCAGGATGCTCTGCTCCTGATTGGGCAAAAAGATCTCCTCAAGCCGTTCCGCCAGGCCGAACATCGGGATACTGAATCCCTGCGCATGCATCGCCTCGCGCGCAAAACGCAGCTGCTGCGCGCCGCCGTCGATCAGGATCAGATCCGGCAGGGCGGCAAAGCCGGACAGCTCCGGCGCACCCTCGGGCAGCGTGCCGTCCGGATTCAGCTTTCCTTCCGCCATCAGCCGCTCCCGTTCTTCCTTCGCGCGCGCAAGTCTTCGGCTCATCACCTCGTAATGCGAGGCAAAGTCGTTTGCGCCCTCGACAGTTTTGATTTTAAAGATGCGGTATTCCTTCGGCGCAGGCTTGCCGTCAATCGCCACCACCATCGCGCCCACGGACTGATCGCCCTGCGTGTTGGAGATGTCATAGCCCTCAATACGCCGCGGCACGCGATCCATGCCGACAACTTCGCCAAGCGCCGCGCAGGCGCCCGTCGTCCGCTCCTGCTGCCGGGAGAGATGGGCGTTGCGTTTGAGCAGCGCATCGCTTGCGTTCTTTTGCGCCAGCTCAACAAGCTTGTGCTTGGCGCCGCGCTGCGGCTCATGCAGCACAACCTTCGCGCCCTTGCGCTGGCTCAGCACGCTGGCGATGTCCTCCGCCTGCTCGGGCAGCTCCATGCACAGCACCTCGCTGGCTGGCTGCCTGCCATCATCATAAAACTGCAGGACGAACTGCGCAAGAATCTGCGCGCAGCTCTGATCACCCGCACCCTCCAGCGCATAGTTCTCCGCGCCGATCATATGCCCGCCGCGCACAAATACAACCTCGACCATCGCATCAAGCTCGTCCGTCGCGCAGGCGAGGATATCCTGATCGCCTCCACGAACATTGATCGCCTTCTGCCGTTCAAGCAGCCCCTGCGCCGCCTTTATCCTGTCACGGATCTGCGCCGCCTGTTCAAAGCGCATGTTCCTTGCCGCGTCCATCATCTGCGCCTGCAAGCGATTCATGACCCCGTCGCTTTTTCCGCTGAGAAAATCGATGACCTCCTGCACGACCCTGCCGTATTCCTCCGGCGTGGTCTTGCCGGCGCAGGGCGCAAGGCATTCGCCCAGCTGATGATGCAGGCAGGGGCGTTTGTTCATGGCCGGTCTGATCGCCATGGCGCATGTGCGCAGGGGAAACAGGCCGCGCAGCACATCCATCACCTCGCGCACACCCGTTGCACCCATGTACGGGCCAAAGTACCGCGCCTTATCCTTCTCCACCCGGCGGACAAGCTCCACGCGCGGATAATCCTGCGTCACATCGATGCGCAGGTACGGGTAATGCTTATCGTCCTTGAGGAGGATGTTGTACTGCGGCTTATGCAGCTTGATCAGGTTGCATTCAAGAATCAGCGCCTCCAGGTTCGTATCACAAAGCACGATATCAAAATCATCGATGCGCGCCACCATCGTGCGAACCTTGATCGTGTGATCGCGGTTCTTATGAAAATACTGGCTGACACGGTTCTTGAGGTTGATGGCCTTGCCGACGTAAATGATCCTGCCCTCGCTCTTCATCAGGTAGCAGCCCGGACAGGTGGGCAGCCGCTCGATCTTCAGTTTCAGCAGGTCGTTCATCTTTTCCTCCATGAAGATACGTATTGGGGACGCCGTCCCCAATACCCCTGCAAGGGATTTCATCCCTTGACCCTTCTTCGCTGCGCGACAGTTTTAAGCGGCAATTCCTTAAACCGCCGCTTCGCGCATGCGCGAAGCGAAGAAGGGAGTCTGAGGGAGATATCCCTCAGGCAGGTCTTAGGGCGGCAGCCCTATCGTTCCCTCGTCCCAAGAAAAAGCGGAGCGGAACATGTTCCGCTCCGCGTGTTTCCGCGCGTTACCGCTTATTCTTCATCCTCGTCCTCGCCGTCTTCATCCATGAAGCGGGTGCGCACGACGGAGATCAGCTTCTCCATCAGCTCCTCCTCCGGCGGGACAAACTCTTCCATCTCTTCGCCGTTCTCATCGACGAAGCTGTTGATCTTCATGATATAGACCGGATCGTCGTCCGAATCGTCGTCCTCCGCTTCTTCCTTCGCGTCGCACAGCGCGGCAAATTCCTCGCCGTTATAGAAGAAATAATCCATCACTTCCAGCAGAAGCGTATTGCCCTCGTCGTCCACAAATTCTACGACGTCGCGCTCTTCCATCTGTTCCGGGGTCATGATAAATCCTCCTGTCCGCACGGTATGCCGTGCTGCGCTTATTATACCCGTTCGCCACCGAAAAAGCAAGGGCACAGGCTGACCGATCGCCAAATTGGACGATTTCTTTATCGCCGGCAGCAGATCAGCCAAGGCCGATATCCAGCGCCATCATCAGCACATACCCCGCCAGCGCCGCAGCCGCGCCGTCGCGCCCGCGCCCCGCCAGAGGAATCATCTCCGAAAACGTAACCAGCAGCATCGCGCCCGCGGCAAAGGCCATCATCCCCGGCAGCAGCGCCTGCATGGCGCCCGTCAGCAGCACCGCAGCAGCGCCGGCAAGCGGCTCCACCACGCCCGACAGCGCGCCAAAGACAAAGCTCCGCCCCCGGCTCATACCGCTTTGCCGAAGCGGCAGAGAAATGGCCGCGCCCTCCGGGATGTTCTGTATGCCTACGCCCAGCGCAAGCGCCGCGGCAGCCGCCAGCGCCCCGCCGCCCGCATTCGCCGCCAGCGCAAATGCCAGCCCGACGGCGATGCCCTCCGGGATATTATGCAGCGTCACGGCGGCAACCACCATCGCAGCGCGCTGCTTTGTCTCTCCCGCTTTGCGGATCATCCGAAAGCGCCCAAGCACAAGTTCCATCAGGGCAATCACCCCTGCGCCCAGCAGCACGCCGCTAGCGCAGATCATCCACGCCGGCTTTCCCATCGCCTGCGCCTGCTCCGCCGCAGGCACAATCAGGCTGAACACCGCCGCCGCGCTCATCACGCCGCCGGCAAATCCCATGGTCAGCCGCTGCGCCCGGTCGCTGATTTGATTTCTGAAAAAGAAAACCGCCGCTGCACCCAGCACGGTCATCATAAACGTAAACATGGTGCCTGCTCCGGCAAAGAAAAAGGACCCCATTGCATCACCCCGCATCATCCTATGCGAAGCAATCCAATGGGGTTCCGGGTTCAAAACTATAAAATCCCCGTCAGGCGCGCTTTACTTTCCGCCATTCCGGCATCCTGAGCAGCAGCCGCAGCCCGACGAGCAGGTTTTGCTGTCCGGGCAGCCGATGCACTTGGCGCCGCTCTTCTTCGCCTTGTAGATATAGGCAATGGCCGCGCCAACGATCAGAGCGAGAATCAGAATCAAAATCAGATTAACCATTTATGTACTCCTTGCAAAAGCCTTACTTCCTGCCCTTGAGCGCATACTCCGCCGCAAGCTTTGCGTCAGCCCTTCGGATCAGGCTGACGATATAAGCGACAATCGCGATCACAACGATCAGGCCCGGGAAGAAGCCAGCGCCCAGCGCGCCCGTGGTGATAAGGGTGCCGATCTGGTAAACCATGAAGGCCACAGTGAAGCCGGTGGCAAACTGCAGCGCCACGCCGCCCCAGAACCACTTGCGGTCATTGATTTCGGAATTCATCGCGCCCAGCGCAGCGAAGCACGGCGGGGTGAAGAGGTTGAACATCAGGTAGGCCAGCGCAGCGACCTTGGTGATCGCAAACACGGTGGCAACCTCGGCGCCGGCGCCCTCCATCAGGGCCAGCTCTTCGGTGTCGATCAGGTTCTCAAGGCCAACGAAGCAAACCGCCAGCGTGCCGACGACATTCTCCTTGGCAATGAAGCCGGTGACAGCGGCCGCAGCCATCTGCCAGGAGGCGACGCCGATGACCGGGATCAGCAGATAGGAGAACGGGCGGGCGACGGAAGCGAGAATGGAGGCATCGGCAGCCTCAGCCAGCGCGAAGGACCAGGTGAAGGCCTGCATGATCTGCACCACGGTATTGCACACGAGGATGACGGTGCCGGCCTTGACGATATACGCCCAGCCGCGGGAACACATGGAGATGAACGCGCGCTTGATGGACGGAATCTTGTACTCCGGCAGCTCCATGATGAAGAAGGACTTTTTCTTGCTGTTGCCGGTAATTCTGTTCACCAGCAGAGCACCGAAGAAGATCAGCGCAATACCGACAAAGTACATCAGCGTACCGACCCAGGAAGCATCCGCAAAGAACGCGCCGGCAAACAGCGCAATGACCGGCAGCTTCGCGCCGCAGGGCATGAACGGGGTGAGCATCGCGGTAGCGCGGCGCTCACGCTCGTTGCGGATGGTGCGGCAGGCCATAACGCCCGGAATGGCGCAGCCGGTGCCGATGACGAACGGGATCACAGACTTGCCGGAGAGGCCGACCTTCTTGAAGATCGGGTCGAGCACGACAGAGACGCGGGCCATATAGCCGCAGTCCTCCAGCAGCGCGATCAGAAAATACATAACCATGACCAGCGGCAGGAAGCCAACGACCGCGCCGACGCCGCCAATGATGCCATCCACCAGCAGGGCCTGCAGCAGGGGATGCGCATTCTCGACCATGCCGGCGACCATCTCCTGGAAGCCCTCGATCCAGCCGACCAGCATATCGGCCAGGAACGGGCCGAAGGTGGACTGGGAAATATCGAACACGAGGAACATCACAACGGCGAAGATCGCGATGCCAGCGATCGGATTGGTCAGCACAGCGTCAATCTTATCGTCAAAGTTCTTGTCCTTGGTGAGCACCTTGCGGGTTTCCACCTTGGCGACGATCTTGTTGACAAACTCGAAGCGCTTCTTGTCCGCCTCGACAACCGCCGCCTTGTTGGTCAGGTCGACGTCGCCCTGATTGTACGGTGCCTTCTGTCCCTTGCCCTTGAGCGCGACCGCCGCCTTGACGACGTCGGCCAGGCCCTCGTGACCGGAGGATGTAGAGATCGTCTGCACAACCGGACAGCCCAGCGCCTTAGCAAGCGCGTCCGCGTCGATCTTGGTTTCCTTCCTTTTGTTGATATCGCTCTTGTTAAGGGCGACGACAACCGGCACGCCCAGCTCCAGCAGCTGCGTGGTAAAGAACAGGCTGCGGCTCAGGTTGGTCGCATCCACGATGTTGATGATCGCATCCGGATGTTCATTCTTGACATAAGCGCTGGTGATGCTCTCCTCCGCTGTGAACGGGGACATCGAATATGCACCCGGAAGGTCCACGGCAATCAGCTGTTCGCCGCCGTCGTAGTAGCTCTTCTTGATGACGCCTTCCTTTTTTTCGACGGTGACGCCCGCCCAGTTGCCCACGCGCTCATTCCTTCCGGTAAGCGCGTTGTACATCGTGGTCTTGCCGCTGTTGGGATTACCCGCAAAAGCGATTCTCATGGTGGTCTCCTCCTCTAATATCCTTCTCCGGCAGTATGAATATGCCCTTTCTTTGGTTAGCACTCACTAACAACCGTGCAAAAATGAACCGGATTGCCAGATCACCGGCAAACCGGCACAAGCCTTTATCTATCAGATTTCAATGGCCGACGCAAGCTGGCGATCGATCGTGTAGCGACCATCCTTGATGGACACAACACAGCCCGCCTTCAGATGCGAGACGACTGTGATCGGTTCGCCAACATAACAGCCCAGAGAAAACAGAAATGCGTCCATCTCCTCATCGTCGGTTACAAGATTCTTGATGATATACTCCTTGCCTTCCTGCGCGTTTGTCAGGTTCATCATTCATCCCTCCGGAAGCAAGTTTGTTAAATCTAACTAACATCAGAATTTTAGCACACTAACAAATGGTTGTCAATATCATTTCTGGGCCAATTTCAAAATTTCTCCAGACCATGCTGCGCGAAAAAACAGTCGATCTGTTGTTTACCGCAGCCGAATGTGTTACACTATCAATTACAGCCGTCCGACAGAATCATCTGCGGCTGAATCATGGAGGTGATCCCATGGCTGTATCGGAAGCCATTGAAAACTATCTCGAAACCATCTACATTCTCTCTCAGAAGCAGAGCGAGGTGCACGCCATTGACATCTGCTCCTATCTATCCTATTCCCGTCCCACGGTTTCCATTACCCTGCGCCAGATGCGTGAGCACGGACTTGTGACTGTCAACGAGGACAATCACATCTTCCTCACCGAGGAGGGCCAGCGCATTGCCGTCCATATGTATGAGCGCCACGAGCTGCTCACCAATATGCTGATGCTGCTGGGCGTGAGCCGCGAAGCCGCTATGCGCGACGCCTGTAAAATTGAACACGATCTGAGCGATGAAACGTTTGAAGCCATCAAGCGGCACATGGAGCAGTACAAAAAGTAATGGAACCTGCCCCCATCAAGCGCAAAAAGTCCGTCCCTTTCGGGGCGGGCTTTATTTGATTGATGCGGCTTCATTCGTTTTTCATATCGCCGACCACCCTATGCAGGATGTCCAGATACTCCTGTCCCAGCGCCGTAGGCCGGTAATCCTTATGCGTGATGACGCCGATGCGGATGATCTCGTCGACCTGCAGCGGGATGGAAATGATGTCCTCACCGCGCAGATAGGACGGGCAGATGCCCGAGGAAATCGTATAGCCATCGGTACCGACCATCAGATCGATGATCGTGCCCTTATCGGTCACCTTGATGCTCCTGTCGTGGTTGAGCGTGGAAAGAATCTCCTCGGAATAATAAAACGCATTCTGATCGCCCTGTTCATAGGTCAGGCAGGGCAGCGGCACCAGATCCGCCATAGTGACGCTCGTACGCCCGGCAAGCGGGTTATTGCGCCCGACGAAAATATGGGGCCGTGCGGCAAAGAGCTCTGAAAAGGTCAGATTGGCCTCGCGCAGCGTCTTGCTGATGACGGCCTCGTTGAACGTGCTCAGATAGATGACGCCCATTTCGCTGCGCAGATTTTTGACGTCCATGATCGTATCATACGTCTTTCCCTCGCGCAGCGTAAACTCATACGCCTGATCGCTATGCGCGCTGACAAGCTCAATAAACGCGCTTGAGGTAAAGGAATAATGCTGCGTGGAGACCGAAAAGCGCTGGCGCACCGCCTGACGGGCGATGTACTTTTCTTCAATCAGCGCCGCCTGCTGCACCACCTGACGGGCATAGCCCAAAAACTCTGCGCCCTCGGGCGTGATGAGCACGCCTCGGCTCTTGCGTACGAAGATCGTCGTCGCCGTCTCCTCCTCAAGGTCATGGATCGCGGCAGACAGGCTGGGCTGCGCGATAAACAGCGATTTGGCCGCCTCGGTGATTGATCCCTTTTCGGCCACCTCAATGACATATTTGAGCTGCTGAAGCGTCATGGCGTTTCTCCTTTGTATCCGATTCCCTGTAACGGTCACCTAATTATAGCACGAAAATCCGCCAGTCTCAATCCATTCCATAGCTTTTTTCTATGATACACCATACTTTAATCATGTTTGCCTATGAAAGAAAAGTGCGCTATAATAGGCAACGTCACTACGACATGACAAAACATCTGCAACATCATCTAAACGGTATATTCCAAATCGGATCAGGATAAACGGCCTAGGCCGCCGAAAGGAGACGCGCATTGTGGCGCTTATCGAACTCAGACACCTGAGCAAGACGTTCAAGGGCAAAACCCAGATCGTCGAAGCCCTCAAGGATATCAACCTTGAGATCAATCAGGGCGACATCTACGGCATCATCGGCATGTCCGGCGCGGGCAAATCGACGCTCGTGCGGTGCATCAACTTCCTGGAAAAGCCGACCGGCGGCAGCGTTGTCATCGACGGCAAAGATCTTGCTTCTCTGACGCCGAAGGCGCTGCGCAGCCTCCGTCAGGAAGTTTCCATGATCTTCCAGCATTTCAACCTCCTGCAGCAGCGCGACGTGCGCGGCAACATCGCCTTTGCGATGGAAATCGCCGGCATGAAGAAAGCCGATATCGACAAGCGCGTGGACGAGATGCTCGAGGTTGTCGGCCTGACTGACCGCCAGCATAACTACCCCAGCCAGCTGTCCGGCGGCCAGCAGCAGCGCGTGGCCATCGCCCGTGCGCTCTCGACCAACCCGAAGATCATCCTCTGCGACGAGGCTACCAGCGCGCTCGATCCGCAGACCACCACCTCGATCCTCAACCTCCTGCGCGAGATCAACAAAAAGATGGGGATCACCATCGTGATCATCACGCACGAGATGAGCGTCGTTGAAAGCGTGTGCACACACGTTGCGATCATCGACAACGGCGACCTCGTGGAAAACGGCACCGTGGAGGACGTCTTCTCCCAGCCCAAGTCTCAGGCGGCAAAGAAGCTCATCTTCCGCAAAGCCGGTGCAGATATGGGCTCTCTGGGCGAGCGCATGATCCGCATCGTCTTTGAAGGCAGCGCATCCACCGACCCCGTGATCGCCAGCCTGGCCATGGAATGCCACGTTGCAGCGAACATCATGTACGCCGACACGCGCGATGTGAACGGCAAGGCCTTCGGCCAGATGATCCTGCAGCTGCCGGAGGATAAGCTCCAGCAGGAAAAAGCGATCTACTACCTGCAAAGCAAGGGCCTGCGCGTGGAGGAGGTGACCTCAGGTGGCGCTTGAAAAGATGATTCCCCTCATGCTTGACGGCATCCGAGATACGATGTACATGACCACCGTATCGACGCTCTTCGCCTATCTGCTGGGTCTGCCGCTGGCCATCGCGCTGGTGCTCACCTCGCCGAAGGGCCTTGCGCCCCGCCCGCTCATTTACCGGGTGATGGATGCGGTGGTCAATATCTTCCGCTCAATTCCCTTCCTCATCCTGATGATTCTCGTCATCCCGCTGACCCGCCTGATCGCCGGCAGGGCCTACGGCTCCACGGCGACGATCGTGCCTCTGGTCATCGCGGCGGCGCCGTATGTCGCCCGCATGATCGAAAGCTCCCTGCTTGAGGTCGATCCCGGCGTCATCGAGGCGGCGCAGTCCATGGGCGCTTCGATCCCGGAGATCATCTTCAAGGTGATCATCCCCGAAGCCAAGACCTCGCTGATTGTCGGCGCAACAATTTCCTCCGGCACGATCCTCGGCTACAGCGCCATGTCCGGCGCCATCGGCGGCGGCGGCCTGGGTCAGATCGCCATTTCCTACGGCTACAACCGCTATCAGACGGACGTGCTTCTCGTCACGGTGATCCTGCTGATTGTCCTCATGCAGGCCATCCAGCTGATCGGCATGTACATCTCCCGCAAGACCGATAAGCGCGTTCGCGAGTAACGGGGATACATTGGGGCGCCGCCCCAAACCCCAGCCGGGGACCAATCCCCGGACCCTGTGTTCGCTTCGCAGCGGTTTAAAAACTTGTTTCTTGGTTACAAGGCATAGATGCCTTGACATATCGACCTCAAATCCCATCATAAAGAAGGAGAGAAAACATCATGAAGAAGCTGCTTACCATCGCTCTGGCCCTCGTTCTCGTCTGCGCCCTGGCTACCGCCAGCGCCGCCACCAAGCTCGTCGTGGGCGCCTCCTCCACCCCGCATGCCGAGATCCTCGAAGCTGCGAAGGATCTGCTCGCCGCCAAGGACATCGAGCTCGAAGTCGTCGTGTTTGACGACTATGTCCAGCCGAACCTCCAGCTCGACGCCGGCGACCTTGATGCCAACTACTTCCAGCATATTCCGTATCTGGAGAGCTTCTGCGCCGATAACGGCACCAAGCTGGTCTCCGCCGGCGCTGTCCACTATGAGCCGATGGGCATCTACTCCAACCTGAAGAAGGCCTACACCATCGATACCATCCCGGAGAAGGCCGTTATCGCCGTTCCGAACGACCCGACCAACGAAGCCCGCGCGCTGAACCTGCTCGCCGCTCTCGGTCTGATCACCCTGTCTAACGACGCTGGCACCAACGCGACCGTGCTGGACATCGCCGAGAACCCGAAGAACATCGACGTTCAGGAATTCGAAGCCGCCGCTGTTCCGCGCATGCTGGCCGACGTCGATCTGGCGATCATCAACTCCAACTACGCGCTGCAGGCCGGCGTTGAGGTTGTCGGCACCGCCATCGCGACCGAATCCTCCGACATCGCGTATCCGAACATCATCGCCGTCCGCGAAGGCGACGAGCGCGCCGAGCTCAAGACCCTCGTTGAGGTTCTCCAGAGCGAAGAGATGGTCCAGTGGATCAAGGACACCTACGGCACCTCCGTCGTCCCGACCAAGTAAACGGCCCGTGGCCGTCTCCATTTCCGCTTCGCTGCGGTTTAAACCCGTATTCTTCGGCCAGAAAGGCCTCGAATACTGCTAATCAGATACGCAAAGAGGTGTAATCCAAACCGGATTACACCTCTTTTATGCTGCTTTTCAGGATCAATCAGTATGCTTTTACTATTTCTTTCATCCACAGGCATCCATGCGCAAAAATACGGGAGATCCGAAGATCCCCCGTACGTCCCATATGTTTTCTCTCAGTAATTCACATTCCACGTAGATACATGCGCTACACCGCCGCCAATATAGATCATACAGGAATTGGTGCCGTATTTCAGCATCATCGCCTGCGTGCCATGCGGATAGCTCGCCTTGTAGCTCGTCATCTGCGCGTCGTTGTAGACGTTGATCATGTTGCTTGAGCCGCCTGCTGCGATCGCCAGCGTGATCGTGTCGCCGCTCTTGGGATCCTCCGGGGCGCTCGGCTGCTGCGGAACAGGCGTATAATACTGCACCAGCGGCGTCGAGGTCGGATAGACGTAAACCGGCGTCGGAGTTGCGGTCGGATAGATATACACCGGCGTCTGCGTCACCGTCGGGTAACCCGGATACCCCGGATAACTCGGATAGCTTGGATAGCTCGGATAATTCGGCGCGACGTAGTTTCCGTCAAAGCTGAGATAGCGCGTCATCATGTAGCCGTGGCGCGTGCCGACATAGACCTCGCACCAGGTCGCACCCTTGGAGACAACCTTGACCCTTGTGCCGTTGCGATACTGACCGATGGAGCGCGCGGACTGAGATGCCGTCTCGCGCAGGTTGAGCACCTGCGTGCTCTTGGGATTGTTGACCCATGCCGTCATCGACGTGGTCGTGCTGCCCGTGTTGCTGCCAATGGTGCTGCCGCTGCCGGAAAGATACTGCGTGGACATAAATCCTTCCAGCCCGTTGGCAGAAATCATATACCAGCCATTGCCTTTGAGCAGGACGTTCACCTGCGTGCCGGAAGCCAGCTGGCCGATGCTGCCGTACTTTGAATTCGGGCCGCTGCGCACGTTGACGTCGCCGCCGTTACGGGTGGTGACAACGGACGTCGTCATGCCGGTATCAAGGAACGACTCATGCATATAGCCGTAGGCCGTCTGTCCGAGTACATTTACCTGAAGATAATACCACTCGCCGTAAAGCCCCTGAATGCTCACCACGGAGCCGGAAGGCACGCGCGTCACCACGCCGTCATACAGGGACGGGCCGCTGCGCAGGTTGACATAGCCGCCGTTGGCGTATTTGACCGTCGCGCCGCCGTTATACGCGCCAAAGTTCAGATAATTCGCGGACATGTAACCCGTCTTACCGCTGAGCGTGCTGACGGGACACCAGCCATTCTGCGGGCTGCCCGCAATCACCCATGTGCCCGTATCATATTTCCCCAGGCTTCTGCTGTCCGCGCTGGGATAGGCACGCAGGTTCAGCCTGCCGCCTCTGACCACCGCAAAGCGATCCGCCAGCGCGAGCGCAGGCAGCAGCGCCAGCACAAGCAGCCATGCCGCGATCCGGATGACTTTCTTCCTCATGTGATTCACCCACCCTCTTATCCTGTGCTTATAAGACGAAGAAACTGCCATCCTTCATCCCGTTTTCTGCCGGATACGGTATATTTTAGTTGAGCTTCTTAACCTTCTTTTCAAGCGGCTTATAGGTTCCGTCCGCCTGCTCCACGCGCACGGCCTGCAGGGTCGCTTCCATATTCGCGCGGAACTCCCTCAGATACTGCGCGCGCAGCGCAGCCTGCTCCTCAATTTCCTCCGCAGTCAGGCCGACGGTTTTCTTCTTGCGCGCCAGCTCGTTGATGCGCTCAATCTGCTCTTTTTCCATAATGGCATTCCCCTTTATTTCTTCACCATGATTTTCTCATAACGATACAGCATTATCATACTTCTTTTTACGCATTGCGTCAAGCATAAACCCTTCCGCAGCATCGCAGCGGAAGGGCTGTAGCTTTACGCGCAGATCGACATTTCCGCGTTCTGCGCCATTTTCTCCATCTGATTGCCCAGCGTTTCAGAAAGGCTCGCAACCAGCCGGGCGGCAAAGCCGCTGCGCGGATCAGCCAGCGCCGTGATGATCGCCTTTTCGATCTCCTCGCGCTGTCGGTCGATGCCGCTGAGCACCGCACCGTCCGTAACCAGCTGGCGAAGCAGCACTGGCAGCTGCACGCCGCGCAGCATCTTCTCCATGCTCCCCTTGCCCATAATCGCCAGCAGCACGCCGGCCGATGCACCCGCAATCAGACCGATCGGGCCCGTGCCCACCAGTGCAATGCCGCCTCCGCCGCAAATGCTCGCGCCCACCACGGCCAGCACCACGCCCATCAGGCCTGAAACGATATCCATCCCCATCGCATCCAGCAGCGAAATCTTCACCCCGCCCAGCGATGCATCCATCCTTGCGCCCGTGAGGGACATCTTCTCCGGCGGAACGCCGCAGCGCATGCACAGGCTTGTCAGTTCGCCCTCAAGCGTACGCATCAATTCGTCCGTCCATGCCCGCAGCTCGCCCTCTACGCGCTTGACCGCATCCTCTCCCGAAAACGCCTTGGCGATGTTGTGTTCCATCAGCGCATCCAGCTGCTCAATCGTATTGACGCCGCCGCGCCGCCAGACCTTGACCGACTTGACCGCGCAATCCTTTGCCGTTTCAAACAGCGCATGCGCCACCGGCTCATACAGCTCGTGAACGCTTGCGGCGACCACACGGCTCAGCCGCTCGCCGCGCGCGATGGACGCAACCTCCTGCCTGAATACCTTAAGCCGCTCATCCACACGCCCCGCATACGCAAGCCCGCGCGCGATAGAACACTCCGGCTCGGGGCAGAGCACCAGAAGACTCCCGGAAAACGCATCCCGGCAGGCCTCCTGAAAAAACGCCATGCGCGACGCGCCGCCTGTGAGGATGACCACCTGCGGCACACAGGCGCTGCTGACCTTCGCCGCCGCAAGGAGCGCATCCTCAAGACAGCCCATGAAGCTGCGCCCGCCCAGCGTGTCGGACGGCATGCGGATGATTTCACCGATAGCCTGCCTGTCAAGCGACAGATCCAGCATCAGCGTCTGATCGTAGCAGACGACAACCTGCCGCGTCAGCGGCGTATTCGTCCATTTTTCCTCGTCAAGGAAATAGCGCTCCTTGAGCCTGCGCGCCTCCAGCTCGCAGTAGCTTCGCCATGCCGGGCTCTCCTGCATCACGCGCTCAAGCGCCTCCCTGTCCGGCGATGCAATCACCGCGCGGCGCAGGATCATCTCATCCAATATGCCGCCGCCCAGATTTGTGTCCCCAAAGACCGACAAATCCTGCTGATGCCCATCGACGATATACGCAAAATCCGTCGTCGAGGAGCCGATGTCAATCACCATCGCGCTGCGGCGCATCAGCGCAGGATCCACCCTCAGCCCGCGGGCATGGCGCGCATACAGGAACGCCGCGCGCGGCTCCGGGACAACCGATACGTTCGGAAAACCCGCCGATTCCATCAGCGCAGCATATTGCTCTCTGCGCCCTTCGCCCCAGCCCGCCGGACAGCCGACGACCGTCCGCGAGACCTGTGCCATCAGCGCAGGCTCCGTCTTGATCAGTTCCTGCATAACGCCCTGCGCAAACATGCGCACATCCCCTGCCGCTGCGGGATCGGTCAGGTAGCGCGATTTAAAGCGCACCACAGCGTTCTCTGCGCCCGCGAGCACGCTTGCCTCCTCGCCCACCACAATCCGGCCATCTTTTCGGCCAACGGCAGAAAGCATGCTGCTGCGCCCCAGCAGCGGCAATACGCGCGGTTCGACCGTGGAATCCTCGTCAAGCAGCGTGACAGCGCTTTCGCCATCGCCAAGGTCAAAGCCGAGTATCTTCATACGCCCACGCTCCTTTCAGCGCCCATCCTGCAGGCCGCCGTCCCGCGGCGCAGCAATGCGCCGTCCTTTTTCAGCGCGGGGCGAATCGTCCTTGCCTCGCCCATCGTGGGCAGGATATCAAACAGGCTTGCGCTTTCCTCGCTGTAGGGAACGATCTCCACACCCAGCATCCGAAGATACTGCTCCGCCTGAGACAGGCTGCGCATCGCCAGTTCATCGCGCCCGCTCGCCTTTGCCTCCATCAGCGCCACAAGCAGATCGATCATCGCCTCGTCCGCCGTGCCGGAAAGGCGCGCCGCGCCCGCCTCATGCTCAAGCAGCATCAGGTCGCTCACGCAGATATCCGCTGCCTGACAAAGCTCGCCCAGCATTCGAGTCAGCGCTTGCGCATCCGCAATCGCCGCGGCACGCGCCCTGACGCGGGCATCGGCAGGCGTTTCCCTTTGCCGCATGCCGCACAGCAGAACCAGCGCGCCGCCCACCAGCTGCAAGGCGGCAAAGAGCGTCTCTCCCTTGATCAGCTCATGCACCGCCAGCGACGCCAATAGTCCTGCACCCAGCAGCATGCCATAGCGGCGCAGCTTGTCCTGCTTCGCCTCTTCCTGTATCGCAGGTTCTTCAAGGACCAGTTCGCCCCGCGCGGTCACGCCGCGCAAAAGCTGCGGCGCGCGCCTGGCCAGCGCCATCACAGCCTGCTGGCGCTGGCGCGCCTGTTCGTCCTGCTCGTCCTGCGCCAGTTCGCAGGCCACCTGCTCAAGCGCCATCACGCAGCAGGAGAGCGCCTCGTCGATCGTCTGCGCCTGCGCCAGCTGCGCCTGAAGCGTCTCCCTGCGATGCTCAAACGCGGTATATGCGTTCATAACCCGTACTCCATTTCCGCGCAGACAGCCCTTGCCGCCGCGCAGTATTTCTGTTTCATCTGATTTTATTCTACACTTTCCGTGCAGTCTTTGTCAATTGACCGCACTCTGTGGTATAATACCGCCATATCAGGCGAAGGGAGGGAGACGATGCGGCTGCTGCATTACACCGTCACGCAGGAAGATGACGGGCGCGCTGTGCGCAGCGTCGTCCCCCGCCGGTTTCAGCTGGGGCAGCATGCCTTCCGCCGCCTCAAGGTGCTCAATGCCATCCGCATTCACGATATACCCGTGCGCGCGGACAGAATCGTCCATGCGGGTGAGATCATTGAAATCCGCCTTCCCAGCGACCTGCTGCAGGAAGATGCGCCCGTCTCTGTGCCGCAGCAGAATCTTCCTCCCTCCTTTATCCGGCACCAGGACGAGGATCTGCTGATCGTCAGCAAGGGCGCGCCGCTGCCCACGCTGCCGGCCAGCCACATCGCAACCGACACCCTGCGTGAGCAGGTTATCGCCATGCTCCATGCCGATCCCGCCACATTCGTCTATCATCCGGTCAATCGGCTCGACAAGGGCACCAGCGGGCTGATGTGCGTCGCAAGGCATGCGCATGCGCAGCGTCTGCTCACCGCGCAGCTGCATACCGGCAGCTTCATCAGAGAATACCTTGCCGTCACCGAGGGCGTCCCGCGGGAGACCGCGGGCATAATCGACGCGCCCATCGCCCGCCTCGGCACAGGCGCAAGGCGCGCCGTGCGCACAGAGGGGCAGCGCGCCGTTACGCATTATCGCGTGGAACAGACCTGCGGCAGCCGTGCGTTGCTTCGCCTGCGCCTTGAAACCGGGCGCACACACCAAATCCGGGTTCATCTGTCGCATATCGGCTGCCCGATCGCCGGTGATTACCTTTATGGAACGGAGCATGACGCGCTCCCCGGCCGTTTCGCGCTGCACTCGGCTCATCTCTCGCTGATTCACCCGATCACCAAAGAACGCATCGCGCTTGACGAACCGCTTCCTGATGCGCTTTCTGCGCTGCTTTGCAAATCATCCACATAAAAATCGCCTCCCTTCGCCATGCTGGATAGCAGCGAAAGGAGGTTTTTTCATGCCCAGAAGCAAGCATACGCAGCGGCCCTTCGTCTGGGAAGCGCCGCCCATCACCCCAGACACGGACGAACCCTTTGCCCGCAATGCCAGTGTCGCCAGCGCCACGGAATGCACAGGCCTTGAAGCAAGCCCCGTCCATGACCGACAGGAGGCCGAGCAATATACCGCATTGCAGAACATCCACAAGCAGAAGTCGCAAGGCAATATCGGCAAGGGCAATCCGCGCAACGACCCATCCGAAATCCGGTTTCACCGTGAATCATAACGGCAAAGGGCTTCCCCGGAAGGGAAGCCCTTGATCTATGCCCATTTCTGCGCGTCACATTCTGTCCTTCACCATCGTCAGCGCAATGCGTTTCTTCTTCTGGTCGACGTCGACAACCCAAACCCTGACCACGTCGCCGACGGCTACCGCCTCGCTGGGATGCTTGATGAACCGCTCCGCCATGCGCGAGATATGCACCAGACCATCCTGATGCACACCGATATCGACAAACGCACCGAAGTCGATCACATTGCGCACTGTTCCGGTCAGCTCCATACCCGGCGCAAGGTCGCTGATGTCAAGCACGTCCGTGCGCAGCACAGGCGGCGGCAGATCCTCGCGCGGGTCGCGTCCCGGCTTTTCCAGCTCCGACGCAATATCCAGCAGGGTCATCCCGCCCACGCCAAGCTCCTTGGCGAGCTTCTCCACGCCCTCGCTTTCCACACGCGCGCGGACGCCCGCAATGCCGCCCCGGCGCAGATCCTTCATATCGTATCCGAGCCTTTCAAGCAGCGCCTTCGCCGCCGGATAGCTCTCCGGATGCACCGCCGTCGCGTCGAGCGGATTGCTGCCGTGCACGCGCAGGAAGCCGGCGCACTGTTCATACGCCTTCGGCCCGAGCTTGGGCACCTTCCTCAGCTGCGCACGCGATGTGATACCGTTTTCGTCGCGATAGGCGATGATGTTTGCCGCCAGCGCTTTGCCGATGCCCGCCACATGCGTGAGCAGCTGCACCGACGCCGTCTCCACATCCACGCCGACGCTCGACACGCAGCGCTCCACCACGCCGTCAAGCGCGTTTTCCAGCTCCGCCTGCTTGAGGTCGTGCTGATATTGTCCCACGCCAATCGCCTTGGGATCGATCTTCACCAGCTCAGCGAGCGGATCCTGCATGCGCCGGGCGATGCTCACCGCGCTGCGCAGGGACACGTCGTACTCCGGAAACTCCTCCGCCGCCAGCTTGCTGGCCGAATAGACGCTCGCGCCCGCCTCGCTGACGATCATATACTTGACGCCCGGCAGCTCATGCAGCAGCGACGCAATGAACTGCTCGCTCTCGCGCGACGCCGTTCCGTTGCCAATCGCAATGGCCGTCACGCCATGCCGTCGCGCCATGGAAAGGATCAGCCGCCGCGCCGCTTCCTTGGCCCTGTCCTGACCGGGGATGGTGAAATGGCCCACGCCGGTCTCCAGCACGCGCCCTGCCTCGTCCACAACCGCCAGCTTACAGCCCGTGCGGAAACCCGGATCTACGCCCAGCGTCACCTTCCCGCGGACGGGCGGCTGCATCAGCAGCTGCGCAAGGTTCTGGCCGAACACGCGGATGGCGCCCGCGTTCGCCCGATCGGTCAGCTCGCTTCGGATTTCCCGCTCCAGCGACGGCCCGATCAGGCGGCCCCACGCATCCTTCGCCGCTGCACGCACCACATCGCAGCAGGCGCTCGGCGGATTGATCACCGCGCGGCAGATCGTCTGATGCGCCAGCGCCTCGTCGATCTCCACGGTCACCTTCAGCATTTCCTCCCGCTCGCCGCGGTTAAGCGCCAGAATCCGGTGATCCGCCGCACGCATGACCGGCTCTTTGTAATCGGCGTACTGACCGTAGACATGTTCGGTTTCTTCCGCCTTTTTGGTCTGCACGCTGCGCAGGATGCCGCTGCGCCCCGCCAGCGCGCGCAGGGCAGCGCGGATATTCGCATCGTCGCTGATGTCCTCCGCGATGATATCCTGCGCCAGCTGAATCGCCGCAGCAATATCAGGAACGCCCTTTTCCTCGCTGACATAGCCCTGCGCCAGTTTTTGTGGCACATCATTTCTGCGCTGGAGCATGATCGCCTTCGCCAGCGGCTCTATGCCCTTCTCCCGCGCGATCATCGCGCGCGTGCGGCGCTTCTGCTTGAAGGGACGATAGACATCCTCCAGCGCCGCCAGCGTCTGCGCCTTGATGAGCATCGCGCGGATTTCCTCCGTCATTTTTCCCTGCTCCTCAATCGCCGCGCCGATCTGCTCGCGGCGCTTATCGAGGCTTCTCAGGTAATCCAGCCGCTCGCTGAGCTCGCGCAGCTTCTGGTCGTCCATTGCGCCGGTCTGCTCCTTGCGGTAGCGTGCAATGAACGGGATGGTGTTGCCCTCGTCAATGAGCGCAACAATGCGCTCCGCTATGGCATTGCTGACGCCAAACTCCTCAGAAAGGATTGCGATGATATCCATTAAAGCTCAATGACCTCCAGATCATACGGCACATACAGATCGCCGTCAAAGAATTCCCTCGCCTCCGCCGTATACAGCTCCTTGCGGCGGGCATAGTTTTTGTCCTCGGTGTGCCAGAGCACGAGATGCTCAGCATTCAGCTGCGCCGCCAGCTTTGCCGCGTCTGCAACGGTAGAATGGTGCTTCTCGTAGGGCTTGAACACGTCAGCCTGCGCAAGCAGGCAGAACGCCTCGCTCAGCAGCCAGCTGCTGCCCGCTACATAGCGCTCACACACAGGATTGTACGGCTCATCACCCAGACAGGTCAGCTTTTCGCCGCTTTGCAGCGTCGTTGTGAAGCCGAACTGCAGCAGCTTCGTCGAGCCGATATCAAAAAACGTCACGTCGTATCCACAGAGCTCCGCCTGCATGCCATCCTTGATATCGTGATACAGCACGCGCGTGCCGATGTGCCGGAGCATCTTCTTTTGCAGCATCAGCTCGCCGATCATTTCAAGACCGCGCCGAACGCTCTCATGGCACCAGACATGCAGTTCGCCGTCGTATTTGCCCGCGTTCATCATGGTCATGATCTTGCGCAGCACCCATACCACGCCATTCAGATGATCGGGATGCGCATGGGTGATGAACAGGTCATGCACTGTCTCAAAGCCGATGCCAGCATCCTCCATCTGGCGCAGAATGCCGTTGCCGCCTCCGGCGTCCACCAGCAGCGTTCCCCAATCATTCGTGATCGCAAAGCAGGTATTATAGCATCGAGTTGCCAGCGCATAGCCGGTTCCCAACACAGTCAGTTTCTCCATATCTTCCCTCCGCAGGCAGATTTCCGTATGGGTTTATTATACGCCAAACCCTTTTGGCAGGCAACAGAAAAACGCTCACCCCGAAGGATGAGCGCTTTAATACCCTTGATATCGTGCTTCGCCTTTACATGTCCAGTGCGTCCTCGATACCCTCGATCAGCATATCCGCCGTCTCTTCTGCTGTGCAGTCGCCGGTGGACAGGCTTTCAAACACATCGGCATAGAGGCCGTCGGCATTCCTGAGCGCTTCCGCCTCAAACTGCGGATCCATTGCATGTTTGCACCAGGCCATCACCTTGTTGTTGGCTTCAAGGGCAATCGGATCGAGCAGGCCTTCTTGCTGACACAGCGCCTTCGCCTTCGCAGAAAGCGGAACGCCGCGCTGCCCGCCCATCAGGCGGACGCCTTCTTCGCTATTGAGCAGGAATTCAATCAGCTTCGCAGAAAGCGGCCTGCTCGCCGCAGAATCAGCAATAGCCAGCGCAAGGGAGACCTTCGTAAAGCCGCCCTGATGCTCGCCGATATCGGTGAAATACTCGCCGAGCACAAAGCGCTGCCCCTCGCCGAGCGCGGCGGCAAACGCAGGCGCCGCGGCATCCCACGCCCATACGCCCGCATAGACGCCTTCCATCCACTTGGGATTCTTGTCAAGGCTCTCCGCGCCGTCACCCGTCAGGATTTCTGCCGCCGGAATGACGTGCGCATCCTGCAGTCCCTGAATAAACTGCACGCCTTCCACGATCTGCTCCCTGGTGTAGCTGAGCTTCCCACCGGCAACCCAGTCCATGCCATACTTACACTGCAGATAATGCACCATGAGGCACATCTTATCATAAGTATCCAGCGCCAGCGGATAATGCGCATCGCCCAGTTTTTCAGCGAAAACCGGGCCCGCCGCCATCAGCTCCGCCAGCGTCTTGGGGATTTCAAGCCCTGCCTTCTGCCATGCCGTTTCGTTCCAGCAGAAGAGGCGGCCGGTCATGGAGACCGGAATCGCCAGCAGTTCATCCTCAATGGTGCACTGCGCCAGCGCAGCCTTGTCAAACTGTCCCAGATCGATCACATCGTCAACATCATTGAGATCGCAGAACGGGTTCTCTCCAAATTCATTCACGAAGGAGAACAGCCAGTTCCAGTTGATCTGATTCACATCAAACGCAGCGCCAACCGCAAAATACTGGCTCATCCTGTATTCCCAGCCGTTTCCGGAGGAATAGGTATTGTCCACGGTTACGCCGGTCGCATCGGAAAACGCGGCAACCGCATCCTGAGTCGCTTCGTTGCATGCATCCCCGCCCCACCAGGAGAAGGTCAGGCTCTCCGCCATGCCGCTCACGGCAGATAGAGTCAGCGCCAGCATCAGCAGGCACGCGATAAGCTTTTTCATCAAGATCGCACTCCTTTACATGGTTCCGCCGGTTCCCGGCGCAAGGGGACTTGCCTTCTCCGGCATGCAGACATCCACTGCTGCACAGAACACTTCGTATATGTTCATTATAAAATCCCGTTCAGTCCATGTCAAGTCATCCCGCATGCGCGCCCCATCCTACATGCAGTCCTATCCGCCCAGGCTGCGTTTAAAAGCGCTTTTGGAAAAAGCGAGGCGAAGCAATCTGCTCCGCCTCGCTATACCCTTCCTGCCTGAATACCGCCAGCGGACACGCCGCAGTATGAAAAGCATGTATTCCGCTTACAGGTTAGTCAGATCCTCGCCTGCCTCAATCGCCATGATCTGATCGACGCGATGCTGATGGCGGCCGCCCTCATAGGCAGTCGTCAGGAAAATCTCCGCGATCATCTTGCCCAGATCCACGCCGACAACGCGGGAACCCATCGCAAGCATGTTTGCATCGTTGTGCATGCGGGTCAGCTTCGCGCTGTAGCAGTCGGATACGCAGGCACAGCGGATTCCCTTGACCTTGTTGGCCGCCATGGAGATACCGATGCCCGTGCCGCAGCACAGGATGCCGCGTTCGCATTCTCCGCTGGCAACGGCCTTCGCCGCGCGCTGGGCATACACGGCATAGTCACAGCTGGCGCTGGTGTAGGTGCCATAGTCCTTATACTCCAGACCCATGCTGCCCAGCAGCGTCATAATTTCCTTCTTCAGCGGCAGACCCGCGTGGTCACTGGCAAGCGCTATCATTGTTTTTTCCTCCACATTTCTTGATTTGATGATTCTTATGTTCTTTTGTGCTTGGGTTCAGTCGATAAAATCTTCCGGACGAAGCGGCTCCCGGGAGGGAAGCCCCGCCTCCTCCTGCGCCTCATGCTCCGCCGTATGATCGGTAAAGACAAGGTGCTTCAGGTTTTCCCTGCTGACCACCGTGTTCGTTCCCATACACGCACGGCAGCGGAACAGACAATCCGGGCACACGCAGCCGATATCCAGCCCCTCGGACTGAATCATATACGTGCCGCATTCCGGGCATCCACAGCGCATCACATCGCCCCTTTCTTACAACAGCTTCTTATGGGTAAACGCGCGCTTTTTCCCGGCGAAATCTGCGACGATATCGCCATGCCCGCGCAGGATATACTTGTAAGAGCACAGCCCCTCCAGCCCCATCGGCCCGCGCGCATGAATCTTTCCGGTGGAAATGCCCACCTCCGCGCCAAAGCCATACCGGAAACCGTCTGCAAAGCGCGTGGAGCAGTTATGATACACGCCCGCGGAATCCACCAGCGCAAAGAAGCGGTTCGCCGCCTGCTCATCCTCGGTGATGATGCAGTCCGTATGATGGGAGCCGTAGCGGTTGATATGCGCAATCGCCTCTTCAAGCGAATCCACAACATGAATGGCGATCACATGGTCCAGATATTCCGCGCTCCAGTCCGCCTCTTCAGCCGCCTCGCAGGGAATACCCGGAATCAGCGCCTGCGCGCGCGCATCAGCCCTGATCCTAACACCCGCCACATGCAGCGCCGCCGCCACGATGGGCAGGGCGTGCTGCGCCGCATCCTTGTGCACCAGCAGCGTCTCTAGCGCGTTGCACGCCGCAGGATACTGAATCTTTGCGTCCACGGTCACGCGCGCAGCCATCTGCGCGTCGCATTGGGCGTCCAGATACACATGGCACACGCCGTCGCTGTGGCCGAGCACCGGGATACGGCTGTTGTCCATGATATAGCGCACGAAAGCATTGGAGCCTCGCGGAATGATCAGATCGATGTATTCGTCCATGGCGAGCATCTCGCCGACCTCTTCGCGCGTGGTCAGCAGCCCCGCCCAGCCCGCAGGCATGCCGGCCGCCTCGCTGGCCGCCTTCAGCACGGCAAACAGCGCCTGATTGGAGCGCATCGCCTCGCGTCCGCCCTTCAGGAGCACCGCATTGCCGCTCTTGAGGCAAAGCCCCGCAATCTGCACCAGCGCATCCGGACGGGATTCAAAGATCACGCCGACCACGCCGATCGGGCAGGCTATGCGGGAAAGCACAAGGCCGTCCGCCAGCTCTGTGCGCAGCTGCTCATGGCCGATGGGATCCTCCATCTGCGCGAGCGCGCGCAGCCCGGCGCAGACGTCCGCCAGCTTGCTTTCGTCAAACCGGAGGCGTTTGAGCACCGGAGCGGCAATGCCATCCTGCTCTGCGCATGCGATATCCTCCCTGTTCGCCGCGAAGATCATCTCGCGCGCCGCTTCAAGCGCGTCCGCTACGGCGATCAGCGCTGCGCTGCGCGCCTCGCCCGTGCTCGCCGCCAACGAAAAGCTCGCCTGCTTCGCACAGGAGGCGATCTCCCCGGTCGTCAGGCTCTTTTCATGTCCTTCGCTCATTCATATACCTCCCGGTAAAACGCCGCGCGCATTTCCTCCGCGCTCATCTCTCCGCCCAGGTACAGTTCGCGCCTGTCATCGCCGCCGCGGAAGGAACTGAGCATCGTCACCGCAGCCATCACGTTGAGGTTGGAATCCATCTTGGCCAGCAGCTGCTTGCCAAGGCCCATCAGGTCCGTGCCGCTGCTCTCGCGCAGACCCTGCTTGAGCAGATCCATAAAGACCGTATAGCTACGGTTCTTGCCCTCATAGTCGCTGTCAAGGCGAATGCGCACATACTTGAGCACCTCTTCGCCCGGAAGGGAGTTTTCGCCCTCCCATGTATTCAGAATCCTGGCCTCTTCCTCGTTCAGCCACATATTCAGCAGACCGACGCGATCGACCATCTCCGGCAGGTCATTGATATCCAGCGCCACATACGTGCTTACGTTCAGATCGAGCAGACCGTTGATCGTACGCGCCACCAGCAGGCCGCGGCTCTTCTTCGCGCCGAGCACATACACGTCGCCAAGGAGCATATCGCCCGCCTCCGGCAGCGTAACCGGCGTGCTGGTGTCGATCATCGTCATCACGCTTCGGCCGGTGCGGCTGTTGATCGAGGCGATCATCATCGAATCGGTCTTTTCGCCGTCCTGCATGAGCACCAGAATATTGGTGACATTTTTATCCAGCTTTCGGTTAAGTACCATGTCCCTCTTGGTCACGGTGATCTCGCCCAGCGCGCAGGCGCAGACAAGCGCCATGCACAGCGCAAGCGCGAACGCGGCAAAAATCTTCTTCTTCATCGGTTTCTCCTCATTTTTTAAAGATAAACAGCTTGGAAAACGCGTAGTTTGCGATGATCACGACGATATTCGTCAGCAGCTTCATCACCAGATCATGGAGGCCCAGCAGCTCGACGGTCACAAACATGATCGCCGTCTCCATACCCAGCGACACCAGACGCATCGTAAAGAAGCTGCATGCCTCCTTGACAAGCGCCGTCACGCTCTCGCAATGCGTATGGAAAACGAACGCCTTGTTGACCGCGTAGCCAAAGGCCACCGCGAGCACCCACGCCGTCCACGTTCCAGCCATAACGCCCATGGAAAGCCAGCGGGTCGCCATGAAGTAGACGACGTAGTTGACCACCGTCGTCGCCACGCCGGCAAAGAGATACGCCACCAGTTCAGTATTGTTCCAGAGCTTTTCGCACAGGCCGCCCAGTTTCGGCGACACCTTGGCGATCAGCCCGATTACGAAGCGCGCAAGCGCATCGATCAGACGCCAGATTGTATTCATATGTAGATTCCTCTTATTCCCTCGTTGAGTATGCGGGGGGCTGCCTATCCCCCCACGGTAACGATGCTATTATAGCACGCGCCTTCGGCCGGGTCAACAAAGGCGCTGCGCGAGTTTTCCTTCTTTGCGCCCTGTTTCTGCAAGTCTGCCCTTCCCTTTTTTTCAAAAATGCCTTATAATGATTGATTGAAGAAAATACACAAACACGGAGGTCTGCTCATATGGAAAACCCGATCATCTCCTGGCTGTTTGAAACCGACGCTGTGCGCGTCTGCCCCGAAGGCCAGCCGTTCTGGTATACGTCCGGCAAGCTTGGCCCGTTCTATATCAATACCCAGTTCCTCTACGGCAGCGAGGCCGCGGCCAACAGCCTGCTCAAGACCATCGAAGACGCCTGCGCCGGCGAAAAGCTCGCGTTTTATGACAAGGTCTGGGCGGACATCTCCGCGCAGCTTGAATCCTGCACCATCTACGCGCAGCTGATCGATCTGCTGACCGAAGCCGCCCGCAAGATGGACGTCGACTTTGTCTCCGGCGGCGAACGCCGCGACTTCTTCTTCTCCATGCCGGTCGCCAAGAAGCTGGGCTTGGGTCATCTGTCCATCTTCAAGGATCTCTCCTGCGTCTATACCGACGAAAACGGCGTGTCCATGGAGCCGGAAAAAGCAAACCTCGCCGGCAAGAAGAGCGTGCATATCGCCGATCTGATCACCGTCGCCTCCTCCTACATCCGCGCCTGGATTCCGGCCGTTGAGGCGCTCGGCGCAAAGATCGAATACTCCCTCGCCGTGGTCGACCGCGATCAGGGCGGCAGCGAGATCCTCGCCAAGGCCGGCTGCCCGCTGACCACGCTGATCACCATCAAGCCAGAGCTCTTTGAGCAGGCGAAGCTGCTCGGCCGCGTGACCGACGCGCAGATCGAGCTGGTCAATTCCTTCATCGCCGATCCGGACAAGTTCCTGCATGACTTCCTCGTCGCCCATCCGGACTTCCTGGCAAACGAGATCGCCAAGGGCGGCAAGAGCGCCCAGCGCGCCGAGCTGTGCATCGCCAGCGGCTTTGCCCCGGAAGAAGCCCTTCCCAAGAAGTAATGATTGAAATTAAACACATCGGAAAAAGCGCAGACGATCTGCGCTTTTTCATTCTCATGGATGGAAAACATGCCGGCGGCATCACCGTGCACAGCATCCGGCCGCCCTGTTTTTCCTATGGGATTGCCATTGCAAAAGGCATGCGCAGAAAGGGAATCGCCAAAGCGGCGCTTCCTCTGCTCTTTGACGAGATGAAACGCCGGGGATTTGCCCATGTATCCGTTCAGATCGCCCCGGGCAATACCGCCTCGCTCGCGCTGCATACGTCGCTGGGGTTTGCACGGGTTTCTCAGGATACTCAGGCCGTCGCCATGCGCAAAGAACTTTAAGCTGCATACAAAAATGCCGATGAACACAACCGTGTCCATCGGTATTTTCATTCTTCACTTTACCATGTCGCGCCGAAGCCCGTCACATACCAGTCCTTCTTATGCACGGTATACTGACAGTTTTCCTGTGTGATCTCTCCCTCGGGGATCTCGGACATGTTGTAATACTTCTTCTTCGGGGTTGCGTCATAGCGGTAGTTCATGCGCTTGATGGTGGAATTGATGTTGCCCTCAATCGTCGTCAGCTCATATACGCCGTCGCCCATATCCTTCACGCTCTCCACAATGCCCACATGCGTGTACGGCGTGGAGCCGCGCACGCCATAGATGACGATATAGCCGGGCTTTGGAATGGCCTCCATCTTGTCCGCCTGCTGCCAGCGCTCGTGCGCCTCGAAGACATAATACACGTTGCCCACGCGGCCCTCCATGGCGGAGATGGTCTCCCCAGGCGCGACGGTCACATCCTGCTTGTGCTTGACGAGCTGCATACCGCTGTGATAGGCACAGTAAATCTGGAATACGGAGCACCAGCCGATCTCCCGCCTGTCCTCGTAGAACCACTTGGTATACTCGTTCGCCTTGGGCAGCTTTTCAAAGGGATGCTTTTCAAACTCCGCGCGCGCCGTCAGCACGAAATTGCGCGCAGCAAGCGGCATCTCCTCCGGGAAGGTCAGTCCATAGCTTTCCAGCTCGCCCTCCGCCTGCGTGTCAATCGCCTGCGGCGGCACCGGAAGATCCACCGGCGCGGCATACGCGCACGCACAGAGCACGCACAGCAGCGCAGCAAGCAGAGCTGCAATGATATTTTTCATGTGTTTGCCTTTCAGATTTAAGGTCGTTGTGTGTATCTCAGTCGCCCATGACCAGCGCAGCCGCTTCTTCAATCGGATACGCCTTTCCCTCGCCGTTTTCCATAACAACGGCATGCCAGCCCGGTTCGCTGCATGTGATCGTATAACGGCACTGGCTGGGCGAAATCCGCTCGCTTTCAAAGCTCAGCCGCGCCCCGCCGATGATGACGTTTTCCAGCTTCCAGCCATCCCAGCCAATGGGCGTATGCGGCGCAAACCAGATCTCCTTTTCGGCAGCATTCGGCCTTACGCCAAACAGGCTCTCGGTCATCGGCCAAATGAAGCCTGCCGCGCTGCGCGCGCTGAGGAGAACGCCGCTTTCTTCCGCCTTCATCGCGCCCGGCATGCCCGGCGCGCCTGCTCTCGCCATCTGGCTCAGGCAGCCAATCATCTGCTCGACATGCCCCTGACGGCCATGCCACGCAGCCAGCTCATACAGCGGCATATCTTCCTTGATATCGCCCTTTTCCATCGACGCCATGCTGCGCAGCACATCGAGCATCGCGCTGTCATCCTCGCCGCTCAGCCTGAGAATATACGCATAGCCGTTAACTGCAAGCTGCGCTTCCCGGACGATATCCTCGCGGATATCCTCAAAATTGCGCGTCGCGCGGCGCAGATAGCTGATGCAAAGGCCCGCCATGGGCAGCATTTCTTTGGCGAAATCCACATCGCCCGTCCATCTAAGCGTGCGATGCACGAGCGACACAAACAGCGCGCTCTCCTTGACGCCGCCAATCTGGCGGATCTTTCCGCTGCGGGAAATCCGCTTCGCCAGACGGCCCGGCGCCAGCTGTGCTTCCTCGCTGATGGAGACCAGCGTGCGCAGCATCTGCTGCACCTGCTTGCCGCCGCCCAGAGGCAGCAGCGCGCTCATCGCCTGCGCAAAGCCCTCGCCAAAAAGAGAAGGATGCTCCGGCAGATCCGTGCAAAGACCCACGCCGCCCTGCGGCAGGTGGCGGGTCAGCCAGTCGCCGTAAATCTTTGCCCAGTTCCAGCTGCGCTCCAGCGCCGCATCCGGCAGCGTCGCCTCGCTCTCGTTCATCATCGCGAAGACGCGCGCTTCCTTTTGCCGGATCAGCGCTTCCGCATTCTGACGCAGGTTTTCCAGCGCGTCCTCCGCCTGAGAGCGGCAGCTGTAGCCTCCGGCGATAAACAGGCGCATCGTCTTCTGCTCACGCGCATTGATGCGCATGCGGTAGAACATGCGCCCATTGACGCCCTTGCCCAGCGTATTGCCAAAGCCATAGACAGACGGCGGCACATCCGCCTGCAGCACACGGGAATCTCTGTCCGCGCCCCACACGGCATACCAGGGATTCCGGCTGTCGCGCGCATAAAATGCCTGCGTATACTCGTCGTATTCGCCCACGTCGCGGCCCAGCTCCATGCTGTCCTCGCCCCGGGCGGCAGCCACGGTCAGGATGTCCGTACGCACGGTGAAGGAGACCTCGACCATGCGCGCCCTGTCTCTGCCGTTCTCGATCGTCAGTTCGATCACGCAGCCCTTCACGCCGTCCGGGATGAACTGGCGGCGCACGACATGCAGTTCTTCCTTCTGCATGCGATAGTGGAACGCCGTCTGCTCCGGACGCGCCTCGCAGGCATCCGCGCAGGTCAGCGGCACATCGTCAATGGCAAAGAAGAATCCGTCGCAGACCTTCTTCTCCCCGGCCCAGAGGCCGCCCATCTCGCCTTCGACGTTGAAGCCCAGATCCGGGAAGAGGCCATTCTGCGCACCGATGAGCACGGCGTCCGTGCCCGCGGTCACAGCATAGGATTTAAGCTGATCGTAACGATAAACCCTGTATTTGGAGAGCATAGTGTAACCTCCCGAATCAGTCCTTAATCACGGCAACAATGGTCGAAAGAATCAGTCTAATATCCGCCAGCGGAGAGATCTCCCTGAGGTACTTCATGTTCAGCTCGATCTTGTCCGGCATGATCACGTCGATGTACATCCGCTCCGGATCCTCCGCTCCCTCGAGCAGGTCGTTCTCGTTGCGGTAGGCGATGGACGCATAATCCGTAATACCCGGGCGCACCAGCAGCACCTGCCGCTGATAGGGCGTGTACATGTCGACATACCTGGGCACCTCCGGCCTCGGGCCGACAAAGCTCATCTCGCCCACAAACACATTGATCAGCTGCGCCAGCTCGTCAAGCTTTGTCTTGCGCAGCAGTGCGCCCATCCGCGTGATACGGTTATCCCGGCCCACGGTGATCTGCAGCCCCTTCTTGTCCGCATCGACGACCATCGTACGGAACTTGAAGATGCGGAATGTTTTGCCGCCCCTGCCCACGCGCACCTGACGATAAAACACGGGACCCGGATCGTCAATCTTGATGGCCAGCGCGATCAGCAGCAGCACCGGCCAGATCACCAGCAGCGCGCCGCCGGAAATCACAATATCCATCGCGCGCTTGAGGAACAGCTGAAGCTTGCGCTGCTCAAGCACCTTTTCAATATCCATATTTTTCATTTGTTTTACACCCGATCAAAGATATAGGTAAACAGGAAGCACATTGCAAACGCCATCCTGTGCTTCATCAGAAACAGCCGCATCGCCAGCTTCGGCGGGAAGGAAAAGGGCTTTACATCCGCAAACCAGCTGCGCACGTCCCTGCGGTTCATATATGCCCGCGCCTTTTTCACCCGCGCTATAAAGCCATAGGGCGTTCCGGGATAGCAGAGGTTGCGCACAGCCGTCACCGCCATCTTGCGCCTGCGGACAATCATGCGCCGCGCACATTCCTCGCTGCCCTCAAGCAGCGCGGCGATCGCATCGTTGGACAGGTCGTGGCTTTCCGGCACATGGCTGCTGTAGCGCTTGGTCACGCTTGCGCCGTGGAAGCGGTAATGGTAGTACGCCTCATCCAGCGCCGCCGCCGCGTAGCTATCGAGCATGCACTCCACGATGAACAGCAGATCCTCCGCATAGCGGATATCTTCGCGGAAGCGATGCGCGCCAATGACGCTGCGCCTGAACAGATTGCGCGGCGTATAGCCGGAAAGCGGCAATTCATCGCTGTCCGTCTCCTTGGAGAGCATCGCCGGAATCAGCGTGTCGCGGATGGCCCTGCGGTCAAAGCGCGCACCGGTGTCAAAGCCCAGCGGCACGTTTTCCTGCTTATGGGGATAATCCTTGAACACGCGGCAGAACGTGATGTCCGCGTCCTTCTCCTTCGCCATGTCATACAGGCGCTCATACATCTGCGGCTCGATCCAGTCGTCGCTGTCGCAGAAGATCACATATTCCCCCTGCGCCATGTCGATGCCCGCGTTGCGCGCTGCGGATACGCCGCGGTTCTGCTCAAATGTGATCACGCGGATGCGGCTGTCCTTCGCCTCGGCCTCCCGCAGGATCTCAAGCGAATTGTCCGGACTGGCGTCGCAGACGAAGATCATTTCGATCTCTTCAAGCGTCTGCCGGCGCAGGCTATCGATGCACTGCGGCAAAAACGCCTCGCAGTTATACACCGGAATAATCACCGATACCTTGATCATCCTTCAATCCTCTCTGCCGTGCGCCGGGAGAGATCCGCACGCCACAGCGGCGCCTGCACCAGCAGATAGGTGCAGCCGATCGCGGAGAACGGCGCATAGACCGACTCAAACATGCCCACCAGAATGAACACCGCACAGAACGCCAGCGGCGTAGCTGCATAGGCGCTCGCCTTGCGGTGCATCCAGTAATACTGCACGGAGCGAACCACCGCCAGCGCCGTATACGCCACAAGCAGCAGCCCCGCGATGAATCCGTTGTTGTATGCGACGCCGAAGAAGGCATTGTGCGCGTTGAACTTGCGGTCGCCCGCGCCATCCTGCGCCACCCACTCCTGAACGACGCTCGTCTCGTGGCCGTTCCATGTCAGGTTATCGAGGATCGCCATCCAGATGCCCCAGCGGTCGCTGGTCAGGTCGTCCATGGAGAGCCTGCGCTCCTCGGGCCTGGGCACCGTGATCGGCTGACCGTAGTTTTCATAGTTGTACACGGCGAGGGCATAGTCCTCTTCGTAGGCCTCGTAGACCTTGTCCATGGTGATCTTCGCGCCCGCTGTGCCCAGCACCAGCACCACCGCCGCCAGCACCGCCAGCAGACGGCCCGGCTTCTTCGCCATGCCCGCGATGATCGCCACCGCCAGAATCGCAATGACGCCCGCCAGCGCCAGCAGGCCGGAACGCGAGAGCGTCAGCGCCAGCGTCACCGCCGCCAGCACCGCGCACGCGCCATAGCCTGCCGCGGACTTCATTCTCTTCTGCATAAAGCTGGCATAGGAAAGCAGCGCCGCCGCCGTGGTCATCACAATGCAGGACATGGACAGACAGTTCGCATCGTAGAACACACCCTTATAGCCCGGGTAGCCAAACGTCACCGGCACGGTCAGATAGGACCAAAGCACAAACGGCAGCACGGCAAATACCGCGCCCTTCAAAATCGAGCGGAAGGTCGACTCGTCATCCCGCGAGGAGAGAACGGAGAACACCACCGGATAGCACAGCAGAAGCGGCACGCTTTCGGACAGCCAGTCCTGATAGAACAGGCCCGATATCACCATCATCCCGTGCAGCGCAAACCACAGCCCTGCCATGCCCTTATGGAAGCGCACGCGCGCCTTCACATCGCTGCGCGCCGTCAGCGTCACAAATGCCAGCAGGATCATGCCGAAGAGCACGAAGATCATCCAGCGCATCGGGAATTTGCGCTGCGTAAACAGCACGCAGTAGCCAATCAGCGCAAAGAGCGACGCCGTCAGCAGCCGGCTGTCAAAGATCTCGTTGAAGATGCCCGTCACCCTATCATACAGGTTGAGCACCCTCGTTCCGTCAAAGCCTTGTTTACGCATGCTATTTCCTCCAACCCATCAACCGTTTCGATGTACGGACAGATTTGCACTGCCCGCCCTTTGGCGAATCGCCTCGAAATAAATCTCTTCCACCGTTTCGGCGTTCCTTGCCCATGTGAGCGCGCGGGCATCCTGCCGCCCCTTTTCCCGCAGCGCAGCATATGCCTGCCGGTTTTCAAATACGGCGCGCATCACGCGCTCGGTTTCGTCGATATCGCCCGCCGGAACGAGGAATCCGTTTTCGCCGTCGATGATCGTATCCTCAATGCCTTCGCCCTTCGCGCCCACGGCGATGCAGCCTGCGGCCATCGCCTCGATATAGACGATGCCATAGCCCTCGCCCCAGCTCGGCAAAACGAACAGATCGCTTTGCGCCATCCGGGCGATGACCTCCTCGTGCGGCAGGCCGCCGGTCAGCCTAACGCGGCTTTCAAGCCCCAGCTCGGCAATGCGGCCCTTCAGCTGCGCTTCCATCTCGCCGATGCCCACGATCGTCAGCGTCGCGTCAGGATGCGCGAAGGCCAAGCGCGCAAACGCCTCCAGCGTCCGGTCCATGCACTTGCGCGCCTTGAGCGTGCCCACGGAAATCACCGCGCGCGGCACATTCTTTGTCTCCTTAGGAACGAGGGACAGATCCACGCCGTTTGGCACAATGCGCGAGATTTTTCCTTCTCCGCGGTACGGCGCAACCCGGCTCATCAGCAGGCTCGATACCGCCATCAGCGCATCCGCCTCCCGCGCGATCCTCTGGTTGCGCGGCCACGGCTCGCCGCCGGGGATAAAGTAATGGAAAATATCCGTCCCATGCACCGTCAGCGCAAAGGGAATGCCCAGCGCCCTGGCCACCAGCAGGCCTGCATGGCCGTCGCGCGGCAGCATATGCGCATGAACGATATCAAAGGGCCTCTCGCGGTGCAGCTTCTTTGCCGTGGGCAGCGCAGCTTGCGCCAGCAGCCGCCCGCCAAAGAGCTTCTCGCCCGCATTGCCCAGCGTCAGGCAGCGGGGATAAAACACCTGCACCCCGTCGATCACCGCCTGATCCGGCGTGCGCGCGGCGACCTCGGCCTGCTTGGGGCGAAGCCGCCTCATCATCGGCATCGTGCCGACGCAGGAGATCACCACGACCTCATGCCCACGCGCCTGAAGCGCCTTTGCCTGCTCGTGGACATAAAAGCAATATGGAGAGTTGTCCGCCTGACGATGGATCATCATCAGAATACGAAGCTTCTTTCCCATCGCAGCAGCCTCCCCCCTTTACTCAAATCCTTGTCAGATGCTCTGATACAGCGCAGTCCATTTCGCTGCAACCAGCGGCCATGCATACGCCTTCGCATGCTCCACGCAGCGCGCAGACCGCTCTGCATAATCCTTCATGATCTCCTCAAGCATCTTCGCCTGCTGGTTCACATCCCCGCAAACCACGGAATAACCGACCTCGCCCTCGGCAAACTGACCGTCAAAGCCCTGTGCGCGCGTATACAGCACCGGCACGCCCTGACTCATCGCCTCAAGGTACACCATGCCGAACGTCTCCGCACTTGAGGGCACCAGCAGCACGTCACAGCCCGCATAGAAACGCTTCATCGCCTCTATGCCGTGCGCAACGCCCACATACTGATCGCCCTCATGGAGCATCGACACCAGTTCATTCATCAGCGGACCCTCGCCGCAGGCGCGGAACACGAATCTGCCGCCCTGTGTGCGCGCCCGATGCACCGCCAGAAATGCGTCAATCGGGCACTTGCGCTTATTGAGCTTCCCCGCAAAGCCGACACGAACGGGATCGGCGCCCGCCGCCCTCGCCTCGCCGTCGAGCCACTCGGGCGCGATGCCGTTGGGAATGACCGCGCTCTTATCCTCGATCGCCGCGCGCTCCTGCTTATTCAGCCAACCAGAAAGCACCTTCTGTCTGGCGGCCTCGGAAAGGAAAACAACCTTCGCCGCGTCGCGCAGGATACGCCGCGCCATCGGGCGCAGATGCGGCTCAACCTTCCAGATGACCTCAATATCGCTGTAGCGCAGGGTCACGACATAGGGAATGCTGTGCTTTTCATGCAGCGCATGGGCGATAGAACCGTCGGTAAAGAGCGTATGCGCATGCATCATCGTCACGCGGCCCATGTTCACCGTCTTTTCAATCTCCGGCACCGTGCGCTTGGCCTTTCTGCCGAAGAACAGCGCGTCGGATTTTTTCACCGTCAACGCGCTGTAGGTCTCCACGCCATTGGGCACATTTTTACCCAGATCCGCCTTGCGCTTCTCCGGCACAAAGACGATCTGCTCGTGTCCCTCGGCCCTCAGCGCCTCAAACATCTGCGGAAAGACCCGGCTTCCTGCCAGATTGCAGCAAATATGCAGAATGCTCATACACGTGCTCCTTTCTGCCCCTCAAGCGCCTTCTTCGCTTTCTCTTCCTTCAGGAACCTGGGCAGCTTGGTGATGCCCACCAGCGAACCCGTGCCGTAAGCGAAATGGAACGCTGGATAGAGGATGACCTCCACCGGGAAAAACTTCCAGCCCTTCTCCTTGGCGATCGTATACGCATAGAAGAAATCCAGCAGGGCATATGCGCCCCACTCAAGCGCCAGCAGCCCGCCAAAGAGCCAGCTGCGCGTCAGCAGCGTCAAAAGCAGCAGTCCCACCGTGGACACCACGAACGCCAGCGGCACGAAATGGCGCACGCCCATCGAGCCCGGCACCAGCGTCATCGTAATGACGTTCCACTTGCCGTTCATATAACCCATCTTCATGATGCCGCGCATGGTGTCGCGGCAGTAATACAGCACGCGGATGTTATGGTTGAGGTAAACCTTGCCGCCGTTTTTGCGGATGCGGAAGTTGAGCTCGTTATCCTGATTGCGGGTCATGCGCTCATCAAAGCCGCCGATACGCTCAAAGAGCGCCTTTTTCCAGCAGCCAAAGGGCACCGTATCGACGTAGCCATCCTCCTGCGTGAGGCGGTATGTCGCGTTGCCCACGCCCAGCGGCGTCTTGAGCATCTCCGCAATCGCCTCGCCCATGAAGCCCCGGCCCCTCGTCTCGAACACGCCACCCGCGTTGTCGCAGTCCTTCTCAAGCAGCGTCTCCACGGACAGACGGATATAGTCCGCCGGATACTCCGCATGCGCATCAAGGCGCACGATCACATCCGCCTTGCAGGCCCGGATGCCGATGTTCATCGCATAGGGGACCGTACGGTTGGGATTGTCCAGCACGACGATCTGCGGATGCACCTTGCGCATCTCCTCAAGCATCGGCACAGTACGGTCCTCGCTCCGGCCGTCGACGAAGATGACCTCCATCAAATCAACCGGATAATCCTGCGAAAAGATCGAATCCACACAGGCGGCGATATACTTTTCCTCGTTGCGCACGGGAAGGATGACTGAAATAAAAGGCAGCTGCATGCTTCTTACTCCCAACTTATCGATATCTGTATATGGGTGTCCATATTAAGAATCACAATGAATCAGTTTATTATAGCACAAATGAAAAGGGATGAAAAGGAATAGATATAAAAAAGCGGGCAGTGCCCGCCTCCACCTCCGAACCACCTTACAAAACCAAGTTCTTCCCTGCTCGCAGCACGCATTTTGCGCAATTTCCTAATAAAGTGAAAAAACGGCCACCGGCCGTTTTCATTTCTATTTTTCATCCCCAAGCAATTCCATTGTCAGTCTGGCGCCCATACGCATTCCCTGAATGTATCGGATTTCGCAATCTCTTGCACTCGCAGCGTTCATCTCTTCCCATACCCTTTTACACATATCCGCCGCCTTCTCATCGAGTATACTGAGCATCTCCTCTTGTGCTCTGCTCACCGCAGATAAGTTTTCCTCCTGCTCTTTCGCAAGCGGCAATGCATCCGGGTAAAGCCTTCCATGATATAATTCCGCCAAAATAGAATCCATATACCCTCACAATACATCATTCGTTGTATTTTCGAGCAAAGTATACATCATTCGTTGTATCGTTGTCAAGAAGAAATGATTGTACGGAGTGATGTATCTTGTATTATCCGCGTCTGCGTGATTTACGCGAAGATAAAGACCTCACACAAGAAGAACTGGTTCAGCTTCTCGGCATGCACAAAACCACCTATACCAACTATGAACAGGGAAAACGCGAAATCCCTTTTGCGCTGGCAATTCGCCTTGCTGAATTCTATAATGTATCGCTGGATTATATCGCCGGCTTTACCAACGAACCGCTTCCCCTGAATAAGCACAAAAAGTAAACCGGAGACAACCTGTAAAATACACGGCTGTCTCCGGCTTTTATTTTATCTTAATACCACATCCACCCGTCAAACCACGCGACCGCATCGCACCACGCACGCGGCACCTCCACGCCGGAGGCCAGCGGATAAAACGCAGCGAACAGCGCCACCGCAGCGGCGGCCAAAACCGCAGCCAGCGCATAAGCGGCCTTTTTGTTTCTGCGCGCCAGATATTTGAGCAGCAAAGCTGTAGCGATGATGATCCACGGCACCGACGCAAAATAGTGATAGATGAACGTCAGGCGGGAAACCAGCACCCACGGCAGATACGCCGAGAGGAAGCCCACACAGATGACCGGCATCGCGCGGTCCTGCTCATCCTCGCGTCCCGGGATCACGCCCAGCGCGGGCAGCGCATTGCGGAAGAGGCTGTACAGCAGCACGAACACAATGCCCGCAAGGCCCGTCCACCAGACCGCCGGATTGCCGAAGGCGAGGATGGACGACGCCATACCCGCGCCCTTAAAATCCGCCTGATAATACCACATGGGCTTGACAATCAGCGGCCATTCATACCACGGCGAAGCAAAGTAGTGCTCCGCGACGAGGTTTGCGTGGTAATCAAACATCAGCACCTGCGCATCCCAGATGCGCTCAAAGGTCTTGAGGCTGAAATCAAATCCGCCATACACCGCAAGATACGGGATATAGCTGGCGACATAGATGGCAAGCGGAATAAACACGAAGAACACAAAGCACGCAAGAATCGTCTTGACGCCCCGGTCGGCAAACAGCTCCGCCGCGCGGGCAAAGGCCGCGTCCTCCTCCCTGTGCAGGGCAGCATAGCGATACTGCGCAAAGAGCTGATAAAAACGCGCAAAGAACAGCACCGCAAGGCCCACCGCACCATAGCAGCCGATCCACTTGCTGGCGATCGCCAGACCCATGAACACGCCGGACAGCGCCAGCGGCACAAAGGTGTCCCTCAGGCGCTGGTGATAAAAGCTCATCTTCATCCAGCGCGCCATGCACAGGAACATCAGCATCATGAACAGCACCGGGAACGAGTCGATCGTCGCGATGCGCGTCTGCGTAAAGTGCATGCAGTCCGCCGCCATCAAGAGCGCGCACAGCGCCGGCCAGAACGTACCGCCCAGCAGCACTTTTGCCAGCAGATAGATCGCCGGAATCATCAGCACGCCGCAAAGCGCGCCGGCAAAACGCCATGCAAACGGCGTCATGCCCATCAGATCAATGCACCAGGACATGAACACCTTGCCAAGCGGCGGATGCGTCGTTTCATAGGTGCTCAGGCCGTTCGCATGCTCGTAGCCCGTCCGTCCATGATAGATCTCGTCAAAGTACATGCTATTCATGTACGAGGGAACGACCGGCACGGTATCCTGCTCGTCGATAAGCGAAGCCGCGTCGCTCATGCGCCCTTCCACGCCGCCATAGGCCTGCGCTCCGGCAGGCACGATCGCCTCGCCATGCTCCGTCACCGCTGCAACCTCCCACAGCGCAGAGGCCGCGCCGTCAAAGGTCACGCGCAGATAGCGTCCGGAGAAATCGAGCATACCGCCGCTCACGCTCATCACTGAGCCATCCTCATCATAGACGGGCATGCGCGCCGCCTGCCATTTGAAGCACTCGCCGCGGTCAAAATACGCGCCGATATCCTCCGTATACGCGATGCCGTCATCGGAAACCGCGAAGGAGAATTGCGTATCCGAGATGCCGCCGTAATAATAGATGTGGAAATCCTTATGGCGATCGCCAAGGTCGATGACGACATACTCATCCTTCGCCGTGGAGGTATATCCGCCCTGCGGCGCCTTTGTATCGCCAAGGCCCCAAAAGCCCACAACTGCATAAACAGCCGTCAGCGCCAGCAGGATGATCCAGTCCGCTCTGCTCATGTGCAGGCGGTAATCCTTCGCCTGCAGCAGCTCCGCGCGCATGCGGCGCTGCGCCGCAGTCATCTGCTGCGCGCCTTCCTCCTGCCCGTCGTCCTGCGCCGCCTTTGGCGCGCGCGGGGCAAGGCGCATCGGCGTCCGGCCCATGGACAGGCCCACCGCCGCCCAGACCGTCAGCCCAGCGGCAATCATCTGCACTGCGCCGATGAGATACCCCAGCCAGAGATTCGGCGCAACCAGATGCTCAAAGGCGAGTACCGCGCCGATATTGACCGCCGCAGCCGCGCTGGCCAGCACGGACGAAGCCAGCAGACGAATGTCTCCCGTCTCCACATAGGCCATCACCAGCAGCATAAGCGCCGGCAGGATGTACCTTTCGTGCATCTTGCTGCCCAGCACAAACACCAGCTGCATCGTCACGCTGCTTGCAAGGAACAGGCGCTTCCTGTCCCTGCCGAATAGATACACGGCAATGCCCGCCGCGAAGCTGAGCGCCATCAGCACTGTGCCCAGCAGTCCGTAGGTCACGCCGCCAAAAAGCGCCGTCTCATTGGGCACCCAGTTGCCGCCCAGCAGGAACATCAGGTTGCCAGTGGACAGCGTCGCATACGCGTAGCTTGACAGCGTATCCATATACTTTCCGACAATCCAAAGCGGCGAATCCTGATTGGGCGAGAACGGCAGGACGACCGCCACCGTCACCGCCACGCCCAGCAGCAGGCCGATTGCAGCAGGCTTTCGCGCCTCCCTGCGGCGAATCACATCGCGCATAAGCGCCGCCACGCCCAGCGGCGCAAGCAGGCCCGCCTGTGGCTTGGCCAGCACAGCCAGCGCAAACACAGGAATCGCCGCATGCCACTTGCCCGCCCGCGCAAAGAGCAGCAGGATCAGCAGCAGCACAGCCAGCACGGAGTCGATCTGACCCCAGCAGGCGCCCGCAATGACAAACGCAGGATTAAACGCCAGCAGCGCGGCCATCACAAGCGCAGGTTTCCTTCCCGCGACGCGATCCGTCGCCGCAAACGCAGCAGCAGCCAGCAGAAGATCGCAGGCGATCGGCACGGTCTTGAGCAGCACTTCGCCGCCCATCGAGCCCAGCGTTACGCCCGTCAGGTTTGAAATGACGCCCAGCACACCCAGCACCAGCAGATAGGCCGGCGGATAATCACAGAAATAGCCCGCTTCATAGAAGTTCGCCGGCCCGCCGTGCGCCATCTTGCCCGCCCATGCGGCAAAGCAGCCCATATCCACCCCATAGCCCTTGACCGAGAACGCCAGCGCCAGCCGCAGGCCAAGCGCCGCGCCCAGCAGCACGCCGAGCTTCGCGTAGCCCTTCCTTATTCCGCCCGTACCGCGCAGCACGCCGTTTGCAAGCGCAAAGGCAGCGGCAGCATACGCCAGCGCAGCCGCAATCAGGCCCGGAATGACCGCATCTTTGCCGCCCTTCACGCCCTGCGTCTGCTCCTTTTCCGGCTCGGGGGTGGACAGATCGAGCACCGCCTCGCCCACGGGCACCGTCTCCACCTGCTCCAGGCTCACATCGGTAAACCATGCCTTGCCCGTCGCCTCCGAGCCATAGCCGCCAAGACGCACGCAGACCGTCGCATCCTTCTGTCCCCTGCCCGTCTGCGCATAGAGCGTCACGGTTTCCCATTGTCCGTCCGTGTCGTGCACATCGGCGCTGGTGCCATAGACGCCCAGGAAGGAAACGTTCGCGCCCAGACGCGAGGGATCGCAATCCTCCGCCATCACGCGCGCCGTCAGCTTATACGTCGCGTTTTCGCGGACGGAAACCGTCTGCTCAAAGCGCGCGTCGTTATATGCCACGTTCTCCACGAGCACCGCGCTTGTGCCGTCCTCCATCGTCACCGCTTCCAGATACGATGCTCCGGCGCTGGTCACCCACATGCCGGTGTTCCATCCGTCAGGCATATCGCCCGTCACGGCGGAGAAGTCCGCGTTCTCAAGCAGATTGCCCCGCTGGATTTCCTCCCCGCTGTCGCGGCCAAAAAGGACCGTAGCGCTGACGATCACAAGGATCAGCATCAGCGCTGCGGCCACAATTTTCGTATATTTTGCATTGTTTTTCATGCTGTGATGCCTCCGCTGCCGGCCGCGTTAAAACGCAGGCCCCTGATACGGGAACGCGTTCTTGATGTGCGTCACGCGTTCGCCCTGAATCTCGATCACATCAAACCGCACCTGTCGATTCATCAGGCCGTTTTGCATCATGTAGTACACTGCACCCTTGCAGATGCGCTTTTGTTTGGCGGGCGTGACCGCCTCTCTTCCGGCTGAAAAGCCGCCCGTCCGCGTCTTGACCTCGACAAACACGATGCAGCGCCCGTCCTCGGCAATCAGGTCAATCTCCGATCCGGGCGAAACATAGCTGCCGGCAAGGATCGCATACCCCTTCTGCGCAAGGTACTGCTCTGCATGCACTTCTCCGAGCTTCCCGCTCATCCGGTTTTCCATATTATCCCTTCACAAAATTGCCGATGAAGGAACGCCTGTGCGCCGGGCAGGGGCCGTATTCACGAAGCGCTGCAATATGCTGCGCCGTACCGTATCCCTTGTTTTTGGCGAATCCATACTGCGGATACTGCTCATCAAGCTCCCGCATCAGCCGGTCGCGCGTCACCTTCGCCAGAATCGACGCCGCAGCGATCGAATAGCACAGCGCGTCGCCGTGCACGATTCCGCGCACCTCGCCCGGCACATCCAGCCTGTCGATCGCATCGACGAGGAACAGATCGCAGGGCGCATCCTTTGCCGCGATCGCCATGGCGTTCTTGGTCGCATTCAGGATATTCACACGATCGATCTCCTCCGGCGAGGCAAGGATGACCTTCGCATACAGCGCAGTCTCAAGAATCTGATCGTACAGCGCTTCGCGGCGCTTTTCCGTCAGCTTCTTGCTGTCATCGACATACAGCAGCAGCGGCTCGCTCGGCATAACCACGCATGCCGCCGCAACCGGGCCGCACAGCGGGCCGCGGCCCGCCTCGTCAATGCCGGCAAAAGCGCGGCCAGTCTGCCAGATTTCCCGGTCGGTCTGACTAATCTCGACAAGGCGTGCATTCCAGTCTTTTTTCATGGATGATCACCTCATTATCCCTGTGTAGGGGAGGGATTCTACACCTCCCCGGCATACCTGTGCGGCATTTCGCGCGGGAGGAGCAGAGCCCCTCCCCTACATTTTATGATTCCTGTGCAGGCGCAGCCGGCGCTTTCTCCTCCTGCTTCTTCGGCGCACGCTGCAGGGTAATCCTGCCAAGCTTGCCGGCGCGGAATTCATCCAGAATGACCGCAGAGCCACGGTCCGTATCCATCACGCCGCCGGGAAGCAGCCAGCCGCGGCAGCGGCAGACCTCCTCCAGCAGCGCCACGTCGCGCAGTTCCGGATTCTTGATTTTAAAGCGCTGCACGGCAGCAGCTTTTTCATGCTCCATCAGATATTCGAGCAGCCTGACCGCCAGCATCTGCTGATCCATGACCTGATCGTTGATCGTGCCGACAAACGCCAGCGCACGCGCATCGCTCTGGTCATCGAGCTTCGGCCAGAGCAGGCCGGGGGTATCCAGCAGCTCCAGATACGGCGTGATGCGAACCCACTGGTTGTTTCTCGTCACGCCGGGCCGGTCGCCCGTTTTGGCGATGGACGAGCCATTGACCTTGTTGGTGAACGTGCTCTTGCCCACATTCGGCACGCCGACGATCATCACACGCACCGTCTTTTTGACGCCCCTGGCCGCCATCTTCGCCACAGCTTCGCTGGCCGCCTTTTCAATCCTGCTGATTACATCCTTGGCGCGGCCCTTCGCGCTGTCAAAGCTCATGCAGTCAATCCCCTGAGCGCGGTAATGGGCCAGCCACACGCGGGTTTCGCTCTCATTGGCCAGATCCGCCTTGTTGAGCACCAGCAGCCGCTTCTTGTGGCCGACCAGCTCATTGAGTTCCGGATTGCGGCTTGCACGCGGAATACGCGCATCGCACAGCTCCACCACAACATCCACACGGGAAAGCTGCTCCATCAGCTTGCGCTTGGCGCGCGCCATGTGTCCCGGATACCAGTTGATCGCCTTATCCTCGGCGCGCAGGATCATATGATCATACTTGTTCTCTCTGTTATTCATAAAAAACCACCTGTCCGCGAAGGACCTATCTATCTACAAAGACGCACAAAACCATCAGATTCGTGCATTCCGATCAAACAAACAAAAAGACCGCCGGAAAAACCGGCGGCCGGTAGCACAATTACCTCTCCTTAATCTTGGCGGCTTTGCCGGACAGATTACGCAGGTAGTACAGCTTCGCACGACGGACCTTGCCGCGGCGGAGCACCGTAATCTTATCAAGACGCGGGGAATGCAGCGGGAAGGTACGCTCCACGCCGATGCCGTAAGAAACACGGCGGAGGGTGAAGGTCTCACGAACGCTGCCATTGCGCTTAGCGATGCAGATGCCCTCGAACGCCTGGAGACGCTCGCGCTCGCCCTCAACAACCTTCACCATGACACGCAGGGTATCGCCCACGTTGAACTTGGGAAGATCCTTCTTGAGCTGCTCGCTTTCGATCGCACGGATGATCTCGCTCATTGTCGATTTCTCCTTTCATCTTAGACGCTCATTCTGGGCGCGACTTCGCCCACAGCGGAACGTCCGTTTCATACAGAGGCTATTATAGCATCGACATACCCCATTTGCAAGAGTCAATTTCCCGTTTTTTCACACTTTTTTACGCTTTTTCTTTGCTATTGCAGGGCGTCCAGCGCCGCCTGCGCGCGCTCAAGCGCCGTCTCCGCCGTCATTTCGCCGGCAAACACGCTTTCAAGCGCACCGGCAAACAGGCTTCTTACCGTCGCGCCCTGTTCATGCGCAGAAAGACAGGTCAGCCATACGCTGTCATCCCGGAAGATCGCCCGGCTTCCCAGCAGCGTCTGCGCCTGCTCATACAGCCGCTCTGCCGCCTGCAGGGCCAGCGCATTGCGCGCCGCATCCCCGCTGTCAAACACACATACGCCCACAAGCTCATACGATCGGACCGGCACGCCCAGCGCGGAGGGATAAGGCACCACCGCGATCTCCACGCCGCTTTTTGCCAGCGCATCCTCCTGCGTTTCCGCCTCCTCCGCGCTCCAGTCGATGAACATCGCCGTCTCCCCGCGCACAAAGCGCGCCAGCGCATCCTCTCTGCTCTGCGCCATGGCAATCAGTTCGCATTCAAGCAGGTCGCTCAGCCAATTTAGGCCCATCTCAATCTCCCGGCTGTCAAGCTGCCAGCGCGTCCCGTCCTCCGAAGCAAAGCTCCCGCCGAACACAGCCTGCACCAGTGCTTCCAGCGCCGCTTCCTGTCCCGCATGCGGCGGCCAGATCTCCAGCGCAATCTGATCCGACAGCATGCACTCCTCCATGATCTGCTGCATCTGTGTCGGGTACCACGTCGGATATTCGATCCTGTTGAGCATGTGCCCCAGGCGCAGCTTTTCAAACAGCCCCACATTCACCGCCATCTGCCTGTGTCTCGCCTGAAGCGGCGCCATGAACAGCTGTTCATCCATCACGCAGGCGTTAAGCACCTGCCGCTGAATCCTGCGCTGATCGCCAATGCGCGTGTGCAGCGGCAGGAGCATTCCCTCCGCCGCCCATACTCGCGCCTCCTCCGGGCTGCAGATGGCCAGCTGCGGCGCCTGATCGGCAAGCACAAGCCCGCGCAGGTTCTCCTCCCCCTGCGTGTATTCCCATACCGCATCCGGATGCCGCGCAGCAAGCGCACGAATCACCTGCTCCGCCGCACCGCTGCCAAGCGCGCCCTCCGCTGCATACACCTGCATGACGTCCTGCGCCAGCGCGCAGCCTGCTGCACACAGCAGCAGCATCCCCAGCGCCGCCGCCCGCATCATCATTCCCGCCACTTTGCTCACGCCGTTTCCCTCCCGCATATCCTCATGCCCTATGTATATACGTCAGGGAGGAAAAAATGCCAAAAAAGCGCGCCGTGCGCGTTCCCACTTCCGAACAGCTTTACAAAACAAAGCCAGTCTGTGCTCGCTGCACGGTTTTTTGCACAAGTTCCTATAGAGCAAAAAACAGGAGCAAACCGCGCACACTTGCGCCGTCTGCCCCTGTCGTATTCCTTTACAGCATGCTGCGCAGGAAGCTCTGCAGCCTTTCATGCTTCGGGCTGCCGAGCACCTCGTCAGGCGTGCCCTCTTCCGCGATGACGCCCTGATCCATAAAGACCACCTTGCTGGCCACCGCGCGGGCAAAGCCCATCTCATGGGTGACGACCAGCATCGTCATGCCCTCCTGCGCGAGGTTCTGCATGACGGCCAGCACCTCGCCGACCATCTCCGGGTCGAGCGCGGAGGTCGGCTCGTCAAAGAGGATGACCTCCGGATCCATCGCCAGCGTGCGTGCAATGGCCACGCGCTGCTTCGGTCCGCCGGAGAGCTGCCTCGGCTTCGCACCGACATATGCCTCCATACCGACCTTGCGCAGGTACTTCATGGCGTTCTCCATGCTCTCCTCGCGGGAGCGGCCCAGCACCTTCATCTGACCGGTCATGCAGTTTTCCAGCACGTTCATGTTGCCAAAGAGATTGAACTGCTGAAACACCATGCCCACCTTCGCATGATACTGCGGCATGTTCACCGTCTCATCGGTCAGGATGTCCTTGCCATGATAGCGGATCTCGCCCTTATCCGGGTTCTCCAGCAGGTTGATGCAGCGCAGCAGCGTGCTCTTGCCCGAGCCGGAGGAGCCGATGATGCAGACAACCTCACCCTTGCTGGCGGTAAAGTCGATTCCCTTGAGCACCTCATGGCTGCCGAACGCCTTATGCAGATCTCTGATCTCAATTACTTGCTCTGCCACTGACGGTCAACCTCCTTTTCCTGTTCCTTACTGACGATAATCTCCGAACGGCTGTCGCTCTGCGAGCCGCAGATGACGTAGTTATCCGGACCGTCCATCTTCTTCTCGACGAAGCGCAGAATACGGCTCACCGTCACCGTCAGAATCAGGTAAATCACGGCGATGATGAAGAATACCTCAAAGTACTTATAATACGTGCCCGCGGCGCTCTTCGCCTGGAAGAACAGCTCGGATACGGAAATCACGTTCAGCACGCTGGAGTCCTTGATGTTGACGATCAGCTCGTTGCCCACGGACGGCAGGATGTTGCGGATCGCCTGCGGCAGCACAACCGTGGTCATCGTCTGCCAGTGCGTCATGCCGATGGCATGCGCCGCCTCAAACTGCCCCTTGTCCACCGAGATGATGCCGCCACGGATGATCTCCGCCATGTATGCGCCGGTGTTGATCGAGATGATCAGAATGGCGGCGACGGTGCGCTCCATGTCGATGCCCAGATACTGCATGGAGCCGTAATAGATGACCATCGCCTGCACGATCATCGGTGTTCCGCGGAAAATCTGAATGTAGACCGCGATGAGCATATGCGCAATCTTGCGCAGCGCGCGCTTGAACAGGCCCATGCCGCGCGGGATTTCAATCGTACGGACGATCGCGACGAGCAGACCGATGGCAAAGCCGAAGATCGTACCCGTAAGCGCGATGAGCAATGTCATGCCCGTGCCGGAGAGGAACAGGCCGCCATACTGCTCAAGCAGGAAGCCGACCCAGCCAAAGAATGTTGTTGGCATACGAAAACTCCTTCTTGGGGACTCTGTCCCCAATCCCCTGGCAGGGATATTATCCCTGCACCCTTCTTCGCTTCGCGCCTCTCAGCCGAAGCTTTTCGTAAATACAGACGAAAAGGAAAGCGCTGTCGCGCTTCCCTTAGCGTATTGATTGCTCCGTTTCTGCCTCGTCCGCCAAAGCATGACAACCATGTATCTTCGTCGGAGGAAGGTCCAGCGGAACGCTGGTTACTCGCTCAGCGGCTGCGCGGCAACCGCAGCATCCATGAGCGCGCTGCGCTCTTCGCGGCTGATGTTCGCAAGGATCGCATTGATCTTCTCGGTCAGCTCGCTGCCCTTCATCACGCCCACGGCGATGGCAACGTCTTCCGGAGAAGCCTCAAAGCCCGCGCCCTCCGCAAAGGCCACATAGCCGATATCGGGGTTGGAAGCCATGGCGGACACAGCGCCCGGACGCTCGGAGATATAGCCGTCGATCGCGCCGGCGTTCAGCGCAACGATCATCGCCGGGAAGGTCTCCATCGCCGGCATCTTCTTGACCTTATCGATCTGATCGATAACAGTGTAGTGGAAGGTATTGAGCTGGCCGGTGATCTTCGCGCCGGAGAAATCCTGAATGTTCGCCGCGCCCGCAAATGCACTGTCCTTGCGCACGACGATGCACAGCTCGCTCTCATAGTACGGCTCGGTGAAGTCGATGGTCACCTTGCGCTCCTCGGTCGGGCTCATGCCGGCGATGATGCAGTCGATCTTGCCGCTCATCAGGCTCGGAACCAGGCCATCCCATTCGGTCTTGACAATCTCAAGCTCCATGCCAAGCTCATTGGCGATGCGCTTGGCAATACGGACGTCGTAGCCGTCGGCATAGCCGCCTGCCGCAATCGCCACAGCCTCGTCGCTCGGATCGCTCTGCGTCCAGTTGTACGGAGCGTAGTTACATTCCATGCCGACCTTGAGCGTGTCGGCCAGCGCCATCGCAGAAATGCTCATCAGCAGAACCAGCACCAGCGCCATCGCCATCTTCTTCATAAATAAAATCCTCCCTATTGTCGCAGCGTCGCCGCGCTTGTTGACTCGAAGTGGGATTATCTTACTCCATTCTCCGCTATATGTCAACAAAAATACAAAAGAAAGGATTGATTTTTGTATTTTTTACAATTCAAAATTTGTATCAGCGCTGTTTTTTCACTTCGCATAGGCCTTTCCGCGGCTTGCATTCATGAGTTTAACAACGTAATCCGCAAAACGGCGCTCCGCATCGGAAAGCGCCACGCCCTTGAGCGTCGCCATATTGAAATTGACCGTCAGATCCATATCCCTGACAGGCCTTGTCAGAAGGGAGATGCCGTTGGGTGTGCCCGTCGGCAGACAGAAGGAGATATAGCCTGCATCGCCGACCAGCTCCATCGCCTGCGTCCATTCCGCGCCATCCAGAATGATCTGCGGCGAGCAGCCTGCCGTTTTCAGCCGGCGCAGCAGCGACTGTGTCACGCCGGGATCGTTGTTGATCACAACGATTTTGTTCGTCTTTAAATCGTCAAGTGCCAGAGACTCCTTAGCGCTGAGCGGATGCTCCGGGGAGAGCAGCGCATGCAACTGCGATTCGCGATGAAAGAGAATTTCCAGCGAAGGATCATCCAGTTCGCCAAAGTATAGCCCGATCGTCTCCCGGTATTCAAGCAGCGCCTCCTGCAGCTCCGCGAGCGCATAGTTATGCGTTGTCAGAGAGACGTCCGGATTGGACAGCACAAACTTTGAGAGAAAATCCCTGGGGAAGAAGCTCAGCAGGCCCCAGGTCATGCAGACCTCCACCCGCGCGGCCTGTTCCGACGCAGCCTTGCGGATTTCGCTGAGCATGAATTCATGCTGGCGGATATAATGCTGCGCATAGCGGGCAAGAACATGCCCGGCCTGCGTCAGGCTCACGCCTGTACGCGTGCGGACAAACAGGGATACGCCCAGTTCGGCCTCCAGCCTATCGATGCTCTTGACCAAACCGGGCGCAGAAATATAGAGCTTCTTTGCCGCGCTGGTAAAGCTGCCTGTCCGGCTGACTTCCTGAAAGTACCTGATTTGTTTAACGTCCATAGAGCCCTCCATGCTGAATAAAATACGCAAACCCGCCGCCCCGAATGAGACGGCGGGTTGCGAAGGCCCGTCAGGTTACGCCCCAAGCGGACCTATGCAGCCGCATAGCGGCCAAGAAAGGAACGATTCCCTGATTCCAAGATTAGGAGGTCTTGTGGGAGAACGCGGTCATGATGCCGCCAGCAATCGCCTCGCAGTCGACGGTCGCGCCAGCAACAGCGTCAACGCCCATGCTCTGCGTGTCGATGATCGCCTTGGTGAACTCAGCAAACTGCTCGTCGGTCATGAACATGTTCGCACGGCCCTCGCCAACCTTGATCTCAACAAGCTTCTTGTCCTTGATGGTGAAGATGACCTCGAACGGATCATGCAGGCCCTGGCACATGACGGAGTAGTCGCCGTCAGCAGCCTCAGCCCACGGAGCGCTCGCGCCGCCGCCGGTGGTCGGCTTGATGTCGGCACGGCCGCCGAGCATGGTGTCGATCGCAGCGCGCGCGGAGCAGATCGCCTCATGCAGGTAGGTACCGTTCTGATACAGGTTGCAAACGAGGGAGCCCAGCTCGCCCGCGGAGTACAGGCCTTCGATCGGCTCGTTGTCCCAGTTGAGGACTTCGCCCTTGATGTTGCGCTTCGCGCCGCCAGAGCAGGCCGGCATCGCCGGAACTTCTTCGATCGCGTAGAACGGGCCCTGCTCGATCTTCGCCATGGTGGTGATGTCGCGGCCGAAATCGGTATCGGCGCCGGCGTCGACCATCGCATTGTACTTCTCAACCTCGGCCTTCAGCGCGACCGGATCCTTGCCGATCTTCTCAGCCAGCTCTTCGATGGTGTCGGCCTTGACGATCCAGCCCTTTTCGAGCTCGACGGAGTTGTCCGCAGACCAAGCGTACGGGTTGCGGCAGGTCACCGGCCAGCCAATCCAAGCGTTGACCAGCGGCTGCGCCTTGAAGCAGTTGTCGTCCATGATCATATGGACCGGCTGCATGCGGGCGATCTGCACGTCGACGTACTTGCCGTGCTCGTAGTACTTCATGTGCTGACGCTGATAGGAGCGAGCCTCGTCGTAGTAACGGGTGCCGTCCTTCGCGACTTCCATCCAGCCGCCGTGCGCCATATAGAACTGACGGATAAAGGTGGTCTCGAAATCCGGAACCTTGATGCCGTGGAAGTAGCCGCAGGACATGGTCTGGCCATCCATATGCCACATCTGCGCACCGATCGCCATCTGCATCTTGATGCCATCGCCCTTCACGTACGGAGAGCCGCCGTTGTAGATGCGGTCGCCGCCGTTGAAGTTGCGGTACATTTCCATATCGCCCTCGTAGCCGCCCGTGCACAGCAGGACGCCCTTGCGAGCCTTGGAGTAGAAGACAGTGCCGTCGGCCTTCTCAACGCCAACGCCTTCAACCTTCTTGGTGATCGCATCCTGCACGAGGCAGCAGACGCGATGCTGATACTGCGGCTTCGCGCCGCGATGACGGGCAGCCTTATCAAAGCCGTTCCAGCAGCCGCCGTTTTCGAAGGCCTTGCCGCCGTTCTTGTCACGGAAGTGACCGGTAGCGCCGACGAAGTCCGAGCCCGGCAGATCCGGGAACTCGACGAGCAGGGTGCCCCAGCGCAGAGCGCCGCCGCCGGAGTAACCGACTTCGTAGCCGACCGGCTCCAGAGCAGCCTGAATCCACTCGAGGTCAGTGGCGAACTCGTTGGTCAGCCAGTTGAAGTCCTCTTCCGGGATGACATGCGGCTCGTTCATAGCGCGCATGTAGGTACGCCAGGTTTCCAGATCGTTGGGGTCAACGAAGATCACGCACTGGCCGGAAGCGATCGCCTGGCCGCCCGCGTTGGCTTCGTCGGAGTTGTCGTAAATCGCGACGTCGACGTTATGGTCGATTTCGTACGCTTCGATGTACGCAGCGGTACCGGCCATGCCGTAGCCGCAGATGATGATGTCGTGTTCTTCGCTCCATTCAACGTTCTGGCTCGCCACGACCCATTTGCTGGAATTCTTATAGACCGGCTTCTCCTCTGCGGAAGCCAGAGTCGCACCGCTCATCGCAGCCATAGCGCCGACTGCGAGGCCGCCCTTCAAAAAGCTGCGGCGAGAAATATCCTTTGCCATTTGGGTTTTCCTCCTTCTTGATACCATGTCATCATTCAGGGCACAGCACCGCCGCTGCACCTCATTTGTGATAATAATAACGTATTCCTCCGGCAAGGTCAAGAGGGGAAAGCAAATATATCTTGCCATCCTATTTCCTATTGGTTAATACAGATACGGTACCCTTAACCAATTTTCGCAATTCATCCTTGTCCCACTTTCACATTACGCGACCTTACACGCCTTAATTCTTTGTTCTCCACATAGGCATGCAGATTGCTCATTAACTATTTTATTACAGCCCATCCTCGTTATTAAATATTCTTACTGCCAATAAGAAACAGCGGCACATGTCGTCCGCTGTTTCGCTGCGAGTCTTCTCTGTATGCGATTCTGGTCATTCATCCAGCACGCGCACATTCTCCCGTCCAAAGGCACTGAACACCTTATCAAGGTTACTCTGCGCCTGCTTCTTTGCCGCCTCCTGCGCCGCCAGAATGTTCTTGTCCGACTCGGCCACGGTCCCTTCAATCGCTGCGCGGAACACACAGGGATAGCCTGCCGCCTGCGTCAGCGCCGCAGCCACCTGCGCGTTTTTCTCCGCCATGGAGAGCATCTTGACATACATACCGCCGCTGATCTTATCAAATACGACCGTAAACAAGCCGTTCTCACCGGACACCAGCCGGCCAAAGCGCACAAGCCCATACAGCCTCGGGTCCTTCTTCATCTGGCGGACAGCCTCCTGCCAGATCCGATCCGCATCGGGCGCGGGACCCTTGGGCGCAACAGCCATCAACTGGGCCGGCTGTACAGGACATGATTCAGGTTCGCTCTGCCCCACAGGCTCAGCAGCCTTCTCCTTCGGCGCAGAAACTGTGATTGCGCCCTCGCGCAGCTTGCGTTCCAGCTCGTCCACACGGCTGATCAACGCCTCCAGCTGCAGGCTCTCCTCCGGCGCACAGGCACGCAGTGCGGCCGTCTCCAGCGCAAAGCGCGGCTGGGACGCCCACTTCATATCCGTTTCGCTCTGCAGGAATAAATCGAGCATCCGCATCAGCCGCGTATGCGACGCACGCCGCGCCTGCGAAACGTATGCCGCCGCATCCTCTTGCGTGACATCCAGCAGCTGCGCCGCATGCTCCTCGCCGCAGACGTCCGCCAGCATCAGCGCACGCAGATGGCCGCTGACATCGCGCACAAAGACCTGCACCTCGCGGCCCGCGCGCATCATCTCATCGATCATCCTGAGCGCGCCTGCGGCATCTGAGGAAATCAGCATATCCGCAAATTCAAACAGGAAGCGCTTGTCCGCCGCGCCAAGCACCTGCAAAACCAGCGCCTCCGTCAGGCCCTCGCCATCCTCCTGCGCATAGCCAAGGCACATATCCATGATCGACCACGCGTCGCGCATGCCGCCCTCTGCTGCGCGGGCAATGCGCGCGAGCGCCGCTTCCTCCGCCTGCAGCCCACCCTCATCAAGCGCCACGCGCAGGCGCTCCACAATCTGATGGGACGGGATTCTGCCAAAGTCAAACCGCTGGCAGCGGGAAAGAATCGTCGCCGGGAGCTTCTGTGGTTCCGTCGTCGCAAGAATAAAGACCACGTAGGACGGCGGCTCTTCCAGCGTCTTGAGCAGCGCATTGAATGCGCCCTGAGAGAGCATGTGCACCTCGTCAATGATATACACGCGGTAGCGCCCGTTCTGCGGCGGATATTTGACCTTCTCGCGCAGATCGCGGATTTCGTCCACGCCATTGTTGCTCGCTGCGTCGATTTCAAGAATGTCCAGACTGCTCTCCGCGCTCAGCGCGCGGCACGTGGCGCATGCGCCGCACGGCTCGCCGCGCTCAGGCTGTTCGCAGTTAACCGCGCGCGCAAAGACCTTCGCCGTCGAGGTTTTGCCCGTTCCGCGCGTGCCGCAGAACAGGTATGCATGCGCAATACGCCCACTCATCACCTGGCTGCGCAGCGTTTTGATCACAGCCTCCTGGCCCACGAAATCGTCAAACCGCGCCGGTCGATAGCGGCGGTAAAGCGCCTGATAACCCATACATTCCCTCCATCATATGCCCGCGTCTGTGCATCTGCGGACCTTTGATGTAGAATAGCACAAAATTGGCAACTTTACAACCGCCGCCCCGCGGTGTACAATAGGCAGGAGCGTTTTCGTCTCAAGACTTTTCCGATGATGGAGGTTCTTTCATGAACGTTTCCGGCGTCATTCATCAATTGATTTCATTGTTTCTGATGATGTTTGCGGGCTATATCGTTGCGCGCGCAGGCATTGTCACCCCGGATTTCCGCAAGCGGCTTTCCACCTTCACCCTCAATTCCGCCGCGCCCTGCATCATCCTTTCCTCCGTTCTGGAAAGCGAAAGCAGCAGCGGCGCGATGCTCGGCGCCGCCGGCATGGGCCTCGTCTTTTTCCTGCTGATGATCGTCTTTGCCGCGGTCATCGTCCGCGTGCTGCGTGTTCCGCAGGAGCAGCGCGGGCTTGATCAGATGATGCTCATCTTCACCAATGTCGGCTTCATGGGCATTCCGGTCGTCCAATCCATTTACGGGCCCGACGGCGTAGCGCTTCTGTCCATGTTTATCCTGATGTTCAACCTGTTCTTCTTCTCGTATGGCGTCCTGCTGATCTCCGGCGGGCTGAAGCTGAACCTCAAAGCCCTTTTGAACGCCTGCATCTTCTCCGCGCTGCTGGGCCTGCTGTTCGGCGTCACCGGCTGGCGCCTGCCCGCCCCGGTAGAGAACACGCTGGCCTCCATTGGCGCCATGAATACTCCGCTGGCCATGATGATCATCGGCGCGTCTGTTGCGCACAGCGACGTGCGCAAGGCGCTGACAAACCTTCGGATGTATCGCGTGTGCTTCCTGAGCATGTTCATCATGCCGGTGCTCATCCTTCTGGTTGTGCGCTTCCTGCCCATCGACGCCATGCTCGCCGGCATCTGCGTGCTGCTGGCTGCGATGCCCATTGCGGGCAACTGCGGCATGCTCTCGGACATCTATACCCCGGATGACATGACCGCTTCGCATAGCGTCATGGTTTCCACGCTGCTCAGCGGCGTTTCCCTGCCGCTGATCTGCGCGCTGATCTCCGTCGCGCTGTAATCCCAATCACCTTAAAAGGAGCTGACTCATATGCGTGCCTGTGAACGATTCCTCCATTACATCAAGGTGCATACCACCTCCGATCCCGCCTCCTGCGCCGCGCCGTCCTCTGCCATCCAGTTTGATCTGGCGCACATGCTCGTCCGCGAGATGACCGAAATCGGCCTTGAGAACGTGCATGTCGACGAATTCGGCGTGGTCTACGGCTGGCTCGCCGCCACCGCCGGCTGCGAGGACAAGCCCGCGCTGGGCTTCATCGCCCACATGGACACCTCGCCCGACTACCCCGGCGAGAATGTGAAGCCCCAGATCATCCCCAACTATGACGGCGGCGACGTCGTGCTCGCTGGCACCGGCGACGTGCTGACGGTTGAGGCCTTCCCGACGCTGAAGGCCCTCGCCGGCATGACGCTCATCACCACGGACGGCACGACGCTGCTCGGCGCGGACGACAAGGCCGGTATCGCCGAAATCCTGACCGCCTTGGAAACTGTCATTTCCGAAAACAAGCCGCACGGCAGGCTCTGCATCGCCTTCACCCCGGACGAGGAGATCGGCATGGGCGTGGCGCACTTTGACATCGCCAAGTTCGGCGCGCAATTCGCCTATACCGTCGACGGCGGCATGGAGGGCGAAATCGCCTACGAGACGTTCAACGCCGCCTCCGCAAAGGTTCTCATCACCGGCATGAGCGTCCATCCGGGCAGCTCGAAGGACACGATGATCAACGCCGCGCTCGTCGCGATGGAGTATAACGCGCTCCTGCCCGCGGGCGACACACCGCGTCTGACTGAAGGCTACGAGGGCTTCTTCCATCTGCACGACATGAAGGGCGACGTCTCCTATGCGGAGCTTGACTACATCGTGCGCGACCATGACCGCGCGACGTTCGAGGCCCGCAAGCAGACCATGCGCCACGCGGCAAAGGTCATCAACGAGCGCTACGGCAGGGAGGTCGTCGTGCTTAAGCTCGCCGACAGCTATTACAACATGGCCGACAAGATCGCCCCGCACATGGAGCTGATCGAAAACGCCAAGCTCGCCGCCAAGAAGGCCGGCATGGAGCCGTTCGTCGAGCCTGTCCGCGGCGGCACGGACGGCTGCCGTCTTTCTGAAATGGGCATGCCCACGCCAAATCTCTGTACCGGCGGCTTCGCCTTCCACGGCAAGTATGAGCACATCGCCATGGAGAGCATGGACCGCTGCGCGAAGATGGTCGAGTATCTGATGACCGGCGAGGTGTAAGGGGCGGGAACGTTGGGGCCGCATGCCCCAAACCCCGCTCGGGGACATCGTCCCCGAACCCCTTCCTCGCTTCGCGACTGCTTAAAGCATCCAAATATAAATAAGGACGCAGGAAATATCCTGCGTCCATTTATTATTGATCTCTTGGTTCAATCCGCCGCGAAGCGGAAGAAGGGAGTCTGAGGGACAATGTCCCTCAGGCGGGTCTTAGGGCGGCAGCCCTAACGTCCCCTCGTTACATCAGTTTGAGGAACAGCTCCTTGATTTCCGCAGCGCTGGTGTCGCGCGGGTTGCCCGGGCGGCAGGCGTCGGCATACGCGGACTCCGCCAGGAAGTCGAGATCCTCAGCCTTGACGATGTCCTTCAGATCGGCCGGGATGCCCACATCGGCGCTCAGCTTGCGCACGGCGTCGCAGGCAGCCTTGCGGTATTCATCCTGAGACATGGCTTCCACGCCCTCAACGCCCATGGCAGCGGCGATGTACTTGTACTTGTCGCCCGTCACCGGCGCGTTGTATTCCATGATCGTCGGCAGCAGGATGGCATTGCCCACGCCGTGCGGCGTGTCATACACAGCGCCCAGGGTGTGCGCCATGGAATGCACGATGCCCAGGCCCACATTGGAGAAGCCCATGCCGGCCACGTACTGGCCCAGCGCCATGCCCTCAAAGCCCTCGGCATCGCCGGCAACGGCAGCGCGCAGGGACTTGGCGATGATCTCGATCGCCTTGAGATGGAACATGTCGGTCATCTCCCACGCGCCCTTGGTGGTGAAGCCCTCGATGGCGTGCGTAAGCGCGTCCATGCCGGTCGCGGCGGTCAGGCCCTTGGGCATAGAGGACATCATGTCCGGATCAATGACGGCGACTTCCGGAATGTCATGCACGTCGACGCAGACGAACTTGCGCTTCTTCTCCACATCGGTGATGACGTAGTTGATG
>JAFXCE010000010.1 GCA_017521565.1 Clostridia bacterium | reverse complement strand
CAGATCGGCTCGTCTGGCGATGGGGCGAAGATCGGCTCGTCTGGCTATGGGGCGAAGATCGGCTCGTCTGGCGATGGGGCGAAGATCGGCTCGTCTGGCTATGGGGCGAAGATCGGCTCGTCTGGCGATGGGGCGAAGATCGGCTCGTCTGGCGATTGGGCGAAGATCGAACTCACTGGCAAACGGAGCGTCGGCGCATGCGTCGGTGCGAAGGGAAAGATCAAAGCGAAGGCCGGATGCTGGATCGTTCTGACCGAATGGAAAGAGGTTGACGGAAAGATGACGCCGGTTTGCGTAAGGGCGGCTCAGGTGGACGGAGAAGTGATCAAGGAGTGCACCTGGTACAAGCTGGAAGACGGAGAAATTGTGGAAGTGGAAGAATAAGGATAGAGAGGGTGGCACCGATGCGATGCACGGAATGCGGGAAGAGAATTGAGCATGGCGAAAAGATCTTTGCGGACGACGAGGACACGCTTTGCATGAGTTGTCTGGAAGACAGGATCTGGCTGCGGAACGACACAGAAGAGATCGCAGAGGCTTTGGGGTATCGGATCACAGCGTACAAGCGGATTGAGAGGCCGGTTGAACCGGCCCAGATCCCGCTGATTCCAGGGCAGGTGTGCATGTTTTAGAGACAGAAGGAGGTGCGGTCTATCAAAAAAGTTGGAACGATCAAAAACCCGGACAAGCTCCGGGAGATTCAGGAAGTGCTGGAAGCGGATGAGGACTGGCACGGCAGGCGGATGTACCTGATGTTTATGGTTGGGATCTATACGGGGCTGCGGATCAGCGACATGGTGCGGCTGCGAGCGGGGCATGTGCGCGGAGATGAGATCTCTTTAATAGAAGAAAAGACAGAAAAAGAGCAGGTGATACCCATTGCGACAATCCTGCAGCGCGTGATCGCAGACAGGACGGCAGGCATGGACGATGGGGATTATCTGTTCCCCAGCAGGCAACGCAGAACGGACGGCAGCGTGAAACCGATTGAAACGAGGACGGCCTACGGAGACATGCAGCTGATCGCAAAGCGCTTTGGTCTTCGCGGGCCGATCGGCTGCCACACACTGCGCAAGACATTCGGCTACTGGCATTATAAAAGGAATCACGATCTGGAGATCCTGCGGCAATGGTTCAATCATGCGAGTGTTGACGTCACGAGGAGATACATTGGCGTGGACGTGGAGGAAAGGCGAAAGAGCGTGCAGGGCTTTACGATGGGCTATGAGCCAAAGGCGAGCGCCAAAGCACAGAAAGCAAAGAGCATTCCGCTTGAGGTGACCAGGCAGGATCGCAGCGAGAACGGCAGGCGGTATGGTCAGAGGGCGGCGCAGAAGGTGAGACAGAGGAGGGAGAAATAATATATTTGTCGGGAAGTGATTGTGCCGGAGCTGGAAAGGCTCATTTCTTTAGAGCATTGAGTTTCATTCCAGAATATGCATGCGGAAACTTGCGGGAAATGCGAAGAAATGCAGACACAAAAAAGCAAGTTGTGATCTGGAAAAAACAGGCATAATGAAGCAATTGTGCGAGTTTCATAGAATTATACAGTGAATGTGATAAGGGAGGAGAGGGCTTAATGAATGAAATGTGGATTAAGACAAAAGATAGACTTCCCGACGTGTGGAAGGATGCAGAAGGTACTCTTGTCAATTACCTGGTGTTTATGCCGGATTCTGGCGTTGATATCGCCAACTATCTGCAGCCGGCCGATGAATGGGTATGTCTTGGAATTCCGGTAAAGGTGACGCACTGGATGGAAATGCCGAAACCGCCGACGAAGAAAAAATGAAAACCTTGATGTATCATACTTGACGCACGGTTTTCCGTGTGATATGATTATTTTGTAATAGAGCGCCGCGAGAAATCGAGGCGCTTCTTTCGTACCAAAATTCACAATCGATTCAGATTTTCAAAGAGCAGCAGCTGGAAAGTTGACTGCTCTTTTTGCGTTTCGGGAGGTGGCACATGGCCAGGGACGCGCACTACGACAAAGCCAGGCACAAGGCATGGCGGGCGAAGGTGATCCGCAGGGCGGGCGGCCTGTGTGAGGAATGCAAGCGATACGGAAGGATCGGGAAGGATGGGCTGCCAATACCGGCGACGACGGCGCACCACATCAAGCACAAGCAGGAATATCCTGAACTGGCGTTTGACGTCACAAACGGGCGAGCGCTGTGCAACAGCTGCCACAACAAAGCGCACCCGGAAAAGGGCGGCTTCTGGCGATAAAAAGCTCCAAAAAGCTGTGGGAAAACGCGCAAAAACAAAGCGGTTTTCACAGCGAAAGCGCCCTAATGACAGGAAGCCCCCCGCGCGCGGTCTATAGAAGTGGGGGCCGAGCGAACGGCGGGGGAATCATTTCCCTCCCCGGAGGGGTTGCCGAAAAATTTTTCAGGAGCGAAAGGAGGAGATCAAGTGTCGATCAATCCAGAGACGGCGATTAAAAAGAAAATGCAGGCGCTGGGGACATACCGCAGGGAGTTTGATCAGGCAATCATGATCCTTGTGCAGCTACAGAAGCAGTACGACGCGCTGACTGAGATTTTTGAAAACTCTGGCTACGAGTACGAAGTGAGCACGGAGCAGGGAAGCAAGAAGGCACCGATTGTTACGACGCTCGAATCCTTGCGCAAGGATATGCTGAGCTACATGAACGCGCTGGGCCTGACACCGATCGGCTTGAAGAACCTCAAGACGGCGGCAGGACCACCGAAGCCAAAGGAGGAAGAGGCGGATCCATTTGCGGCGGCGCTGGCAAAACTGGCGGCTGGTAGCACGTGAGGCTTGAAAAAGGCAAATACGCAGCAGACGTACGTGGCTACGTTCAGGGCGTTCTGAGCGGTGAGATCGTCGCCAACAAGGAACGCATCCAGGCATGCCAGCGTTTCGCCGACATGACAGAAAACCCGGAATACGAGGTCCGCACCAAGGATGCCGACTTCGCGATCGGGATCATTGAATCGACATTCAAACACAGACAGGGACAGACGCTGGACGGCAAACCATTGCGCGGAAAGCCGCTGATCCTGGAACCGTGGCAGCGCTTCTGCGTGTACGGCATGCTCGTGTTCTTTCACAAGGGGACAAACGAGCGCGTCGTCAAGGAAGCGTTTATTTTTATCCCTCGAAAGAACGGCAAAACGATGTTCGTCAGCGCGCTGAGTTACGCGCTGGCGCTGCTGGAACGCGAAAGCGGATCCAAGGTCTACGTCGTGGGCGCTGCACTCAAGCAGGCTATGGAGACGTTTGAGAACTGGCAGTACAACATCGAAGTGGCCATGTACAAAAACCGCAAGGCTGCGCAAAAGGCCGGATGGAGAATCCTGGACAACAACATGGAGCACTCCATCAGTCATGAGCAACTGGCCGGCGGCTCCATCAGCCTGAACGCGCTGGCGAGCAATCCGGACGGGCAGGATTCGTTCAACTGCAACATCGTCATCGCAGACGAGGTGCACGCCTACAAGCGCGCCAAGCAGTACAACATCCTGAAAGAGGCCACGAAGGCATACACCAACAAGCTGGTGATCGGCATCACGACCGCCGGCGACGACGCGACCGGATTCTGCGCGCAGCGTCTGGATTACTGCTGCAAGGTGCTCGACGGCCTGGTCAAGGACGAGGCGTATTTTATCTTTATCTGCCGAGCAGAGCGCAATGAGGACGGAAGCGTTGATTTTCTGGATCCGATCCAGCACGCGAAGGCTAATCCGAGCTACGGCGTGACGATCAGGCCGGCGGACATCATGAACGACGCCATGCAGGCGCAGAACGATCCGCAGCAGCGCAAGGATTTCTTCGCAAAGAGCCTCAACCTGTTCGTGGCTGCACAGAAGGCTTATTTCAACATAGACGAATTCCGCAGGAGCAACGAGGAGGCCGGAAAGAAGCTGGGCATTGATCCAAAGTGGAGTCTGGAGAAAAAGCTCAAGCATTTGGCGGGTCTCAAGATTCAATGGTATGGCGGCGCGGACCTGTCGAGGCTGTTTGACCTGACGGCCGGCGCGCTGCACGGCGAATACAAAGGCATCGACATCAGCATCACGCATGGCTGGTTCCCGATCATGCAGGCGGCGGCTAAGGCCGACGAGGACAATATACCGCTTTTCGGCTGGCAGGAAGACGGATGGCTGGACATGGTCAACGCAGCAACCAACGACCACGACACTGTGGTGAATTGGTTCAAGAAGATGCGGAGCATGGGATTCAAGATCAAGCAGGTCGGCCATGACCGGAAATTCTGTGCGCAGTATTTCCTGGGAATGAAAAAGGCCGGCTTCAAGATCGTCGATCAGCCTCAGTATTTTTACAAAAAGTCTGCCGGATTCCGGCAGATCGAAAACCAGGCGAAACGTGGCTGCCTGTACTATCTGGACAGCGACGCATACGAATACTGCGTGCAGAACGTTTCGGCGATCGAAAAGACAGACGATATGGTCCAGTACGAGAAAATCCAGAAAAACCACCGCATCGACCTGTTTGATGCGGACGTTTTTGCAACGGTGCGCATGCTGGAAGACCTTGGACGAGTGAACACGGAGGAGTGGTTTTCTTGAGCAAGAGAAAAAAGAATCGGGCAATCAACAGCCGGGACGCGCCGGCAACGCAGAGCAAGAGCAGCGGGGTTCTGCTGTGCAGCGATGAGGCGTACAAGATCCTGTGTGGCGACGGATACAAGCCGCTGAGCAGCTGCCCGGAAGTGCAGATGGCGGTGAACGCCTATGCCAACACCATCGCGTCGATGACCATTCACCTGATGCAGAACACCGACAAGGGCGACGTGCGCATCCGCAACGAGCTTTCGCGCAGGATGGACATAGACCCGCACCCGGACATGACGAGGCATCAGTTTATCAGCAATCTGGTGCGCGTGCTGATGCTGGAGGGCGAGGGAAACCAGGTGACGATCCCGGTTTACAGCCAGGACGGCTACCTTGAACGCATGGAACCTGTTGCGCCGAGCAAGGTGACGATCCTGCCGCCGGAACACGGCAGGCGATACAGGATCATGGTGGGCGGTGTGCCGTTCAGCCCGGATGAGGTGCTGCATTTTGTGATGAACCCGGATCCAGAAGCGCCGTACAAGGGCCGCGGCTACACGATCGGACTGCGCGACATCGTCAAGAGTATCCGGCAGGCCACGGCGACCAAGCAGGCGCTGATGGAAAGCCCGACGCCGAGCATCATCGTGAAGGTGGACGGCCTGACGGATGAGCTGCAAAGCCCGGAGGGCCGTGAAAAGCTGAGCAACCAGTATCTGAGCAAGACGGAGAACGGAAAACCCTGGATGATTCCGGCGGATACGCTGGAAATCACGCAGGTGAAGCCGCTGACGCTCAACGATCTGGCGATCAAGACGAGCCTGGAGCTGGACCGTAAGAGCATTGCGGCTCTGCTGAGCGTGCCCGGCTTTATGGTAGGCGTGGGCGAGTTTGACGCGAAGGCGTATGACTGGTTTGTGTCGGTGCCGTGCATGACGCCGGCCAAGATCATCGAGCAGGAGCTGACGAAAAAGACGCTCATTTCACCGGACTGGTACTGGAAACTGAACAACCGCAGCCTGCTCAACTACGACGTGGAAAAAATCGTGAACGTGGGTAAGGAACTTGTGGACCGAGCGACGATGCGACGCAACGAGCTGCGCGACTGGCTGGGCATGTCGCCGGATCCGGAGATGGACGACGTGCTGATCCTGGAAAACTACCTGAGAAAGAACAAGAACGACCTGAGCGATGACGGCACAGGAGGGACGGGAGGTGATGAGGATGCGTAAGGACAGACAGCTGCGCATGATCCCGTGCGATTACGCCGTGCGCGAGGCGGACGGAAAGAAGTACATCGAGGGATACTTCGCGGTATTCAACAGCAACTATGAACTGTGGCCCGGAGCAACGGAAAGCGTGGCGCCGGGTGCGTTTGACGGCGCGCTATCGGATGATATCCGATGCCTGATCGATCACGAGACCCGTCTCGTGCTGGGACGAAACACGGTGGGCACGCTGAGCCTGCGCGTGGACGAGCGCGGCCTGTGGGGCCGGGTGGAAATCAACGAGCTGGACGGCGACGCGATGAACCTGTACGCGCGCGTGCAGCGCGGCGACGTGAGCCAGTGCTCCTTTGGATTTGAGATCCTAGACGAGGAGACTGAATACAGGGAGGACGGCAGCGTACACTGGACGATCAAACGCGTGAAGCTCTACGAGGTGAGCATCGTCACATTCCCGGCGTATAAGGATACCGGCGTACAGGCCCGCAAGGCCGAATACGACCAGATGAAAAAGCGAAGCGCGGACGCTTTCCGCGAGAAATGCATGAGGAGGCTGAAAAAGCATGGCGCTTAAGCAGATTGTACTGCGCAAGAAGATCGAAGGACTTCACGCTCAGATGACCGGCGCGGAGCAGACCCGCGATGCGCTGAGCGAACGAAGAAACGCGCTCAAACTCCGCGAGGAGGAACTGGAGAAGGCCGTGGGCGAGGTGACCGAGGCCACGACCGACGAAGAAAAGGCGGCGCTGGACGAAGAGACCGCCAAGTGGGAGCAGGAAGACGAAGCCCTTACCAAGGAAGAGGCCGAGAACCTGGAGACCACTCGAAAGCTGCAGGAGCAGATTGATGCGCTGCAGAGTGAACTGGACGAGCTGGACAAGCGCAGCGAGGCTGCGGGCAAGACTCCGGCGAGAGAAGAAAGGAAGGTTGAAAAGACCATGGATACCCGCAAGTTTTTCGGCATGGACCTGCAGGCCCGTGACGCATTCTTTAAGCGCGATGACGTGACGAAGTTCCTGGCCAATGTGCGCACCGCGATCAGCGAAAAGCGCACGATCACCGGCGTGGATGCGATCATCCCGACCGTGGTGATGGATCTGGTTCGCGAGCGCGCCGGCGAATACAGCAAGCTGCTCAAGCACATTAACGTGCAGCGCGTCAAGGGTGACGCCCGTATCCCGGTTATGGGCATTGTGCCGGAAGCTGTATGGACGGAGATGTGCGCCAACATCAACGAGATCGATCTGAGCTTCGGCCAGGTTACGCTGGACGGCTACAAGGTCGGCGCGTATGTCGCCGTGTGCAATGCCGTTCTGGAGGACAACGACGTTGATCTGGCGAGCAAGATCATTGAAGCGCTGGGCAAGGCTATGGGCAAGGCGATCGACAAGGCGATCCTTTACGGAACCGGCACGAAGATGCCCACAGGCATTCTGACTGCGCTGCTGGCCGGCGACTATGCTGCCACCAACGTACTGGCCATCACCGGCAAGACCGGCATTGAGCTGTTCCAGGCGATCATTGAGGCGATCGGCGCGACCAGCAACGAGTACGCGTCTGGCGGCATGTTCTTTGCGATGAACGAGAAGACCAAGACCACGCTAATGACCGACGCCATGAACTTCAACGCCGCGGGTGCGATCGTGACCGGCCAGACCGGCGAAATGCCGATCGTAGGCGGCAAGATCGAGACGCTGGGCTTTATCCCGGACGGTGTGATCATCGGCGGCTATGGCGAGCTGTACGCGATGCTGGAGCGCGCGGGCATGACCTTCGCGCGCAGCGAGCATGTGCGCTTCCTGCAGGATCAGACGGTGTTCAAGGGCACTGCACGCTATGACGGCAAGCCGGTGGTTGAAAAGGGCTTTATCGCTATCGGCATCGGCGGTACGAAGCCGACCGCGGACGCGGTGACCTTCGCACAGGACGAGGCTAACTAAGCGAAAACGACCAAGGCCCGCGGGGATGCATCCTGCGGGCCTTTCTTTGTAAGGAAGGGGTGAGCGCGTGGTCTACAACGCAACATCCGCGCTGAACTTGGTCAAGGACCGACTGAACCGTATGCGTGTGGCGACACCGGACGATGAATATCTAAAGTCCAGGATTGAAGCGGCGGCGCAGGAGCTGAAGCGAAACGGCATCAACCTGATGGACACGACGGACGACCTAATGCTGCTGGTGGATATGACCGTGTGGCGCTACCAGAACCGCGACAAGATGACCGGTATGCCGGAATGGCTGAGGGCGGCGAGGCGCGAGCGCTTCCTTGCAGATCGGAGGCTCCACGAGGAGGCGGAAAGCGCATGCTGCTAGACCGAGGAATCTGCACGGTATACGCGGAGCGTGACGTATCCGGCCCGGGCGAAATGCCCCGATATGAGAAGAGCGTAAAGGCGCAGAGCTATTACGCAGAACTCGACTTTGAGACGTCGCCGCGATGGCCGACGGAGCACCGGGAAGAGACGCGGACGGCAGCGCGCGTGCGGATTATGCAGTGCAGGTATATTGACAAAAACGACGTCGCTGCTCTGATGGACTTTTCTGAAGAAAAGGAAAAAGCATACCGAATCACACGCGCCTTCCATGGCACGGATGAGGAAAGCGGCATAGCAATCAGCGATCTGACATTGGAGGCGATGGATCCGTGACGGTTGAGGATATCAAGAATCTGGTGCTGAGTGCGGACCCGATGGCGAAGCATTACGTTTCGGACAAAAAGGGTGATGCCTTTACAATCTGGGCGGAAACACGCCGGCTAGGCACGTCGGCGGACGACCGGCATGACATGGGATGGGCATTTCAGATCGTCCACTACCTTAAAGGTGAGGATCGGACAATAGCTGACGCAATCGAGAAGGTGCTGATCGATCACCCGGGCGTGGCGTACCGCTACTATGTGAGCTTTGAACGCAGCAGCGGATACACGCGGCACATTTTTGAGTGTGAGGGACAGTGACATGGCACACCTTGAATTTGACGGCCTTGAAAGGGTTGTGGAAGAGATGGTGCACATGGGCGAGATGACCGGAAAGGTTGCGGATGCGATGCTCATGGTCGGCGCGGCATGGGTTGCGCAGGAGCTTGATCGGGCAGCGGAACGTGAAGGCCACAGAGACAGCGGCGACATGATTGCGTCCATCGGCTATCCTGAGTCCCCAAAGATGCAGGAAGGCGCGCCGACAATCGAGGTCTATGCGCGCGGCACTGACCGGGAGAACGTAAAAAATGAGGACAAGGCTTTTGTGAACAACTACGGCACTATAAAGCTTGATGATACCCACTGGTGGGAAGAGGGCGAGGCGGAAGCAGATCCGAAGGCCGTAGCGGGCATGGCGGCCGTATGGGACGAGTTCATCCTCACCGGACGTGTGCCGCAGGTGACAGGGCCTGGAAAAGACAGAAAAAGAAGACGAACAAGCTAAAAGGAGAGAGCAAAAATGCCGAGGGTTGGAATGAGACACGTTGTGGCAGCTCCGATTGATACCGAGAGAGAGGCTGCCAACCAGCCGCTGACCTACAAGCCGGGTCTGGTCGTCACGCGCGCAGTGGCGGCTGAGGTGACGTATGAGCGCAGCGAGAACAAATACTACGCGGACGACGTGCTCGCGGAAAGCGACAACAGCGCGGCGAGCGGCACAATCAGCATTACCGGCAGCGAATTCCTGCCGGAAGCACGCGTGGCCGTGTTCGGCGTGAAGACTGTTGAAGAGGGCGAAAACACGATCTACCGAACGACCAGCGAGCCGAGCCCGTACATCGGCCTTGGCTATGTGACGGTGCAGATCTATAAGGGCGTATACCGCTATGTGGCCAACTGGATCCACAAGATGCAGTTTGCGCTCAGCGGCGAAAGCGCACGCACGAAGGGAGAGACCATCGAGTGGCAGGACGAAACGGCGACCGGCGACATCATGGGTGTTGCAATTGACGAAACGGGTGTGCCGGTGTTCATGGATCAGGTGGAATTTGATACGGCGGCAAAGGCCGAGGCATGGCTTGACGCGAAGGCGGGCATCACACCTGCATAAGGAGGGCATATGGGGCTTACGATGAAGATGGGGGAGCGAGAGCTCCTCTTTCGTTTTACAACACGAGCATGGCTTGAGATTGAAGAGAAGATCGGCAGCCTGTCGAAGCTGCTGAATCGCATCGATGAGGAAGACAGGCCTCTGGACGCATCAATCACGCTGGCGGCGGCCTGCGCGACGGCAGGCGAGCGTCACCGCGGAAGCGGCGACGTGATCACGACGGATATGCTGATCGACGGACTGAGCCCGAAGGACATCAAGCATGCCAATATGCTGGCGAGAAGGGCTCTGACGCTGGGCATGCGCCGCGAGAGAGTCGACAAGGACGACGAAGAGATCGTAGATGTGGTACTTGAGGAGCTTCGGCGCGAAGAACTCAAAAAAAAAGACACTGTGCAGGCCCCGGGCTGACGGCCCGGCAGTGCATCGGATACGGGCTGATAGCCGGGCTGACGTTGGGGGATATTCTTGACACGCAGCCCGGTTTTGTACTTGACATGTATTTTATGCGGAGAAAATATGACGACGAGCAGCATTTTATCCGGCGCAAGCGCGCGGACTGAGGTGATTGAAAATGGCAGTGCGCGAGATACGAACAAAGCTGACAGTTGACAGCGAAAAGCAATTCAAAAGGGAGATCCGAGAGGCTGGGCGCAATATGCGCGTTATGGCCAGCGAGATGAAAGCTGCGGCGGCAGACTTTAACCTGACCGGAAATGAGATGGACTATCTGACGCGAAAGAGCAGCAGCCTGAACGATCAGATCAAGCAGCAGGAAACGATCATCAAGGCGCTCGAGGATGCGGTCGAATCCGGCGCAAAGGCCTGGGGCGAAACCAGCGAGAAGGTAGACGAATATCGAATTAAGCTGAGTAACGCACAGGCCAGCATGTCCAAGCTGCGCAAGGAGCTGCAGGATACGGACGCAGAGCTCGCAGAGCTGGGCAGGGACAGCGCACGCGTCGGGCGTCAGCTGGAAGAGGGCATCGGCGAGGCGGCGGAGGACGTCGCCGACAAGTTTGACCGCATGGTCAACAAGCTGGATGCGGACGTTGGCAGCGTCGGGAAGACACTCGATATTGCTGCAGGATTTACAATCGGCGGTCAGATCGTCGACGGGGCGATAGACGCTGCAGAAGCGGTGGCGGGGCTCGTTGACAGCTCGATGGAATACAATAGAGCTATGTCGTTCCTTGAGGTCAATGCGGCCCTGGCCGGGTACAGATTTGAGGAGATTGAAAAATACGCAATCAGCGTAGCGGGCATCACGGGCGACATGGACGCGGCGGTTGAAGGCATGAGCAATCTGCTGAAGGCCGGATTCGAGGGCGACGAGATGGCGAAAGCCGTCAAACTCATCAGCGGCGCGATCATCGAAATGCCGGATACTTTAAAATTTGAAGAGATGGCCAACAGCCTTATGGAATCCGTAAAAACAGGCAGCGCTGTCGGCCAGTATGCCGAATATCTTCAGGCGGTTGGCATGGATCTTGAGGTGGTCAATGAAGCTCTGGAGGCGGCGAAGAAAAACGGGCAGGAGGCCGCAGAGAGCGCGGCGCTTGCCATGCTGAGCGGGCACGGAGCAGAAGAGACTCTGGCCAAATGGAAAGAGGACAACGCCGACATGGTCGCCTACTATACTGCGCAGGCGGAGCTGACGAAGGCGCAGGCGGAGCTGGCGACCGTACTGACACCGGCGGCGACGGCAGTTATTGAGCTGGCGTCGGGCGTGGTTGAAGATGCGACGGCGCTTGTAGAAAGCGGCATTGAGCTGTACAAGGCATGGGAGACAAAGAGGGACGCGAAGTGGGCAGAGGAAGATAAAGAGCGGGAAGTCGTTGAAGAGCAGACTGGATATTACAGCGATCTGGAGCGGCTTAATGCTGAAATCCGAAAAGCCGATGTAGCGGGCGATATGGTTTTGGCTAATAAGCTGCTTGAAGAACGATCAAGGCTGATTAAGGAGATTGCCGAGGCCACCAAAGAACTTGATACAGCTGAAGCCGGAACGGAAAAGGTTGAGGAGCTGATTGACGCTGACGAGCTGAAGGAAACGGGGAAAACCGGAGGCGAGGCGATTGTATCCGGCATTGATGAGGGCGCAACAGAAGCGGCGATCAAGGCGGAGGCGAGCTTTGAAACCACCGGTGAAAATCTCGTAACCGAGATGACCAACGGGGCGGTCGAGCAGAGCGGCGGCTTTTTGTCAGCCATGCAGGACATGTGGGACGCGGCGAAGCACATCTTTGACCGGCCCATTCAGCCGAGCATTGCCGGCGGCGGCTGGGACAACGGCTACGACACCGGCGGCGGAAACGGAGTCGGAACCTCGGGAAGGGCCGTCATTAACCTGGACGGCAGGAAGGTCGGCGACGGAATGGTCGACTATAACAACGCATCGCTCGGCGCTTCCGTCGACCGGGCGACGATGTACGTATTTTGAGGTGAAGGCAGTGCGCTTTAACGAAAAGGACCTGCGCGACGTACACCGCGCGCTGAGCATCGAGAAGGAGATCCCGCCGGGCATCGCCCAGCGGGAAATTGACACCGTGCAGGGCACGGATGGCGAGATCATCGCGCAGGAACGCATCGAGAAGGACGAGTATATCGTACGCGTGAACATCGCATGCCGATGCGCGGATGACGCATGGGATGTGCGCGCGAAGCTGGCGGGCTGGGCGCAGCTGAACAGGCCGGGAACAGCGGAGCTGATCCCGACGCACTGGATTGGAAAATGCTACGATGCGCGCCTGAAGGCCATCAGCGCGCCGGAATTCGTGCGAGGGTTCGGCAAGGTGGAGATGCGTTTTCTGCTTCCAAGGCCCATTGCGCGGGACATTGCGCCGTCTATGGCGAGCGGCGCGGGCGGCATGTCCGCGCTGATCGGCGGGACATATGTCTGCAGGCCAACAATCGGCCAGACGATCAGGAACGCGCGGGAAGGGCTTACGATCAGCATGGACGGGGAACCGTTCCTCGTGCTGACCGGCGCGCTTGCCGCAGGGCAACGGGTGGAGATGGACACGCAGCGCGAGCGCCTGACCATCGATGGCGAGGATGCGATGAGTCGGATTAACTACGTATTCAGTAGATGGCGTCCCGGATTCACACCGGGACGGCATGAGATCATCAGCGAGGACGACGGCGCGCTTGAGATGAGGTGGCACAACGAATGGGTGTGATCGACAGCTGCTATCTGTTTACAAGCAAAAAGGTGCCAAGACGCGCTATCGTATGGGGCATATACGAGATGATTCACGCAGAGGCAACGTGGACGCTGAATGCGGAGATTGACGTCGGATACGGCGCGACGCCAGGAGAATTTCTTGGCTTTAAGGATGTGGATGGAGAATTCCGGCTGTTTGAAATTGACACAGCGGAAAACGACGACGACCGCGGCGTGACGGTCATCATGTCGACAGACGCCGCCGTGACACGCCTGACGCAGCGCATCGGCACGGTGCGCCTGACAGGCGTGACGGCAGAGGAAGCCGTAACAAAGGCGATTGCCGGTACGGGATTTGTTCTGGGAAGGGTAACGGCCGGAACAGACAGGAGGCGTGATGTTGGAGAATACTACGAAACGAAATGGAAAATCCTGCGCGGCATTGCGCAGGATTTTAATATTCGCGTGATCCCTAGGTGCGTGATCAACCCCGATCTTAGTGAAACGATAACGGTTGACGTACTCAAAAAGGAGAACGCATACCGAGGGCGCCTGATTGAAGGCGTAACAGACACGAGTGCAATCTACGTAAAAAAAGAGAATGCGCCAATCACTCGGATGTATGCCACTGGTAAGCCGATCGGCGAAGAGGATCCACCGAGCTGCGTGACGATCAAGGACGTCGTGTGGAGCAAGGAAAAGGGAGATCCGGCGGACAAGCCTTCCGGGCAGACCTATATCATCGACGAGGAGGCAGAGGCCGAACACGGACGGCGGGATGGGCTATACAGCGACAAGAACGAAGAGGATCCCAAGAAGCTCATGACGGCGGCATGGAGTGATCTACAGGCGAGGAAGCGACCGCATGTAGCCGGCGCGGCAAACGTCACTGACATGGAGATGATCGGTGGTTACAGCCACAAGAAGATCCGTCTGTATGACAAGGTCTATGTGCGCACACGGTGTGGCGAGGATGCAGAAGCTGTGATTGTTGACGTACGGCGAAATTACCTGAGGCCGGCACGGACAAAGATTCTGCTGGGAGAGGAGACGGACAGCGCGTCCTCAGCGAGCAGAAGGCGGGATATTGTCAGTCAGGTTGCCGGATTGACGCAGAGCGCTCGGCGCAGCGGGGCATCCGGCGCGGCGGCAGCGAACCGGTACATTGAGACGAGGCAGCTGATCCAGCTGAATGCTAACACGATCCAGCTGAACGCCGAGGAACTTGTAGAGATCAATGCCAGACTGACACAGATTAACGGCGACCTCAAGGTGCTTGGCAGACTTCAGGCGCAGGTAGCAGAATTTGACAGCATGCTCAGCGGAGACAGCACGGTGACAAGCCTCAACGTGCAGAATCTGAAGATAGCGGGCAGGAGCGTATATCTCAAGACCGTGTATGTGGACGGAACGCCGCACCAGCTGCTTGCATACGGTATCGGCGATTAAGGAGGATATATGGAAATCAGAACGAGCAAGGGCAAAACGTATGGCGCGGACTGGATCGGCGGGCCGACGGGCGTGCGCAACGAGATCTATTGCGAAATTGAGGACGAGCGTGCGCTTTCCGAAATTGCCGCCGAGTTTGAGGGCGCGGAGCTGACAGGCATATCCCGAGGGGGCGTCGAGACGATCTATGCGGGCTATACGGAGCTGGCGCGCATCAGCCGCGAGGCAGGAAGCAAGCTGACGCGCATTGCGATGCGAAAGGCCGGGGAGGTGAGGAGATAAATGAACGAAGCGACGATGAAGATGCGATTTGAACGCGATATTCATGCACCGCTGACGACGCAGCGGCCTGTCACGCTCCTGATGCAGGGGGACGCGCTGGCCAATGAAATCCAGATTGATCTAACTGATAACAACGCGCCGTACTTGCCGGAAGGATACAGTATCGAAGCGCGGCTGATCCGCAGCGACGGATACGGCGTGAGATGCAAGGGGACCATTGATGGAAATACAGTTTATGTCATTTTAGATGCAGGCTGCTATGAAGTCCCCGGAAGCTATGCAATGTACGTCCGTCTGGTGAGTGAAGATAAGAGTATTCGCAGGACGATCCTGAGAATAGCCGGGGACATTGAGAGCGAGGGAAGCGGTCTGCTGATTGACGGAGACCGTGTGTTTTACAGCATCGAAGAACTGGTTAAGCAGATCGAACGTATGGAAAGCGCGACACTAGACGCCGAGCAGCAGGCGCAAAACGCCGAGGAAAAGGCAGACACCGCACATGCGGCGGCGAGCGCAGCGAATTCGGCTGCGCTGAAGATTGAACGCATGACGGTCAGCGCCCAGGAAGGCGATGCTGTTGGGGCGAAGATCAGTGAGCAGGATGGCGCCAAGCATGTTGATTTTACGTTGCGTCGAGGCGCGCCGGGTCATGGCATGAAAGTGCTTGGAATTTATGAGACAATACAAGAGCTCTCGTCAAACGTCATCACCCCGACACAGGGCGACATGTATCTGGTTGGCATCACGTCTCCATATGCGCTGTACATGTTCAACAGTGAAGGAAGTGTGACGGGATGGATCTATTTGGGATCTGCTCAGGGCGCAGGCGTAGCCAGCGTGGCAGGCATAATGCCGGATTCTGGCGGAAATGTGGAACTATCAGCAGAGGATGTTGGCGCGAGGCCGGCGACGTGGACACCGAACGCAAAAGATGTTGGCGCACTGCCGGAGGGATGGCTCCCGTCTATTTTTAACGAGGGAAAGGCACTCTTACAGGTGCTGACAGGATCTCTGACATTCCAGAATGTGGCGAGCAATACCACTGTTTCCAGAGCGATCTCCTTCAACCCTCCGTTTGCATCGGCGCCTTTTGTTATCGCTGCGACCAGACATACCACACCTACAGCCAAGTATGTCAACGCATATGGCGCATCTGTTGAAGGAAGTACCATTTACGCGCGAAACGAAACAGATACAGAGGGAACGATCAATGCTATCTGGATGGCGGTCGGCCCGGCCTTGGAAGAATCTGGCGAAACCGGAGAGTAATAGCGGAGAAAGCAGGAGAAACGGACCATGAGGATCAAACGATATACGCCGTGCTGCCTGGGCAGGGAGATTATCCGGTTGGGCAAGCAGGGGGAGGGCAATGCGCTACGCATCGAATTTGACTGCGCAACATGGCTTGCGGACAACCAGGGCGCAGCAATTGAGCTGTATGTGACACCGCCGGAAGGCGTCGGATATATGGCTTCGCTTGAAAAGAGAGGTACTACATACATCTGGGAACCTAACCAGGAAGACACGAAGTATGCCGGGACGGGCAGCATCGAGCTGATCTTGCTAAAGTCGGAAAGTGAGACAGTGATTAAGAGTGAGACGGCGTATACACGGATTGATGTTTCTCCGTCGCACAAGGCGCCAGGAGATCCGCCGGAGGCTCATTTGCCTTGGTGGGAGAGAGTACTGCAGTTGGTGCAGAAATGCATCGGAGCAGCTGCCGGGGCGGTAAGGTTTGACGTCGACCAAAGCGGAAAGCTTACGGACGCGCAGAAGGAACAGGCGAGAAAGAATATCGGCGCAGGAACTGGCGATGGAAGCGGGGGCATTGCGAATGAAACAGATCCGACTGTTCCATCGTGGGCCAAGACTCCTGAAAAGCCTACATATACCGCAAATGAGGTGGGAGCAGATGCCGCCGGCACGGCGAAAAAGGCGGTTGGAGAGCACGATATGGACGATGAGGCTCATGAAGATATACGCGCGGCACTTTTGACTCTTGCTAATCGGTTAAATGCGCTGGCGGATAGCGACGACGGGACGCTCGACCAGATGAGCGAGATTGTTGCCTATATAAAGAGCAACAAGACACTTATTGACGCCATCTCCACAGGGAAGGTTTCTGTTTCGGATATCGTGAACAACTTAACCACGAATGTGAGCACGAAGGTACTCAGCGCTGCGCAAGGCGTTGCCCTGAAGAAGATCATTGATACGAAGATCGGCTCTAATGAGCTTGGAAGCGCAGTTAGTGATGCATTAAATGAAGCAAAGGAAAGCGGAGAATTTGACGGGCCACGAGGAGAAAAAGGCGATGCTGGTAACGGCATCGCCTCTATTATCCTCAACGCTGATTATACGCTGACCATCTCATTTGATGACGGCACAGAGTATACAACTCCGAGTATTCGTGGTCAGGTCGGTGCAAAAGGTGTCGGAATTGAGTCTGTTATTCAGACTGCGACTTCGACGGAGAATGGCGGTGAGAATACCATTACCGTTACGCTGACTGATGGAACTAAAAGCAGTTTCGTTGTCAGAAACGGACAGGGAACTTCCGATGATGCATTAATCGGAGAAATCAGCAGCATAACTCCATCGCAAGTAGTACAAGCACTGATTGATGGAAAAAATGTACTCATCTCAGCCGTCAGTTACTCCTTCGGGACATTATCTTTTTCATCGTTTCTTCTCGCAGTTAATTTGAATTTGGTCGCATCTTCAAGCGTGTTTATTCTTGAAGGCAGGACTGCCACTTGTCAATTAGAAGGCGACTTAAATGATGATGTTTGGAATCTTTCATTCGTTCAGATGGCGCAGACAGAAGATATTCCCGATGCCTTGCCGAATCCTAACGCTCTGACTTTCGCAGGCGCAGTGACAGGAACCTACGACGGATCTGAAGCAAAAACCATTACAATTCCAACCATTGCAGGCCCAAAGGGCGATGCGGGCGAATCTGTCACAGTATCCAACGTGACGACCAGTACGGCGGACGGCGGCAGCAATGTGGTGACGTTCAGCGATGGTAAAACGCTTACCGTGAAAAACGGCAGCAAGGGCAGCACAGGTGCGACCGGCCCGCAAGGCCCTGCCGGAGCAGATGGTGCAAAGGGCGACACGGGCGACACTGGCCCTCAAGGCCCAAAGGGAGACACCGGCGATACTGGGCCGCAGGGACCGAAGGGAGACACCGGCGACACCGGACCGCAGGGACCGAAGGGAGACACCGGCGATACCGGCCCACAGGGACCGAAGGGAGACACCGGCGATACCGGCCCGCAGGGCAAGACGCCGATGAAGGGGACGGACTACTGGACGGCGGCAGACAGGCAGCAGATGGTCAATGATGTAATCGCCGCGCTCCCTGTCTATAACGGGGAGGTGGTCTGATGGCAAACACGCAGATTGACGTGATCAGCAAT
>JAFXCE010000009.1 GCA_017521565.1 Clostridia bacterium | reverse complement strand
CGTCGGCATACGCGGACTCCGCCAGGAAGTCGAGATCCTCAGCCTTGACGATGTCCTTCAGATCGGCCGGGATGCCCACATCGGCGCTCAGCTTGCGCACGGCGTCGCAGGCAGCCTTGCGGTATTCGTCCTGAGTCATGGCTTCCACGCCCTCAACGCCCATCGCAGCGGCGATGTACTTGTACTTGTCGCCCGTTACCGGCGCGTTGTATTCCATGATCGTCGGCAGCAGGATCGCATTGCCCACGCCATGCGGGGTGTCATACACAGCGCCCAGGGTGTGCGCCATGGAATGCACGATGCCAAGGCCCACATTGCTGAAGCCCATGCCGGCCACATACTGGCCCAGCGCCATGCCTTCAAAGCCCTCGGCCTCGCCGGCAACCGCCGCGCGCAGGGACTTTGCGATGATCTCAATCGCCTTGAGGTGGAACATGTCGGTCATTTCCCATGCGCCCTTGGTGGTGAAGCCTTCGATCGCGTGGGTCAGCGCATCCATGCCGGTCGCGGCGGTCAGGCCCTTGGGCATAGAGGACATCATGTCCGGATCAATGACGGCGACTTCCGGAATGTCATGCACGTCGACGCAGACGAACTTGCGCTTCTTCTCCACATCGGTGATGACGTAGTTGATGGTGACCTCCGCCGCAGTGCCGGCGGTCGTCGGAACGGCGATGGTGAAAACGGTCTTGTTCTTCGTCGGCGCAACGCCCTCGAGGGAACGAACGTCCGCGAATTCCGGGTTGTTGATGATGATGCCAACAGCCTTTGCGGTATCCATAGAAGAGCCGCCGCCGATGGTCACGATGCAGTCCGCGCCGCAGGCCTTGTAAGCTTCCACGCCGGAGAGCACGTTCTCGATGGTCGGGTTCGGCTTGATCTCGCTGTAAACGCTGTACGCAAAGCCGGCCTTGTCCAGCAGATCGGTGACCTTGCCCGTCACGCCAAACTTAACCAGATCCGGATCGGAGCAGACAAACGCCTTCTTGTAGCCGCGGGAAGTGAGCTCCGGCACGATGTTCTCAATTGCACCCTTGCCATGATAGGAAATAGGATTCAGAACGATACGATTCGCCATGTGAATCATCCTCCTTGTTATTTCTCTCTGTATTCTCCTTGCGGCCTGCGCCGCCTGTACCTACATTGTACACGCTCGACATTTATTTGTCAATTGTATTTGAAGAAAGGGGCTGCATCCGTCTGCAGCCCCTTTGCTTATTTCTTATTCCTTTTCGCCCTGCTCATGCTCTTTCACAAGGCCGGCCACATCGCTGACCGGCAGCGTAAACGCGATGCCCTGCGCAGGCTTGCCCATGCCCATCTCCTTGTAGATGGCGTTGAGAATGCTGTTCTTGATGGATTTCTCCACGACCATCATCAGAATTTCCTTCTCAGAGTGGAGCGGAATCCCAAAGAAAGCCAGCGCATCCTCGCGCGCAACGCCGCGTCCGCTTAAAATCGTGCCGCCGCGCGCGCCCTGTTCGCGGGCCACCTCCATCACATCCTCGGCAAAACCGGCGTTGACGATCGCAAAAATCACCTCATGGTTGTTGGTTTTCATGTTTATTTCTCCCTTCCAAGCCGGTTGTTTGACAGGAACTGATACAGATTCACGCCGATCACGCTTGACAGCGGTACGGCAAAGGCGATGCCTTTTCCGTTTTTGATCGTGGCAAACTTCTGTTCCAGGCTGGCCATGATTTCATCCACCTTGTCCTCCCGCGCAACGCTCAGAAGCACCGCCTTGTGAATGTTCAAGCCCAGCAAATCAATCAGCTCCGAATGGGCCGTACCCATGCCGCCGACAGCCAGCTGGCAGTTCACCTCAAACTGGCTGATCACATCCAGATAAAACTCGCCCTTGTTCCTGTCCACAACGGTCACGAGGAGCTTGAGCTTTTTGATATCCGACGCATCAAATCTGTTTGGCATACCGCTCCTCCTTTACATGAAGCTGATGATCTGCTGATCATCGCTGTCAAGCATCCTGCGCATCGCCAGATGCTCCCTGACATGCCGCTGCATCACTGAGCGGAAGCCCAGCAGCTGAATGGTAATCAGCGGGCTCATCGCCACCAGCGCCACCACGCCAAAGGCATTGGCCAGCACGGCGTCCGCGCCCTGCAGCGCGCAGCAAGCGCCGATGGCAAACGGCAGGATAAAGCAGGACGTCATCGGTCCGCTGGCCACTCCGCCAGAGTCAAACGCGATGGCCGTATACACCGGCGGCACAAAGAGCGAAAGCGCCAGTGAGATAAAGTATCCTGGAATGATATAATATACCAAAGAGAAGTCGAAAATGATGCGGATCATCGACAGCGCGATCGCCGCGCCGACGCCGCAGCACAGGCCGATCATCATCGATCTGCGCGTGACATAGCCGCCCGTCACATCCTCAACCTGCTGATTGAGTACGTGAATCGCCGGCTCAGCCAGCACAACAAGAACGCCCATGACAAGGCCGAATACCGTCAGGAAAACGGCATCCCCCTGTGCCAGCGCATGGCCCATCTTATATCCGATGGGCATAAAGCCCACGTTGACGCCCGTCAGGAAGATCACAAGGCCCGCATAGGTGAACACCACGCCCACTGCAATGCGGTGCAGGCTTCTGGCGGACAGGCGCAGGAAGAGCACCTGACAAACGACAAAGAAGACGACGATCATGCCCAGCGCCACGGCGACCTCCTTCGCCGTATGCATGCCCGTGTGCAGGAAGCTGCCGAGGATCTCTGCAGAAACCGCATAATCCGGCACCTGATAGCTCAGCGCATTGCGCGAGAAGATGCCCAGCAGCAGCACTGCCATGATCGGGCCGATGGAGCACAGCGCAACCAGACCGAAGCTGTTCTCCTGGCTGTGCCTGTCGCCCAGAACAGCGGAGATGCCCACACCCAGCGCCATGATAAACGGCACGGTGATCGGGCCCGTCGTCACGCCGCCCGAGTCAAACGCGAGCGGCAGCAGGCTGATGTTGCCGCTTTCGGACAGCATCAGTGAAAGCGCAAACAGCGCCATATAAAACAGCATCAGAATGCTGCCCAGTGTCTTGCGGAAAACGATGCGCAGCACCGCCACCACCAGAAAAGCGCCGACGCCCACGCCCACCGTATACACCAGCAGCGTGCCGTTCATCACTGCGCTCACCTGCGAAGCCAGCACCTGAAGATCCGGCTCCGCCACGGTGATGAGCAGCCCCAGCACAAAGCACACGGACAACAGCAGCCCCAGCTTCCTCTGGCGCGACAGACCCGAACCGATATGCGTGCCCATCGGCGTCATTGCCAGATCAGCACCCAGATTAAACAGGCCGATGCCCAGCACCAGCGCCACCGCGCCGATGGTGAACGTGACCAGCTCTGTCTGCGAAAAATCAAACAGCGGCGTCAGCGCCATCAGATAGACGATCGCTGTAATCGGCAGCGCGGAAACCAGCGCCTCCTGAATCTTGAGCCTCAATTCTTTCAATACACTTCACCTGACCATTCATGCTTCAAATTGACAGATTCATTATACCAAACCCCTGTACATCTCACAAGCTCTCCGGATGTTAAGATATCCGAATCCTATGCGCAGTCAGCAAAAAACAGACGCACATCACCTCTTATGTGCGTCCGAATTGCTTATTCTTTTATGACCATATTATCTGCCAGAATATCGGGCTTATGGATCATGCTGTCCGCCTCGGTGATCTCCCGGATCACGCGGCAGGGATTGCCCGCCGCAAAGCTGTTATCTGGCACATCGCGCGTCACCACGCTTCCTGCGCCGATCACGCAGTTATTCCCGATGGTCACGCCCGGACAGACCACGACATTCGCCCCCAGCCAGCAGTCGTGTCCGATCCGCACGGGTTTCGCATAGCACATGTGCTTGGGCTCGCCGTCTTTGTCAAGGATCGCTCTGCGTTCCCCCGGCAGCATTGGATGAATCGGCGTGACAATGGTCACATTCGGACCAAAGCTGCAGTCATCGCCGATGGTCACCTCGCCGTCGTCCTGAATGGTCAGGTTGAAGTTGCCAAAGAAGTTCTTTCCGATGTGCGTATGGATGCCGTAATGGAAGTAGATCGGCCCCTGCAGGAACGAACCTTCGCCCAACGTACCGACGAGCTTTTGAAGAATCTCTGCGCGCCTTTCCGTCTCATCCTCAAAGGTCCGGTTGTATTCCGTGTTGAGGTTGTGTGCGCGCAGCTTGACCGCCCGCCGCTCCGGCGCGCCCGGGCAGAACAGGGTATCCGTGATCATGCTCTTATCGCTCATGGTATTCACCTGCCATCCCATTTTTTCCGATTATATCACAGTTCCGTCCAGTTTCATCAACCAAACGCAATTCATTTGAATTTTTCCAGCCGGTACAGCTGCTCGCCATCCGTCTCATTGACGCCGTTTTTGTAATCATAACCCATTTTTCTATAGAACTCACAGGCGGTGATCGACGCAGGAATCTCAATGCGCTTTGCGCGCAGGGCGTATTCGTCCTTTTCCAGTGTTTCGATGATCTTCCGGCCGATTCCCTTCCCCTGGTATTCCGGCAGAACGAAAATCGTAAACAGGCTGCTCTCCGTTTCGCTGCCCCAGTACGGTCCAATTGCGCCGCAGCCAATGATCCTTTCCCCTTCACAAGCAACATAGAAGTGCGTCCACGACGCGCGCCATGCGATATATTCCGGCGTAAGCGTTTTTACCTCATTTTCGATGAATTCCGGCGAGTAGTCCTTGATATTCGTTGTGCGCAGTGTTTTGGCAATGAGCGCCGAAACCTCCTGCGCGTCTCCCGCTTCGAATCTTCTGATGATCATGATGCGTCCTCCTTTTTGATACAACAAATAACGCCGCCGTCCCAAAAAGGACGACGGCGACGCATCGTGATACCACCTTCATTCATCCGCGTCTCACAACGCGAACCTTATCAGGTACGGACAGGCAGATGAAGCCCTCGATACCCTAGCACTGTAACGGGTGCTCCCGCCGCAGCCTATGCATAATCGCAGTCGGTGCGTAGCTCCGAGACCATGTTCCCCGCCGTCTTCCGTGTCCGTTTCCACCGACTCAGACTCTCTGTAACGTATGACCTTCGGGTATTCTTCTCTTCCATGCCTTTGTTTATGAAGTTATCTGCATTTTAGCATGCCAATCGATACCTGTCAATTGCTTTTGCTGGCCGTATTTTTAAGCGTCTCGCCCGTCAGGCGGTACACTGTCCATTCATCCATCGCCTCTGCGCCCAGAGACAGATAAAAATCGATACTCGGCTTGTTCCAGTCGAGGCATGACCACTCGAGCCTGCCGCAGCCGCGCTGCACAGCGATGCGCGCAAGCTCTTTGAGGGTCGCCTTGCCATAGCCCTTGCCGCGATGCTGGGGCATGATAAACAGATCCTCCAGATACATGCCCGCACGCCCGAGGAATGTAGAGAAATTATGGAAGAACAGCGCATAGCCGACTTCCTTGCCATCCTCCATCGGGAAGATGACTTCTGCCTTTTTCTTTTCAAAGATCCATTCTCTCAAAAGCTCCGGTGTGGCGATCACATCGTCTTCCATTTTTTCATACTTCGCCAGTTCACGGATAAAGAAGAGGATCTTTTCGCAGTCCTGTTCCTGTGCATATCTGAACGTCAGCTTTTCCATGGCTTTCTCCTGCATTTCTGTTTCTTATTTTCTGCCATTATAGCATAGTTTCGGACGTACAAAAAGAGGCCGCGCTTACGCGCAGCCCCTCATTTGCTGGTATGAAATTACTTCGCAGCGTTCTCGCCGGCCAGCTTACCGAAGACAACAAAGTCAACGATCGCGTTGCCGCCCAGGCGGTTGGCACCATGCAGGCCGCCGGTGACCTCGCCAGCCGCATACAGGCCCGGGATCACGTTGCCGTTGGTGTCAAGAACCTCGGTGTTGGTGTTGACTTCGATGCCGCCCATGGTGTGATGCACGCACGCAACGCGGGCGCAGGCAATCCACGGACCCTTGGTCAGCTCGGTGGAGTACAGCTTGCGGCCGAACTCGTCCTCGCCAGCCTTGACAGCCTCGTTGAAGGAAGCGACGGTAGCCTTCAGGGTCTCGGCGTCGCAGCCGATCTTCTCGGCCATCTCCTCGAGGGTGTCCGCGATGAGCAGGTAGCCCTGAGCCTCAGCGTCGCGGGCCTTGTGGCCGTCGCCGGTGAGCAGTTCGTCCGGATCCACAGCGTTGCCGTCGCCGGACTCGAGGATGTACATCAGGCCGTCAGTCTGGTCGATGAGCGCGCAGCAGATGACGTCGCGGCGGCCGTCTTCCTGAACGAAGCGCTTGCCTTCCTTGTTGACGAAGATGATCTGATCGGTGCCGGAGAGGTCACGCGGGGTGTAGTAGGTCATGCCGCCGTTGAACGGGTTGCCCAGGTACAGCAGCTGGATCTGCTCCATATCCACCAGGTTCGCGCCAGCCGCAGCGGCCATCGCGATGCCGTCGCCGGTGATGCCGGCAGCGTTGGTGGTCATGACGTTCTCGCCCAGAACCGGCCACTTGCCGGAGGTGTTGTACTTTTCACGCATCTCGACGTTCGCAGAGAAGCCACCGGTGGTGATGACAACGCCCTTGTTGGCGGTGATGGTCAGCTCAGTGCCGTCCGGATTGGTGGCCTTCACGCCCACAACACGGCCGGTTTCGTCCTGAATGAGGGACTCGCCCTTGGTGTTCACCAGAACGTTCTCCTCACCGATGGCGTTCATGAACACCTTGATGTAGCCGGTGCCCATGGAATCCAGAGAGGAATGGGTGCGCTGATAGAGGGAGCCAGCGCCCTGGCCGATCTTATCGGAGAAGACCATGCCCAGGTCCTGCAGCCACTCGAGGCCCGGATAGGCGTTGTTGGCCAGAACCTTGACCAGCGGGAGACGGCCGACCTTGTCGCCGCCGTTCCAGGTCTGCAGAGCATACCAGTTGGCGGTGTCGAACAGGCCCTTCGCGCCGGCAGCCTGCCATGCCTCGTAATCGGCCTTCACGGCAGCCTGCAGCTCAGCATGCTCGTCGCTGACCGGAGCTTCCGCCAGAGCGGTCTCGACCAGGGACTTGACGCTGTCGCTCATTTCGACATTCGCCTGCAGATTGGCGTTCGGAGAGTTGTAGATGCCGCCGCAGATGATGGAGTTGCCGCCCACGGTGCCCATCTTCTCGATCACGATGACGGAAGCGCCATTCTGGGTCGCGGCAGTCGCAGCAGCCAGACCAGCGCCGCCAGCGCCGACGACGACGACGTCAGCGGACAGCTCGGTGGCATAGGTCACTTCCTCAGCCGCAACCTCGGCAGCCTTAAGAGCCTCGACGTCCAGGCCAGCCGCAGCAGCAGCAGCCTCGACAGCGGCGAGCAGGCCGTTGGAGGTCAGGGTCGCGCCGGCAACAGCGTCCACAGCCAGAGACTGGTTGTCAATGATCGCCGGGAGAATGGTGGCAAAAGCCGGATCAGAGATACCGGCGGTCTCGCTGTGGGACACAACGTCGATCGCGGTGATCTTTCCGTCTTCCACGGTCACGTTCAGCTTGATTTCGCCGCCCAGACCGTTGCCGACGCCCTCGAAGGTGTCAGCCATCGCGGTCATGCTGGTCATCAGCATCGCCACGACGAGGATGAGTCCAAGGATCTTCTTCATGGAAAAGTCCCCTTTCAAAAATAATAGGGCGTGTGATTCACCCATCAAGGTGCGCATCACACGCTGTCATATGTATTGTATCACTGTGCGCACACTTCGTCAACGCTTTCACAATATATACTTGTGAAAATTTAAAGGCGCCCGGATTGCTCCGGGCGCCTTGATTGCTGTTAACTTTCCGTCCTGTCGGAAGATCAGAACATTTCCTTGACCTCGACGTCGCGATAGCGCGCCATGCCGGTACCGGCCGGAATGATCTTGCCGATGATGACGTTCTCCTTGAGGCCGACGAGGTGGTCTTCCTTGCCCTTGATCGCGGCTTCGGTCAGCACGCGGGTCGTCTCCTGGAAGGAGGCGGCGGACAGGAAGGACTCGGTCGCCAGAGCAGCCTTGGTGATGCCCAGCAGGATGCGCTTGGCAACAGCCGGACGGCCGCCAGCCATGATCGTCTTCTCGTTCTCCTTCTCGAAGTGGAAGATATCGACCATGGAACCCGGGAGCATGCTGGTATCGCCAGCATCCTCGACGCGGACCTTACGCAGCATCTGATGGACGATGACCTCGATGTGCTTATCGCCGATGCCAACGCCCTGCAGGCGGTAGACCATGAGGACTTCCTTGAGCAGGTGCTCCTGAACAGCCTTAACGCCCAGGATACGCAGCAGGTCGTGCGGGTTGATCTGGCCTTCGGTCAGCTCGTCGCCCGCCACAACGCGGTCGCCCTCCTTCACCTTCAGGCGGCTGCCGTAGGCGATCGGGTACGCCTTGATGGTGCCGTCGTCGGAGGTGATGAGCATCTCGCGCTTCTTCTTGTTTTCGCCGATGGACACGGTGCCGGAGATCTCCGCCAGCATCGCTTCGCGCTTGGGCTTGCGGGCCTCAAACAGCTCTTCAACGCGCGGAAGACCCTGCGTGATATCCTTCTCGGACGCAACGCCGCCGGTATGGAAGGTACGCATCGTCAGCTGCGTGCCCGGCTCGCCGATGGCCTGCGCCGCGACGATACCGACAGCCTCGCCGATGTTGACGTAGCCGCCGTGGGCCAGGTCCTGACCGTAGCACTTCACGC
>JAFXCE010000029.1 GCA_017521565.1 Clostridia bacterium | reverse complement strand
GTGAATTTATCGAACGGAAAGCGCGGAATCTTTGTGACCACATAATCCAGAGAAGGTTCAAAGCAGGCAGGTGTGTTCGCCAGCATGATCTCATCCAGATTCATTCCCACTGCAATCTTTGCCGATACCCGCGCAATCGGATAACCGCTTGCCTTGCTGGCCAGGGCGGAAGATCTGGAAACACGGGGATTGACCTCGATCACATAATAATGGAAGGACTGCGGATCAAGCGCAAACTGCACATTGCAGCCGCCCTTCACATTCAGCGCGCGGATGATTTTAAGGGCGCTGTCGCGCAGCATGTGATATTCCTTATTGGTCAGCGTCTGGCAGGGTGCAACCACGATGGAATCTCCCGTATGGATACCCACCGGATCGAGATTTTCCATGCTGCACACGGTGATGGCCGTATTGTTGGCGTCGCGCATGACCTCAAATTCTATCTCTTTATAGCCCTTGATGCTCTTTTCCACCAGCACCTGATGCACCGGCGAGAGCGCAAGGGCATTTTTCATCATATGACGCAGTTCATCATCGCTGGCAGCGAATCCGCCGCCCGTGCCGCCGAGTGTGAACGCCGGGCGCAGGATCACCGGATAGCCGATCTCCTTCACGGCTTCCAGCGCATCATCGACCGAATAGGTAATGCGGGACGGAACAACAGGTTCGCCGATCCTTTCGCACAGTTCCTTGAAAAGCTCCCTGTCCTCGGCAGTTTCGATGCTCCGTGCGTCCGTGCCCAGCAGCTCGATCTCGCACTCCTGCAAAACACCCTTCTTTGCCAGCTGCATAGCGAGATTCAGGCCGGTCTGTCCACCGAGACCGGGCACGATGGCGTCCGGGCGCTCATAGCGGCAGATGCGGGCGACATATTCCAGTGTCAGCGGCTCCATGTACACCTTGTCGGCCACAGATGTATCGGTCATGATGGTAGCAGGGTTGGAGTTGACGAGGATGACCTCATAGCCCTCTTCCCGCAGCGCAAGACAGGCCTGCGTGCCCGCATAGTCAAACTCCGCCGCCTGTCCGATCACAATGGGGCCGGAGCCGATCACCATGATTTTATGAATATCAGTGCGCTTCGGCATGACTGTGAACCTCCTCCATCATTGCAATAAAGCGGTCGAACAGGTGCGTGCTGTCCTGGGGGCCGGGCGCGCTTTCGGGATGATACTGCACAGAAAACACGTGATCCTCCGGGCAGGCGCAGCCCTCCACAGTATGATCCAGCAGGTTCACGTGGGTAATTTTCAGCTTCGTACCTGCAAGGCTGTCTGCATCCACGGCGTAGCTGTGGTTCTGGCTGGTCATTTCAATCAGGCCGGTTTCCAGATCCTTCACGGGGTGATTGCCGCCGCGATGCCCGAACTTCAGCTTGTAGGTCCTTGCGCCGTAGGACAGGGCAATGATCTGGTGTCCGAGACAGATACCGAACATGGGATATTTTCCCTTCAGCGCACGAACCAGTTCGATCACATCCGTCACATCCTCCGGATCGCCGGGGCCATTGGACAGAAACACGCCGTCCGGCTTCATAAACGCGATTTCCTCGGCGGTTATGGTGGGCGGAACGATGGTCACATTGCAGCCCTTCTGGTTGAGACTCCTGATGATATTCAGCTTGATGCCGCAGTCTACGGCGACCACGTTGAATC
>JAFXCE010000008.1 GCA_017521565.1 Clostridia bacterium | reverse complement strand
GAGGTGCTTCGGAAGAACTTGCGTCCGGCGAAGAACCTCACTGCCCGGGAGGATTTGGAGGACAAGCTCCTCGCCATCTTCGACGCCTACATCTTCCGCAAATACCAGCGCCATCATTTCAATGGCAGCGGTGTTGTCCTGAGGGAAGCCGCGCAGGATTCACTGACTTATTATCTCGCCGGCAGATTCGAGAAAGCCAGGCCGCACGCGTCTTTTGAGGTCGCCCTTGAAGAAGTAAAGCACAGCAGCGGGTGGGATCCGGGTCTCACAGCGGAGCAGATCGACCGCCTCGTCTGGTCCGTTTCCCCGCGAAGCCGCCAGCACAGCTATTTTCTGTGGATGGCCTACTGGTTCGGCATTGATGTGGATGAGGACGACGACAAGGCGATCAAGCAACTCATGGATGCCGCCGAGAGGGGGCATATGCGCGCCTATGATGAGCTCGTCCGTATCTATGCAACGGGGAATTCGGCTCACAGGAATTTCAGGGAGGCGCTTCGATGGCAGGAGAAAAAGGTCGGCGTATTTCGAAAGGCCTATGAAGCGGACGAGCGGAGGGATTCGAGGTACAGCGAAACGCGAAGACCGTACGCGAGGGTCTTGCGCGAGACCGAAGATTTTCTGAAGGATGCCGGCTATGACAAGCGTGCCAAGCAGTACTACCGCCAGGCTGAGCAGCTGGAGGAGAAGGACTCATGAATGGACAGCGACAGGATGAATGGGAAGAGGAACCGCGCGACGAGACAACGGCCGTGATCTACGGCTACAGTCACCCGGCCTGTGCGCCGATCGGACGCTGCTGCTACTGCGGCGGCGAGGTATGGCCCATCGAGAATACATACTGCCTTTCGAGGCGATGATCAGCGAGGGCATTCATATCGCTGACAGAACAGGGCGCGGGCACCCTGGAGGAGACAATTGCCCGCTATGAATGGCAATGATGATCGAGATATGCGGTCAGGAGACGGCAGTCAGCCTCGTCGCCAACGCGCGGGAGAGGTTTTCCGTAATCTCCATCACCGCGACGGAGGACGGGGATGTCGCCTTTCCGGCCAATGAAAACGCAGTCGCCATACTGCGCCTGCGCTTCAATGACCTGACGGAGGCCTATGACGAAGACGGCTTTCCCTACGGACGTCCGCTTCCCGAGCAAAGGGATTTCGAAGGCTTGAAGACCTTTGTCGATGTACTTGTTGGTGAAAGGCTGATCATCCACTGCTGGGAAGGCGCGTCTCGCTCGGCGGCGGTGGCGACGGCGATATTTGAAGCACGCGGCGGTGTGGATCATTTGAAGACCCATGGCCGATACGCGCCGAATCCCCGCGTCTACGCGCTGGCGTGCCGGGAGCTGGGCATCCCCCTGCGAGGCTTGAATTACACGGCTGTACCGGATGGAACTGGCACCTGGAGCATTGGAAGAGGCCGGGGAGTAACAGCGAGACATTGGATTAATTTGAAACAGCGAGAGTGGGGGAAGCGCGCATGCACTATGTTCTGTCAGATCTTCATGGCGTCAGTACAGCGTTTGACGCGATCCTCACCATGATCGATCTGCAGCCGGAGGATCATCTGTATATCATCGGCGATGTGATCGACCGCGGGCCGGATGGGATCACACTGCTCCAAAGCATTCAGAGCATGCCCAACGCCGCTTTGCTCCTGGGCAACCACGAGTACATGATGATCAATGCGCTGCGCCATCCCGAGGACAATTGGGCAGTGTATCAGTGGTATAAAAACGGATGCGAGGAGACCCTCCAGAGGTTTTATGACCTCATCCCCCAGGCGCGGGAAGAATTGCTGCTGTATCTGGAATCTCTGCCGGCACAGTTGGAGCTGACCATCAATGCGCGAAAATACTGCCTCGTCCACGCGGCTCCGCTGGAGCTCTATGAAGCAGGTCGATGGAAGGATGAGAGGGAATTTGCCGTGTGGCAGCGGATCCCTCTGGCACCGCCGCCCCTCGGGGATCGGACGATTCTCATCGGCCACACGCCCACGCGCCATGTGCAGCGTGCCGACTGGCCGAGGATGCGGATCGCCCATGGCGACGGTGTGATCGATCTGGACTGCGGCTGTGTGTTCCCGGAATACGGCGGGCAGCTGGGCTGCCTTCGGCTGGAGGACGGCATGGAGTTCTATTCTGTAGAAGGCTCTGTGAGGGCAGGGGAAGCGGCGGCATGGAAAGCGCGATATGTCCAATCGATTTGAGGTGATGCGACATGGCAGATCACAATGGCTTTGTCATCGAAAACGGGCGTCTGATAAAGTACGAAGGCCCGGGCGGAAGCGTGGAGATTCCGGAAGGCGTGACGGAAATCGGCGACAGGGCATTCAAGGGCTGCACGGCGCTGACAGGCGTCGTTGTTCCGGAGGGCGTACAGAGCATAGGCAAGGGCGCATTTGGCAGATGTGAGGCGCTGACGCACATTTCGATTCCGGCCAGCGCAGTCAGCCTTGGCGATGATGTATTCTACGGATGCCAAAGCCTTTCCGACATCGTCGTTGCTCCCGGGAATGCCATCTACAGAGCCGATGGGAATGTGGTGTTCAGCAGGGACGGCTGCACACTGGTGGTTTGTCCGCGCGTGACCGGGAGCTTTACTGTGCCGCACGGGGTAAGGCGCATCGGTCGCGGGGCCTTTTCCGGCTGCAGGCGCATGACAGGTATCATGCTCCACCACAATGTGACGGAGATCGACGATGGCGCATTCATGTTCTGCACCGCGCTGTCGGATGTCACGATATGCGGCAGTGTGAAGCGCGTGGGGAAAATGGCATTCTGGTATTGCGACAATCTGAGAGGTGCTGATTTGCATGTGGGCGTGAAAGAGATCGACGACGAGGCCTTTCGCGGCTGCAAGCGCCTGGAGCGCGTGACGTTTCCGAAGAGCCTGACGCGAATCGGAGACGCCGCGTTCTGCGAATGCTGGGCGCTGGAGCAGGCTTCGATTCCAGAGGGTGTGACGCGCATTGGAAGAAGGACTTTCAGGGAGTGCCAGAGCCTGACGGTCGTCACGTTGCCGGAGGGTTTGACAGACATTGGAGAAGAGGCGTTTCGGGGCTGCTACAGCCTTCCGGAAATCGCGATACCCGGAGGCGTGTGGTGCATCAGCCGCGAGGCGTTCGCCTGGTGTTTCCGCTTGAAGACTGCTGTGCTCCCTGGAGGGCTTCGAAAGATCGAGGAAGATGCCTTCTATGGATGTATGGCGCTGGATGAATTGTCACTGCCGGAGGGGCTTGCACACATCGGAGATAACGCTTTTTATGCCTGCGAGAGCCTGACGAAGCTGACGATTCCCCAGAGCGTGAGAACCGTCGGCCGGGGCGCGTTCAACCAATGCAGCCTCGCGCGAGCAGTCATATCTGACAGTGTGGTGGATTTCAGTGTGTTTTGGGGATGCATCGCGTTGGAAACCTTTGTAGTTTCTCCTGCGTCCAGACGTTACAGCGCGAAGGACGGCGTCGTGTTCAGCAGGGACGGACGTCGATTGATCGCCTACCCGCCTGGGCGGCGTCGCCAGCGCTATGACATCCCGGGAAGCGTCATGGAGTTCCCGGCATCCGCCTTTGACAGGGCGCCGGTGAAGGTGGTCTTCGCGCCAAAGGGCGTGAAGTGCATTCCGACCTATACGTCGGGCATCGAGAACTGCCCCTGTTTCGCGAGCGCCGACCCTGCCCTCATGGCGCGATTGGGAAGGTATGTCTACCTCGGCCCGCTGGAAGACCTGCCCAAGCGACAACGGCGGATCGCCGCGGAGGGGTTCCTGGTCGCTCTTGAAATTGGCATGGAGGAGCTTGAGCCCTGGAAGGAAGGCTATATCGATTACATCCGGCAGGAGTACGCCGCCTTTGAAAAGAAGGCCTGGCGGAATGAGACCCTTCTGCGCCTGCTGATGGAACGTGGCATGCTAAAGCCAGAAACGGCGATGGTCATGCGCCGTAAGTTCGACGCTGAGGGAAAAACCGACCTGGCGGGAGCGCTGGACGACTATCTGGCTACACTTACCGACGTGAACGGGAAGGGAATGGAGGAAAGTATACGTTGAACGCAGGCGATTCAATACACTTCGGCAGATTTCGGCAGGGAGACCGGGGCAGAGACAGAGACATAAAGGCCATTGAATGGCTGGTTCTGGACGTGCGTGACGGGCAGGCGCTGTTGATAGCAAAGCAGGGGTCGACGTCAAGTGGTTTCATAAAAGCAGCAGAAGCGTCACCTGGGAGACGTGCACGCTCAGGACGCGCTTTCTGAACGGTTACTTCCTGGACATGGCTTTTCGCCCGGCGGAGCGGAAGCGAATCGCAATGAGCACAGTCACTGCGGATCCCAATCCGAAGATTGAAACAGATCCCGGCAGAGATACGCAGGACAAGGTGTTCCTGCTCAGCGCGCGGGAAGCAGAGCTGTACTTCAGTTCCAACAGAAAACGTCAATGTTACCCTACTTCCTACGCATGGTCCCGGGGCGCCAATTCCTGGGGCCCCTATCATGAGACGTACAGCGACAGATGCTGGTGGTGGTTGAGGACTCCGGGGTGGTCGAATAAATACGCGGCGGGCGTCGACCTAGACGGCAATATCCGTTACGGGGGCGATAATGTCCGCGGCAACGGGAACTGTGTCCGCCCGGCGCTGTGGTTGAGGCTGGAATAGCGCTTGTCGGTACGAATTCATCATCGAAAACAGATCGCCGCGCAGGCGGCAACCATGGTGAGATCAATGAGCAGGCGGAGCAGAACAGGACAAAATACAAAACGGGCTTTTCGTGACGGCCCCATCCACATCAGGCGCTGGAGGGCCCGAAGACGCGCGGAGCAGCTTGTGGTGCGCGTCGGTCGGCGAACGCTGGGTCTGGCGGGCGCGCTGGTTCTTGCGCTGCCTGTCGCAGTCGTTCTGATTTGGATCAACTGGCCATCTCTGTCCAAATGCGCGCTCATCGTCGATGTGCTGCGCTGCGTCGGCGGGATGGTCGCGTTTCTGATTCCCTGTGTCGCCATTCTGACCCCGGTCAGGTTTTTGACCCAGATCCCCTCGTTTGTCTTCCGAAAGCTGATGCACATTGTGGCCTTTTCAACCGTCGCGATGGCGATTCTGACGGCCGGAAGCTGGCAGGCCGCAGCCCTGACCTTCGCCCTTGCCGCCGTGGCCGCGTTTCTGCTTTTGAGTTTTCTGGAAGGCGAGGAATGGTATGGACGGCTTCTCGTTCAGAAGTCAGGAGGCGAGGTAAAGCGCAGTCTGTCGATGTACTTTGGCATGGTCGCCGCACTGGTCGCGCTTTGCGGAGGCGTGTTCGGTCGACCGGGAATCGCGGCGACCGCGATCGTGATGTGGGGCGTCGGCGACGCGGCAGCCGCGCTGATCGGCATACCGTTTGGAAGGCATAAGGTCAGCTGGTCCGACGGCAAAAAGTCATGGGAGGGCAGTGTGGCGATGCTCGCGGTTTCCTTCGTCGGCGGGCTGTGCATGCTGCTGCTTGTACAGAGGATTCCTCTGCCAAAGGCGCTGCTGGCTTGCTGTGTTGGCGCGCTCCTGGGTACCGCGACAGAGCTGTTTTCGCCCGGTGAATACGACACCGTCACAGTGCCGGTCGTTATCGCGGCGGCATTGCTGCTCATCTGAATGAAAAAGAGAGCAAGGGAGGACAGACACCATGAGCCTTGAGATCAAAGGCGGTATTCTGAGGAAGTACAGGGGCGATGGGGCCGGAGTTGACATTCCGGACGGCGTACTTGCCATCGATGAATACGTGTTTCGCGGGACGAATGTGCATCATGTGTCGATCCCCGGCAGCGTTGCGGTGATCGGGGTATATGCGTTCAATAGCTGTAAACGCCTGGCGGGAATCGAAATCCCCGACAGTGTTTCTGTGATCGGAGACAGCGCCTTTTCCCGCTGCAAGAATCTGCTGAGCGCAAAGGTGGGCGGCATCATCATCCAGGAACGTGCGTTTATGAAGTGCACGGACCTGAGAAGCGTCACCCTCTCCAACCATGTCCGTGTCATTGGCGATGAGGCGTTTTACGGATGCCAATGCCTTGAGAGCATCGTGATCCCCGACAGCGTCACACAAATCGGCAGCGGCGCCTTTGCCGGATGCGGGAGGCTGCGCACCGTGACCATTGGCAAGGGGGTAAGGCACATTGGGGAACATGCCTTTGCCGGCTGCGCGCTTACAAAACTCGCTATCGATCCGGAGAATCCGTGGTTTATCAGCAATGGCGAAGGCTTCCATGGCCGACCGGGTATCCGGGACGAGCGGGAATCATCCTTTATCATTGAAGACGGAGTGTTGAAGGCCTACACAGGCTCCGGGCATATCATTAACATTCCGCCGACTGCAGATCGCATCGGAGTGGGGGCCTTCTATCACAATCCTCGACCGACGCATGTGAACATCCACTCAGGGGTGACAAGCATCGGGGCCCTCGCGTTTTGCAGATGCAAGAATGTCCTTTTTATAAACTTCACCGATAGCGTAACCAGCATCGGAAGACGGGCCTTTGCGCAGTGCTGGCATTATAGGGGCATTTCCATGCCCGCCCATCTGAGGGCGAACTGGAAGGAATACTTTGAACAGGCGTGACAGGGGCTGTGAAACGGAAATGTGCGGTTGCCGGCGCAAGCCGGAATCGGGCTTGAAGACAATCATATTTCGTCGATAAACGGACAGGAGGGTGTTTGAGTATGTCATCTGTTTCCGAAGACAAAAGGGAGCCGGAGACGCTGATCGATGAGTGCGAGGCGCTCCTGCGCTCCGAGCGGACGTTCCTTGAAACTGACCCGGATTTTGAAAGGCATCCTCTGGTGCCGGAGCCGGGATCGATTGAAGCACAGCTTTTTGCGGCGCTCATTGAGGAATCGCAACCTGTTATTCGCCTGGCCGAGCAGTTTGCGCTCTGGCAGGGGGTCTGTGCGCTGCGCGTGCAGAAAAAAGAGGGCATGTGGCCGATGGATGAGGACGACTGGAGCCTGGAAAGGGTGGACGACTATCGAATGGAGGACGGGAGCTTAATGAAAATCGGCATGACTGACCCGATGCAGGCGGTCAGAGAGCGCCGCGCGGCCTCCGTCGCCCGGACGCTGGACGCCCTCGAACGCTGCTGCCGCCCGTTGCTGGTATGCCTGAGCGGCAGCCTTGCCTACGGGCTGGACACTCCGGAGTCGGACGTAGACATCCGGGGCATCTTTCTCAACGAGGCGGAGGAACTGATCGGCCTGCGGGAGGAGCGGGAGAGCCTGCGCCTGGAGGATTCGGACACCGTGCTCTATGGGCTGCGCAAGGCCATGAAGCTGCTGCTGGCCTGCAATCCCAATGTGGTGGAGCTGCTCGGTCTGCGAAAGCGGGATATTCTCTTTTGCACCGAGGAGGGGCGGCAGATCCTCGAAGCGGCGCCGGCCTTTCTCTCGCAAAAGGCCATCTTCACCTTCGGAGCCTATGCCACGAACCTCCGGCGGCAGATCCAAAAGCAGCTCGACGCCGGTAAGCCGGACAAAAAAGCGATCGGCAAGGAGATGATGCACCTCATCCGTATCTACGATATGGGAGCGGATCTTCTGGCCTACGGGCGCGTGATCACATACCGAGAGGAGACGAACAGCCTCCTCCTGCGCATCCGCGCCGGCGAGTATCAGGATCGGCGTGGCCTGCCCACCGCGGACTATGACCGGCTTCTGGAAGACTTCATGGGCACTTTCAACAACGCCGCGATCGGCACCCGGCTACCGAAAGAGCCGGATTGGAACAAGGTCAACGACCTGACGATGGGGATCGTGAGAAACTCCCTTTCACGCGGACAGGAGTGCTGAGTCATGGAATGGAACGATATCTCCGTCTTTATCAGCTCGACCTTCAACGACATGCACGCCGAGCGGGACTATATCCTGAAAAATGTGTTCCCCCAGAGTGGAACGGTTCCACTTTGCTGCGAGTCTTTTTGTTTGAAATTGCTCATCGATGAGCAGAATGATTGCGGCGTTCTTAGCGAGTTTGCTGTTTCGGATCGTACTTCCGCGCACTATCCATTTCCAGAATCATTTCTACGTTTGCTTTGGTACGAACCAGATCACGCATTTCATCGCGGGCTTGCCGGTACTGCCGGTAGGCTTGTTTCTTTTGTTCGATCAGTTCAGCATACTCGCTGTGCAGCATTTTGACGGTTGGCAGCTTCTGCAGACCGAGTTCATTAAAGGCTGCTTTGGCGGCTTTGCAAAGTGCCAGCTCCTGCTCATGCGCTGCTGCAAAGGAACGGGAGTAGCCAGAAGCACGATACGCAGCGAACACATCCTTCGTTTTCAGATAATTGATGATGTGCGTCTCCAATACCTTGATCTCCGTCATGCGCGTTTCCGCTGCACGAATAGATGCCATCAGATCGTTGGCGCGCACCGTTGCTGCTTCTGTTTGCGCAGCCAGATCATCGTAATCCACGAGGCCATGTTCTGAAATGAAGTTGAGCGTGTTCGCAAGCTCTTTATTATTGAATCGCTTTGCCCAGCGCTCATATCCCGCGCCCTTCCCTTCACGCAGCTTGGCCTGAATATCCACCAGCAGACTGACGTGCCGGGTAGACTGCACAGGCGTCCGCTTGATTCGGGGTTTGTGTTCCTTTTCGCCT
>JAFXCE010000007.1 GCA_017521565.1 Clostridia bacterium | reverse complement strand
TGGCGCAGAAAGGAGGCCGGTCGTGCCGTGTGAAAACGACCTGCACGGTTACCAGAAGTTCTGCGTGGACTTTCTGGAAGAGAAGCCGCAATGCGCCCTGTTTCTGGATTGCGGCCTCGGTAAAACCATCATTACGCTCACGGCCATCTCGCATCTGCTGTATGACAGCTACGAGGTGAGCCGTGTTTTGATTATTGCGCCGCTGCGAGTGGCGCGTGACACATGGATCGGTGAACTCTCCAAATGGGAGCATCTGAAGGGACTGCGGATGGAGCGTGTGATCGGCACACCCAAGGAACGTGTCGCAGCCCTCTCCCGGAAGGCTGAACTGTATATCATCAACCGCGAGAATGTGGAGTGGCTGGTTAAACACTATGCCGGGCGGAAGATGCCCTTCGATATGCTGGTGATCGACGAGCTTTCCTCGTTCAAGAACAGCCGGGCGAAACGGTTTCTGGCGCTGAAGAAAGTGCTGGGACAGTTCTCACGCGTGGTTGGACTGACCGGTACACCCGCGCCCAACGGCCTGGAAGATCTCTGGCCGCAGGTGTTCCTGCTGGATCGCGGCGTCCGGCTGGGCAGGACGATGAAGAGTTACATCGACATGTACTTCGATACGCCGAATTCCTGGCTTCCGTATAAGCATGAACTGAAACCCGGTGCCGAGGAAGAAATCTACAGGCGGCTTGGAGATATCTGTGTTTCTATGCGAGCTGCGGATCACCTGCAGATGCCGGAGCGCATCGACAATGTGGTGGAGCTTACGCTTTCGACCAAGGAAGAAAAACTGTACAGGCAGATGGAGCGGGACATGCTGCTGCCCTACGCAGATGGTGATGTGCTGGCGCTCAATGCCGCTACGCTGGCAGGCAAGCTCCTGCAGCTGTCCAACGGCGCTGTGTACGATGAGTTTCACAATATCCGTGTCATCCATGAACGTAAGCTGGATGCGTTAGAAGATCTGATCGAAGCCGCCAACGGCAAGCCGGTGCTGGTGATGTATGCCTTCCAGCACGATTTGACCCGAATCCAGCAGCGGTTCGGCAAATACAGCCCGGAGAACCCGGACGGCGTGCGCGAACTGAAAACTTCTGAGGATATGGATGACTGGAACGCCGGACGGATTGCTGTTGCGGTGACGCAGCCCGCTTCCACCGGGTATGGCCTCAACCTCCAGCATGGCGGCAGCACCATCGTGTGGTTCGGGCTGAACTGGTCGCTGGAACTGTACGAGCAGGCCAACGCCCGCCTCTGGCGACAGGGGCAGAAAGAAACCGTGGTCGTGCATCACCTGGTGGTAAAAGGCACCATGGATGAACAGGTCATGAAGGCGCTGCACGACAAGGCAGCAGATCAGAATGCACTGCTTGCGGCAGTCAAGGCCAGAATCCAGGAGGTGACATGAAATGCTGGAACGTGATGTTGTTGCTGCCATCAAAAAATATCTCGCGTCGCTTGGCAGCGACGTTTTCTTTTGGAAAGAGCACGGCGGACCTTACGGCTCTGCCGGCATCCCCGATATCATCTGCTGCTACAAGGGACGCTTCCTCGGTCTGGAAGCAAAGCTCCCCGGCGGCAGACTGACAGAACTGCAAAAACGCGCTATTGAGAAGATCAACCGCGCCGGTGGCATTGCCTGCCGGGTGGAGAGCGTGGATGATGTCAGGGCTGTTATAGCCCGGGTTGATATGGAGAGGAGAAACACCCATGAGTGATAAGAAGCTGCATACGCTGACCATTGATCCTGAGTTTCGGGATTTGATTCCTCCGCTGAACGATGACGAACTGACGATGTTGGAGGAAAGCATCGTTGCCAACGGCTGTGAATCGCCGCTGATCGTGTGGAACGGTGTGATCGTTGACGGTCATAACCGTCACGCCATTTGCCAGAAACACAACATTCCGTTTGCTGTAACCGAGAAGGAGTTCAGCAGCCGTGAGGACGCCATGCTGTGGATGCTCCGCAACCAGCTGGGTCGCCGCAATCTGAACAGCTATCAGCGTGGTGAACTGGCACTAAAGTTTGAACCCCTGATTGCAAGCGCCTCAAAAAAGAGAATGCTTGCAGGAAAAGCAATCGACCCTCCGCAGAATTCTGCGGAGGGTTCTGGAGAAACGCGACATCAAATTGCGAAGATAGCTGGCGTTTCCCACGATACCATCAAGAAAGTAAAAAAGCTGAGCGAGTCAGCTGACGAGAAAACGAAAGGCAAGCTCCGCCGTGGTGAAGTGACGGTTCATAAGGCTTACACGGAATTGATGCAGAAGGAGCATGAAAACGAGACACGCGTCTGTGATCGCTGCAAACAGGAAAAGCCTGTGGCTGCTTTCTCTATCCCGTCCAACCGTCACGGCTTCTCATCGCTGTGCAAGGACTGCGAAAAAGAGATCAGTGCAGCGGCGAAGGCTGCTGCCGAAGTCGCATCCGCCACAACCGCGAAGGTGGAAACCCATCCTGTAAACGGCATGGCCATGCTCAACGGCGCGCCGATTCATGTGGCGACGCCTCTTCCCGACGAGCCGGACATGCTTCCCCATGTGATGAGCACGCTGGAAACGGCGGCGCATTCCTTCCTTGCAACGGTAGAAACCTCGCTTCGACTGATGACCAGAGGCATTGCTACCCCGGAGAACCTCCGCATTTACGAAGAAGCCCTGCTCTCCATCGCGGATCAGGCCCATGAACTTTTCAAGAATCACGTAAAGGAGATTGAAAAACGATGAGCAGAAAGAATCGAAACGCCTCCCGGCGCAGCTATAGCCGTGTTCACTATAAGCCGGACCACCTTGATCCTACGCCCATGGATCGTCTGATCGAAGAAGCAAACAGGCCGATTCGTGAAAGAGCAAATGTGTCCACCTCCCACACGACCATGGTCAACGAGCGCGTTGGCTATGAGTACAAGTTCCTGACCAGCACGGTTCTGGAGACTGATCCCAGCTATCAGCGCCGCATGAACGCCGCACAGGTGGACCGCATTGTAGCAGAGTTCAATCCGCTGCTGGTGAACGCAGTCAAGGTCAGCCAGCGCGATGGTCGCTTCTTTGTTTTCGATGGCGCACACACCCTTGCCGCCCTCCGCAGGATTCATGAGGGGAAGCCCTTCATGGTGGAGTGCAAGGTGTTCAACGGCATGACCTATCAGGAAGAGGCAGAACTCTTCGCACTCCAAACAGGCACATCTCGCACGGTCAGCTATGATTACAAGCTCCGCGCCAAGCTGGCGGCGGAGACCCCGAAGGAAATGGCGTTCCTTGAGGCAACTGAAGCAGCCGGCCTGCGTTTGTCCGATGTGCAGCGCAGCGGTACGCAGTATGTGATCGCCGCCAAGGCAACTGCCCAGCGCATTTTTGAGACCTACGGCGCTGACCTTTACACTGATATGCTCCGGCTGATTATGGAAACCTGGGATGCAGTCGAATGGAGTCTGAGCAAGCCGGTGCTGAACGGCTGTGCCATGTTCCTGAACGCCTACGGTGATATGTATAAGCGCGACCGTTTCATCAAGAAACTGGCCTATACCAATGCTGATGAACTTGCGGCCATTGCCCGCCGTCAGAATGTGAAAGATCAGCCGCGGAAGTACGCCATGGCGATTCTGGAACTGTACAACAAGGGTGGTCGCGGAAGACTGGATGAAAGTCTTATACAGAAATGATAAATGTGTATGGAGCGAAGAGCCGGTTTCCGATGACGGAGCCGGCTTTTCACATGCTATTCGATTTAAAAGGAACGGTGATGCACGGTGAATGAGAAGTGCTTTGCGATGAAAAACGGTTCCTGCCGTGCGCTGGACGGAAATTGTCCGGGCTATGCGGGATGCGGATTCTATAAACCCCGTTGGAAGTATGAAAAAGATCGGCGCCTGATGCACGCTAGGCTGCGTGCCCTGCCCATGGACCGCCAGCAGGAAATTGCCGACAAGTATTTCAAAGGCGCGATGCCCTGGAGGGAAAATGAAAATGAGTAACGATAGAGCGATGAGCGCAAAGGAATACCTGTCGCAGGCTATGTACATTGACCAGCGGATCAACAGTAAGTTGGAACAGGTCATGACGCTGCGCGAAACGGCGACCAAAGCCACTGCCACCCTCTCCGACATGCCGCGTTCCGATTCGCCCAACCTTCAGTCCATGGAAAACACCATCGTGAAGATTGTGGATCTGGAGAATGAGATCAACCGGGATATCGACCGGCTTGTGGATTTGAAAGCGGAGGTGCGTCAGCTGATCGCTGCGCTGGAGAATCCCGAGCAGCAGTTGATTCTGGAGCTGCGCTATCTCTGTTTCAAGCAGTGGTCAGCCATCATGGAGGAAATGGGTATCAGCGAGACAAGTGTGTATCGAATTCACGGCGAGGCACTGAAAAATATCGTTGTTCCTGAAAAGTGGGAGTAAATGCTATTGAACGGGAGTCGCACCCTGTGATATAGTGTATCCTGTCAAAAATGATTCGAGGCTCCGCAGCGTGTATTGCGGAGCTTTTTGATTTCAAAGCTGTACTTGTGAATGGGCGTACACGGATTGTTATCTGTTTTGTTGCTGGCTTTTTCGGCCGGATGACGGTAATATACTGCTATCCGATACAGAACGGAGGGCAAAACAATGACAAAGAAGCGCAGCGATCTGCTGGAAGAACTGGAAAAGCACGCCTATGACATCGCCAGTTGGCGGGTAGATCATATTGAGTGCCTGATGGAAAAAGCACCGGAAGATTACCCGGAGTTTGCAGCTGCGGCGAAGGCTCTGGATGCGGAAAAGGAACGGATGATTCAGAAGCTGGACGGAGACTACCGGGAATTGGAGCCTCTGACCAATGCGTTCCTGACATACCAGAGTCTTCTGGTTTTCGAGGTATATGCGCAGGCGGTGCTGGACGGAGGCAGGATACTTCACGCATTTGTCACCGGCGAACTGCCTGCAAAGCCGACACTCACAGCTGAGAGAACCTGAATTTAAGAGCATTAACAGACGGGCAGCTTCCACACGGAGGCTGCCTTTTCCTATGCCTATGGAGGAATACAAAATGATTACTTACCAATCCCGCGCGCCTGATATGAATGGCCGGAGACTCTGCCCTTATGTTCAGATGCTCAAGCCCCAGGAAGTTGTCCGGCTGGCTGTCTCAATTTGTAAGCGTCTGGGCTTTAGTCCCTGCGATGCAACACTGATCCAGCGGCGCATGCGCAAGCGGCTTCCGACGATTCTGGAGCACGAAGGCAAAAGACTGTGGATCGACAGATACTACATTGCGCTGGAAGATGCTTCTTCGGGCTTTCGGTATCTGTATCTGACCAGATGGCATGCAGAAGAAACGCTGCGGGATCATCGCGGTCTGCTGCGTATGAGGCAAACGCCTGTCCTCGATTCCAAAACGCTGGCTTTGTATGATGCAGCACTAAACAGGATGCGCATTGATCGGCGTGGCTATCTGACTTACCCGCTGTCGGCATAAACAAAAGCCGCCCGGCGCCGGACGGCGATTCAAGAGCGTCATGCCACCTGAAACCAGATGGTCAGGTATCCTGCGGGCGTTGGGTAACAAAGCTCTACGGTCGGGTCTGCAAAGAATTTCTTCTTGGCATCCTCGATGATGCGGTTGTAACGCTCAATACCGCAAAGCTGCTTGACGTATTTCATGGTGACGGTCTCGCCTTCCAGCAGGAAGGTCTTTCGGATGGTTCTTCTCATGGGCGCACCTCGATTCAAAAGATTTATTCTTCGTCGGCGTCGATGAGGAATGCGATCTGATCGACCACGGCCTCGCGCACGACGTTGTAGGTCAGGGCATTCAGGAGAAGCTGGCGCGCCTGCAATTTCGACGATGCCAGATCATGCTCCATGATGTAGCCGATGTAATAATCCACGACTTCTTTCGTGGTGAACTGCTCCAGGTTCTTCATAATGGTACCTCCTTCTGCATTTGGAAGCTGCGCTTCCCGCGACCATCGCCGCTGGTGCGACGAGGTTTCGGCCGGGGGCGACCCGGCGCTCGTCAGGCGGGGTTCTTTCGGGGATCGCTGCCAGATTTAAAAGCGCCGTTGCCTTCCAGATTCCGAAGCAGAATGGCGCGTTCGCGCTTGTACTCCGCGCCGATGAATCCCAGACGAAGAAGGAAGCATCTGAAAGCGTACTTGGGATTGTCGGTTTCCTTGTCGGAGGCTGTGATGCGGGTCCTTTCTCTGGCAAACTCGATCATCTTTTCGATCAGAGTTGTGTAAGCCTGCCGGCTTTCCTCGTCGCTCTCAATTTGGAACCAAGGGAAAGCATAGCCCTTGGACGTTTTGACGATGCTCAGCGGACTGTCGCCCAGCGCCTTGCGCAGAAGTGTGGCCTTGCCGCTGACGATCTGCTCCAGCTTGGCAAGGGTCTCTGCGCTGATCTTCTCGTGCTCGATGAAGACTGCAAGGTATTCCTCATTGTCATCCACCTCGTCCGGCTGGTCAGGGGCTTCCTCTATTTCGGAGCAATCGTCGACAATCTCCGCCTCGAAGCCGCGCTGATTCAAAAGCGTCACGGCGCTCATGGCGGACTGAGCGACGATGGTGGGCGGCAGATGAATCACAGCGTCGCGGTCTATCCTGCAGAGGCTGAATTCGTAAGCGAACGTCGGCGCACCGCAGTAGCGGGGCTTTTCATGGAGAACTTCGGAAAGGGTTCTGATCAGTTCCTTTCGGTTCTCTTTTGCGTTGGTGCGAATGATCATGATGATACCTCCAATCTTGATTCAGGAGCATGGCTCCCGCGACGTGCCGGTAATCTCGGCACGTTTCGGCTCCTGCCACGGAGCCATCGTCAGGCGGGTCAGTCGCTGATGCGCTCCACTCCGGTGATGGCGACGTACATCTTCCGGGTGTGATACTTTCTGACGAAACGGCGCTTGGCCTTTTCCCAGGCTTCGTCCAGATTGTCTGCGGTAACAGTCATTCTCTCAAGGGCCATAGCCTGAATGGAATCGCTGCAGGTAAGAATGTACTTCATGGTGATGCCTCCTGTATTTGAAAGATTGTGTCGGGAAACGAGGCTCCCGCGACGCCTCGCGGCGTTTCGGCCTTTGCCAAAGGCCATCATCAGGCGGGCAGATTCAAAAGCTCTTCGGGGTAGGCTTCATCGCTTCCACGATGGCTGATGATCAGCTGAACGGCCTCCTCGATGATGAAGGGCAGCGCCTGCGCGATGCGGGCGTCCGCGTCACACTTGGAGATCCAGATGTGGTAGAGATAATCGTACATCGGGCTGTCGAACCAGTCGAAAATATCCATGCAGTCGGAAAAGGTTCGAGGCATGATCAACCCTCCTCTCTATTTGAAAGCTCGTCCAGCCTGCGGCTGAGCGTGGGATAATCTGTGGTTTCGTTTTCGGAGTCGAAGCAGCCGATCAGCTCCAGCATCGCGGCTGCGCGGTTCAGGTAAACCCGCAGACATTCGTGGTTGAATCGGACGCCGTCCGTAAAGCCCTGCGCGTTGTAGGGGTTGGTGAGGAAATGCTGCACGGCTCCGTCGATGTTCTTCTGGAAGCTCTGGCTGGTTTC
>JAFXCE010000006.1 GCA_017521565.1 Clostridia bacterium | reverse complement strand
TACTCCAGGGAGGCGCCGCCGCCGGTGGAGATGTGGGTCATCTGAGCGCCCAGGCCCATCTGCTCAACAGCAGCCGCAGAGTCGCCGCCGCCGATGATGGTGATCGCCTCGGACTCGGCCAGCGCCTTGGCAACAGCCAGGGTGCCCGCAGCGAGGGTCGGGTTCTCGAACACGCCCATCGGGCCGTTCCAGATGACGGTCTTGGCGTTCTTGGCAGCCTCGGCGTAGAGCGCCGCGGTCTTCGGGCCGATGTCGCAGCCCATCATGTCGGCCGGGATCGCATCGGAATCCACCACAACCGGCTCAACCGCAGCGTCGATCGGGTTCGGGAACTCCTTGATGCACACGGTGTCGACCGGCAGCAGGATCTTCACGCCCTTGGCCTCGGCCTTGGCGAGCATGTCCTTGCAGTAGTCGATCTTGGTCTCGTCCAGCAGGGAGGTGCCGATCTCGTAGCCCTGAGCCTTGAGGAAGGTGTACGCCATGCCGCCGCCGATGATCAGGGTATCCACCTTCTCCAGCAGGTTCTCGATGACGTTGAGCTTGTCGGCAACCTTCGCGCCGCCCAGGATGGCGACGAACGGACGGTCCGCATTCTCCAGAGCCTTGCCCATGATGGACAGCTCCTTGCCGATCAGGTAGCCGGCAACGCAGGGGCTGAGGAACTCAGTCACGCCCGCGGTGGAGCAGTGCGCACGATGGCAGGAGCCGAACGCGTCATCCACATAGCACTCGGCCAGGGAAGCCAGCTCCTTGGAGAACTCTTCGATGTTCTTGGTTTCTTCCTTGCGGAAGCGGGTGTTCTGCAGCAGCACGACGTCGCCGTCCTTCATCGCGGCAACAGCGGCCTTGGCGTTCTCGCCCACGACATTATCATCATCGGCGAAGACAACGGGCTGACCGAGATGCTCGGACAGACGCTCAGCAACCGGAGCCAGGGAGAACTTCGCTTCCGGGCCGTTCTTCGGCTTGCCGAGGTGGCTGCACAGGATAACCTTGCCGCCGTCCGCGATCAGCTTCTTGATGGTCGGCAGGGCCGCAACGATACGCTTGTCGTTGGTGATCTTGCCGTCCTTCATCGGGACGTTGAAGTCGCAGCGAACGAGGACCTTCTTGCCAGAGACCTTGATGTCTTCAACAGTCATTTTCGCCATGGGATATTCCTCCAATCAAATATTTCCATGATTCCCGGTGTGTATGCCAGTGCGTTCATCGGGATCTGAGCGCACCGCGAAAGCGCCGGATAACCGGGCTTTACTCGCTATCCGATCCGCAGGGACGGGCGCAAAAATGCGTACCGGAATCCTTTCCGCAGATCGTCTATAGTGTAACACCTTTTTCCTTTATTGTCAAAGCATTAACGCAAAAACATCAATTATGCCTATAAAAATCTCAAAATCTTTTCAGCCGTTCCGCCTTTTGATCGTCCGGAAGCGTCCATTGTATAAAGCCTTTGATCTTCCCGGTCAGATCCTATCCAGTATGGTTCGCGCAGCGCCCTCGTCCGTGACCAGCAGCCGGTGCTTATGATGCGCGCAAACCGCGATAATCGCCTCCGCGCGGCTTGTTCCCGCGGCAACCGCCGCCGCCTTGCAGCGTACGCCAAGATCCTGCGCCCGGAAAAGCGGATAGCCGCCGGATACAATCTCTCCCTTTGCGCTGAAATAAAAGCCCAACGCTTCCGCCGTCGCGCCATGACGCATCAGGTTTTCACGTTCGTTCATGCCGATGTTTTTACGGACGGCGCTGGCAAGAGCCGGACTGATTCCGTAGAGAAGAACGTCCGCATGCTGCAAAAGATCAAGCACTTCGCGCACCTGAGGCAGGCGGCTCATTTCGTCTGCTGCCGCACCGGAAAGACCGTCCGGCAGGTAGAGCATTCGACTCTCTCCGCCCAGGCGGCGGGCAAATTCCTCCGCCAGCGTATTGGCCTGTTCGCGGATGCTGCCGCCCGTTCCGCCCTGCGCAGGCACAACCGTGATCTCCATCGGTGCAGCAGGCGTTATGGCTTCGGCTGCCATGGCAAGCGTCCGTCCTCCGGATACAGCGAGCACATGCGTGCTCTGCAGCAGAAAACGAATCTGGCGCGCAACAGCCTTGGATACCTCCGACATCACGCTGTCGTCCTTGTCTGCATCGCCATGCACCACACAGACCCGTTCCACGCCCAGCTTGTGGGAAAGCGACAGTTCCATCGAAGCAAGCGAACGCCGCCCCCGGCTGACCGCGCGCGCAGGCTCCAGGAGACTCCGCCCCTGCGCTGTAAGCGTCATGCCTGCCGCACTGTGTTCAAGACAGCCTGCCGCCTTGAGCGCATCTGCGGCGGATCGCACCTCGCGCTCGGGCAGGTGCAGGCGCTGCGCCAGCGCGCGCCGGCCAATCGGCCCCAGCGCCGCAACACGCTCCATCACCAGCGCGCGCAGCTCCACTTCCTCCATCAGGTCAGGCGCAATCTGAAACAGCATACTGAGGATGGATGTATCCATGATCGTCCCCCCGCTCTCATCCGGGACATTTTTCACCCATCCCGCATGTTTTAGTCCCATTCAGCATAGCACACACAAAAAAACCTGGCAAGATCAACTTACCAGGTTTGAGACTCCATTATCCTTCATTTAAAAAAACAGGTATACCCTGACAGGTGCTTTCAGTCCTGCAGGTGCTCGCCCTTCTTTTCCGCTTCCTCTAGTTCGTGCATGTACTTGTACACGGTATACCGCGAGACATTGAGCCGCTCGGCGACGATCGCTACGGACTTCTGATACGTGAACGCACGGCGCTTATAAAGCATGCGGATGATGCGCATGCGATCCGTTTTCTTCATTGCCTCAGTTTCCTTTCCTACGGCAATGACGCATTCGCGCAGCATCTCCTCCAGCTGGCTCCTCGCGTCCTGCATCAGCGCCTGCTGCAGGTCGCCGCTCGTCGCGGTCATCTCGCTGATCATCTGCTGGGCGCGGATCATATGCGTGATATCCATGTTGATGCCCAGCGCAAAGTGATAATCCGGCCCGATGACATTGAACGTCGAGCTTTTGAATGTCCTGCCGTCCCTGGCAATCACAAGCTGGTTGATATAGTCCTTCTTAGCGTACACGGTTTCGTCGTAATCGCCGATATCCCCGAAGATATCCGCCGTGGAGCCCACATCGCGCCCCGTCACCGTGCCGTTGTAAATTGCCAGAATCGGATGACCGTGACGGGTCATATCGTGGACAAGGGTTTCGCAGTTCGGGCCAAACATCTTGGCGATGCCCTGCGCCTCGTTCTTCAAAAAAGCGAGCATGTCTTCCTTGTTCATCGTGATTCCCATCCCCTTCAGCCTTTCGATTTTGACAAACTGTCAATTCTTCCCTTCTGATTATAGCACATTCCCGCCGTCCGGGCAAATCAATTTCGCATCGGAAATCAAAAGGATTGCTGAAAAAAGCATCATAAGGCTCGCCATCGGCAGCGAAAACGCCAGCGACCAATACGTTGCAAGCATCGCCAGCTCAATCGCCGCCGCTGCAATCACGGCCCTGCCGCCGCAGCGCACCGCCAGCGCAGCGCTCAGCGCGCTGGCCATATAGAAGTAACGCTCATGCATCCTCGGCAGGAAAAACACGATCAGCAGCACCATCAAAAGCGCCAGACGGTCATATTCCGCCCTCTGCTCCCCGAGCCGCACGCCCGCTGTCACCAGCAGCGCACACGCGCCGAATGCCAGCGCCATGCCAAAGTTACCGTACGCGTAGACGTCAAGACCCGTTGTCTCCATCAGGCCAAAAAAGCTCGCAGCGTTGTAGGTGAGCCCGTTATACAGGCCCATCTGCCCGGTATAGATCGAGAGGATGTCCATCAGACCCTTGCCGCCCAGCAGCGCCGGCAGCGCCACAGCGACCAGCGTCCCCGCAAAGACAAACGCCTCGCGCAGGCGGAGCTTTCTGTGCGCCCAGAGAACGATCACGATGGGCAGGATGAACGCGCTCTGGAGCTTGAACGCCAGCGACAGCGCAAAACATGCCGCCGCGCGCATGGGCTTATGCCCCAACGCCAGCGCAAGCCCCCACAGCGCACACGCCGCATACAGGCTGTCGCACTGGGCGAACATGCCGGCATTCAGCACCACAGTCGGCAGCAGGAGCACGACGCCGAAGGCAGTCATGCTGTCCTTGCCGTCCCGCGCTGCCAGCCGCGCCGCCGCCCCCGCAAGGAACGCGTCGCCGATAAAGCTGACCGCCTTCACCGCATACAGCGGCGGAACGGGCAGGCGGGTGATGATAAAGAGAATGTACTGATAAAGCACATTGTACTCGCCGACATTCGCCCGCATCCCCTCGGAAAACGAGCCCGCGGCAAGCTTGGCGATCCAGTCCGCCAGATAGATGTCATAATCGCCCGAGGAACGCTCAATGAAGCTCACGCGCGCCAGCATCGCAAATACGCACAGCGCGCTGCCGCCCAGCATGAGCATCAGCCCATCTCCGCTTCGCCGCGCGATACGCAGCGCAAAACAGAGCATCGCCGCCAGCGGCAGGCAGAGCATCAGCACGGAAATCATCCGTACCGCCCTGTCCGCGCCCGCCAGCTGCGTGAGCGTCCGCGTCATCATCAGCAGGAAAAACGCCGCCAGCGTCAAAAGCCCGATCAGCCATGCCGGCACGGACGCGCGCAGCAGCAGCGCGCGCAAACCGTCATCTGCGTGTTCCAGCCATGCGTTCACACGTGCAAACGCTTTTTTCATGCCTGACGCGCCTCCTCATGCTTTCCAAGGCCCATCGCCTCAACCAGCTCCAGCAGCACCAAAACCGCGCAGCCAATCGCCATCAGGCTCAGCGGGATGATCGGCATCACCGTATGACCGAAGACCGAGAGCATATACGTACAGATGGAGATGAATTCAAGCACGCCGGCCACGACCATCCGGCGCGCATTGCCCGCCATCGCAAAGGCGAGCATACCCGCCAGATACAGGCTGCGCGCATTCATCTGCGGCAGAATCAGCGGCAGGCCGCAGGCCAGCAGCAGCGCCGCAAGGCCGAGCATGTCATGATTGTACGGCTTTCGCGCCTTCAGCAGCGCCGCCACAACCAGCAGCGCGCAGCCGATGCCAAGGAACAGGCCCATGCCGCTGAACTCGCGGACGGAGGCAACGCTCATCAGGCCGTATACGCCGGGCATATTGTCGGAAAGGCCGACGTCGCCCCAGCGCGCGTTTTCCAGCTGGACCGCGTAGCGCGTAAGCATGCTCATGATGCCCTGTCCATCCAGCACAATCGCAATCTGACACAGGAACGCGGCGGCAGCCAGCGCAAGGATATGGCGCAGCTGCACCTTATTTTTCATAAACAGCACAATCAGCAGCGGGAAGAGGAACGCGCTCTGCAGCTTCGTGCCCAGCGCAACACCCCACAGCACACAGCCCGCCAGCGGATGATCCTCCATCAGCAGCGCAAGCCCCCAGAGGGTGAACATCGCAAACGTCGCGTCGCACTGCGCCCAGAGGCCCGCGTTCATCAGCATCGTCGGCGCAAGCACGCAGGCAAACATCGCCGCGATCGCGCCATAGCGCTTTGCGCCGCGCAGCAGCGCGATGCGCAGCACCGCGCCCGCCGCCAGACACTGGCACAGCATATCAAAGAGCTTCACGGCATACAGCCATGAAAACGTCTCCACGCGGGACAAAAGCGCACACAAGAGCAGATATACGCCCGACCAGCCGTCGTCCTCCCACGCTGCCGCCGTCACCAGCTCATAGTTCCACATGTCGGAAAGCAGCGGCTCAAGCAGCTTGCTGTAGCGGCCGGGCTTGATGTCCAGCATCGCCAGATGCGCGCCCACCGCCAGCATGGCCAGCGCCGCCGTACACAGCAGCACGATCGTCTCCTCGCCGCGCAGCGCACGCCATGCAAAGGCCGTCAGAATCGCCGCGCACAGCACGGCAGCGGCGGCAACCACCGCCACGCCCTCCATCGCTGCGCAGAGCTTCAAAACAAGCACGGCATATACCGCCATGAGCGCCGCGCCCAGAGCAAGCATGCCCTTCGTATCCGGCCGCGTCTCCAGCGCGCAGCGCACCGGATCGGCCCAGAAGCGATTTTTTGTATTCTTCATCATGCCTTCACCTCCGAAAGTGCAGCCTCCTGCTCGCCGGCATGCAGCGCGCGCCAGAGCTCGGCGCCCGTCAGCGCTACGCCCAGCATCTGGACCATGCCTGCCCACTTGAGATCAAGCAGCCTGTCTCCCGGCAGGCCCGCCGTATAAGCCAGATAGGACGCAAATCCAAAGCACAGCGGCAGCAGCACGCGCCGCGGCGCATACACCGCCAGCACGAGGGACAGCACGTCCGCACCGAACATATAGCGTTCATGCATCTTCGGCAGGAAGAACGGAATGCCGGAGAGCATCAGCAGGCAGGCAAGCAGGGACACATCGACCGTCATCCTGCCGCGATGCGCGCACAGCACCGCGCACATCACCATCACAATCGCAAAGCCCAGCATCATCGCCATCGGGCTGAACATCTCATAGAGCATCGTCTTGTCCAGCTCCGGCAGGAACTGATACAGGTTCGGCGCGTTCATGGTGATGAAATTATACTGTCCCGCCTGCTGCAGGTACACCGTCAGCACATGGCGGAGCGATTTTCCGCCCCACAGCGCCGGCAGCATCATCGCCATATAGGCGGCAGGGATCAGCGCCAGATGGCGCAGCTTGATGTCCCTACGCAGCCACAGCGGCAGCATCACCGGCAGGAAAAAGACCGTCTGAAGTTTAAAGGAGAGCGCGAGGCCAAAGAAGATCATGCTGCGCGCCGAACGCTTCTTCAGGCCCATATACACCGCCGTCAGGCACAGGGAGGTGTAAATCACGTCGCACTGACCCCAGTATGCGCCATTGAACACGACCGTAGGCAGGATGGACGCCAAATGGAACGTCATCAGCTGCACAGTTTCGCCCGGCTTTTTGAGGGAAACGAGCTTCGCAAGCACATAGGCCAGCAGAATCTCAAAAGCGATTGACACCGCCTTGATCAGGTACTGCCACGGATAGTTGTCAATCCGGGAGATCAGCTGCAGCATATACAGATACGGCGGCGTATAGTCGCTGGCAATGTATGTGCCGAGGCCCTCTTTGAGGCCCATCTGAGAATACTGGTAAATCCATCCGCTCAGGAAGATCGAATAATCGTCGCTGACATAATCCAGCAGCGAGATCTTGCCAAGGAGCACCGCGCCCGTCACGACGGACAACAGCAGATGCATCCAGCCCGGCTGCTTTCTGGCGATCGTCTGCTGGACGCACAGGGAGACGGCGTAAATCACCGTGTAAACCGCCGCCGTGATGCGGATGAGCTCCTCCATGCGCGATCCGCTGAATTCATCGATCATCGCATAGCGCTGATTGAGCGCAAACACATAAAACACCGCCGTCGAAAGCAGCGCCAGCAGCACGCGCACCGGCACAGGCGGCTTTTTTTCAAGCCCTCCGCGCAGCGCGTCGCTCACAAAGTTCTTTGTCATGGCCTTAATTCCTTTCCCGTATTCATAGGGATATTCCGTCTGAATTCTTCGGTATCTGCATACAATACCATTTTTATTATATCGAAAAAAACGCCTTCTGTACAGCAAAACCTGCCTCCGCGCCGCCGCATATTTCCTCCGGCGCCGGCATACTCTGGCTCAGACAGGTTTTGAGCATGGCCCCTGCCCGCTTACCGCATCCCCGCAAAACAGGTCGTGCCTCCTCACCGCATGCCATGATATCGAGGTGAATCCGATTGTCCGTACCCGCAGCCATACAAAAGCGCCCGCCCGCGCCGTGGGCCCTGTGCGATCCTGACTTTACCGACGAATTCTACCGGCCCTATGCCGCCGCCGTTGAAAACGCCTTTCTCCTCCTTGACGACGCCCGCTGCCGCCTCATGCTGGAAAACCCGGCCGACGCCGTCCGCTCGATGATCTTCCGCCTCAAGACGCCCGCCTCCATCCGCGGCAAGCTGCTCAAAAAATGCCTGCCCGCCACGGCCGAGGCCGCCGGCGCCTGCCTGCAGGACATCGCCGGGCTTCGCGTGGTGCTCTCCAGTGTCGGCGCCGTCTATCGCTTTGCCGCGCTGCTCAAGTCCTCCGCCTTTGCGCAGTGCATCGAGGAGAGCGACTACATCGCATCGCCCAAGAAGAGCGGATACCGCAGCCTGCATCTGATTCTGCGCGTGCCGGTCTGCCTGCGCAGCTGCTGCCTGATGATCCCGGTGGAGATCCAGCTTCGCACGGCCGGCATGGACGTCTGGGCCAGCATCGAGCATGAAATCTGCTACAAGCCCGTCAAATAAATGCATCCCTCCCGCATAGGGAGGGACGCTGCTTTATCTGCACGATGCCAGGATCTTTTCCCACGTCGCTTCGGTGACGGGGATTCCCTGCTCCATATGCTTTGCGCGGATGCGCGCCAGATTCTCGCCCGGGGCATGCACGCCGCTGCTGCCCTCGCGCGCCTCAAGCCCGCCAAGGAACGCAACCGTCTCTTCGATCTTCGCATCCACCGCGTCCATATCGCCAACGGCGGCAGGATTGATGCAGATGAACATCTGGCTCATGCCCTTTTCGCCATCCGCCGGCGTGCCCATTTCATGCGAGGTGCGGCCCAGAGAAAGCGCAGAAACCATCAGGTCAATCACAATGGACAGCGCGCTGCCCTTCCACAGCGCCATCGGCATCATCAAGCCGCTCTTGACAATCTCCCTCGGGTCGTTCGTCGTCTTGCCGTCCACGTCATAGCCGCACTCGGTATCGAGCATTTTTCCCTCCTGCGCCATGATCTCCATCTTGCCGAACGCATACTGGCTGACCGCCATATCCATCACCAGGCTGCCCGCCCTGCGCGGAAGGGCAAAGGTGATGGGGTTATTGCCAGTGGAAGGCTCTTTTGCTCCGTAGGCGACCAGATTCATGCAGGTATTGGTCATGCAGATGCCCATCATTCCCGCATCCGCCATCATCAGTCCGTAGCGGCCAGCGCGCAGCCAATGGCTGTTGTTGCGCAGGGCGATACAGGCGACGCCGTGCGTTTTCGCCAGTTCAATTGCGCGGCGGGTAATCTGCTCTGCAATCAGCGGACCCACGCCGAAGTGCGCATCCCATACCTCCAGGCCGCCAAAGCCTGAAATCCGCTCCGCTTCATAGACGCCCGCGTCGCACAGACCGCTCTGCATATCGCCGATATAGCGCGGATAGCGGTTCATACCATGGCTGTGCACGCCGTCTGCGGAGTTTCCCGCAAAGATCTCCGAAAAATGATGTGCCTGCTCCGCAGGCATGAAGCGCGTAAGGCCGCGCTCCATCGTCGCAACCGCTTCACTGTAAGAAATATAGATCATTCGCAACCTCTCATTTATTCAGTGATCGACTCCACGTCAACTTTTTTCATGACGTCGTTTACATCTCCAAGCTGGATGCTGCCGACCTCGCCGAGCATCGCGTTGGCCACGCCGCAGGCCATCGCCAGCCGCAGCGCCTCCCTGCCCCGCAGGCCGCGCGCCATGGCGCAGATCGCCCCGGCGAAGCTCGCATCCCCGCTGCCGACGGTCGAGGCAATCTGCTCCTCCGGTACGCACGCCCGGTATGCCGCCTCATCCTCGACCCACACGCCGCCCTGCGCGCCCATGGAAACCAGCAGCGCGCCATAGGGCGGCATCAGCCTGCGCGCAAGGCGCGCAATCTCTTCAGGCTCCTGCGTGCGTGCGCAGCCCAGCAGCGCGCAGAGCTCGCGCTCGTTCGGCTTGCCCAGCACATAGCGCGCACCCTCCAGCGAGGCCGGAAGCGTTTTGGCGTTGCAGTCAAGCGCACACTGCGCGCCCTTCTCCATGCACAGGCGGCTGACCTGCGCATAAATGTCCTGCGGCGCGCCCGCAATGATCGAACCCGAGCAGACAACCATGTCTCCATCTTTGACCTGCCCGCCCAGATGCCGCATCAGCAGCTCCGTGTCCGCCTGCGACACGACCGGCCCCGCCTCGGTGATGACCGTTTCTCTTTTGTTGATCCGGTCGATGATGTTCACCGTCGTGCGGCATGCGCCCGGCACGGTGATGAACGTGCAGGCGCATCGGGGCTCCATCTCGCGCCTGAACACCTCGCCGCCCGTTTCCCCGAGAAACGCATACAGATGGACGCGTTCCCCCAGCTGGCTGAGCACCCGCGCCACGTTCACGCCCTTGCCGCCCACGCGGGCCGCCGGGCGCTGCCCCGGGTAATCCTCCCCGGCGGTAAAACCGTCAATTTCAAACAGCTTATCCACCGCCGGATTGAGGCACAGCACATGAATCGTCATGTCTTTCTCCTTTTTCTTCCGTCACAGCACTTCCACGGCAATCGTATATCCGAACACCCACACCGCAAGCCACACCGCCGATATGCCCATCATCACGCCGTGACCTCTCCGCCGCAGCGGCAGCTGCGCCAGCATCAGCGGCAGCGCACACAGCGCATACAGATACCGCGGCGCAGAAAGCAGCCACGTCGGCGAAAGGACAACCGCCACATACACAAAGCTGTATGCCGCCAGATCAAACGGCAGCGCCTGCGCGCGAAGGGCCAGCAGCAGATAGATGCCCAGCATGCACAGCAGCTGGAAGCCCCACGTATACAGCCAGTCGCCGTCCCCGATGGTATCGAGGAAGTAATGCATCGTATTGGCTGTGGACTGCCAGAAGGAGCCCGGCTCCTGATACCAGTTCTCCCGCTGATAGGTGAGGTAGGTCATCGGATCGCCCGTCACCAGCCAGTTGATCAGCCAGTAGAGAAACAGGCCCGAAAAGACGATCAGCACCTGAAAAACGCACGAAAGCACCGCACGCGGCGTAAACGTCCCCTTCGGGATCTTTTCCAGCAGTGCAATGATCAGCAGCCCGGCGATAATCACGCCCGGCATCCGCGTGAGCGCGCTGAGCATGCCGCACAGCGCAGCCAGCCACGCATGCCCTCGCCGCAGCAGGCAGACCGCAAGCAGCGTCAGGCAGATGAAGAGCGACTCCGTGTACACACAGCACAGAAACACGCTCAGCGGACAGAGCAGATAATACGCCGCCGCACGTGCCGCGCAGGTCTTTCCGCCGTGCATATACGCCAGATCATACACGAGCGCCGCAGAAAGCGACGCGCAGGCCAGCGATACGACGACGCCGCTATAGAACACATTGCCGCCCATAAGCGGCGCAAGCAGGCGCATCAGCGCCGGATACAGCGGAAAGAACACCAGCCGCAGCCGCTCGTCGCCCATCGCCACATAGCCGTCCTGCGCGATGCCCACATAGTGCTGCGTATCCCAGTGCATCCACAGCGGCAGAAACGACTGCGCAAAGCTGTCGCTGCCGATGCTGAATCCGCGGTACATCGCATAGGCAAGCACATAGAGCATCAGCCGCGAGAGCAATGCAATGCCCGCCGCGGCTGCCAGCGCCGAAAGCGGCGCATATGCTGTTCCCTCGCCCAGCCCGTCCGCCGCTTCCTGCCCGCGCAGCACGCGCATGAGCCGCAAAAGCAGCCGAATGCCGCACAGACCCATCAGCAGCAGCGAAACCGCCGCCGCCGTCTGTTCCAGCACGAGGCTTAAGGTGTTGTTCATGTCCGTCTCCCGTCGTCACGCCGCCATGCGGTCAGCGCTTTTTGCGTTTACTTGAGATTGCCGGCATCTTTGCCGTATGGAATGCTTCACTGGGATCAATCCGCGGGGGCAGCGTCCTGCGGGAAACAAGCTCCTCTTCCTCCGGCTCGATCATGCGCGCCATGCGGCCAAGCAGCCCGTTTCCTTTTTCCTTCGGTTCCTCCCGCTTTTCCTCAGGGATATGCGCGCGCTGCATCTGCGGCCACTGCGGCGCATCCGGCAGCTCGCTGACCGCCTCGCCCTCGACATAGTCGCTGTATGCCCGCCTTGCGCTGCGCCTGTGGCGCACGCCTGCAGCAGTCTGCTCATCGTGCTGCTGCAGGGCCGCTTCCTGCGCCTGCTGCGCGGCAAGCTGCGCCTCATACGCTGCCTTTTGCCGCTCGTATTCCGCCAGATCGCGTTCGTACTGCGCCCTCTGGCGCTCATACTCCGCCAGCTGGCGCTGGTATTCCTCCTGCGCAAGCCGCGCCTGTTCCGCCTCGTATGCCTCCTGCGCAAGCCGCGCCTGTTCCGCCTCGTATGCTTCCTGCGCAAGCCGCGCCTGCTCCGCTTCGCGCGCTGCGCGTTCGGCCTCGGCGCGGGCGCGGGCCTCTTCCTGCATCTGCAGCTGCCATGCGTGAATCTCCGCCCTGCGGCGCTCTACCTCCGCCGCGCCGGGGCCCTGCACATGCACGGCAGCGTAGCGCTGCGTACCGCCAGAAGCCTCGCCTGCGGTTTCGCTTTCGGCTGCCTGCGTGCCATAACGCATACCCGGATAGGCGCCCAGTTCTTCATCGGGCACGCTGTCTGCGCTGCGCATGGCCGCCTGCGCGTCCTCCTCAGTGAGATCCGCCTCAAACGGCTGCGGCGGGAAATGCATGTCCCAATCCTCGGCCGGACGAGCATAGCTGCGCCCGCGCGTCACAGCCGCGTGCGCGCGCAGCTCCTCTTTCTCTTCGTATTCTTCCTCATCTTCCGCCGTCTCCATGCGCAGCAGCCTGCGCACGCGCTGCGCCCAGAGATGATACGGCTGCCAGCGCAGCAGCCAGATGATCCAGTCGATCACAAGGCCTGCGGCGACGATCACCAGCGCAATGCTCAGCCAGTGTTTCCCCAAAAAGGACAGCGTCGTCGTCTGGTCTGCGGAAAACAACGCCCAAAGCGCGTTCACCAGCGCACGCACCCAGCTCATCAATACCGTAAACAGAGAATCTGCAAGTGTACCCATAGACTTCCTCCATGGCTGAATCGCCCATATATCAAAAGCAGTCTGCGGCGTCTTTTGTGCCCGCAGCATAATTTCTTCCTGTATCAAAAATCCGGTCGCAGTCCGCGGCCGGAAAAGGGCTGTCATCGCCCTGTGTTTATGGCTTATCCGTGATCGTCACCGTAACCTCCGGCGTACTCAGGGCGCAGGTGAATTCCGGCGCGTTGTCGATGCGGATCTGCACCGGCAGCACGTGCTCGCCCGCTTCAAGGCCGCTGACATCCACAAACAGCCGGACGTCCTCGCGCTGCAGCGCGTCGATGAATGTATACCGGCCCGTCAGCTGGACAGTCGCCTGCCTGCCGGAGAGCGCAGCCTTCATCCCGGCGGGAAGGCCGTCAACCTCCACGTCGACATTGCGCAGCGTGCGCTCGATGGTTTTCTCCTGAATCTGCGCCGTGACGGCAATCTCGCTGGGCAGCGTGTTCTCCACGCCCGTCAGGCGCTTGAGACGGACATATCCGCTCACATCCTGCGCCGCGCCCTCGATATCAAGCGGCTGATCGGTCGTCAGGAATTCGATGCCGTCAAGCGTCTCCTTCCGCGCGGCGACAGTCAGCGTTTCCTGCTCCGTCGTCACGGCGACAAGCTCATAGCCCGGCGCAGGTTCGCCCTGCACAAAAGCGCTAAGATTAAGCGGCACGTCCCTGCTGGGCACAAGCTCCGTCTCCACGACGATGGAATCCGTGATGACCGTCTGGTTCGTAATGGAAATCTTATCGGAGATCACCGGCTCGCCCTTCGCGTTCTGCAGTGTCACCCTGATCGCCGTACGGTCGGACGCGCGATCCAGCGACAGCGCGGAAAGGTCAAGCTTGGCCGCCGCACGCGCGACGCTGGAAACCAGCGACTGCGGGCCGGAGACGGAGAGCATCGTCGGATCGGTCTTATACGCATCCAGATACATGCCCTGCGGCGCTTCGCCCGCAAGCTCCAGCACCACCGGCACACGGCGGGTGATGTAGCGTTCCACGTTCACCACAACGCTGGACGGCTCGCAGGAGACGACCGGACCATACATCTGGGAAGAGAAGCTGACAGGCAGCACATTTTCGCCCACGCCCTGCACATCCGTCACGTCGATGTACGGGCCGTATGATGTGCCGCTGACGCGGTTATAGTTCTGCTGCGCGACCTCCACAACCATACGCACACCCGGGATCAGCGCTTCGATATCGTCCATGACGATATAGCCCCGGGTCTTGAGCGTCGTCTCCCCCGTGACGCCCACAGCGACATTGGAAAAGGTCTTTTCGCGGCTCAGCGTGCCGTCGGATGCGACGAGCGCGCTCCACGCAAAGACAGCGGCCAGCAGCGAGATGGCAAACGTAAACCGCTTGCTGGCAAACAGGCGCGCCATGCTGGTGCGCATGCCCTTGAACGGGCCGCGAAGCGTATCAGGCTTTTTTGTCGGACGGCTGTTCATCATGCGCGTTCCGCCTCCTTTGCTTGAAATAGAGGCGAGGCATGCTCAGGCGCAGCTCCTTCTCCTCCTTATCATACAGGCCATGAAGGATCTTGCGCAGGGACGCTTCGTCCAGATGGCGAACCAGCTGGCCGCCCTTGGCCATGGAGATGATGCCGGTCTCTTCGGATACGATAAAGACCGTTGCATCGGATACCTCGGTCACGCCCAGACCTGCGCGATGGCGCGTGCCCAGATCGCGGCCCACGCCCGTCGTATCCGACAGGCGCAGCAGACATGCGGCAGCCGCCACGCGGTCGCCGCGGATGACGACGGCGCCGTCGTGCAGCGGTGTATTCGGCTCGAAGATGTTTTCAATCAGCGGCTGGGAGACCATGCCATCCACGGGCGTACCCGTGGCGACAACGTCGTTGAGGTGGGTCTTTTTTTCAAAGACAAGCAGCGCGCCCACACGGCGGCGGGACATGCGCTCCAGCGCAAGGATCACTTCCTCGATGATCGTATCCGAGCTGCTCCTCGGGCGGATCGCAGAATCCAGCACCGTGTTATTGCCCAGCTCCTCCAGCACACGCCGGATTTCCTGCTGGAAAAGCACGATCAAAAGCACCGGGCCTGCGTTGATGATCCATGACAGCAGCGCGTGAATCGTGCGCATGCCGATCACATCGCTCAGCCACGTCGCAAAAAGCAGAATGGCAATGCCCTTGATCGTCTGGGAAATGCGCGTATGGCGGATGTGAACCAGCATTTCGTAGATAATGAAGGTCAGCAGCAGGATATCGATCAGATCGACCAGCCGCGGCCTGTTCAGCAAATTCCACAGGATCGCAGAAAATTGTGCGGCAATCTCGCTCACAGCATATCCTCCCGTCTATACCATCATATGTACCTATTATACACCAATAAAATGCGATATGACAGGGGGAATTGCTGATAAAAGCGTAAAATTTTACCCTGCACCGGCTTGCGCGGACGCACCCCGATGCAGGGCAGCGATATTCAGCTGAACGTATTATGCGCTTTGGCTGCCCATGCGTTCGGACACATCCGCTTCACGCGTGCGGCCGTTAAAAAGCATCGAAATGCTCCACACGCCCGCCGCGCCGATAATCGTATACAGCACGCGGGAAATCAGCGCCGCCTGGCCGCCGAAAAGAAACGCAACCAGATCAAACTGGAACAGGCCCACAAGGCCCCAGTTGATCGCGCCGACAATGATCAGCAGCAGGGAAAGACGATCCATGCAATCCACTCCTTTCTATGCAGGAGTCTGCACAGAAAGCCCGCGGATTATGCGCCTCATTCTCCCTGGAGCGCCGGCTTCGCGGGCGAAAAGTCGATCACCTTGCCGCCTGTTCCTGTCAAAAGCTGCGCTTCCTCCGGCCATGCGCGCGCGGGCACATCCTCAAGCAGCCCCTCGCGCACGCAGGCGCCCACCAGCCGGATCGCATACTCCGCCGTCATCTCCGGCGGAAAGCCAACCGCATGAGAAAGCGCCAGCAGCGCTTCATAGCTGTCCTCCATCAGTTCAAGCGTCACTTTGTGCCGCATCCTGTCGCCTCCTTCGGCGTGATTCATTCCCGTATTTGCTTTGCGCGGCCTTCCATGCTCATTCGCCGCATTCCAGCACCAGCATATCCGACACGCGGTCGCGCCGGGAAACTGTCACGCGGATATCCTCGCCCACGACATAGCCCGCGTCACAGAGCGCCTCGCATACGGTATTATATGCCAATTCCGGCAAATTATTGTCCTGTGAAAGATGGGAAAGAAAAACCGCCTGCGTGCCCGATTTGACCAGAGAAAGCAGCGCCCTGGCGCAGTCCGCGTTGTTCAGGTGGCCCTTCTTGCCGAGGATGCGCCGCTTGAGGTGCGAGGGATACGGCCCCCGGTTCACCATCTCCACATCATGGTTGGCCTCCAGCACAATCGCCTGACACCCGGTGACTGCATGCATCCATGTATCCTGAATCTGCCCCAGGTCCGTTGCCACCGCGCAGCGCAGACCCTTGAAGGCGAAGCTGTAGCCCACGGGCTCGTTCGCGTCGTGCGGAATCGGGAAGGGATGCACGTTCACGCCGCCGATATAAAAATCCTCCCCGGTATAAAACGTGCGTACGCAGCGCAGCGGAATGCCCGACTCGCGCAGCAGGATGCCGTCCCATGTGCCCTCGTTGGCATAGACCGGCAAACCGTACTTGCGGCAGAGCACGCCCAGCCCGCGCACATGATCCACATGCTCGTGCGTGATCAGAATCGCGTCAATCTCGCGGATATCCACGCCGATTTCGCGCAAATGCGCCTCAATGCGCGCCGCGCTCATGCCCGCATCCACCAGAATGCGCACGCCGCCGCAGGCAATATAAATGCTGTTGCCGGAAGAACCGGAAAACAGCGGACAAAGTGTAAGCCGCATGCCTTTACAAAACCCTCTCCATCAGCTAAAATTGATTCCACGCACAGGGGAATTTTTATTATATCGCATCCGCCGCGCGCAGGCAAGGAGACAAATATGAATCAGCATTCCGATCAAAACCGGCTCTGGGGCAGGATCATCCTGCGTCAGCGCATCCAGCGGCACGAAACCGTGACCATCGAAAACGACGATATCGAAGAAGCGTTTCTTGAAATCTGCCGCCGCTTTGATGTGCAGCGCCCGCTGCAGCTGCCCAAGCACAACCGCGAGTTTGAGTCCTTCGGCCGCACGTTCTATGCCAAAGAGCATTTTACCGAGCATGTGGATTTTGACCGCCTTGAAATCGAACTGATCATGCCCGACGGCGAAAAAAGAAGCAGCGGCGTGCGCAGCCCGCTGATGGACGCATGAGCGGCAGCGCGCCGGTAACGGGCCGTTTCGCGCCCACGCCCAGCGGCCGGCTGCATCTGGGCAATCTGCTTTGCTGCCTGCTGGCGTATCTCTCCGCACGCAGCAAGGGCGGAAGGTTTCTTCTTCGCATCGAGGATCTCGACGTCCCGCGCTGCCCGAAGCGCCTGTCGGATCAATGCATCGAAGATCTCCGCTTTCTGGGGTTTGACTGGGATGAAGCGCCGCTTTACCAAAGCGAGCGCACGGAAATCTACCGGCGTTATCTTGAAGAACTGCGTGCGCTCGGCCTCGTCTATCCCTGCTTCTGCACCCGCGCGCAGCTGCACGCCGCCATCGCGCCCAACCTCGGCGACAGGGAGCCGGTCTACAGCCGCGCCTGCGCGGCGCTCACAGAGGAGGAAATCGCCCTGCGCCAAAGGACGCGCAGCCCTGCCATACGCATGCGCGTCCCCGATGAGGCATTCGCCTTTGAGGACGGGCACTTCGGCCCCGTCTGCGAAAACCTCGCGCGCGACTGCGGCGATTATATCATCCGCCGCTCAGATGGACTGTTTGGCTATCAGCTGGCGGTCGTCATCGACGACGCGCTCTCGGGCGTTTCCGAAATCGTCCGCGGGCGGGATATTCTCTTCTCCACACCGCGCCAGATCCACCTGCAGAAAACCCTCGGCTTTGAACCGCCGGCCTATTACCACATTCCCCTGCTCATGGACAGCCAGGGGCGACGGCTCGCCAAGCGGGACAAGGATCTCGATCTGACCGCGCTGTCAAGGCACATGACCCCCGAGCAGATTCTGGGCATGCTGGCCTTCTCCGCCGGAATCATCCCCGAAAACCGCCCTGCTTCACTGGATGAGCTGACCCGCGTATTTTGCTGGGAAAACGTAAAGCGCGAGGATATCCTCCTCGCATACCCGTGAAACCCCAGATACACCCATTTCTCCCGATTCTTATTTTTACAGGAGGTATCCGTATGACCGATATGCTGATCGTCGTGGATATGCAGCGTGACTTCATCTGCGGCAGCCTGGGCAGCCCCGAGGCGCAGGCGATCGTACCCGCCGTATGCGCGCGCATGGAGCGCGCAAAGGAAGAAGGCACGCCCGTCGTCTTCACGCTTGACACCCATGATGAGGACTATATGGACACGCGCGAGGGCCGCTTCCTGCCCGTGCCGCACTGCATCCGCGGCACGGAGGGCTGGTCGCTGCATCCGGACATCGCCAAAGCCTGCGCGCGCGGCATGCTCTCCTTTGAAAAGCCGACCTTCGGTTCCACCGCGCTGATGCACCACGTCGCAAACGCAGCGGCGGAAAAGGGCTTTGTAAACGGCCGCGGCATGACCATCGAGCTGTGCGGCGTATGCACGGACATCTGCGTCGTCTCCAACGCGCTGCTGATCAAGGCGGCGCTGCCCGAGGCGGACCTGATCGTGGATTCCGCGCTTTGCGCAGGCGTCACGCCCGAAAAGCACGAAGCCGCGCTGGAAACCATGCGTTCCTGCCAGATCATCGTGAAATAAACCGGCAGATTCCCAAGGCAGACAGATTACAAGCAACAAGGCATGACCGCTCGCGGCCATGCCTTTTGGTATGCAAAAATATTCTCAGTCCCGATTGCCCACGATCGCGCGGTAGTTCTCCGGATCGGTATCGCCCTCGGTGGAAAACAGCAGCACAACGCTGCGCTCGTCAAGGCCAAGCATCTCCTTCATCCCGGTATACGCAGGATCGGACATGATTGCCGCAACAAGACCTGTGCCAATCGCGCCGGATTCGCCGGAAACCACCGGCGTGTCGCCCGCCTCCGGCGCGGCAAGCAGGCGCATGCCCTCGGCAGAAACCCAGTCCGGGCAGGACACAAAGCAGCAGGCGTGATTGACAAGGAGATCAAAGCTGATGGGATTCGGTTCCCCGCAGGCCAGGCCCGCCATCATCGTGTTCAGATCGCCCGTCACGATGCGCGCCTTTCCATCGCCCGCCAGCGCGCTCTGGTAATGGCAATCCGCCGCGTCCGCCTCCATGACGATCACCTTCGGGCAATCCTTGCCATAGAGATTGGCATAATAGCCCGCCACCGCGCCGGCAAGGCTGCCCACGCCCGCCTGAATAAACACATGCGTCGGCCGGTCATAGCCCGCCGCCTTCAGCTGCTCGGCCGCCTCGGACGCCATCGTGCCGTAGCCCTGCATGATCCACAGCGGGATTCGCTCATAGCCTTCCCATGCGGTATCCTGCACCACGACGCCGCGCTCCGTCTGCCCGGCGAGCGCGCATGCGCGGCGAACACATTCGTCGTAGTTCGCATCCTCAATCGTAACCTGCGCTCCCTCGCGGGCGATGTTGTCAAAGCGGGACTTCACCGTGCCCTTGGGCATCAGCACGACGGCCTTCTGCCCCAGCTGGCGCGCGGACCACGCAACGCCCCTGCCGTGGTTGCCGTCCGTGGCGGTAAAAAACGTCGCCTGACCATATTCTTTTCTGAGCTGCTCACCGGTCAGATAGGCATAGTCCGTCTGATCGATCTCCCGGCCGACGGCACGCGCAATCTCGCTGGCCATGGCATAGGAACCGCCGAGCACCTTAAACGCATTGAGACCGAAGCGTCGGCTTTCATCCTTGACAAACAGCGCGCCAAGGCCCAGCTTCTTCGCCGTATGCGTGAGCGCGGCCAGCGGCGTGGGCGCGTACTGCGGGAAGCTGCGATGGAACGCGCGAACCTTTTCCACTTCCTCTGCACGCATGGCGCTCAGCCATCGGTCGTCCGTTGCGGGCATGCGATTTTCCGTGCAGCGAATCGTCTTTTTCTCCATAGTCTGCTCCTTTGTCCCTTGCTCTTCATATCGGTTTTATGGCGCGTAGGCAAACTCGATGCCGTGTTCCTCAGCATATGTCTGCGCATAGGATCCGGGCGTCACAATCAGGACGATGTCCGGACAATCCCCGAAAGCATCCTCAGCGATGGAAGCGACGCTTTCCGGAATGACAATGGCTTCCGCCGCGCCGACGCCCTCGAAGGCGCCGCTGCGAATCATCCTCAGTTCCTGCGGAAGATGGAGGATTGCTTTGATTTCGCCCCATGTGATTTCAAAGGGACTGAGCGTATCGACGTGAATGCACAGGCCCTGCTCGCGCAGCTCAATCGTGCCGTCCTCCGTCTTAAAGACCTCCGTGCCCGCCTTGCCGTAATGATGAATCAGGATATTGTACTTGCGTCCGCTGTTCATATCAAGCCCCTCGGGATAGGGGAAGCAGAGAACGCATTCGCCCGGCAGCGAAATGTCGCCGCTCTCGCCAAGCAGTCGGACGTTGTAGACAATCCGCCCGTTGCCGTTGGCATTGGGCTTGCTGTAGGCAAGGCGCGCGGAAGCATCCAGCACCGCGCCGTCCGGCAGGATGAGCGTCGGCACATCGACAGGCGGCAGGCTGTCAAGCGCATTCCCGCCCTGCACAAGCGAACCGTCCTGCGCATCGTCCGGCGCGGGAAGATCGGGCTGTTTCATGTCGATCACATAGGTGTATGCAGGGTCTTCCTCGTCGCGCCGCACGGCAAGCACATGGTTCGCGCCCGCATACCGGCGCACCTGCATCCAGTCAAAATCGATATTCTGCGCGATGTCGTATGCCTTCTTCCGGTTCGCCTCGTGGTTATCCGTAACCTCCGGCATGATGACCTTGAAGACGACGGACGGGCCATCCTTCGGCCCGCACAGCGTCCCCGTGTAGTAATCATACATCTGCGTACCGGGGAGAATGCTGCCTGAACCGGTGAATTCGATGCTGCTGTCCTCGTCGACGCCCAGCATCACAGAATAGTCGCCCCACTCGTTGCCGTCCCACCGATCAGGATCGGGCGTGCTGTTGGTGATGACCGCGTTGTTGATAAACTTGAGCGCCGATCCGTCTTCCGCCCCGATATCCATCAGGTGGATCGATTTGGCGTCGTTGACAAACGTGGCCGAAGAATGATTCCAGAGCCAGCACATCAGATGCGTGACGCTGCTTTCGCTGAGGATCTCCGCGGTGGAGTGATCGTCAAGCTGGATGATGGTGCCGCCCGTCTTGCTCCTGTTGACAATCTCCGCCCGGCTGTGGTCGCAGCATTCCATGCCAAGGCCGCCCGTCGTTCCCTCGTTGTTCAGGCGAATGACGCTGTGCTTGACCGGCAGCACGCTGATATACGCCGTATCACAGGCGATGTTCGCTGTGATATCGCCGTATCCGGGGATCTGCGTAAAATCATCGTCCGAGCCGGCGTCGAGACATACGCTGCCGTCCATCGTGACGCTGTCCTCCAGGTTGAGCGTAAAGGCGTGTCCGCCCACGGAAAGGATATGGACTTCGTCAAGAATCTCCGTATGGCGGAATGTGTAGGCGCCATCGCCCAGCGTTGTGCTGCTGTCCCTGCAGTCAATCGTGATATCCGTAATCACCGTCGCGCCGCCGCCATCGATGATATATTCTTCCCCCTCCTGCGTCACCGTCAGCGAGGGCGCATACTGAGCATAGCTGCCGTCCACGATTTCCTTCCATGCCACCTGACCGGGAATGCGCTTTTCTTCCCAGCGAAGGACAAAGGGCAAAAGTTCCCGGACGGTCATTTTGAGGCCATACGGCGTGGCGGTTATGGCGTCTTCGGATGTAAACGTATATCCGTCGCCAAACAGCGAAGGATACTCCGCCGTAAAGAGATAGCGATTTGCCTTCTCCTTCGTGATGCCTTCCGGATAGGGAATGTACACATCCGCCGCGCCCTGCAGCCACCACGACTGTTCGTCGGCCATTTTCAGGCTGCCGAAGCAGAGCATGCTGTTCTCCCCGAGCGGATAGCGCTTCGTCATGAGCGCATCCGCGTTGCCGTCCGTTCCGGAAGAGACGACGATCTGCAGGCTGTCCGCATCGGGAATAAGCTCCTGCGCGTCGGTCAGCGCACGTACCGTATCCAGCTGAAGCTCAAATCCCTCAAAGTCCGCTGCATGGCGACCATAGCTGACATAGAGCTGCGGCACGCCGTCCGTTCCGGTAAACTGCGCCGTGTCAAGACGGACATTTTCAAGCATCCCGAGGATATTCTGAACTGCCGTCCGGTCGTTGTCCGCCAGCGAGCTGAATCCCAGGGACATGTGCAGCTTTCTGTTATATTCGATATCGCGGGCCATCGCCTCCTCAGGCGGATAGATGCTTCCCGTGCCGGAGAGCGTGAAGGCGCATCCATCCTCCACGGAGACGCTCAGCGTGCAATCGTATGCGCCGCGCAGCGTCGTGTGGTTGACAAGATCGACGTTCGCCCCTTGGCCCAGCGAAACATGAATGCCGAATCCGCCGTCGATCACATCGTAGGTATAGTCGCTATGGATATAATTCCAGCCGCTCTTCACGCGGACGCCCCGAACGCCCTTTTCAAGGATGATCCTGTAGCGGTCGCCCTTGTGCGCCCAGACCTCGATATCCCCCTGTTCATGAAGCACGACATCCGAGAAAGTATATATTCCATCCTCGGTGTGCCAGCCGAAATCCCTCTGCCAGTCGTCACCCCACATGGACTGATCCACAAAGCGAAGGTCAGCAATCTCGCCGCCGCTGATCCGCACGTCGCTGCCCGTGCGTTCCACATGGACCTGCTTGTCGCCCGTGCCAACGGTATAGCTGCAGGACGGCTTGTCCCAGTCCATCCGGGACATGATCAGCCCCCACGAGGCCGGTCGGGGATTGGGCGTGCTTCCCCATGTGATCATATAAGGGCCAAAGGGCGCGCTTTCATCCGCAGAAAAGACGATGCCCTTTTCCCTTACCCCGTCTACGTCCACTTCCCGGGTCTGCTGCGTCGGCGCGCAGGTCACCGTATAGGCATAGCCCATCGCAGCATCATGCCCCTGCGGATACGGCAGACAGAACCAGAGGTTGCAGATCATACCCAGCTTCTCCCGGATCCTCTCTGCGGTCAGCGCCTGTCCGTTTTCATCATACAGGGCAAAATCCAGCTGCATGGTGTTGGCCTGACCGAATACGGCCGCATACCGCGCCCGCATCGTCCAGTTCTCGCCCGAATAATGGAAAAATCCAGGGACGGAAAGATCATACGGGGGCTGCGGCAGATTATGCGGATCCAGCGGCAGACCATCCACCCAGCCGCCGCCCGTCTCCGGGATCGCCGTAGCTGCAGGCGTAGCAGCGGGCGTAACCGCAGGCGTTTCCAGCGGCGTAGGAGCAGGCGTTTCCAGCGGCGTAGGAGCAGGCGTTTTCAGCGGCGTAACGGCAGGCGTTTTTCCTCCGATATCCGCCGCCGCGCAGGCGCCCATCAGAAAAATTACCGTCAGAACCCATATCAAAACTCTCTTCATCACGATCATTAACCATCCTTTTGCGAGACTATATCAGCATGCCAGGAAACAGGCAAAACACAGGCCATGCAGGTTATATACATTATTTTATCACACGGTCAACCGGTACACAATGTATATGCGGATAACCGTACGACGGATTTCTGGCAAAGCGCCGCCATCGCGCCGCAGTTTCTTATCGATCTGCACTTTATCCGCGGCACGCAGCGTGATATAATTCAGAAAAAACGAAAGAGGGATGACGATGCAGCTTCACGAGATCATCCGCCAACTGGAAAAGCAGCACGGTTGTACGGCTGGCTGTGCGATACAGGACGCCCGGACCGGGGAGACACTGATCAGCTTCCAGGAGGATATGGTTTTCAAAAGTGCCAGCCTGATCAAAACCCCCATCATGCTTTGCGCCCTTGAAGAGGTGGAAAACGGCGTCCTTACGCTCGATACAAAAATTCCCGTTCTGCCCTGCCACTGTGTGGGCGATGAAGCGCCTGTCATTCAGCATGGCCGCGAGGTTCCTCTTTCCGTCCTGCTGGAATATATGATCACCGACAGCAACAACAGCGCCACCAACGTGCTGATCGACACGCTGGGCATGGAAAAGGTGAATGCCTTCAGCCATCGCATCGGGCTTCACGATACGGTGCTTCGCCGCCACATGCTGGATTATGCCGCCGCCCGCGCGGGCCGGGAAAACCGCACCAGCGCAAAAGACATGCTTCTCCTGTATACCCTCCTGCACACGGGCAGCGTCCTCACGCCGTTCATGCGCGAAACCGCGCTCCCCATCCTCCTGCGCCAGCACGACAAAGAACTGCTGATGTTTGCCAATCCCGCGCAGAAAGCCGCCCATAAGACGGGCGGCCTGAGCGACATCGCCCATGATGCAGGCATTCTCTACGGAGAAAACCGCACGCTGGTTTTCGCCGTGCTGGCAACCGCGCCCAGCGACGCGCAGTGCATCGCCTTCCATCAGGCGCTGAGTCCGCACATCATGGGGCTCCTGTAAACCTGCGATTATCCACTGATCTGGCGGATTTATTTCGCCGACACTTCATCAATAAGAATAAAACAGGGGAGGCAAAACCTCCCCTGTTTCTGTATGTCATTGTTTTTCGCGTTTTATTCTGCCCCGGCGGCGTCAAAGATCAGATATGGGATATTGTGTTCTTCGGCATAGGCATGACCCGTGCTGTCCCTGGTACACAGGATGGTCAGCTTCCCGCAGCCGGAGAATGCATCTTCTGTAATCTGCACATCATCCGGCAGGCTAATCAGAGCAAGGCGCTCGCAGCCCGCAAACGCTCGCGCGCCGATGCACTCAACCCGGCTGCCAACGATAACCTCTTCGACCTGCGAATTGACAAATGCTTCTTCGCCGATCGCAGTCAGCGCAGAGGGGAAAGTCATCTGCTGCGCAGCATGGACGATGATCCAGCAGCTTGTACGGACCCGGAATTCATCATCGGTTTCAGCGCTGAGCATCGCCACCCCCGGCTCGCAGCCGGAAACGATAACCGTATCACCATCCCAGCCGGTCATTGTCAGATTGTCCGGGACATGAACGGTCAAATCCACATCATGCCCGCATGTTGCCTCAACGGCGATCCTGTCAGAATCTCCGCCGACCCACGCCTCGCAAACGTCCCGTTCAAACCGGATGCTGTGGCCTGCAGCAGGCATAACCTCCTGCGCAGTCAGCAGTTCGCCGCAGACGCCGCAGTGACTGCCTTCGGTCAAGCCATTTTCGGTACAGGTCGGGGCAACTCCTTCGTCTGTCACCTCGTCATGTTCCGCACAAATCACCCGGAGGCTGCACATCGCCTTCATGCCCCCAGACGCGACTGCATAGATATCCGCCGTGCCATACGCCAGCGCCGTGACCAGACCTTCGGGGCTGACAGCAGCAACCGCCTCATTGGAGCTTTGGAATGTGACCAGCCTGTTTTCAAGGATCTCTGCGCCGGCGGTTACCTGGGCAATCAGCTGAAGCTGGCCGCCTGTGACAATCGTATCGCCCACAGGCGCAAATGTAACAGCCGTAACCGGCTCGCACACATGCACGACAGCGCCGCGGGTGAAACCATTTTCTGCCGCCGCGGTCACGAAAGCTTTGCCAGGCCTTTGGGCGCTGATCAGCCCGCTTTCCGAAACGCTCACGGATGTGCCGGAACTGCTCCATCGGACGGTTTCGGTAGCATTGGCCGGCTGCACGGAGATAAGCGTCATCTGCGCGGTTTCCCCGCTCACGATCCACATTTCATCCGCGGGCAGTTCAAACGATTCCAGCGCAATCTCCACGGTGACGAGCATCGTGTCCGACATATCGCCGCAGGAAGCAGTGATGACCGCTTCACCGCCGGCATGCGCCGTGAGCCGTCCCTCCCTGACGGAAACAACCTCCGGCGCCGAGCTGCTCCATGTTATTGCGGTATGCTCGTAGGCCGGGAATACATGCGCTGGCACCGCAAGCGTTCTGCCTTTCGGCATAACCATATCCGCAGGCAGGCTGATTTTCAGCGGCTTTCCTTCCCCCGGCGCATCCAGCAAGACAATCGTATAACCATTCTCCTGCGCCCAGGTTTCCACTTCGGAGTCCGCATAGCAGTAAACCGTGATTTTTTTATTGAAAATACTGGATCCGAAGGTCATCTGACCGTCATTAAAGAAGGCGATCTGATTGATGCCTGAGAAACTGAACGCATTGTTGCCGACGGACGCAACGCTTCGCGGAAGGGAGATGCTCGTCAGACCGTAGCAGGCATAAAACGCATATCCGCCGATGGAGGAAACGCCCTCCGGAATAGCAATTCCGGTCAAGCTGCTGCAGTTTGAGAAAGCATAATTGCCAATGGACGTGACGCTGTCCGGAACAGAGATGTTTTTCAGGCTGCCACAGCCGCGGAAGGCCGAATCCTCAATAGAAACGGTTCCCTCCGGGAACTCAACGCTCACCGCAGAGACATCGCAGTCCGCAACCGCGAAAGTACGCGCACCGGTTTCATCTTCATACGTTTTAAGATTCAAAAGAAGGTATTCCGGATCGGTGAAGGCATATCCGGCAGAGGTCAGGGTCACAGCAGCAGCGCTGCTGCGGCTGCAATATCTCACAGCAGGGCACCCGCTGAAGGCATACTGGCCGATGGATGTGACACTGTCCGGAAGGGTCATGGCGGTCAAGCTGCTGCAATTATAGAAGGCATACGACCCGATGGACGTGATGCTGTCGGGAAGGACAATGCCGGCCAGGCTGCTGCAGCCGGAGAACGCATCATTCCCGATGGACGTGACGCTGTCCGGAACTTTTACGCTCACCGCAGAGACATCACAGTCCGCAACCGTGAACGTACGCATACCGGTTTCGTCTTCATAGGTTTTAAAGCTCAAAAGCGGATATTCCGGATCGACGAACGCATACCCGGCAGCAGTCAGCGCCAGCGCAGATGCGCTGCTCCGGCTGCAGTATCTGACAGCCGGACAGCGGTAAAACGCATAATTTCCAATGGACGCAACGCTGTCCGGAAGGGTGATGGCAGCAAGGCTTCCGCAGCCGGAGAATGCATTCGGCCCAATGGCCGTGACGCCCTCCGGGAATTCAACGCTCACCGCAGAGGCGTCGCAATCCGTGACCGACAGCGTATGCGCGCCGGTTTCGTCCTCGTAAGCCTTAAGGCTCAAAAGCGGATATTCCGGATCGACAAACGCATATCCGGCAGCGGTCAGCGCCAGCGCAGCCGCGCCGTTTCGGCTGCAGTATCTGACAGCCGGGCAGCCGCT
>JAFXCE010000028.1 GCA_017521565.1 Clostridia bacterium | reverse complement strand
TTCGTTTAGGGTAGTGACATATACGCTCTGTTTTTGACAAATAGCAAGTCCTGTCTGAGAGATTTATCAGTCTTTTTTATAGAAGGGTGTCTCGTAGCCATCGGCGCGGAGAATCAGACCCTTTGCCCACGGAGGGGTACGGCCCATTTGCTCACAGATGGCTTCAAGGGATACCTTAGGATCGGCTTCGATAATGATTTCATCATGAACATGTGCAACGATATTGCAGCAGCGCAGAGTTTTCATGGCATAGCACAAAATATCCCGGCTGAGTGCCTGGACGATATTCTCCACGAATTTCGGACCGTAGCTTTCGAGCCGCTCCCATTTCTTTGTGCCGCCGACGCCTTCGTAGGTAACGGACTCACCGCCGAAGCGATTCTCGCCGATCCGGGGCTTGACATATGCCAGACGTCTGCCGGAGGGCAGGCAGATAAACAGAAATCCACTCTCGTACACAAACTGGATGCCGTGTGTCTCGGATGTTGTCCTGAGATCCACCGCTTCTTTGACTGCCCGGTCCACATCCCACCAGAGTTCAGTGATGTTGGGATTGGCATCCCGCCATGCATCTACCAGCGGTTTCAGTTCCTCTTCCGGGATGCCCATCTCCAGAGCGCCCATCGCTTTGAGCGCGCCCACGGAGCCGCCGTAGCCCAGTGCCAATTCAGCGATCTTGCCTTTCTGACGGAGGTGACCGTTGATGCCATGCTTCTCCACGGGTACGCCAAACATCTGTGACGCGCTTGCGCAGTAGATATCGCCGCCATTCCTGAATACCTCCAGACGCCATTTTTCATCTGCCATCCATGCGATGACCCTCGCTTCGATGGCAGAGAAGTCCGCAACGATAAACTTCCCGCCCTCATACGGGATAAAGGCTGTGCGGATCAGTTCGGACAGTACATCGGGAACAGAATCGTACAACAGTTTAAGGCTGTCATAGTCTGCTCTGCGCACGAGCGCCCGGGCTTGTTCCAGATCATCCATGTGGTTCTGGGGCAAATTTTGAAGCTGAACGAGTCTGCCGGCGAAGCGTCCGGTACGATTGGCACCATAGAACATGAACATGCCGTGAGCACGACCATCAGCACAGACACAGTTTTGCATGGCCTGATACTTCTTGACGGAGCTTTTCGCAAGCTGCTGGCGGAGGATCAGCGCCTCTCGCATATCAGGCGGAGCATCCTTCAGCATGGCGGCAACTTCCTTTTTGCCGAGGGATTCGATTTCCATGCCGTGCTGTGTCAGCCAAGCCTTCATCTGTGCTACGGAGTTCGGATTTTCCAAAGCGGTAAGATCCTGCAGCTGTGTTTTCAGATCGAAACGAGACCAGCCATCTACATCAATTGCATTCTCAACCATCTGCATATCCACCCGGATGCCGCGGTCGTTGATCTCCTGATCCAGATGGTATTCGTCCCACACGAACTCAGGCACCGGGAATCGAGCCAGTTTCTTCTGAATCTCCATTTCCGTTTCCACGTCACGGAGGTTATAGGATTTGAACTGTTCCCACTTGCCGGGATCGTGCCTGGGCAGATTGCGTGTGCGCCCGCCGTTTTTCTTCGTGGGGCGGCAGGGTTTGCAAAAGTAGCGAATCAGATCCTTGCCGGTATCCAGCTTCTGCTTATCCAGCTTAAGCACAGCGCCCACGCCCGCAAGCGACAGCGGAAGCCCCAGATAGGCAGACCAGATCATGGAACAACGCCACTGATCGGGTTCGAGATATGTGCCAGAGGGCAGCCCCAGCCAGCGGGACAGACAGATGCGTTCGAAGCTAGCATTAAATGCCCACTTGGTGACAGAAGGGTCGCTCAGCGCATCACGCACTTCTTCCGGAACACGTTCACCGCAGGTCAGGTCGACCAGCTGAACGGGAGCGCCATCGATACTGTATCCGAACAGCAGGATCTCAAAATCCGAGGATTCGCTGTAACGGTACACGCCGGTCTTTCCGATATCGGCACTGCTGTAGGTTTCCAAATCAATGGACAGGGTTTTCATAAGCACACCTCCATATGAAACAAGGCGGCAGATTGCTCCGCCGCCCGTTTCGTTCGGTCGTTAGGACAGGAAGTCCTCGTCATCAAGGGTCTCGAACTCAGAAGCAGCATTGGTGCGGCCACCCAGCGGCTCACCGTCACGGACCTTCTGAATGTTGCCCAGACCGCAGGCAACGCCCCTGTTGCCGTTGGTGTTGAAGGCGTAGAAGCTCAGGGAGACGATAGCATATACGCCGGAGTACACTTCGCTGCGGTCGAGGATGGGACGAACGCGCTTGTCCACGATCTGAGGGGCGGTCTTGCTATTAGCGTTGATGAAGTAGCAGCCGGCATAGTTGTCATCATCACGCTCGGTATCACCATCACGCAGGGGCAGCTTCAGAGCGCCCTTCGGGGGAATCTTGCCGCCGAACTTGCCGATGCCTTCCTTCATAGCGCACTCGATGGCGGCATTGATGGCATTGACCGTTTCGATGTCGGTCTTAGGGATGATGATGGAACAGCTGTACTTGGGATCACCACCGTTGATGGACTTGGGTTCCCAGACGTTGGCGTAGGAAAGACGGACGATGCCGGTAACGACCTTGGTGTTGTTCTGCTTAGCCATAATTCTTAATCCTCCTGAATTTCATTGAAGTCAATTTTTGCATTGGTGATTGCCGGACGCTTGTCCGACGCAGGAACGAGAGTGGGCTTGCCGACAGGCTTTACGATCAGACCGTCGAGGATCTCGGCAAAGCCCTGCTTGCCCATGAGCTTCTCCATCTCTGTGATGGGCAGAAGCGTTTTTCTGAAGATGTCGTGGTAGCCGGCAGCGTTGGCGGCTTCGATGACGGCATCTTCGCTGGAATACTTGCGGACGGAGCGGCCTTCGACCACCTTGAAACCGTGCCATTGCTTGCCGTGGTTGAGGGCTGCATCCTGAGCGTAGGCTTTGATTTCCTCAGCCCAGCGTGTCAGATCGTCCAGCTTGCCGAGGATTTCCTCGATTTCCGCATCCGTCAGAAGCGGCGGCTGTGCGAACTCGTACCGAGCCAGCGCCAGCTTTTCTTCCGCCCGGGCGCGGCACTTGACTGCCGCCTTGCAGAACACGCACCACGGACCGGGTACGTATTCGCCCTTGCCCTCAAATGCCAGTTTTGCCTTGGGGATGAGCTCCTTTTCAGCCCACTCTTTGAGTGCTTCCACGGAGATCGTCCAAGTGGAGATGTTCTCCCGGCGCGGCTGATAGATGGTCATGGATACCTCGTCGATGTCGTACAGGCATTCATACACCGCAAGGGCGCCGAGTGCGTAGAGCATCATCTGAGGATTGTTTTCTGCCTCCACCAGCACACCCTGACCATACTTGAAGTCGATGATGTGCAGTGTGCGGTCTGCGATGATCACACAGTCGCCGGTTCCGAAGCCGTCCGGGACGTAGCAGGAGAAATCCAGCCGCTGTTCGATCATCAGCATGGGGTCTGCGCAGTTTGCCCGGGCTTCTGTCAGCGTATCGAGCACGAACTGTACATAGTCATCCGTGTAAGCGTCCATCTCATCACAGTCATACTGCGAGGTGGGCTTGCGGGACTGCATTTTCATGGCGCGGCGCAGCTTGTGCTCACACAGCGCGTGTGCGGCTGTGCCTTCTGCCGCGGCTTCGGTTTCCCGGTCCTCAAACTCCTGCTCAAGCCGGGCGGACGGGTTGCAGTTCATCCACCTGTGGGCAGAGGAGGCTGAGAGGATAGCGTGTTTCCTTGCTGCCATTACAGTCCCTCCGCCTCAGCCAGCAGGCTGGCGTAGTGTTCGGGTGCAATGTCGCTCAGACGTTCAGCGCCATACTTGATGATCAGCGCCTGAACTTCCTTGCGCTTGCCCTGTACGGACTTTTCAGCCAGCACAGCGCGTACCTTTTCAAGCGGCACCGGCTTGGGAGCAGGCGCTTCCGTCTTGCGGGGTGCTTCAGCAGAATCGCTGCTGAACGTGGCTTTCAAGCTGTCGGCCACATCGATCAGGGCTTCACCGCAGCGGCGAAGCTCCTCGATCGCCATAGAGAGTTCCTTCATTTTGCTCATTATGCTTCGCCTCCGATTTCCTTGATTTCCACGTTTTCTACGGTTTCACCGGGCGTGAGGATGATCACGCCAACCTTCTCGCCGAACAGGAAGTTCAGCAGGCGTGCTCGCATCGTACACGAGCTGCCCTTGAGAATGTTCTGCTTGCCGCCATCCGGACGACTGACGCTGATGCATACTTTGT
>JAFXCE010000160.1 GCA_017521565.1 Clostridia bacterium | reverse complement strand
TAGAAATCGGGATGCAGGCCGCCTTCACCTGTATTATAAAAGGTCCCAAGCTCCGTGGCCGCTGCGGCAAGCGCCGCATGCGCATTGTAGGAAATGGAGCCGTAGCTCATGGCAGAAAACATGACAGGAAGCTTCAGTCTGAGTTGAGGAGGCATGTTGTCTACGAGATTGCCCAGGCTGTCTCTCATCATGGTTTCAGGCTTTGCGCCGAGGAGGGTGAACGTTTCCATCGGTTCACGCAGCGGATCGATGGAGGGATTTGTGACCTGAGAGGCGTTGATAAGAAGCTTGTCCCAGTAAATCGGATAAGGTTCAGGATTGCCCATGGAAGAAAGCAGCATGCCGCCGCTGCCTGCCTGACGGTAGATTTCTGTGATCGTTTTTCCTGTCCAGTTTGCATTTTCTTTGAAGGTATGATCGGTTTTGACGATCTTCAGGGCGCGCGCTGGACAGAGCGCAACGCAGCGATGACAGGCTACGCATTTGCTTTCATCGGCCAGCATCGTGCCGGAATGCGTATCCATGTGATGAACGCCGTTTGCACATTGCTTTTCGCAAAGACAACATGCTGTACAGCGACTGGGGTTGCGGATGATCTCATACTGCGGATAGAGAAAGTCAAAGGCCATGATGATCGCCTCCTTGACAGGACTTTTCCAGTGTAATGATGACGGGCTGACCGCCCGCAGGAGACCAGATTCGATCCGGTTCAGGCTCGATGACACGGATAGCACACTCTTCAGAGGCGATATAGACCATGTCGCCCTTTTCACCGACGACCATGGAGCGAAGTTTGAGACGATCATTGAGCGCCATCAGGCCGCCCGTGAAGCCGACTATGATGGAGAAAGGTCCGGTGATCAGCAAGCTTGAAAAAGCATGGCGAAGATAGGCGGCTTGTGAGCGGGCAGGTTCAGGCATAGCGGTGATGGTTGACCAGAAGGGGGCTGCAATGACGCCGGCGGTTTCGCTGAGCGTTAAGCCGCATTTGCGTGTCAAATAGTCGATGATGTAGGTGATCGCTTCGGTATCGGTTTTGAGCGTACAGGCATAGCCAAACATTTCGATGGTTCTGCGGTTTGCGTCATAGCTGGAGATCTCGCCGTTGTGAACGACCGTTGTATCCAGTAATGCGAAGGGATGTGCACCGCCCCACCAGCCGGGTGTGTTTGTTGGATAGCGACCATGAGCAGTCCAGCAATAGCCTTCATACTCCTCAAGCCGATAGTAGCGCCCGACGTCTTCAGGAAAGCCGACGGCTTTGAATACGCCCATATTCTTGCCGGAGGAAAAGACATATGCACCATCGATCTGCGCATTGATATGCAGAACGCAGCGGGCCACATATTCGCTTTCGTCAAGCTGGAGATCTTCCATGCGCCGATACAGCGGGCGCAGGAAATAACGCATGCTGATCGGTTCCTGTGTGATTGCCGAGAGCTTTCTGGTAGGGATTTGCTCGCTGGCTGCAAAACAGAACCTCTCTTTGAGAAAGGATTCGCATGCATTCTGCGCCTTCGAATGATCATAGAAAACATGGAAAGCATAGTCATCTTTGTGCTGCGGATAGATGCCATATCCGGCAAAGCCGCCGCCCAGACCGTTGGAACGGTCATGCATGGGCGCCATAGAATGGATGATGCGCTCTCCATTGATCGGTTTTCCGCTTTTTGAAAAGATGGAAGAGATTGCACATCCGGAAGGAATGCGCTCAGATCCTTCATCATGTATGCCTCTCATTGCTTTTCCTCCTCATATGATCAACGGAATTGGTGAAGGGTAAGTTACGCCATGATTATAGCGCTGCCCTGTGCGTTTGTAAATGCAAAATGAAGTTCAAATGATAATTTCGTGTAAAAATATTTAGATTTAATATGATTTATGATAATAAATGCAAGAAATGAAAATGCAACTTGTAAAAATGCTTGACTTTACCGTGAGCGAAGCGTATACTATGCGCGTCGGAAGGACGGTGGATGCAATAACCGCAGTCCAATTTGAACCAGGCGCGAGTGCGCT
>JAFXCE010000159.1 GCA_017521565.1 Clostridia bacterium | reverse complement strand
GGCATCCGTACCCAGCAGCTCAATGCGGCATTCATCAAGCACCCCCTTTTTCGCCAACTGCATGGCGAGATTCAGTCCGGTTTGCCCGCCGATGCCGGGAATGATCGCGTCCGGGCGTTCATAGCGGCAGATGCGCGCAACGTATTCAAGGGTCAGAGGCTCCATGTAAACCTTGTCTGCAACGGAGGCGTCGGTCATGATGGTGGCAGGATTGGAATTGGCGAGGATAACCTCGTATCCCTCTTCACGCAGGGCAAGACATGCCTGCGTGCCGGCATAGTCAAATTCTGCTGCCTGACCGATGACAATCGGGCCGGAGCCAATCACGAGCACCTTGCGGATGTCGGTGCGTTTAGGCATGGCATTTCGCCTCCTCCATCATGGATATAAAGCGTTCAAACAGGTGATCGCTGTCCTGCGGACCGGGTGCGCTCTCGGGGTGGTACTGCACGCTGAACACGCGATCTTGAGGACAGGCAAGCCCTTCGATGGTGTTGTCCAGCAGATTGAGATGTGTGATTTCAAGCGGGGTTGCCTGGATGCTTTGCGCATCCACGGCGTAGCTGTGATTCTGGCTGGTCATTTCAATTCGTCCTGTTTTGAGATCCATGACAGGATGATTTCCTCCGCGATGACCGAACCCCAGCTTGTACGTTTTCGCGCCGTAGGCCAGTGCGATCATCTGATGCCCGAGGCAGATGCCGAACATCGGGACTTTTCCGCGAAGCGAGCGAATCAGTTCAATGACGGGCGTGACGTCCTCAGGGTCGCCCGGGCCGTTGGAAAGGAATACGCCGTCCGGATGCATGAATTCGATTTCATCTGCTGTAATGGTTGGCGGTACGATGGTCACGTTGCAGCCGTGTCTGTTCAGGCTGCGGATGATATTCAGCTTGACGCCGCAATCCACGGCAACCACACAGAAGCGATGGTTGGACGTGCGGGCATACCAGCGCTTTTTGCAGGCAACGCGGAAAACGGCGTCGTGTGCAATGGGCGCAGCAAGGAGATGCTCAAGGGCTTCTTCCTTGGGTGTGGCGATACTGGTCAGAATGCCTCTGCGCGTGCCAAAGGCCCGAATGCTGCGGGCGAGCATTCGGGTATCGACGCCGGTCAGACCGGGGATGTTGTTTTCTTCCAGGAATTCGCTGAGCGTGCGCGTGCAGCGGAAGTTGGAAGGCATGTCATTGTAATCGCGGACGATCAGCCCTCCGAGCGTTGGGCTTTTGCTTTCAAAATCTTCGTCGGTGATCCCGTAATTGCCAATCAGCGGATAGGTCATAACCACGAATTGATCTGTATAGCTCGGATCAGAGGCGAGTTCCTGATAGCCTGTCATGGATGTATTGAACACAACCTCACAAATGCGCTCACAGGATGCTCCGAAGCCATAGCCCGGATACTCGCTGCCATCTTCAAGAACGAGCTTTCTGTCAAATGCTTTCATCGCGGAATCCCCTCATTCCCATTCAACCGTTGCCGGCGGCTTGGTCGTGACGTCATAAACGATACGGTTGACATGCGGAACCTCATTGACGATGCGGGCAGAAATCCTGGAAAGGAGATCATAAGGAAGCCGTGCCCAATCCACGGTCATAAAATCATCCGTCGTGACAGCGCGGATGGCGAGAACGAATTCATGCGTACGTTCGTCTCCCATCACGCCGACCGTGCGCGTATTGGTCAGCACGGTGAAGAACTGATTGACCTCCCGATCAAGACCGCTTGCGGCGATTTCCTCGCGCAGGATGGCGTCGGATTCGCGGACGGTGAAGAGCTTTTCCTCCGTCACTTCCCCCATGATGCGAATGGCAAGTCCGGGACCGGGGAACGGCTGCCGCCAGACCATATCGTGCGGCAGGCCCAGCGCTTCGCCGACGCGGCGTACCTCGTCTTTGAAGAGCATGCGCAGCGGTTCAATGACGCCGCCGGTAAAGCGCTGCGAAACGTCATCCGGCAGACCGCCAACGTTGTGATGGGACTTGATGACTGCGCTGCCCTTGACGCAGCCGGATTCGATCACGTCCGGATAGATGGTCCCCTGCGCGAGAAAAGTAACGCTGTGCAGCTTTCTT
>JAFXCE010000158.1 GCA_017521565.1 Clostridia bacterium | reverse complement strand
TCTCTCCTTCTGTTGTTCATTCCATGATTCAACGCTGCGCCGCTTTCTCACATGCTATATGCCACTCTATGACATTATCACTCGGTATGATACTCGGTCCGATATCTGGATACCGATACTCCTGAACAAGGAGGCCGCCGTTCAAGGTCTCCAGCTCGCCTTCCGTCATTTCGCATACTTGTGGTGCAATGTCCGCCATTGACAATTCCATTCCGATCTCTTTGGCCATCTCAAGGACCTGCTCATGCCCGGCTGCTGACCGCAGACGCTCAAGCAGCTTCTCGTCCGTTGAAACCTTTTCCCAAAATGCCTTCAGATTTTCGTTCATGCTTTTGCCTCCTCGCTCGATGTACCTGCTTTCAGCAGTCTGTCATATACACAGCAAATCCTTGCCCGTATGATGTTTCACTCAGGGTTCAATCATATTGAATGCCGCAATGCCTGCCAGCGGGAACTGATTCATACTCTGCATCAGCAGTGTCAGATGCGAAGCATCGCCCTGCACAGGAATGGCGGCAAAGGCCTCCATATTGCCCTGCAGCAGGAGCAGCAGCGCGTTCTTCGGACAGCTGATGGACACATCCGCATCCTCGCGATGGGCATTTTCATACACCAGCATCACGCCGTTCTTAATGTGCAGCACATGCTGCTGCTGCACATCCAGCAGCGTGATGTTCATCGTGAAGTCCTGATCGGCCATCATCTGCTTGTCCATCCGGATCGCCATGTAGTCAAAGATCATGGTGGGAGTCATTTCCTTCAGGAAGTTTGCACCGCCCTTGGTCTGAGCTGCATTCATTGCCTGATTGCCATGGCGCAGTTCCAGCGCTGCAGTCAGATAGGCGTTGCGCCAGGGGCCGGACTCCGCACGATAACCCAGCTGTTCCAGCGCATCCGCGCAAAGCAGACGGGCAGCCTCATTCGCAGGGTCAGCATAGACGATGGTGTTGGTGATCTCCGCCACCCACTGGTACTCGCCCTTGTCGAAGTCCGCCTTGGCCATACGCAGCGCTTCGTTCACATCGCCCAGATACTCGACCCACTTCTTCGCGCTCTCGCTGGGCTCAAGCGGATTGAGATTGACCGGATTGGCGTCATACCAGCCCATGTACTTCTGATACACAGCCTTTGAATTGTGCGCCACAGTGCCATAATACTGGCGGGTATACCAGTTCTTCTCAAGCGCCTCGGGCAGCTTAATCATATTGGAGATTTCATCAGAGGTATAGCCCTGATTGATATACGTCAGCGTCTGGTCATTGATGAACTTGTACACTGCGGCAGTGTTAACCAGATATTCATTGATCACCGCATTGCCCCAGTGCGGCCAATTGTGGGACTGGAACACAACCTCCGCCTGTCCGCCATAGCGGGTCATGGTCTGGGTGATATAGCCCGCCCATGCTGCACCATCGCGCACCTGCGCACCGCGCAGGGTGTAGAGGTTGTGCAGCGTGCCGGTGCAGTTCTCCGCCATCCACAGCGCCTTATACTGCGGGAACCATGTGTTCATCTCAACTGGCGCCTCGGTGCCAGGCGTCATCTGGAATTCCATCTTCACGCCGTCGATGATAAGCGTCTCGCCGGTTTCTCTGATCTCATACGTCGGCGCGATATAGGTCACCGTTCCTGTGGACTGGCCCATGCCGATGCCCTGCGCCATTTTTCCAGTGACGCCGGGCGTAAGCAGCACGCCGTACTGGTAGTTGGCGCGACGGGTCATGGCCTTTCCGGCATAGACATTCTCCGCAATAGCATGCTCTGCAAAGCCTTCGGGCACGATAACCGGAATCTTTCCGCTGGCGATCTGCTCCTCGAGGGGCAGGGACGCATCCGCTGCGTCTTCGGCCGCCATCACGCCCAGAATACCGCCGAAATGATCGGCATGCGGATGGGAAATCACGACCGCTTTCACGGGATAGCTGCCCAGGTTTTTCTCAATCAGCGCCATGGCCGCCTGAGCCGTCTCCACGCACATGGTCGCGTCGAACACAATCCAGCCGGTCTCGCCCTTGACGACCGTGAGGTTTGCCATGTCATAACCACGAACCTGGTAGATGCCCTCGCAGACCTCAAACAGACCGTAGGCATGGTTGTTGCGCGTGTTTTCCCACAGGCTGGGATTGACGGTATCCGGCGCCTTTTCATGGTCATCAAGGAAGCTGTACGCCGTCTGACTCCACACCACTTTGCCGTCCGCATCGGTCAATTCAAGCGTTTCCGGCGCGTCGATCAGGCCGCGCACAGCGTTGTCGTATTCGCTTGTATCCTCAAAATCAAGAAGAGAATACACGGCAGAATTGATCTGTGCCGTGTAGCCGCTGGCGCCCTTTTCCTCAGCAGTCAGCCCCAGTTCGGCCGTCATCCCCTCCGCCAAAGCACAGGAAAACAGCAGCATGGCAGCAAAAACCATTGCAGCAATGCGTTTCATAAGCAAACCTCCTATTATTACATTAAATGGAGAACTATC
>JAFXCE010000157.1 GCA_017521565.1 Clostridia bacterium | reverse complement strand
ATCGAAACGTCCGGCTTTCCATAGCGAATCCAGGTGATACACATCACCGTCGTCGTCGCCACTGCAGCTGCAAGATTCGTCGTCACAAAAACGCGAGCCGCTGTCTCATCCGCACCGCCTGTCAGCGCCACGGTAGAACAACCATTAAAGCCAAACCAGCAGAACCAAAGAATGAATACGCCCAATGCGCCCAGCGTCAACGAATGACCAGGAATTGCACGCGGCTTCCCTTCCTTATCATACTTGCCGATACGAGGACCCAGGATCGCAGCGCCAATGAAAGCCGCGATACCGCCGACCATATGCACTGCCGTAGAGCCGGCGAAATCATGAAATCCCAGCTGCGCGAGCCAGCCGCCGCCCCAGATCCAATGACCCGAAATCGGATAGACAAACGCAGAAATCACCATCGAATACACGCAGTATGCCGAAAACTTCGTTCTCTCTGCCATGGCTCCGGATACAATGGTGGCCGCCGTCGCACAGAACACGGTCTGAAAAATCATCGTCGCCCAGTCACCGCCGGCATTGGTAAACAAATCAAGTCCGCCGATCAGCTTTCCCTCTCCGGCAAACATGATGCCATATCCGATCAGCCAGAAGATCGGGACGCCAAGAGAAAAGTCCATCAGGTTCTTCATGATGATATTGCCCGCGTTTTTTGCACGGGTAAATCCGGTTTCTACCATTGCAAAGCCAGCCTGCATGAAAAACACCAGCGCTGCGCCAAGCAGAATCCAGCCTGTGTTCAGGGCTGTTTCATACGCCATCATGTCCATTGTATTTCCTCCTTAACCGATATGGTTTATCACAAAAGGGCGTGCAGGAGAGCGATTGCGCTTCATGCACGCCCTTATGCAATCCTGTGCGCTCACTCAGACATAGAAGAGCATATCCGCGTAGGTCGGCATCGGCCACGCTTTCTTTTCGATCTTCATTTCAAGCAGATCCGCCACTTTGCGCGCTTCCTCCATGGCACAGATGATTTCCTCATGTGCATAGACCGCACGCTCAACAAGCGCAGCCGGCTCGCTATTAACAACAGCATCCAGCGCCTGTGTCTTTTCAATCAGCGCACCCGTCAGTTCCGTGATTTCCTGTACCTTCTCAATCTCACGCGGAGCATCCACACCGATACGCTTCTTCGCATCAACGGATCTCGCCACCTCTGCGGAATACGTCATCGCCGCCGGAACGATCAGCTTCTTGAGCATGCTCAGGCTGGTCATCGCCTCGATATGGATGACCTTGCAGTATTCCTCAAGCGCAATTTCTTCGCGGGATTTCATTTCAAGCGGCGTGTAAATTCCATGCCTGACAAACAGATCGACGTTTTTCTTGTCCGTATAATGAACGAGCGCTTCCGGTGTGGATCTCAGGTTCATCAAGCCGCGCTTTTCCGCCTCAATCGGCCATGCGGCGCTGTATCCGTTTCCATTGAAAAGGATCCGCTGATGCGCCGCAAGCTCCCTTTTGATCAATTCAGGCAGCGCCGCATCAAAGTCATCTGCCTTCTCAAGCTCGTCAGCAAAGACCATCAGCGACTGAGCAACCGCTGTGTTCAGCATCACATTGGTGCAGGCGATGTTGAACGACGAACCCGGCATACGGAACTCAAATTTGTTTCCGGTAAAGGCAAAGGGAGATGTACGGTTACGATCCGAATTGTCCTGAGGAATCGGCGGAAGGACCGAAACACCGATATCCATCTGCTTCTTTCCGCTCGCCTTATAATCCGAACCATGGATGAGCGAATCGATCACCGCAGAAAGCTCATCTCCCACATACATAGAAACAATAGCCGGCGGTGCTTCGTTCGCTCCAAGACGATGATCGTTGCCCGCGCTGGCGACAGAGATGCGCAGCAGATCCTGATAATCGTCCACCGCCTTGATCACCGCTGTCAGGAACAGAAGAAACTGTGCATTGTCCGCCGGCGTCGCGCCCGGATCCAGAAGGTTTTCTCCTTTGTCCGTAGAGATCGACCAGTTGTTGTGCTTGCCGCTTCCGTTGACGCCTTCAAACGGTTTTTCATGCAGCAGGCAGACAAAACCATGCCTTTCAGCCACCTTTTTCAGCATTTCCATGCACAGTTCGTTGTGATCGGTAGCAATATTGGCTGTTTCAAAGATCGGCGCAAGCTCATGCTGACAGGGCGCAACCTCGTTATGCTCGGTCTTTGCGCTGATGCCCAGCTTCCAGAGTTCCTCATCCAGATCTTTCATAAACGCCTTGACCCGCGGACGAATCGAGCCAAAGTAGTGATCTTCCATTTCCTGTCCCTTTGGAGATGGCGCACCAAAGAGCGTTCGTCCAGTCAGAATCAGATCCGGACGCTTCCTGTAATCCTCTTTATCGATCAGGAAGTATTCCTGTTCAGGACCAACCGTCGTTACGACCCGTGTGACGTCCTTGCCAAAGAGCGACAGCACCCGGACAGCCTGCTTGCTGATCGCTTCCATGGATCTCAGCAGCGGCGTCTTCTTGTCCAGGATCTCGCCGGTATAGGAACAGAAGGCTGTAGGGATACAGAGCGTATCATCCTTGATAAACGCATAACTGGTCGGATCCCATGCCGTATAGCCGCGAGCCTCAAAGGTTGCACGCAGCCCGCCGGAAGGAAACGAGGAGGCGTCCGGTTCGCCCTTGATGAGTTCCTTGCCGGAAAACTCCATGATCACTGTGCCATCCGGGCTCGGCGAGATAAATGCGTCGTGCTTCTCTGCGGTAATGCCAGTCATCGGCTGGAACCAGTGCGTAAAGTGCGTCGCACCCTTTTCAATGGCCCAATCCTTCATAGCATTCGCCACAACACCTGCAAGCTGTGCTTCCAGCGCTTTGCCCTGTCTGATGGTGCTTTTAAGCGCCTTATACACATCCTTGGGCAGCCGTTCTTTCATCACCGCCTCATTGAATACCATACTGCCAAACAGTTCGGGAACCTTTTTCATCATGATCTCTCCCTTCTGTCAGCGCACTCGCGCCTGGTTCAAATTGGACTGCGGTTATTGCATCCACCGTCCTTCCGACGCGCAAAGTATACGCTTCGCTCACGCTAAAGTCAAGCATTTTTACAAGTTACATTTTTAATTCTTGCATT
>JAFXCE010000156.1 GCA_017521565.1 Clostridia bacterium | reverse complement strand
CTGTCCAATACTTCGACCTATGAAATGACCGCAGATGATCTCGTTCGCTGGGCGGAAACCGACGTGCGTCCGAAGGCGCTGCTTGCCTATGAAGGCAAGGGCGAATTCTGCGCCGGTGAATGGTGCCGCTTCTGCAAGGCGCGTTACACCTGCAGGAAGCGCAGCGAGTACCACATGAGCCTCGCCGAGCGCGACTTCCGTCATCCGGATCTTCTTTCGGATGAAGAGATTGCTGACATTCTTCCCGTAGCCGAAAGCCTGAACAGCTGGGTCCAGGACCTGCTTGCCTACGCAACGCAGGAAGCCGTGGACGGTAAAAGCTGGCCGGGCTACAAGCTGGTGGCCGGTCGCACCGTCCGCAAGTACACTAACGAGGCCGAGGTTATCAAGGCAGCGACCGAGGCCGGATACACCGACATCTATAAAACTTCTCTTCTGGGCGTCGGCGATCTGGAGAAGCGTCTGGGCAGGAAGAAGTTTAACGAGGTGCTGGGCAAGTATGTCATCAAGCCTGTCGGCGCGCCTACCCTGGTTCCCGAAACCGATCCCCGCAAGCCGTATTCTGATGCGGCCAGCGATTTCAACCAATAACGACTGCGCGATATGCAAGAAAGGAAATGCCTATGTCTACCAAGGTCATTACCGGCAAGGTCCGGGCCTCTTTCGTCCATGTGTTTGAACCGGCTGCCATCAACGGCGGCGAACCCAAGTACAGCTGCTCTCTCATCATCCCCAAGTCCGATACTGTCACCATCGGCAAGATCCGCGAAGCCATCGAACTGGCCAAGCAGGAAGGCGTTCCCAAGTGGGGCGGCAAGATTCCGCCCAATCTGAAGCTTCCGCTGCGCGACGGCGATGTGGACCGTCCCGATGATCCCGCCTATGAAAATAGCTACTTCATCAACGCTACCAGCCAGGAACAGCCCGGTGTCGTTGACCGCAAGAGAGTGAAGATCACCGATCCGCTGGCCATTTACTCCGGCTGCTACATCCGGGCTTCCATCAATATCTATCCCTTCAACGCCAACGGCAATCGCGGCATTGCGGCGGGTCTGTCCAACATCCAATTCTGGGAGGACGGTGAACCGCTGAACGGCCGCGTGCGCGCCGAGGATGAATTCGACGCGCTGGATGACGATGATACTGATGATTTCCTCGACTGATTTGAGTTGATCCCGTCTGAAGGCATAAGAAAGCCGCGCATCAGTCAATCTGGTGCGCGGCCGGATTCATCAGGTAGAACGGAGATAGGATCGAAGAATGTCTATGGCGCTGGAACGAACGTGATCGGATGCATTGGACAGGGCCTCAATCAGCCAGTCCAATTCGCTGTCACTTGTCTTCGCGTCGGGAAGCAGCAGATCATTGGGCGTGGTCTTGAGCGCCTCGCAAATACACATGAGGGTTTCAATGGACATGCCCACGGCGCCGCGTTCTATCTCAGTAATCAAACGAAGGGATTTCTCGGTCTTTTCAGCAACTTTCTCCTGCGTCATATGCAAAGCCAACCGCTTCTCACGAATGCGGCTGCCAACAGCAACTTTATCATATACGAAGTCTGACATCATCTCGCACCTACCTTTACAATGTATTATCTCGTACCTTCGACTTGCTTAGAAGGAAGGTGAAATGTATAATAAAACTACATTGTTAATGTATATCAAAAGTACATTGTGGGAGTGATTTTGATGCAGAAGAAGGCAGTTGCGTTTACGGGACACAGACCGGAATCTTTACCCTTTGGCAGAGACATGCATTCCGGCAGATATGATGATTTTGAACTCATTCTCTGGAAGGAGATCGGGCGCTGCATTGATGAAGGTTATGACACCTTTTATTGCGGCGGAGCACGCGGTGCAGATATCGTCTGCGGAGAAATCATTGCTGCAGAGAAGATGACCAAGTCTCCGCACATTCAACTGATCTGCGCCATACCCTACAAGGAACAGGCCGACAGATGGGGCTGGATGTGGAGAACGCGGTATATCGATCTGCTTCGTGCTGCCGATAAGATCAAGCAGCTTTGCGACGGGTATCAGCGAGGTTGCTTCCATATCCGAAACCGTTACATGGTTGACAACTGTGATCTGCTGATTGCGATCTACAACGGAGAAGGCAAGGGCGGTACTGCATACACCGTCAATTATGCCCGTGAGCAAGGAAAAGAAATCCTGATCATCGATCCAAATACGCTGGAAAAGATACACATTCCGGCAAGAGAATAACGAACCAACTGAAAGCGCAGCCGCGAGGCTGCGTTTTTTCATGCCAAGGTGGTGAACATCATGTCAACGATTATGGGTATCGACATTGAAACATACAGTTCGGCGCCGCTGCCCAAATGCGGTGTGTACCGCTATACCGATGCACCTGATTTTGAGGTGCTTCTTTTTTCCTATGCCTACGATGATGAACCGGTCGTAACCATTGACCTTGCCTGCGGAGAAAAACTGCCGGAAGATGTAATCGCCGCGTTGAATGATCCTACAGTCATCAAGGCTGCCTACAACGCGCAGTTTGAGCGCATATGTCTTTCACGGCATCTGGGACATTGGCTCGATCCGCATCAATGGCGCTGTACGGCTGTTATGGCCGCATACCTGACGCTGCCTTCCCGACTGGCTGACGTTGCTGTTGCTTTGAAACTCAGTCAGCAGAAGATGGAGGAAGGCAAAGACCTCATTCGTTACTTTTCCGTTCCCTGCAAGCCTACCAAGACCAACGGCGGCAGAACCCGGAATATGCCTGCGGATGCGCCTGAGAAGTGGGCGCTATATAAGCAGTACAATGCGCAGGACGTAGAGACCGAGCGCGCCGTTCGCAAGGCGCTGGAAGCGTGGCCGCTGCCGGATCATGAGTGGAAGCTGTACGCTCTGGATCAGCAGATCAACGACCGGGGTGTGCGAGTGGATAAGAAGCTCGTCAAAAACGCCATTGCTGTCGATGAAGTGTTTACGGAAGCAGCCTATCAGCAGGCAAAGGAGCTGACCGGACTGGAGAATCCCGGAAGCGTCAATCAGCTGAAAGCATGGCTGGCAGACCAGGACATGCCCATGGAATCCCTCGCCAAGAAGATTGTACAGGAAAAGGCTTCGCAGTCGGACGGTATCGTGGCGGAGCTTCTGAACCTCCGACTTGAACTGAGCAAGACCAGCGTAAAGAAGTACGAAGCCATGGCGCGCACGGTATGCAGGGACGGTCGTATTCACGGCCTCCTGCAGTTCGGCGGCGCCTCTCGCACGTTCAGATGGGCTGGCAGATTGGTTCAAATCCAAAATCTCCCCCAGAACCACCTTCCTGACCTCGATCTGGCAAGAGAGATCGTAAAGGCCGGGGATGAAGAAATGCTCGACTCGCTCTTTGGCTCCGTCCCCGGCACACTCTCCGAACTCATACGCACAGCGTTCATCCCGAAGGAAGGATGCCGCTTTATTGTGGCTGACTTTTCTGCTATTGAAGCCCGCGTGCTTGCTTGGCTTGCCGGAGAAGAATGGGTGCTGGACGAGTTCCGTGGTAAAGGAAAGATCTACGAAGCGACTGCCAGCCGCATGTTCCATATTCCGCAGGAGAC
>JAFXCE010000155.1 GCA_017521565.1 Clostridia bacterium | reverse complement strand
GTCTGATGGCAAACACGCAGATTGACGTGATCAGCAATGGCACGGTCACGCTTGCGACTGCCGGAAAATACTGTGACAGAAACATCGACATCAATGTCAATGTGCAGGAAACGTACATTGTTCCGGACTACTGGAAGAGCTATCTGGCGGCAAAGGCGACGGAGATCGATGCGGCACTTTCTGCTGCGGGCGATAAAAGGTCTGCGTTCCTGTGGTATACGGATGCGCACTGGAAGGACAACTATGGTACATCGCCTGTGATTCTTCAATACCTGAGCGCGCACACCGGAATGAAAAAGACGTTCTACGGCGGCGATATCGCATGCGATTACAAAAACGGCGGCGAAATCGACATGATGCGCGGCTGGCAGGAACTGGTCAAGGATGTTCCTAATCACCACAGCGTGATGGGCAATCACGACAATCAGGTTCCTGAGCTGCCGACGGCGAAGGACAGGGCGGATTTCTTCTTTGATCCTGAGCGCACTGGTGACGTTGCGTTCGGCACAGACGCGGCAAATGGAAAGAACTACTACTATATCGACAATCACATCGAAAATACGCGCTATATCTGCATGAGCACAGGCCGGATGTGGGTCTACGCCGACGAGGCGCAATGGTGCATTGATACGCTTAACAGTACGCCGAGCGGATGGCACATTGTCATCATCGGCCATTTGTGGCTAGACAACGACTACAGCGGCTCGACGACAGCCATCATCACGACGCCGCCGGATTATACGCAGTTCCTGCTTGATGTGTTCGACGCCTACAACTATAGATTGAGCGGCACGACGGCGAAGCACAGCATCTCCTACGACTTTGCAGGCGCAGGGGCGAAGATTGAATTTATCATCGGCGGTCACGTCCACCGGGACTACGATTTTGCGACAGCAAAAGGTATTCCTGTGATCCTGACGGAGTGCGATTCCGCACAGGATCGGGACGGAGTATCTGATGCAGAAGCTGGAACGACAAAAGAAAACTGTGTGTATGCCATTGTTGCTGATTATGCAGCAAAGCAGGTCAAAGTCATCAACGTTGGGCGCGGCAATACGCGCAGCGTAGCGATTCCTGATGTTGTGACGTACACCAACCAGCTTTCCAAAGCGCTGACGCTTGACGGCACCGGCATCTTCGGCGTTGACTACAACGGCGACGGCACGCCTGACGGCTACAAGCGGGATACGCGCACGTCTTCAAGCGGCGACACGGCTGCGACGGGCTGGTGCGTGACCGGCCTGATTCCGGCTAAAAAGGGCGACATTATTCGATTCAAAAACGTGGAGTATTTCGACATTTCGGGTGACGGCGGTTCTACGTCGAGGACTACATTCTTTGCATATGATGCGTCGTTCAACAAGCTCACTAACGCGAGCCACAATCCTAACAGTCTGCCCGGCAGCGAATTTGCGCCGGTTGTGTATGGTGAAAATGGTGACGTTATTCAGCTCACAGCGCCGAGCGGGTGGGGAACATACGCCTACATCCGCATCTGCTGCGGCGATCTGAACGAGGATTCCATCATCACGGTCAATGAGGAGATCGACTAAGGAGGGGATGGAGATGATCAGCATATGGCATCTTTTGTGGATTGTTCCGCTGGCGGGATTCATCGGTTTTACATTTGCTGTGCTTTTGCCTGCGAACGCTCGCGCGGAAGAGCAGCTTGAGCTTTTCAAGCTGCGCGCGGCGATGAAGCGTCTTGGCAGCTTTGGCAAGCTCTTTATCGAATATAGAGAATGTCCGCGCGGCGCGGTTGGACGAGCCTGCTGTCCGATCGAGGAAGAGGTGCTGATGATGCAGCCGATCCGCGACGTGGACGGCAGCGAGTGGATTCCTGTGCAGGCGGATGCGCTGCGGGATATGGTTAATAGGTATAATCTGTCAATGGATATGGCTAGTTATTGAGCAACAATTTTTAACTTGGAAATAATGTGCAGCAAGGAGGATACTTGATGGCAAAAGGAAGAAAGCTTCGGATTTATAGACAGTTCTTCATGAACTCCGATTGCTACAAAGCGAATGTGCACCAGACTTCTGTCGGCGTGCAGGTCCATTCGACAGGAGCAAACAATCCGTTCCTGCGGAGATATGTGCAGCCGGACGATGGCAGGCTCGGCGTTAACAGCAACGGAAACAGCCACAACCGTCCCGGCGTGGACGTTTGCGCAAACGCTTATATCGGCATGCAGATTGACGGCACGGTAGCGGTGTATCAGACGCTCCCATGGGACATGCGTTGCTGGATCAGCGGCAAGGGCAAAAACGGAAACGCGAATAAGCTTGGATACATCGGATATGAAATCTGCGAAGATGATCTGAACAGTGAATACTATTTCAATGCGGCCGTGATGACAGCAGCAGTCAACCTGACGGCTCATTTGTGCGAGATCATGGGCACAACACCGGATACTGTTGTAGACAGATATATTGAAGGCGAAGCTCTGGCAGTCATGGATCACAATGAACTCGCGTCACGAGGCCTCGCTTCCGGGCATGCGGATATTACGCACTGGCTGCGCCGGTACGGAAAGAGAATGAGCGACTTCCGAAAGGAGGTCGCTCTTGCTATGTCCGAGGGCGTTGAGGTTGAATATATCGACGTGGGCGAAGTCGAGGAGGCGTGGGAAAACGTGGACAAGCAGATGGAAGTCTTTGCCGCGAACGGCGGATATGTCAATCTGCGCGATCAGCCGGACACGGAGAGCTATTCGCTTGAGCGCCTGTATCCCGGCGCGATCGTGCGCGTGACGGCGATGACCGGCGTGTGGAGCAAGGTCGAGACGCAGGATCATGCCGGATACATGATGACGCAGTTCCTCCGAGATATCCCGATTGAGGTGTCGGAGATGGTCAGCATTCCGCGCGATCTGGCACAGAAACTGTATGAAGCGCTTGGCAAGGTGCTGAAGTAAGGAGAGATACCATTGCAGAACCCAATAAAATGGGCTGTCGGTTGGGTAGCAGATGCGCTGGTCGAGAAGATCACCGAGCCGATTGACAAGATCAATAAGAGGCTGGACAGGCTGGAAAGCCTCCATGAACAGGACGCTGCGGCGCTGGAAGCTGATTTAAGCGTGATGGATGACCGAATCTGCTGTCTGATCGGCATGTGCCGCAGACGAGGATATACGACCTCTGACGAGCGCAGGAGAGTGACGCGCATGCACGACGCGTATAAGGCGCGCGGAGGAAACCACGGTGAGGAAAACGAATATGCCGCGTTTCTGAAGCTGCCGACGCAAGAAGAATTTGAAAGAATGAAGGCGTGAGTGTTCTATATTATAGAACACAGAAAGGAGAATATGATGGATAAACTGAACCTGATCGATCTGACCAACCTGATTGAAGCGGTGATTGCTGTGCTGATCGCCGTGTCCATGCGTTACCTGATCCCCTATCTTGCGACGAAGCTGAGCAAAGAACAGCAGGAAGACCTTGCGACCTTCTTTGACATCGCCGTCCTGGCCGCTGAGAAGCTCTACGGCGCCAAGCGCGGAGACGAGAAGCTTGCCTACGTCGAGCGCCAGGCCGAGAAACGGGGAATCAAGATCGACACCATGAGGCTCAAGATGTTTGTCAACGCATCCATCAAAAAGATGGATCAGGCCGCTCCGCTTGAATTGGTGACCGGAGAGTTTGAAACCCCTGTTACGGTCGAAGAAGGCGAGGAGGAAAACGAGGAACCGCAGACGGAAGGCGCCCAGGAGGGAGCGTGATCCCGTGGGCGGGAAGTATTTCTTTGACCGCTACACGCCCGCAGAACGGAAGGCACTCGCCGAGGAATGCGGACTAACCGAAGAGGAGGCGCTTGTGTTTGACACACGCGCCAGAACGGATCGCGTCGTCGGGACGCAGATGCGTCTTGCGATGGGAGAAACCACCGTCAAACGCAGAAGCCATAGCATTGCTATGAAGCTGGCAAGATGCGGACACAGGCGTCATCTGAGCGCATCCATGGAAGAAAAGTGCATATAAGAGAGCCGGGGTGAAAGCCCCGGCTTTTCTCTTTTTTGGCAAAACAACGTGACCTAGGATTGGCCTTCGAGCGGCACTCCCGGGTCCTTTTTTTATTGGAAAATTAAGTCACAAGGAGGCGATGACATGGCATACGGATACAACCCCTTTGGCGGCGGCTACGGTCAGCCGACGCAGCAGATGGTGCAGCAAGCGGCGCAGCAGGCCTACATGCAGCATATGGGCGGCATGGGACAAATGGCGCAGCAGCCGGTGCAGATGCAGCAGCCTAACGTAATTTCCCGGATGGTGACCAGCCGGGACGAAGCAACGACAGCACAGATTCCCTTTGACAGCACGATCAACGTTTTTCTCAATCCGAGCGCTGGGGAGATCTACGTCAAGCGATTCAATCCCAATACGGGCGGTGCATGGTTTGACGACTATGTCAGTGCTTCGAAGGTGCAGCAGGTGATGCAGGCACAGGAAGCACAGAAGACCACGCCTGAGTATGCGACGGTCGATAT
>JAFXCE010000154.1 GCA_017521565.1 Clostridia bacterium | reverse complement strand
GCCGCCGCCGTGCACCAGCACCACTTTGACACCGATAAGCCACAGTAGCACCACGTCTTCCATGACCTGCTGTTTAAGCTGCTCGTTGATCATGGCGTTGCCGCCGTATTTTACCACGACGATCTTGCCGTTATATTGCTTAATGTAGGGGAGCGCCTGAGTGAGCACCTCAGCGCGCTGTGCGTTTGAAAATAAAGCGTCCATTCTTGTCACCTCACGTCCGATAATCGCCGTTGATCTTCACGTAATCGTAGGTGAGATCACAGCCCCACGCGGTAGCGCTTTCCGAGCCGCTGTCCAGCGTGATGAGAATATCAATTTCCTTTTCCAGCAGAATTTCCTTGGCCACTTCCTCCGAGAAGGGAATGCCCGCGCCGTTTTCGCACACGGGAACGATACCCTTTGCCGAACGGAACGCCACACCAACCTTGGAAACGTCCACCGCCGCGCCGCTGTAGCCGATGGCGCACAGCACGCGACCCCAGTTGGCATCGGCACCGAACATGGCCGCCTTGAGCAGGCTGGAGCAGATCACGCTCTTGGCCACGGTTTTGGCGGTAGCCTTGTCGGGGGCGCCGCTCACGTGGCACTCCAGCAGCTTGGTAGCACCCTCGCCGTCGGCGGCGATCAGGCGGCACAGCTCCACCGTTACGGTGTTCAGCGCTTTCATGAACTCGGCAAAATCCTCGCCCTCCTCGGTAATGGGGGTGTTGCCCGCCACACCGTTGGCCAGAATGGCCACCATATCGTTGGTGGAGGTGTCGCCGTCGATGCTCACCATGTTAAACGTGTTCTGAATATCGCTCGACAGCGCCTTCTGCAGCATCGACGGAGCGATCGCCGCATCGGTGGTGAGGAACACCAGCATGGTTGCCATGTTGGGGTGGATCATACCGCTGCCCTTGGCAATACCACCCAAACGGCAGGTCTTGCCGCCCACCGAGAACGACACCGCCACTTCCTTTTTGAAGGTGTCGGTGGTCATGATGGCCTCGGCGGCAGCCTCGCCGCCCTCGTAGGAGATACCCTCTGCCAAAGTGGGCAGGCCGCCTGCAATGGGAGTGAGGTCAAGCGGCTGACCGATCACGCCGGTGGAAGCCACGATCACGTCCTCGGCAGCCACAGGCAGCACCTCGGCCACCATACGACCCATCTGCTCGGCCACCTCAATACCGTCGGCGTTGCAGGTGTTGGCGTTGCCGCTGTTGCAAATAACCGCCTGCGCCACGCCGTTTTGCAGGTGCTTTTTGGTGACCGACAGCGGTGCACCCTTCACCAGATTGGTGGTGTACACGGCGGCTGCCGAAGCGGGCACCTCGCTGTAAATGAGCGCCAGATCGCGCTTTAAGCGATTGTGGCGGATACCGCAATGAATACCGTTGGCTTTAAAGCCCTTGGCGGCACACACGCCGCCTTTGATCAGTTCTACCATAGTTTGTCCCTCACTTTATACGCACAGCCCGGCAGCCTCGTCGACACCGAGCACAATGTTCATGTTTTGAATGGCCGCACCCGAAGCGCCCTTACCCAGGTTATCAAAGCGGGCCACCAGCAGGATGCGTTCGTCGTTGCCCTGCACCGTAACCTCCATATCGTCACGTCCGGCAAACGCACCGGCCGACAACAGACCGCCTTCGCTGTTATTGTCGCAAAAGCGCACCAAGCCGTTTGCAAAGCAGGCGCGATACACGTTTGCAATGTCGGCTGCAGAGCCCTTTACCTGTGCGGCGAACAGCGGCACGGTAACCTCCATGCCCGCGTAATACGGTGCCACGATGGGGCAGAACACGGGTGCCTGCGTGAGTCCGGCCACGGCGGCCATTTCGGGCAGATGCTTGTGCTTTTGCGTTAATCCGTACTGACGGGGCGCTTCAAACAGCACGTCGCGGGCGGGGTCTTCGTATTCGGCGATCATCTTCTTGCCGCCGCCGGAATACCCGGTGAGCGAAAACGCGGTGAGCGCCGTATCGGGGGCGAGCAGGCCGGCCTTTACCAGCGGTGCCACCAGTGCCAAAAAGCCGCTGGCGTGGCAGCCGGGGTTGGCAATGCGCTTGGAAGCGGCAATGGCTTCGCGGTAGCCCAGCTCGGGGAAGCCGTAGGTCCAGCCTGCGGCGGTGCGGTGGGCGGTGGAGGTGTCGATGATCACCACGTTGCTGTTTTCCGCCAGCGCCACCGATTCGCGCGCCGCGTCGTCGGGCAGGCACAGAAAGGCAACGTCGGCCTTGTGCAATGCCTCGGCGCGGGCGGCGGGGTCTTTGCGCAGCTCATCGGGCAGGGTGAGCACCGTTAAATCGCGGCGATCGGCCAACCGTTCGTGGATGCGCAGACCGGTGGTACCGGCGCTGCCGTCGATAAATACTGTTTTCATACGCTCAACATCTCTTTCACATAAGCAATCTGGGCTTCCACCGAGGGCACGGACGTGCCGCCCTCGCTGATACGCCGCTCCACACACGCGTCGAGGTCGATGGCCTCGAACACGGTTTCGTCAAACAACTCGCTGTACTCGCGGTAGACCTCCAGCGGCAGCGATTCCAGCACCAGCCCCTCGGCGATGCAGCGAGCCACCAGCTGACCCGAGATCTTATACGCATCGCGGAACGGCAGGCCGTGCGCCACCATCCAGTCGGCCAAGTCGGTGGCGTTGATAAAGCCGTTTTGCGCGGCGCGGCGCATGTTATCGGGCAGGGTGCGCATGGTGCGGATCATACCGGCAAACACCGGCAAGCACATTTTCACGGTTTCCAGCGCATCGAACACGCCCTCTTTATCCTCTTGCATATCCTTGTTGTAGGCGAGCGGCAGGCCTTTGAGCATGGTGAGCGCCGCCATTAGATCGCCGTACACGCGGCCCGTTTTGCCGCGCACAAGCTCGGCCATGTCGGGGTTTTTCTTTTGCGGCATAATGGAGGAGCCGGTGGTAAACGCATCCGACAGCTCCACAAACTTAAATTCCCAGCTCGACCACAGAATGACCTCCTCCGAAAAGCGGGAGAGATGCATCATCAAGATCGACAACGCGCTCAGCAGCTCCACGCAGAAGTCGCGGTCGGACACGCCGTCCAGGCTGTTGCGGCAGATGCCGTCGAAGCCCAGCTGTGCCGCCTCGAAGCGACGATCGGTGTTGTAGGTGGTGCCGGCCAGCGCACAGCAGCCGATGGGCGACTGATTCATGCGGCGGCGGCAATCCAGCAACCGCTCGCGGTCGCGCAGCAGCATCATGGCGTAGGCCATGAGATGATGCCCGAAGGTAACGGGCTGTGCACGCTGCAAATGCGTGTAGCCGGGCAGAATGGCCGCCTTGTTTTGCTCGGCCTGTTCGGTCACGGCTGCGAGCAGCTCGTTCACAAACGCCACCACGGTGTCGATCTCTTCGCGCAGGTACATGCGCAGATCCAGTGCCACCTGATCGTTACGGCTGCGGGCGGTGTGCAGCTTTTTGCCCACGGCGCCCAAGCGCTCGGTGAGCACCTGCTCCACAAACATGTGGATATCCTCGCACGACATATCGAACGCCAGCGCGCCGCTGTCGAGATCGTTCAGAATGTTCTGAAGTCCGTCGATGAGCTGTGCGGCCTCCGCTTGCGTAATAATGCCCTGTGCACCCAGCATGGCGGCGTGTGCCATGCTGCCGGTGATATCCTGCCGATACATTACGTGATCGAACCGAATGGACGAATTAAAATCGTCTGCGAGCTTGTCGGTAGCACCGTCGGTTCTGCCCGCCCATAACTTAGCCATAGCTGCTCCTTTCGCCTGGTGGCATGCTTGTAAAAACCAGACAATCCTGCACGGTCACCCGTGCAGGATGTACTGAAAACTTCTTATTTCTTACCGTCAACCAAGGCCTGAACCGTGATCGGCAGACCGTACAGGTTGATAAAGCCCTCGGCATCCTTCTGGTTGTAATCGCTCTCGCCGAAGGTAGCGATCTCTTCGCTGTACAGCGTGTAGGGGCTCCACACACCGGCGTTGATGAGGTTGCCCTTGTACAGCTTCAGGCGCACCTTACCGGTTACGCGCTCCTGCGTTTTGTCAACAAACGCGCTCATCGCCTCGCGCAGGGGAGTGAACCACTGGCCGTTGTACACCAGCTCGGCAAAGGTGATGGCCATGCGCTGCTTCTCGTGCAGGGTCATCTTGTCGAGGCAGATGCTTTCCAGCACGCTGTGCGCCTTGTACAGAATGGTACCGCCGGGAGTTTCGTACACGCCGCGGCATTTCATACCGACCAAGCGGTTTTCCACAATGTCGATGATACCGATACCGTTTGCGCCGCCCAGCTCGTTGAGCTTGAGCACGATCTGCTTCGCGGTCATCTTCTCGCCGTCGAGCGCTACGGGCACGCCCTGCTCGAAGTCGAGCGTAATGTAGGTGGGCTTATCGGGAGCCTGAATGGGGGACACGCCCATCTCCAAGAAGCCTTCCTTTTCGTACTGCGGCTCGTTGCCGGTATCTTCCAGATCCATGCCCTCGTGGGACAGATGCCACAGGTTCTTATCCTTGGAGTAGTTGGTCTCGCGGTTGATCTTCAGCGGGATGTTGTGCGCCTCGGCGTACTCGATCTCCTCTTCGCGGGACTTGATATCCCACTCACGCCACGGAGCAATGATGGGCATGCTGGGAGCAAAGTGCTTGATAGCCAGCTCAAAACGCACCTGGTCGTTACCCTTACCGGTACAGCCGTGGCAGATGGCGTCGGCGCCTTCCTTGATGGCGATATCGACCAAGCCCTTGGCAATGCAGGGACGTGCGTGGCTGGTGCCCAGCAGGTACTCCTCGTAAACGGCGCCCGCCTTCAGGCAGGGGATAATGTACTCGTCAACGTACTCCTCGGTGAGGTCGAGCACGTACAGCTTGGAAGCGCCGGTCTTGAGCGCCTTTTCCTCAAGGCCCTCCAGCTCGTCGGCCTGACCCACGTTGCCCGACACCGCGATAACCTCGCAGTTGTTGTAGTTTTCCTTCAGCCACGGAATGATGATGGACGTGTCCAGACCACCCGAATAGGCGAGTACGACTTTCTTGATATTTTCCTTGTTCATGGTATGCATCCTCCTAGAATAAATATTCATCGTATTCATCGAATATGCACACATTATACACATTATATAAAGCATTGTCAAGCGTTTGCTTATAAATATTCACACATTTTTTGCAAAATCGTCACTCTGTACAAGTCAAAGCGGCGTTTGTGTGTACGAACTGGACAAAAGCACAAGAAAATCGGTTGCACCCTGCGGAAAAGCGTGTTAAAATATGCAATATGAGGTGAATACAATGCATACTTTTCAGGTGTCGCTGGTCGGCATTCATTCCCGCTACATACACTCAGCGCTGGCGCCGTGGTGTCTGCTCAGCGGTATTCGCACCTACGGCAGCGGTGTCGAGGCACGCGTGGTGGAGGGAACGGTGAACGAAAGCGACGACGCACTGTTCACACGCTTAACGGCACAAGCAGCCGAGGCGGTGTGCTTCAGCTGTTATATTTGGAATATCACCACGGTACTGCGCTTGGCCGAACGGCTGAAGGCGGCAGCACCGATGGTGCGCATCGTGCTGGGCGGCCCCGAGGTCAGCTACCGTGCGGCCGAGCTGCTGGCACGGTATCCGTTTGTGGACTGCGTGATCGCCGGCGAGGGCGAGCGGCCGCTGGCGGCCTATCTCACCGCCTGCGCGGCAGGGGAGTCGGTGGTTGGGCTGCCCGGTGTCTGCACGCGTGAGCACGTGGCCGAGCCCTACGTTACCAACGAGATCCCGCCCAGTCCCTACGTGCCGGAATATTTTGAAGCCCTCGGCGGCCGTATGGCCTATCTTGAAACCTCGCGCGGGTGTCCGTTCTCGTGCGCGTTTTGCCTGTCGGGACGGTGCGGTACCGTGCGGTTCTATCCCGAGGAGCGCGCCTTTGCGGAGATTTTGCAGCTGGCAAACAGCGGCACGGCTACCGTGAAATTCGTCGACCGCACCTTTAACGCCGATAAACAGCGCGCGCTGCGCATCTGGCGCTTTATCGTGGAAAACTACGGCACGCGCATCCCTAAGGGGGTGTGCTTCCATTTTGAGATCGCAGGCGATCTGCTGGACGAAGAGATGCTCACCGTGCTGTGCGAAGCACCGGCAGGGCTGTTCCAGCTGGAGATCGGCCTGCAATCCTTTCACGCCGAAACACTGGCGGCGGTGTGTCGCCGCACCGATACCGCGCGCCTTACGCAGAACATTCGCCATCTGCTGGCATGCAACACCGTGGCGGTGCATCTCGATCTCATTGCCGGCCTGCCCGAGGAGGATCTGCCCACCTGCCTGCACAGCTTCCGCACGGCCTACGCACTGCGGCCGCATCAGCTGCAGCTGGGCTTCTTAAAGCGCCTGCACGGATCGCCCCTGGCCGAGGACCCGGCGCGCTATCCCGGCGTGTTCGCCGCGCAGCCGCCGTATGAGGTGCGCCGAACGCCGTGGCTGTCCGAGGACGATCTGCACCGTCTGCACGTGCTGGAGGAGGCACTGGACCGTTTGTATAACAGCGGCCGCTTTCCGCACACGCTGGCCTATCTCACCGACACCGTGGGGCTGGACCCCGTGGCGGTGTTTTCCGAGGTGGGGGCGCAGCTTCCCGAAACGCCGCCCTCGCTCGATGAGCTGACGGTGCTGCTGTGGGAGCTGTATGCGCCGCGCACCGATAAAGCGGCTTTGCGCGATGCGCTGCTGCACGATCGTATGGCCGGCAACCCTGCAGGGGTGCTGCCGCCGTGTCTGGATGAACACGCCGACGAGCGCCGCCGCCTAAAGCGCCTGCTGGACACCGATGTCCGCCTGCGCCGCCCCGAGGGCGTGCGCCGCGGCACCGCCTTGCTTTCCGACGGTACGCTGCTGTATGCCGATCACACCGCACCGCATCCGGTAACAAGGCTGTATCCCGTGCGCTATTTCCGTGAGGAGCAGCTGGGACGTAAGCGGCAATATCTGCTGTTCGATCTCGACGGCACGCTCACCGATCCGGCGCTCGGCATCACTCGCTCGGTGCAGTTTGCGCTGCGTCGCTTCGGCATCGACGAGCCCGATCTCACCAAGCTGCAGCGCTTCATCGGCCCGCCGCTGCTGGATTCGTTTTGCGAGTTCTACGGCATGACCGCCGAGCAATCCCGCGAAGCGCTGGCCGCCTATCGCGAATACTACGCCGTCACCGGCATTTATGAAAACGAGGTCTACGCAGGCATTCCCGAGCTGCTGCACGATGCCCGCCGTGCCGGCTATCACGTCATTATGGCCACTTCCAAGCCCGAAATGTACGCCTGCCGCTTGATGCAGCATTTCGGCCTTACACAGCATTTTACCTGCATTGCGGGGGCAGACATGGGGGAGAAGCGCGCCGACAAAACCGCCGTGATCCTCAGCGCCATGGAGCGCGAGGGCCTGCACGATCCTACCGAAGCCGTCATGATCGGTGACCGCTGCTTCGACGTAGAGGGCGGCCGTCGCTTGGGAATGGCTACCGTGGGCGTGCTGTACGGCTACGGCAGCAGGGAGGAGCTTACCGCTTCCGGAGCCGATGCGATCGCCGCCACGGTGGAGGAATTGCGTGCCCTCATTATAGCATAAGATAGGTAGTCACCTTCAAGACACCCAACCAAATAAAAAAACACCGAAGCCACGCGGGTTTTCGGTGTTTTTTGTTAGGTAAAACAGTTATCAAACAGTCATCTTTCTCGCATTAATACAACGCCGTAGGGGACGATGCCCACATCGTCCCGCCAAGGCTTGTACCAATGTGTGGGTATCTTTCCCTACGGTCGCAC
>JAFXCE010000153.1 GCA_017521565.1 Clostridia bacterium | reverse complement strand
CGTATACCGTGCCGACGATTTCACAGGTCAGGCCGTCGCCTTCATCCGGGCCATAGATGTACGAAACACTGTACCATGTACGGTCAAGAAAATCCGTCATCACGTCCTCGACCTGAACAACAGCGTCCTTGAGGAAGTAGCCAAGGAAATAGTCGCCGTAGTAATCATCCGCAGCCGATTCATCGACCTCCATGAAGGCGCGCGTATTCGTCGTGACATAAGCAAAATCCCCGACTTCAGCAAACATCTGCTTGGAATCGGGGATTTCTTCGTGCTCTTCAGTTGTCTCAGGCTCAGCGGAAATCGGTTCGTCCTCCTGTTCATCCGGCAGCATCACTTCGATGGCTGCATCCTCTGCCTCGTCAGGAATCTGAATATTCTCCTCCACCATGTTGTCAGGCGCTGTTTCCTCCATCGTCTGCGGGAAATCTCCCTGAACGACAAAGGCCAGCAGAATACCCGCTTCCGAATCCACATAGCCGGAGCCATAGGCAGCCACCGCATTGGCTTCATCCACATCAAGCGGCGCTTCCTCCAGGGACTGCGAGGACACATAGCCGGTCATCGCCTCGCCGGTTCCCGTGATGAACCAGACCTTGACGCTGGAATGCGTTTCGCTGCCAATGCAAGCCGTTGCCAGAAGCGGCTGACCGCCTGCAATCGTGAAAACGTGCTGATCTTCCACCAAATCCGAAGAACCATACACCTTCGTTTCACCGGTTGTCACCGCATACGCATATCCGTGCGCCACAATCACGCCCTCCAGATCAGCCGGTTCTTCTTCCGGCTGTGCAGGTTCTTCTGGCTGCATAGGTTCTTCCGGCGCTTCTTCGGTGATCTGGATATCTTCGATCACCAGCTCGTCTGCTGGTTCTTCATCCGGCAGATCATCTTCGGTTTCCTCAATGGATACCTCAATCTCAGGAATCTCTTCCTGCGCCGGTTCATCGTCATTAGCATCCAGCTCAATCTGAATCGCTTCGGGTTCTTCCGGCGGTTCTTCATCCGGGATCGTGATTTCAATCGCCGCCTGTTCTTCCGTCCCGCTTTCCGACGTCGCCGGAATCGGGAAGAGCGCAAGAAGCACCAGCAGCAAAGCCAGCAGCGCTGAGATCACTTTGCCTTTCGTCAGTTTCAATGCCGTTCCTCCTTCCAGTTGTGCTTTTCATTACTGCCTGACTGCCATCACCAGCAGGCGGCCATCCGGGGAGCTGTATGAACGGTCACAGGTGATGAGCGTGAGGATTTCATCCTGCGGCGTCACATCCACGCCCGTCTCGTACATGGACTGTGCTCTTGCGCGCTCAACGAATCGCATGAACGCCTCATCATCCACGAACATCGCCGTGGACGGGTCCCATTCACCGTCGATCATGTTAAGCACTGCAAAGATGGAATACGCGCCGGAGCGATACAGCGTATCGAAGTAAACGGTATCGTGTTCGGCATAGAAGTCCTGATCCTTGTAGGAGTGAAGTGTGCGGAACATGTTGTTTCCGCTGCTCTTGATGTTGTGACCATAGATGGCGATGTTCCTGCTGGGCGCTGCGTAATCGGTCTTGGCCAGAGAAAAGAGCGTGCCAATCTTGCTTTCCTTCCCGGTGAACGTATGCGTCAGGTAGTATTCGGTATCGTCCGACACCACCACGGGATAATCGACATTCGTGCCCGGAATCTGAATCCAGGCGGCGAAATCGTCATTCTGTGCCTTGAGCGCCGCCATATCGGGCACGGTTCTCTCTTCCAGCACCTGAGAAGGGGCAGCAGATTCCTCTGCTGCCGGGTTCTCGGTTGCCTGCGGTTCTGCCGCCTCTGCGGGCGGCTCCGGCTCATCGCCGTTTTCATCGGTTTCGCTGTCCGGCGTTTCCGTTTCGTCCGGAATATTGATGTTCACAGTCGGATCGACCGGCTTGTGTTCATCCGGCGTCGGCACAGGCGCTGCGGTCGCCAATGACTTACGCAGTTCCTCGTATTCCGCCGCATCGCGGTTCAGCTCCATATCCTGCATGATGACCGGCACGGCAATCGCCAGCGCGCCGATCAGAAGAAGCGCCAGAAACGTACCCATGACACCTTTGCGTCCGCTGTGTTTCCTGTCGTTGTGCTTGCTCATTTGGATTCCTCCTGTTTGTCGTTGTGAAATGCTGCCCATCCTCTGGCGGCGGCGAGCGGCATCCGTATCCCATCTTATCCATCCAGATCATCCATCCAATCGTATTTTCTTCGCTGTTCGTGTCGAACCAGCGCGTCATAATAACTGTTCATCGTGCCGGTTGCATTGAACAGCGTCGTTTTGAGGTACTGCTTGATGTTACGGATCGGGCTTGCGCTCTGCTCAAGGCTTGCAAAGACAAACTCGATATGCAGACTGTTGATCATTTCAAAGCGCCGCTTCACCAGCGCTGCCGGGTACGCTACTCCGGATATCGTGATGGTTTCGCTTCTAGAGGCAAGAATCTCCGTGATGAGCTCGACGATTTCATCCAGGCGTTCCCGGTTGAACCTGTCCGCAATGCAGTCATAGCCGATCTGGCTGCGGACGGCATCCATCAGGTCCATCACTCCATCCGTTCCCTGTGCAGGCGTCTGCCTGAAGGATGGATAAGGATTTGATGGATTAGGATTTTCTGCATGAGTATTGGGTACATACGTATTTGGGGAATACGTACTTGTTCCTTGAGTATTTAATTGCATTGGATTTTCCAACGTAGGTTTTTCCAACGTTGGGTTTTCCTGCGTTGGATTATCCAACGTTGGATTTTCCAACGCAGGCTTTTCCTGCGCAGGACAATCCAATGCTGGCAGCTGCGGGCGTTCATAGATCACGTATTCATTGCCGCGCAGCTTTCCCCGCTCGTCCCGTACCCTGTGCCGCATCACATAACCAGCCTGCTCAAGTTCCCTGATTCCCTCCCGGATCGCGTCAATACCCTCTCGGTTGATCCTCGCCAATCCCTTGAGCGTAAAATCCCAATCATCCGGCAGCGAGAGCATGACGGACAGCAGCCCTTTGGCCTTGAGCGTCAGATCCCTGTTTTTCAGGTGATGGTTTGCCATAACCGTATAATCCCTCGTCTTCTCTACGCGGAAAACCGCCACGCTGGTTTCCCCCTTTCCTCACGGATACAAAAAACGCCCATGCAGGGCGTTATCGCTCCTGCATCTGCTGGCGTCGTTTGTACCAGCTTTCAAGGAGCTTGATGATTTGGTTTTCCATCTGCGCAGGCGTCCATGACTTGGGGAAGTATTTTGACAGCTTCTCGCTCGATAGCGTCACGCGATCCAGATCACTTTTCTTTTCTTCCGACATGATCGCGCGCATCACGTCGATGGACAAGCGCCCTTCCTGACTGAACTTCTTCAGGCGCTGTGCCTGAGAAAGCGAGGGCGTCGCCTGTTCACTGTCCATAGCGTCCAGCAGTTCCGTCTGCTCGTCCTGCTTGAGATACGACAGTTCCACGGCAGGATTGAACGCGATCTTGCGGTTATCGACCATATCCAGCAATTCAGGAATCAGGTTGGTGAGGCGAATGAAGCGCTGTACTTGTTTATAGCTTTCACCTGTTCCTTCCGCAACTATTTCGGTACTGCGCTTACCGGAATAATCTGGGACAACTTGTCCCACTTTTTTCGGCCTTCCCTTCACACGGTCAATCGCATCTAGCTTCATCTTGTAGGCAAACGCTCTTTCGCTGGGCAAAAGGCTCTCGCGCTGAATGTTGCTGTCAACCATGATGATCGTCGCTGCATCGTCATCCAGATCACGGACAATCACCGGCATTGTGTCAAGTCCGGCGATTTCACATCCGCGCTTTCGCCTGTGACCGGCGACAATCTCATAACCGCCTTCTTCCCGTGGACGGACAATCGCAGGAACAAGAACGCCGTATTCCCGGATGCTCTCAGCCGTATCCTGCATGCGTTCATCGTCCTGCACCTTGAAGGGATGATTTCTGAACGGATGAAGCTGCGAAAGCGGAATCTCCGTGACCTTCTCGCGCCGCTCGTCCGCCCTGCTTTCCTCTGTCGAGAAGATTTCATCGTAAGAGGTCAGACTTAGCTTTCTGCCGCTGCTTTTCAATCTTCAGCACCTCCTTCGTAAGATCGTGATACGCCGCTGCAACCTTTCCCTTGGGATCGTACGCAAAAATGCTCTTACCTTCCGCGCTGATCTCCGAAGCACGAACGGAGTGCGGAATGTCCGTTCCAAAGACCTTCACTCTGCTGCCGTATGTCTCGCGCAGCAGACTGCTGATTTCCTTGGCGTAGTTCGTCCGGCTATCTACCATCGTCAGTAGGATGCCGTCGATCTTGAGCTTCGAATTGAGCTGCCGCTGTACACGCGATACTGTGTGCAGAAGCTGTTCAAGGCCCTTCGCCGGAAGGTACTGTGCCTGAACGGGAATCAGGACGCTGCTTGCTGCTGCCAGCGCGTTGATCGTGAGCATCCCCAGCGAGGGCATACAGTCGATCAGGATATAGTCGTACTGCCTTTTCAGCGGTTCCAGCGCCTGCTTGAGAATCGTCTCTCTGCTCATGGCGTTGACCAGAGATACCTCCAGACCGGAAAGCTCGATGCTCGACGGCAGGATGTCCACATTCTCCCAATGCTGAAGAATGGCGTCCTGTATGTTCACCGGCTGATCCATCATGGCTGCTCCCATGACATCCGAAAGCGTCATGGGCAGCTGATCCGGCTTCGGGAATCCAAGGCTGATCGTGAGGCTGGCCTGCGGATCACTGTCGATCAGCAGCACCTTCTTTCCTTCCTGCGCCAAACCGATTCCCAAGTTGGCACAAGTCGTTGTCTTGCCGACGCCGCCCTTCTGGTTGGCAATGGCGATAATGTGATTCTCCATACTTCATCTCCCTTTCCGAAAAAGAAAAACGCACCATGATTCGCATGAAGCGTTTCATGATGCGTTCTGTCTATTGCTTTATCTTATGAAGAAATTCACTGTATCCGCAGCGTAGCACTTTCCTCTGTCCCATGATAGACTCAGGAAAACCCGTCTACGCATACTTTTTTCGCTGTTCAATCAGTCCGGCCAGCAGAGCAAGCAGCATCTCTGCGCTTTCCTCTTCGCCTTGTTCCAACACTGTCAGCTGCGGGTCGCCCTCGCGAATGCGCAGCGTACGCCGGATTTCCTTCGGGATAACCACCCTGCCCAGTTCGTCGATGCGACGAACGATGCCCGTTGCTCGCACGAAATGCTGCCTCCTTCATTGTTTTGCTCTTTCCGCAGCATAGCTCCGGCCTCGCCCGATGGATCGGTCATGTGCATGTCCTTTTATCGGTGACGCCGCCGGCAGCATGCCGGTTGCTTCGGCCTCCCTAGTATGGAATGCGTCAGGCAGATTATGCGCAGGGCAAAGTTGGGAATAATCGCCGCATGGGGATTACCATCCTTTTTTCGCTGCGTTCATGCAGGTTTTCATGCCTGTAAAACAGAATTATTCCCTAATAAGTCAGGCAAATATGCCCGAAAAACAGAAAGAGGTACATCCTTATGCCGATTCTTGATATGCCCCTTCGCGATCTGCACACCTATGCGGGACGCAATCCGCGTCCGGCGGACATCGACGCCTTCTGGGATGCCTCCGTCGCAGAAATGGAACAGCTGGGAACAGCCTGCGAGCTGATCCCAGCCAAATTTCAGGTCCCCGGCGCCGAGTGCTTCCATCTGTATTTCACTGGCATGGGCGACGCGCGCATCCATGCCAAGTTTCTGCGTCCCATAAGCGCTGCGCCTGTTCCTGCGGTGTGCATGTTCCACGGCTATCCGGGCGCATCGCACGAGTTCAGCGCGCTGCTCAGCTATGTGCAGGCGGGCTTTGCCGTCGCAGCGCTCGACTGCCGCGGTCAGGCCGGCCTGTCCGAGGACAAGGGCGGCGTAAAGGGCAACACCCAATGCGGACACATCATCCGCGGCCTCGATGAAAACGACCCGGCCAAGCTGCTCTATCGCCAGATCTTTCTGGACACCGCGCAGCTGGCGCGCATCGTCATGGCGATGCCGGAGGTGGACGAGCGCCGGGTCGGCGCGCTGGGCAACTCTCAGGGCGGTGCGCTGACGCTGGCCTGCGCTGCGCTCACCCCAACGCTCAACCGCGCCGCGCCGACCTATCCCTTCCTGTGCGACTACAAGCGCGTATGGGAGATGGATCTGGCGACGGACGCCTATCAGGAGCTGCGCGATTATTTCCGTCGGTTTGACCCGCTGCATGAGCGCGAGGATGAGATTTTCACATTGCTTGGCTACATCGACAACCAGCATATCGCCCATCGCATCCGCGCAAAGGTGCTGATGTTTACCGGCCTGATGGACTCAATCTGCCCGCCGAGCACGCAGTTCGCAGCATACAACAAGATGACCTGTGAAAAAAACGTGGTCATCTATCCGGATTTCGGCCATGAGCTGCTCCCCTGCGCCGGCGACAAGGCCATGCAGTTCATGCTCGGCATGCTCAAGGACTGAACAAAGGAGCCGATCATGACCATCCGATTCATGCCCCACTCCCCTGCGTCCGTCCTCAGCGGACACATGCGCATGGGCGGCGCGAACCCTGCCGGCGAATCCATCGAGGTCAACAGCTGCTATATCACCCGCGGCGGCCAGCCGATTATTCCGGTCATGGGCGAATACCACTTCTCCCGCGACAGCCGGGGAAACTGGCCCCGCGAGCTGGCGAAGATGAAAGCCGGCGGCGTCGGCATTGTCGCCACATACGTGCTTTGGATTTATCATGAGGAAACCGAAGGGGAATTCGACTTTTCCGGCGATCTGGATATCCGCGCCTTTGTGCTCTCCTGCGCTGCGCAGGGGCTTGAGGTCATGCTGCGCATCGGCCCATGGGCGCACGGCGAATGCCGAAACGGCGGATTCCCGGACTGGCTGCAGCAAAGCGGAATCCCCCTGCGCTGCAACGATCCCCGCTACATGGAAAAGGCGCGGATCTGGTACATACGCGTCTATGAGCAGGTTAAAGGGCTCTTTTTCAAGGACGGCGGCCCGATCATCGGCGTGCAGCTTGAGAACGAGCTGGTCGACAACAGTAAGCATTTGCTCGCTCTCAAGCAGATGGCGCTTGAAATTGGCTACAGCGCGCCGCTGTATACCGCCACCGGCTGGAACAGCAAATACGGCGCGAAGATCCCCGTGGATGAGATGCTGCCGGTGTTCGCCGGGTATGTCGATGCGCCGTGGGACGCCTCGCTTGACCGTCTGCCGCCCTCGCATCACTTCAGCTTCGATCCCACGCGCAACGACACCGCCGTGGGCATGGATCTGATGCACGACGCGGACGAAAGCGGATGGAGACTGCCGTATGAACGCTATCCCTTCGCCACCTGCGAACTGGGCAGCGGCCTGCAGGTTACCCATCATCGCCGGCCCATTGTGTCATCGATGGACGCTTACGCGCTGTCGCTGGTCAAGCTCGGCTGCGGCAACAACCTCATCGGCTACTATATGTATCACGGCGGCACCAACAAAATCGGCCGGCTTTCCACCTTTCAGGAATCCACCGACACCGGCTACCCCAACGATGTGCCGATCCTCAATTACGATTTTCAGACCTGCCTGAGCCAGTATGGCGAAGCGCGCGGGCAGTACGGCATGCTGAACATGCTGCATCTGTTTGCGCAGGACTTCGGCGGCCTGCTCGCGCCGATGACGCACGTCCCTGCGGAGCAGTTTATCCCCAGCACGGATCTCACACATCTGCGCGCCTGCCTGCGCACGGACGGGACGCGCGGCTTCGTGTTCGTCAATCATTATCAGCGCCTGTCGCAGCTTGAAGACGTGCACGGCGCGGTCATCGAAGCGCTGGGCGTCTCCTTCCCGAAGATGGACGTTACGGGCGGCGTCAGCTTCTTCCTGCCGGTTCATATGCCGCTGGAAGGCTCAGAGCTCGTCTATGCCACGGCGCAGCCGCTGTGCCTTCAGGGCAATACGTTCTTCTTCGCCGCGATTGACGGCATTGCGCCCGAGTACCATGCGCGCCTTGCGGATGGCAGCGAGAAGAACGTTTCCGTGCAGCCCGGGCTTGATTCCGGCTTTGACGCGGGCAACGCGCATATCGTGACGCTCACATGGGATCAGGCGCGCTTCCTGCGCAGACTCGGCGGCGATATGTATATCGGCGAAAACGTCAACCTCTATCTGGACGGCGGCGAGCTTACGGCCATTGAGGATGGCAGCTTTAGCTGTTATCGATATACAGGCAACAGTTTTGAGCGTATCGATGTGATTCGTGAATTCTCCCCTGCGCAGCTGACGCTCACGCCGGTCTGCGAGCCGTTCCCCCCTCCGCATGTGCGCGAGCTGGAACTCGGTGGGCCGCGAAAACGCTGGTGGCAGAAGATCTCTGTCTCCACCCCCGAAGGCTTTGCGACGCTCTCCGGCGAATACGACGCCGCACAGATCTATGCAGACGGACAGCTGATCGCCGATAATTTCTACACCGGTATCGACTGGCGCGTACCCGCATCGCTGCTCTTCGGACGCGAATGCTATCTGGTCATGTCCGAAAAGAAAGACGACTTTTACTTCGAAACCTGAGTATGCAAACAGCCCCGGACGAAATTCCGGGGCTGTTTCTTATTCATGCAGTTTATGCGTCCGTCACGGCGCTTTCCAATACGGTGAGCGTGCAGGCGTCCGCATCCATGCTGCAGCGCGTGCCGAAGGGCAGCGTCAGTTTGGGCACGCAGTGTCCGCTCTGAAGGCCCATGAAGATCGGTTTTCCGCTGGGCGCCACCACGTCGCGGATGATCTCTTCAATTGTGAAGGCATAGTCCTTAAACTCGATTTCACAGTGATTGAAATCGCCGAAGACCACGCCGGCGCAGTCCTCAAATTTGCCCGCGAGACGCAGCTGCGTCAGCATGCGGTCGATGCAGTACGTGTGTTCATCGATCTCCTCAATGAACAGGATGCGCCCCTTTGTATCCAGCTCATACGGCGTGCCCAGCAGGCTGGTAACGAGCATCAGATTGCCGCCCACCAGCATGCCTTCCGCCTTGCCGGGATTGATCATCCTACGCGCCGGATAATCCGGATGATTGACCAATTCGCCCGCAGGAGATGCGCAGCCCGCCACCTTCATCAGTCCCTCATAGGTGAAAGGATGCATATCCTCCAGCCAATCCGACATGGGCATCGGACCATGGAACGTGCAAAGATTCGCCTTTTCCAGCATGGCGACATGCATAGCCGTGATATCGCTCAGTCCAACAAAGATCTTCGGATGCGCTGCAATCGCCTCGTAATCCAGGCGGTCCAGCATGCGCGTAGTGCCGTAGCCCCCGCGAAGGCAGATGATGGCATCAACCTCATCATCCATAAACATGGCGTTCACATCGCGCGCACGCAGTTCGTCCGTGCCGGAAAGATAGCCGTATTTCTTGCCGCAGCTCTCGCCCAGCTTCACGCGGAAACCCGCGCGCCGAATGGTTTCCACCGCGCGCTCAATCGCGCCCTCCGTTCGGACTGCACCGGACGGGCCAATCAGGCCAATGGTATCGCCTATTTTCAGCTTTTTTCCGTAAAGCATATCCACCCTCCTCAAATTCCATCCAGAACGAGCGCAACGTGCATCAGCGCACCGATGGCCAGACATTCTTCGTCGATGGCGAAATCCCGGCTGTGCAGCGGCGGCGCAGGCATTTCTTCCTTCCTCACGCAGCCGACATGAAAGAACGCGCCTGGCGCCTCATCGCAGAAGAACGAGAAATCCTCGCCGCCCATGCTCGGCTCCGCCTTCTCTACCGCATTCTCCGGGCCAAAGAGCCTGCCCGCCACGCGGCGGATGCGCTTCGCCTCCTGCGTATCATTGACCAGCGCCGCATAGCCGGAGATGACCTCCACCTCCGCGCTGCAGCCCATGGCCTGCGCCACACCGCAAGTCACCTCTTCAATGCGCCGCTTCATCATCGCGCGGATTTCGCTGTTCGCCGTGCGCAGCGTGCCGCGGACAGTCACCTTGTCGCAAATGATGTTCTGCGCCGTACCCCCCTCGATCATGCCCAGCGACAGCACAGCGCTGGAGAGCGGGGACAGGTTGCGGGAGACCAGCGTCTGCAGCGCACAGATCACCTGTGCGCTGCCCACAATCGCATCCACGCCGCGCTCCGGATATGCGCCGTGGCCCGCCTTGCCGTGAATCGTGATCTTCACGCTGTCCGTCGAGGCGTTGAGCGTGCCCACGCGCGTCTCAATCGTGCCCAGCGGCAGATTCGGCATCACATGCAGGCCGTACACACGGTCGACATGCGGATTCTCCATCGCGCCTGCCTGAACCATCGGCTCTGCGCCGCCGTCGGTTTCCTCCGCCGGCTGGAACAGCAGCTTGACGCTGCCGCGCAGCTGATCCTTCATGCCCGCGAGCACCTTTGCCGCGCCCAGCAGGATCGCCGTATGCGCGTCGTGGCCGCAGGCATGCATCATGCCCGGATGCTCCGAACGGAACGCACAGCCTTCCGGCTCCTCGATCGGCAGCGCGTCCATATCCGCGCGCAGTGCAATCACCTCGCCCGGCAGCGCGCCCTCGATCAGACCGATCACCCACGTGCGCTCCGTCTTATACGGGATGCCCAGCTCGTCAAGCGCGTCCATGACGATCTTCTGCGTCTTGAATTCCGCAAAGCCGCGCTCCGGCACCCTGTGCAGCATGCGGCGCTTTTCGATCATCCAGTCCTTCTGCGCCTCTACCAGCGCGCTCAGTTCTCTGTCTTCCATAAACAAAACCCTCTTTTCTCCTCGCGAAGCGAAGATGGTCGTTCCCCTCTCGTCAGTCCACGGCCTCGATCACGTCGACAACCCTGCCGTCCTCGATATACACCCGCGGCACGCGGCGGCCCGTGCGCGCAAGCGATTCGTTTCGGTTGAGGCTGGCCCAGCCGGCGTATTCATCCACGCCGATCGAGCCGCCGAAGAGAATCACCTCGTCGCCCTCTTTCGCCTCGGGGATGTCCGTCACATCGACCATCATCTGATCCATGCACACAAGACCCACAACGGGTGCGCGCTTGCCAGCGATCTCCACCTCACCCTTGCTGTTCTGGCGGGGATAGCCGTCGATATAGCCGGCGGACAGCGTCGCGACAATGCTGTCGCGCTCAAGCGGATGGGACTCGTCATAGCCCAGGCACTCCCCCGCCGGAACAGCATGCAGCTGCGCAATGCGCGTCTTGACGGTGATGGTCAGGCGGCTTTCCTCCGGATGCGCATAGCCGCGCGGATACACGCCATAGAGCCACGCGCCCGTGCGCACGGCGTCCATGTGATCCTCGGGATAGCGCACCATGCCGATGCTGTCCAGCGCATGGACCATGGGGATCCGGATGCCGCGCCTCTCAAGCGCGTCGCGCACGCCAGTCAGGCGGTCGATCTGCCGCCTGTCGCTTTCCTTGTTGCGCAGGGCCAGATGGGTAAACAGGCCCTCCAGCGCTGCCTCGCCGCTTTCGTGCATCTTTTCGATGACGTCCGCTGCGTTTTCCGGCGTCAGGCCGATGCGGTTAAGCCCGGTTTCAATCTTCACATGCATGCGCGCGGCTTTGCCCGCTTCCTTCGCGCAAGCGATCACCTCGCCCGCGTACTTTTCGGAGAACACGGTCAGCAGCATGCCGCTTTCAATCGCGCGCACAAGCTGCTGCCTTCCGCACAGGCCGAGAATCAGCACGTCGCAATCCGGCAGCACACGGCGGATCTGCGCCGCTTCGTTATACGACGCGACGGCAAAGAACCGCTGCCCCTCCTGCCAGAGCCGCCTGGCGACCATGGGCGCGCCAAGGCCGTAAGCGTCCGCCTTGAGCACGCAGATCAGCTGCGTCTTTCCAGAGAGGTGCTTTCGCGCATTCTGATAATTGCGCACAAGCTGCGCAAGGTCGACCTCCGCCCAGCAGCGGGAAACGGCCTCTTCATAGGAAATCCTCATGATGATTCCTCCGATAAAAAAACGAGCTGCCGCTGTCGATACGGCAGCTCGCTGACATTATGCCTTGAGCATTTCGCGATATTTGCTGAGTTCCTTTTCATTGCCCCAGACGAAGTGACCTTCCTCGATCTCTACCCAGCTCGGCTTGTCAGTCGAGTAATCATGCTGCGTGGGATCGTAGACCTCAAGCACCTTGTTCTTCTCCCTCGCCGGATCCGGCAGCGGAATGGCGGAGAGCAGCGCGCGGGTATACGGATGCAGCGGATGGGCAAAGAGCTTCTCCGTCTCCGCCAGTTCGACCAGAACGCCCTTGTGAATGACGGCGATGCGGTCGCAGATGAAGCGCATGACGGACAGGTCATGGGAAATGAACAGATAGGTCAGGCCGCGCTCACGCTGCAGCTCCGCAAGCAGGTTGAGCACCTGCGCGCGGATGGAGACGTCCAGCGCGGAAATCGGTTCGTCGGCGATGATGAACTCCGGCTGCATGATCAGCGCGCGGGCAATGCCGATGCGCTGGCGCTGGCCGCCGGAAAACTCATGCGGGAAGCGGCTGGCAAACTCCGGCAGCAGACCGACCTCGGAGAGCGCCTTCTCCACGCGCGCCTTGCGCTCGCTCTCCGGCAGCTTTTCGCCGTTGAGCAGGCCCTCGGAGACGATATAGTCAACCTTGGCGCGCTCGTTGAGGGACGCCATCGGGTCCTGGAAGATCATCTGAATCTGGCGTGTGACGTCGCGGTCCAGCTGCTTGTCAATCTTGCCGTTGATCTTCTTGCCCTTGAAGATCACCTCACCGGAGGTCGTCGGATTGATGCGGATGATCGCACGGCCGATGGTCGTCTTGCCGGAACCGGACTCGCCGACCAGACCGAACGTTTCGCCCTTGTAGATATCAAAGCTGACGCTGTCGACGGCCTTGAACAGGTACTTGCCCTTGCCGAAGCAGATGGACATGTCCTTCACAGAGAGAAGGACTTCTTTGTTTTCCAGCTTGTTCTGGTTCTCAGGCATAGCCCTTCACTCCTTCCGTTGCGAGCTTGCGCACAGCCTCCGGCGGATCGATCTTCGGCGCGCGCGGATCGAGCAGCCAGGTACGCGCCTTGTGCGTCGGGCTGACCTCGAAATACGGCGGACGCTTGACAAAATCGATCTTCAGCGCCTGCGGATTGCGCGGGGCAAACGCGTCGCCCTTCACCTCGTTGAAGAGGTTCGGCGGCGTGCCGTGGATGGAATATAGCGGTTCGCCCTTGATGCCCAGCTGCGGCAGAGAGGACAGCAGCGCCCAGGTATACGGATGCTTGGGCTGATAGAAGACCTCCTCGCACAGGCCGATCTCCACGATATCACCCGCGTACATGACCGCGATGCGGTCCGCAACGTTAGCGACGACGCCAAGATCGTGCGTGATGTAGATGGTGGTCAGGTTGTACTTTTCCTTGAGGTTGCGGATCAGGCCGAGAATCTGCGCCTGAATGGTCACATCCAGCGCGGTGGTCGGCTCGTCGCAGATGAGAATCTGCGGGCGGCAGGCAACCGCGATGGCGATGACGACGCGCTGGCGCATACCGCCGGAGAACTCATGCGGATACTGCTTGGCGCGGCGCTCCGGATCGTTGATGCCCACGTCTACGAGGACGGAGATCATCTCCTTGCGCGCCGCCTCGCCGTGCAGACCCTGATGGAGCTCGATGGCCTCCATGATCTGCGCGCCGATGGTCTTAAGCGGGTTGAGGCTCGTCATCGGGTCCTGCAGGACCATGGCGATCTGCTTGCCGCGCACGGTCAGCCACTGCTTCTCCGTCGTGAACTTCGTCAGGTTCTCGCCGTTATAGAGGATCTCGCCGCTGTCCACCCAGCCATTGGCGTCCAGCAGGCCCATAAAGCTCTTGACAAACACGGACTTGCCCGAGCCGGACTCGCCGACGATCGCAAGACTCTCGCCCTTATACAGATCCAGACCCACGTCGCGGATCGCATGCAGCGTACGGCCGCGCAGATTGAACTTGATGTTCAGGCCGCGCACGGAAAGAATGGGATTATCCATGGTATATTCCATTTGGCACGGCCTCCTTTACACGTGATTCTTGGGATCTGCGGCGTCCGCGAAGGCGTTGCCGATGATGTAGAACGAAATGGTGACGATAGAAAGCACGATCGCCGGGAAGATCAGCTGATAGCGCAGCGTCTCCGAGGTGACGAGCTTGCGGCCCTCGTTGATCAGGTTGCCCAGGGACGGGATATCCACCGGCAGGCCCAGGCCGATATAGGTGATGAAGACCTCGTTGCCGATCGCAGCCGGGATGGACAGCGCCAGACGCAACATGATGACCGACACCAGATACGGCAGCAGGTTCTTCATGATGATCTTGGCGGTACCCGTACCCAGACAGCGGGAAGCAAGGTTGTAATCGCGGTCACGGATGATGACGATCTGATTGCGGATAAAGCGCGCCATGCCCAGCCAGCAGGTGAGGCACATCGCGAATACCAGCGTACCGAAGCCCGGGCGCAGGATGTAGGAAATCAGAATCAGGATGATCGTCTGCGGAATGTTGTCCACGACGTTGTAAATCTCGGTGAGGATGCGATCGAGCTTGCGGACATAGCCCCAGAGCACGCCGATGGTGATGCCGATGACCGCCTCAAAGAAGGCGACGATGAAGCCGATGATCAGGCTGGTGCGGGTGCCGCTCCAGACGCGCGCCCACAGGTCCTGACCGATATTATTCGTGCCGAACCAGAATGCATGCTCGGACGGGATGACGCGCAGCTCCAGATCCTCCTTCGCCACAGCATTGCCCTTTTCATCCACCGTCAGCTGGTCCTTGTGCGCATAGAGCGCATTGCCGTCGTTGGTGTAGTCCTGCGGCTGCATGTACATCTCAATTTTAAAATTGGAACGGCTCTCATAGGGTACAGCCGTCGGATCGTCAGGCAGCTTCAGCTTCGTCTGGAAGTTGTTCTTGACGTAGCCGGTCTCGCCCTTGTATTCGATCTTGCACCAATCCGCGCCGTACTCGACGATGTCAAACTTGGTGCGGGCCTTGAGGCTCTCCATCACGTTATCCACAGCATACCATTCGTCGTTGCCCTTGACCGACTTGGCGCGCAGCTGCGTACCCGCCGGCACATTGGCCACAACGGTGGTCAGTCCCGGCGCAACATTGGAAAGCTGCTTGCCGGTCTGCGGATTGTTGTTGATGAGGTTCGCCGGATACTGGCCCGGCAGGTGCGGCTGAATGAACGTGAATGCCAGCAGAGACGCCAGCACGATCAGCAGGAAGACCGCCACTTTATTCTTGAAGAAAACCTGCAGGGTGGAACGCCAGTAGGAGTAATTGGAATAGCCGGTCTTTTCACCCGCGAACGCATCGTAATCGGCAAGAACGAACAGCTCGTCCTCATTCACATTCTCCGCCGCCTGCGCGTCCAGATCCTTTTTCAGCTGCTCGGCGAGCGCCGCCTCCAGCTTTTTGCTCTTGTTATCCTTGATGCTCAGCATATCAGCGCGCACCTTCCTTCTTCACAAAGCTGATGCGCGGGTCGATCATGCCCATCAGCAGATCGCCCATCAGCAGGCCTACGATACCAATGCAGCTGTAAATCATGACGATGGCCTGAACCATCGGATTATCCTGACGGCCGATGACATCCACCAGCAGACCGCCCATGCCCGGAATGGAATAGAGCGATTCGATGTAGATGGAGCCGCAGACCGTATACAAAAGCGAGGTCGGGATGTACTGAATCATCGGCACGAACGCGTTGCGCAGCACATGCTTCATCATGATGTTCTGGCCGGAGACGCCCTTGGCGCGCGCCAGACGGACGTAATCCTTGTTCATCTCGTCGACCATGTAGCGGCGCAGCCACATGGCATAATACGCCGTATTACCCAGCGCCATGGAGAACACCGGCAGAATCCACGTGATGGGATCATTCAGATCAAACAGCATGGAGATACCCAGCGCGCTCGTGCCGTACATCTGGATGAAGATGTAATACACGGCAGCCGGAACGGCATTGATGAACACGATGTACATCGTGCCGATCTTGTCCCAGAACTTGCCCTTGTTGCGGGCCATGGCCGTGCCCAGCGGGATGCCCATCAGCAGGGAAAGCGCCATGGACATGACGCCCAGCTTGATGGAGATCGGCGCCTTCTTCGCGATCAGTCCGGTAATCGGTGCGCCCACGCTGTAGCGGGCGGAGGTGCCCAGATCGCCGTTCATGACGCCCTTGAGGAAGTTCCACAGCTGCACAGGAATGGGATCGTTCAGACCGAGCTGATTGAGCTTGGCATTGATGGACGCCTGGTCCAGCTTGTCAAAGTTGTCAAAATAGCCCTCAATCGGCATCTGGCGCAGCAGAATAAAGACCACCGACACGATGATCAGCAGCGTCAGCAGCGAGGAGGACAGTCTTTTCAGGGAGTATTTGAGCATCTTCTTTCACACCTTTTTGAAGAATAAAGAACGCGAAATGGATTTTTATTCCATGTACAGATCATGCACTGATCAAGCGTCCCGGAAGAAAAATCCATTTCGCCAAAGCTTGATTGGGCATATCACAACGCGATGACCCGGGCGGTACAGATGTACCGCCCGGGAGCATTGCTGATTCAAATGGATTCTGAAGAGAATTCAGCCGGAAATCAATTGCCGGCCAGCGCCGCGCGCTCCTCTTCCCACTTGTCGTAGGCCTCGAAGTACTCGTCGGTGCTCATCGGCTTCTCGAGCAGGGTCTGGCCCTTATAGCGCTCGTTGGAGATGCCGAACGGAGCGAACTGGCTCTCGAACGGATTGAGGCGGGAAGCGGTGTAGCCGCCGTTGCCGTAGCCGAACGGGATGATCATGGCCTTCTCGATGAGCCAGGCCTCGGCGACAGTGAACGCCTCATAGCGGGCGGTCAGATCGTCGGTGATGGCGCGGGCAGCGTCGACCAGGTTGTAGTACTCGCTGCGGCCGTTCTCGTCATTGTATTCGGTCGCCAGCTCCGGCCAGTTGTAGGAACCGTCATAGAACGGATCGGTGTAGGTGTTCGGGTCAGCGTAGTCCGGGCCCCAGTTGCACTTGAGCAGCGCATACTGACCGGCGCGGCGGACAGCGCTCAGGAAGCCGGAAGACGGGCCGGCCTCGACGATGATGTCGATGTAGTCGGTGCCCAGCAGGCCCTCGAGCTGCTGCTCAACGACGACGCACTCCTCGGCCCAGCCGGTAGTGTTCGGGTTGTAGCTCATCAGGATCTTGACCGGGAAGGTCGCGCCCGCAGCCTTGAGCTCCTCAACGGCAGCGGCCTTGAACGCCAGGGCGGCTTCCTCATTAAAGGTATCCACGCCCAGATCGGTGATCGCGGCCAGCGCGCCCATCTCGGTGTAATCCAGACCATCGATGGAGACGAACTCCGGCGGGGTCACGGTGTTGAACATGATGGCCTCGGGGTTGTCCGGATCGGTGACGATCATGGCCTTCACGCGGTCCAGACCCGCATAGATGGACTTACGGAAGTTCTCGTTGTTGACGACGATCTTCCAGTTCTCCGGCTCGAACGCAGCGTCGAACTGCGGATCGAAGTTGAACGCATAGAAGTAGGAGTAGAAACCGCTCTGACGGATCGGGTGGATCAGGTCGGCAGTCTCTTCGCTGGAAAGCCACTCGTTGGCGATGGTGGAGTCGATGGAAGCATCGTCAACCTCGCCGCGCTTGAACAGCTCCGGAGAGATGGTGGTGGATTCCTTGTTGTAGGTCTGCTCGATGGTCTCGATCAGGACGTTGTCCGCATCCCAGTTCGCGACGTTCTTGGAGTAGACGCGCTTCTGCTGCGGCTCGAAGGTGGACAGAACGTAGGCGCCATTGTAGAGAATGTTCTCGTTGCTGGTCGCCACGCCGAAGTCGGCGCCCTTCTCAGCGAGGAAGTCCGCATTCACCGGCATGAAGCACACATAGGTGATCATGGACAGGAAATACGGGCACGGCTCGACGAGGGTGTACTGCAGGGTGTAGTCGTCCAGCGCCTTCACACCGACGGTCTCCCAGTCCATCACCGGATAGGGATCCTGGCCCTCTTCCGGGGTGCTGGTGCCCAGGTAATAGTCCTCGGCGCCGGCGATAACGGAGTAGAAGATGTTCGCGGTGGAGGAAGCGTTGGCCGCATCCAGGATGTACTTCGCAGCGGTCACGAAGTCATGAGCGGTCACCTTGGCGTACTCGGTGCCGTCGGCCTTCACCCAGGTCGCGTCCTGACGGAGCTTGAAGGTGTAGGTCAGGTTCTCATGATCGTACTCCCAGCTCTCGGCCAGGGACGGCTGCACCTGGCCGTACTTGTCGTACTCGACCAGGGTGTCGATGACGTTGGCCGCCAGCGCGAACTCGTTGGTGGTCGCGGTCGTCAGGTAGTTCAGAGAAGTGATTTCACCAGAATACAGCGTGCGGTACGCGTTGTCCGCAGCAGCAGGCATGATGGCCATGCTCAGCGCAATTGCCAGGCACAGCACGAACGCCATGATCTTCTTCATGATGATGTCCCCCTTTATCAAATTGTCCAGCTTAAAGGGCTGGTATTGTGCTACAATACCATACTTTGGAATTGATTGCAATCATCAACATGATATATTTCACTTTTTCCAAAAGGTTTTTTTCATTTCTCTGAGTCCCCTGTATTAATTCACATGCAATTTGCATGACACAGAGGTCAATCATGCGTTTTCAGTTCATTTCAGCATTCTTCAAAAGCAATCAGTTCCGCGTCGCCGCTGTGCTGGCGCATCGTGAAGGGGTATTCTGCGCCCGCGCGCTCGATTTCGCCCGACTGGCTGTCAAACGGATCCATGCGCAGCTGCTGCTTCCTGGGCTCGAATTCCGCCTGATAAACGCGTGTGGCCGCCATGCGCATGGGATCGAGATTGCCAAAGTAGAACGCATGGCGCTCGCTGCTGCCCGCGCGGTACGCGCCGCCGCCATAGCTCGGATCGGCAAACAGCCAGCCCCAGCCCGGCAGATAGAACTGCGCCCAGTCGTGGCTGCCGACATAATCCTCATCAATGGACATGCCGCTCTGCCAGCGCGCCGGGACGCCGCTGATTCGGCACAGAATGATGAACAGCAGCGCCTGCAGGCCACAGTCGCCCTTGAGATTGACTGCACAGAACTCGCCGTGATCGTCAAATTGGAAGTAATCGCGCATGAAAGCGTAGATTACCTTCGTCGTGACAAATTCATAAATCTTCCAAGCCTTCTGCAGATCGTTTTCCGCATCCGCGGTGATCTCCGCCGCCAGCGCGCGCAGATACGGCGTAAAGCGCAGATACGCGCCGCGCTCGGCAAGATCGTCCGCGCAGGGCGGATCGCAGGGATAAAGCTCCTTTTCGGGCGCGGGCGCATGGAGCGGATCGGCATAGCGCATATGGCTGACATAGCGATAACGGAGCTTGAACTCGCGGTTCTCCGTCAGGCTGCGCTTCCACCATGCCGTGCGGGCCGGCGCCTTTTCCTCTCCCAGTCCGTCGGGATCGCCACTGAGCAGCTCCACTTCGCTCTGCTGGGCGTCGGCAACCGGGAACGGCAGATGCGCCAGATACTCGCCCGGGACAAACGCATCATCGTCCACGCCCACGCTCGCCTCCAGCGTGATGCGGCGCTTCATCTCGCCCTTTTCCTTCATCGTGCGGATCATTTCATCCAGATAGGGGCGCGCAGGGTCCGGCTCCTTGCCGGTCAGATGATCCAGCGCGCCGCCCTTGAGCATGCCGCGATGGAAGCGCACGAAATAGCGCTTCTCGCCGTTCAGATAGATGAAGTCCACCCAGCCTGCAAGCTCCAGCGCATCAAACTGCTCCTCGGTCACATCAACCTTGATCAGCTCGCGCAGCTTCTCCAGAGCCTGCGCGCGATTAAAAGGATACTGCGTCGGCAGACGGCGAATGCGCTCCTTCTCGCATTCAAGGCGTGCACGCAGCATATCCGGCAGCCAGCGCTCAAGGCGCATATCGATCGCGCGGATGGCGCCCTCCAGATCGCCGGCCCATTTGCGCTTGAGAATATCCTCCGGCAGGGGCATCGACAGGGAATTGACACAGGCTTCAATGTTCATATGTGTACCTCCGTAGCATGATTTTCTTTCAGAAGGATGACGGACTCACCGCCGTTACAAATGCTGCAGAAATGAATAATGTGAAACCTATTATATCGCGTTCGTGCCCGCCATGCAACGGAAAATCCCGGCCATGCTCTATTACCGATTCAGAAAACACGGAAAAGTCCACAAATTATGGGTTGACAGATTCATTCTGATCGTTTATACTGATCCTAGTTAGAAGAAACTAACTCATACCTCCCTATATTGTTACTCTCCTGTTTCTTTTTGAATGTGTTCAGCCCCCTGCGCCGCTAAAACGTAGGGGGCTGACGCATTCCGTCTCTTTTTCGGCTCTTTATTCGCCCTTTACCTTTCCTTCTCTGTTTACATATTTTCCTGTGCAAAGTGTTGGCATATATGCTATAATATCTGTGTATGCACAAGCCAGGAGGTACACGCCATGGACACCGAAAGAAAAAAGACATTCATCATCAGCGCGGCGTACTATGCGACGCTCATCGCGCTGGTCCTTCTCTTCATCCGGTATCTGCTTTCTCCGTTAAGCCCGTTTATTCTGGGTTTTATCGTCGCATGGCTGCTGCACAGGCCGGCGCACGCGCTTGCCCAAAGGCTGCGTCTGCATCGCAGGATTCCCATCTTCCTGCTGGGCATCGTGTTCTACGCGTTCGTTTTCGTGCTCGTGCTCATGGCTGCCGTACAGGTCATCTCCGCGCTGGAGCACTTTATCCCGCAGATCCCCGTGATCTACACCGGAAGCCTGCTGCCCTTCATTCGCGAAGCGTTTGAGCAGCTCGAAGTGCAGATGGCGGAGTTTGATCCTGAAATCGTGGACATTGTCGACCGGATGGCTAAACAGTTCTTCTCCTATCTGGAACAGCTGATCTCCGGCCTCTCCGTCACCGCAGTCCGCCTCGTATCGGTTATCGTCACAGGACTGCCGAACGTCATCCTGAGCATCATCCTCACGATCGTCTCCACGTTTTTCATCTCACTGGATTTTGATAAGGTTGTCGGTTTCCTCAAGAGCTGTTTGCCGACAAACATGCAGACCACAGTCTCTGAAACCGTCACCACCGGCGTTTCCTCCTTCCGCAAGATTCTGGTCTCCTATATCGCTATCATGTTCATGTCCTTTGCGGAGCTGAGCATCGGCTTTCTGCTGATGCGGATTCCCTATGCTGTCGGCTTCGCGCTCCTGGTCGCCGTTATCGATATCATGCCCATCCTCGGTACAGGCCTCGTGCTGATCCCGTGGGCGATCATCGCTGCCATCCTGGGCAACTACAGCATGGCGCTGGGCGTAGCGCTCCTGTATGTGATCATGCTGGTCGTACGCAACATCGTGGAGCCCAAGCTTGTCGGCCAGCAGATGGGCCTGCACCCGCTGGCGACGCTGGTCAGCATGTTCGTCGGCCTGCAGCTTTTCGGCATCTTCGGCCTCTTCGGTTTCCCGATCATCCTGTCGCTGTACTTCAAGCTGCGCAAAACCAATGCCCAGAAAAAGGCCGCCGTATAATAGCTATAGCAAACCTAAACAGGGTTTCCGTCCGAACGCGGAAGCCCTGTTTTTTGCTTGACTGCGTTTCCGGTTTATTGGCGCATATCCCTGCCCAAACCCTGGACAATCCGCTTACTTCAAGCTGCCCAATTCGGCTATTCCGGTTATTTTCGCGTACTTTCCAGTGATTTTCATCCTTAAATGTTCGGAAATCCGAAGGAAAAGTCCGAAACTTATCTGAATATTCGGCTATTTTGTACATTGTTTTTTTGTGTATGAACGTATATACTTATGGTGAAATTCTTTTTCACAATTTCCTTTATATGACACAAAACGGAGGATCTTGTTTATGAAGAAAGTGGCCATTATCATGGGCAGCGCAAGCGACCTGCCGGTCGTTGAGAAGGCTGCAAAGACGCTCAAGGAATTCGGCGTCCCCCATGAGGTTCATGTCTATTCTGCGCACCGCACGCCTGATCAGGCGCATGCCTTCGTCGCCTCCGCGCGCGAAAACGGCTTTGGCGTCATCATCGGCGCTGCCGGCATGGCCGCGCATCTGGCCGGTGTGCTTGCAGCAGGCACCACCCTGCCCGTCATCGGCATCCCGATGAAGTCTTCCACGTTCACCAACGGCCTTGATGCCCTGCTCGCCACCGTGCAGATGCCCTCCGGCATCCCCGTTGCCACGGTAGCGGTCGACGGCGCTGTCAACGCCGCTCTGCTGGCCTGCGAGATCCTCGCCGTGGGCGATGACGACCTCGCCGCCAAGCTCGCTGCCAGGCGCGCCGCGGACACCGCCAAGGTGCTCGCCGCCAACGCTGAAGTCGAAGCGAAGTACAATTGCTGACCCCCGACCTTCCACGGGATACGCCGCAGGAAGACGCCGGATTCTACCATTTCTGACTGAGACGAAAAGGAGATCTGAATTATGGAAAATCTCAAGCTCGTATACACCGGCAAGACCAAGAACGTTTATGCGCTGGACAATGGCAACTGCCTGCTCAAGTTTAAGGATGACTGCACCGGCAAGGACGGCGTGTTCGATCCGGGCGAGAACTCCGTCGGCCTGACCATCGAGGGCGTAGGCGATGTGAACCTGCGCATGTCCATCTACTACTTTGAGAAGATCAATGCCGCTGGCATCGCGACCCACTATGTGAGCGCGAACCTTGAGGACACCACCATGGAAGTCAAGGCCTGCAAGCCGTTCGGCAAGGGCCTGGAGGTCATCTGCCGCCACAAGGCCGTGGGCTCCTTCCTGCGCCGCTATCGCGATTACATCGAAGAGGGCGCCGATCTTCCCGGCTATGTCGAGATGACCTTCAAGAACGACGCGCTCGGCGATCCGCTGGTCACCAAGGACGGTCTGGTCTGTCTGGGCGTCATGACCGAGAAGCAGTATGATGATATGAAGGAAATGACCCAGAAGATCACGAGAATCATCGCTGATGACCTCAAGGAGAAGGGCCTCGTCCTCTATGACATCAAGTTTGAATACGGCTATGACGCCGACGGCAACGTGCTGCTCATCGACGAGATTGCCTCCGGCAACATGCGCGTATACAAGGATGGCCAGTACATCGATCCGATGACGCTCTCCAAGCTCTTCTTTGCCTAATTGAATCACATTCCGGGACAGGTTTTTCAATCTGCCCCGGTTTCCTGCTCTTATCAAGCGATTTTTTCGCTCATTTTCGTATTAAATCTCTGGAGGGAAATCACTTATGGGCGGTTTTTTCGGAGTAACATCCCGTAGAAACTGTATTCTGGACGTCTTTTTCGGCACCGACTATCATTCTCATCTGGGCACGCGCCGCGGCGGTATGGCCGCCTACGATCCTGAAATCGGATTGCAGCGCGAGATTCATAACATTGAAAATTCTCCCTTCCGCACGAAGTTCGAGCACATCCTCGACGAAATGACCGGCAATGCCGCCATCGGCTGCATCTCCGACAGCGACCCGCAGCCGCTGCTCATCCGTTCCAATCTCGGTACATATGCCATTTCCAGCGTCGCCCGCATCAACAACGCCGACGCGCTACTTGAGCAGTATCTCTCCTTCAGCGGCGGCCATTTCAACGCCATGACTGGCGGCAAGGTCAACAGCAACGAGCTCATCGCAGCGCTCATCAACCAGAAGAGCAGCTTCGCCGAGGGCATCCGCTTTGCGCAGAAGGCCATCGAAGGCACTGCCTCCATTCTCATCCTCAAGGCCGACGGCAACCTGATCGCCGCGCGCGACCGCCTTGGCCGCATCCCGGTTTCCATCGGAAAGGACGAGGATGGTTACTGCGTCAGCTTTGAGTTCTTTGCCGGCATGAAGCTGGGCTACGAGCCCGTCCGCGAGCTCGGCCCGGGCGAAATCGTTGAAATCAGCCCGGAGGAGATCACGGTTCTTCAGGAGCCGGGCGAGGAAATGAAGATCTGCGCCTTCCTGTGGTCCTATTACGGCTATCCCACCTCCAGCTACGAGGGCAAAAACGTGGAGGTCATGCGCTGCCGCAACGGCGAAATCATGGCCAAGAACGACAAGGAAAAAGGCCTCGCGCTGGATATTGACTACGTCGCAGGCGTTCCGGATTCCGGCACGCCGCACGCCATCGGCTACGCCAACGCATTCGGCAAGCCGTTTGCGCGGCCCTTCATCAAGTATACCCCCACATGGCCGCGCAGCTTCATGCCGGCGACCCAGCGCGAGCGCAACATGATCGCCAAGATGAAGCAGATCCCGGTGCATGAGCTGATCCAGGACAAGAAGCTCCTGTTTGTGGACGACTCCATCGTGCGCGGCACGCAGCTGCGCGAGACGGTCGAGTTCCTCTACGAGAACGGCGCCAAGGAAGTGCATATCCGCTCCGCCTGCCCGCCGATTCTCTACAGCTGCAAGTATCTCAATTTCTCCCGCTCCACCTCCCCCATGGATCTGCTGGCGCGCGCCACGATCATGGAACTCGAGGGCGAGGAGGGCATGAACCATCTGGACGAGTACTGCGACGGCAGCAGCGAGCGCGGCCGCAAGATGCGCGACGCCATCTGCAAAAAGCTGCACTTCGCTTCTCTGGAGTATCAGAGCCTTGAAGGCATCTATGAGGCCATCGGCCTTGAGCCCTGCAAGGTCTGCACCTACTGCTGGAACGGCAAGGGTTAAGCAACGGGGTTACGTTGGGCTGCCGCCCAAACCCGCCTGAGGGACTGAAGGCTGCCGCCGCCAGTGGCGGAAATAGGCAGGCGGAACGTCGGGAATCGCAAGGAGCGCTTGCGCGACTATGCGAGTTCCCCGGAGTCCCCGTACCCCCTCTTCGCTTCGCGGCTGCTTCAAGCAGTTCTGTAGGGGCGGGGCTCTGCTCCGCCCGATAATCTGCACACAGCAGGGATGAGCAGAGCCCCTCCCCTACAAATAACCATCATCCCCTCTGACGACCAAACGAAAGAAAGGGTTACAATCATGGCACACGAGAATTCCAGCTCCGCTTCCTACGCCGCTGCCGGCGTGGATATCGTCGCGGGCTACCGCGCTGTTGAACTGATGAAAAAGCACGTCGCCCGCACCCGCAACGAGGGCTGCCTGGATGACGTCGGCGGCTTCGGCGGCTGCTTCGGCCTGCCGATTGCCGGCATGGAAGAGCCGGTGCTCGTCTCCGGCACCGACGGCTGCGGCACCAAGGTGAAGATGGCGATCCTCATGGACAAGCACGACACCATCGGCATCGACGCCGTCGCCATGTGCGTCAACGACATCATCTGCGTGGGCGCCAAGCCGCTGTTCTTCCTGGATTACATCGCCTGCGGCAAGAACATCCCAGAGAAGATCGCTGCGATCGTCGGCGGCGTGGCCGAGGGCTGCGTGCAGTCCGGCGCTGCGCTCATCGGCGGCGAAACCGCCGAGCACCCGGGCATGATGCCGGTCGAGGATTACGATCTTGCCGGCTTCGCCGTGGGCATCGTGGACAAGAAGAAGATTCTGGACAACACCCGCATGGCCGAGGGCGACGTTGTGATCGCGCTGCCGTCCACCGGCATCCATTCCAACGGCTTCTCCCTGTGCCGCAAGGTGTTCGACATTGACAACAACAATCCGGAACTCTACGTCGCGCGCGAGGAGCTGGGCGGCAAGACCATCGCCGAGACCCTGCTCACCCCGACCAAGATCTACGTCAAGCCTGTTCTGGCGCTGCT
>JAFXCE010000152.1 GCA_017521565.1 Clostridia bacterium | reverse complement strand
TTTCCGCCTCCTGTATGGGCGGAAGCTGCGGAGCCGCGTCCGGCACGCCGCGTCCCGGCGTAAAGACGTCGATGGAGCGAAACAGCGTCTCCGCCATTTCCGAAGGCCGCTCCTCCGCCTCGTCAAACAGCCAGTCCGTCAACGCCTCCGGATCGAGGTCTTCTGTATCGACGCCGCACAGCGCGGCGAGCTCCTCTTTTTTGCCCACCCTCTCAGTGCGCCTCATGAGATGCTCGCACAGGTGTTCCTTGATCGGTTCGTTTCGGTTCGGGTACAAAACCCCGCTGCGGTAGCGGCTCACAAGAGATGCGTCTATGTTCAGTGCACCGGCCAGCTGACCGTTCGTGATCTCCAGCAGCGTCATGGTTTTATCGAGCCTCTCGCCGAAGCTCTGCCGCTGACGCTCCAGCCGGAGCTTGCTTTTCGGCGTGACCGCTCTCGGCAGGGAATAGTCGCTCTCTTCATACAGCCAGGCGGCGATGGCGGGGATCATCGTCCCGGCGCTCGTCTCCGCCGTATGGCAGAGTTCGCCCAGCATACCCAACATGTTCTCGTAATCGGCGTAACGATAGATCCCCTCCGCCAGCCGCAGGGCGGCGCGGCTCCCCGGCTTCGGCCGGGTGAGGCCCCGTTTCAGCCGGGAGATGTTGGAGGGCGAGCAGCCCGCGAACCGGGCGATCTCCGTATTGCCGCATTGCAGCAGCCGGAACAGCTCGGTGATCCGATCCGATAACATGATACGCACCCCCCTGTTCTTCATTTTTCACAAAATCCTTCAATGCAGAAATTTGTGAAATTAATGAAATTATATCACACATTTGGTAGAATACAATAGGAGAATTGTAATGAATATAAGGCGGTGATGGTATGTTCTGTCAAAACTGCGGCGCGTCCATTGCGGAGGGCGTGAAGTTCTGCCCCGATTGCGGGGCACGGCAGGATCTGGCGGCTGCTTCCGCACCGGCCCAGAATCTCTGTCCGTTCTGCGGCACAGAGCTGATGCCGGATTCCGTTTTCTGCGACAACTGCGGAAAGCAGATAAACGGGGCGTCACAGGCAAACGCGCCGGGAGAGCGGGATACCTCCCTCCCACCTCCCGTACCGCCTGCGCCCGAGCCTTCCCGGACACGCCGGCAGGAGGAAACGTCCCTGGGCGGATGGCGGGCGCTTCCCATCGTGATCACGGCGCTTCTGGGTACACGAAGCGCTATGTCGTGCTTCCCGCCACGGCGCGCTATATGATTATCGTATACCCCGATAAAAAGAACCAGGTCATCCTGTCCTACATTCCCTCGCCGGCGGGACGGAGCGCCATGCTGCTGCAGGCCATCCCGACTCAGAACGCTTTTTTCGGTATGGCGAAGATCGCGAATACCATGTCCGTCAAGGCCGAGCGGGAAGGGCCGCTGGAGGACATCCTCCAAAAATACGCCGACTATCTTTACGCCCTGCTGCAGGCATCCGGTTTGGCGCGATAGTAAATATAACGTCTATCGAATAGACGATCGTCGGCGGCGCGCTGTCCTGAGGATGTATACGCGTTCTATCCCGGCCCGCTGCGTGATAGATGAAATCAAGTGATAAACAGGAGGATATGACAATGAAAAAAGCAACGT
>JAFXCE010000018.1 GCA_017521565.1 Clostridia bacterium | reverse complement strand
GGGGGTCGCGGACTTGACGCTCGCCACGATGATATCACCGATGGAACCGTCACGCCGGAAAGAACCGCCCAGCACACGGATGCACATGATTTCCTTGGCGCCGGAGTTATAGGCGACCATAAGCCGGGTTTTCGGCTGAATCATAGGGTTTTTCCTCCTTACATGACAGCAGGCTTACTTCGCCTTCTCGATGATCTCGACCAGGCGCCAGCGCTTGTCCTTGGAAAGCGGACGGGTCTCCATCACGCGGATGGTATCGCCAACGCCGCACTCATTGTTCTCATCATGAACCTTCAGACGGGAAGTCTTATTCATGATCTTGCCATACAGCGGATGACGGACGCGGGTCTTGATCTGAATGACGACAGTCTTGTCCATCTTGTCGGACACGACGACGCCGATACGGGTCTTGCGCAGACCGCGCTCCATATTGGTGTTGATTTCAGACATGGCAGCAGCTGCCTCCTTCCACTCTCACTTAAGCCTTCTCCTGCTGGCGCAGCACGGTCAGCGCACGGGCGATGTCGCGCTTCACAGCAGTAATCTGCATGGTGTTCTGCAGCTGGCCAGTAGCGAGCTGGAAACGAAGGGTGAAGAGCTCCTTCTTCAGCTCAGCAACCTTCGCGGTCAGCTGATCCTTGCTCATGGAAACAAATTCATTCGCCTTCATTACTCTTCACCAGCCTCTTCGGTCGCGGGCTTGTCAGCGCGCTTGATGAACTTGGTCTTCAGGGGCAGCTTGTGGGAAGCCAGACGCAGAGCCTCACGGGCAGCCTCTTCCGGCACACCAGCGACCTCGAACAGAACGCGGCCGGGCTTCACAACTGCAACCCAGTACTCGGGAGTACCCTTGCCGGAACCCATTCGGGTTTCAGCGGGCTTCTCGGTGATCGGCTTGTCCGGGAAGATCTTGATCCAGACCTGACCGCCACGCTTGGTGTAGCGGGTCAGGGCGATACGGGCAGCCTCGATCTGGCGGGCAGTCACCCAGCACGGCTCAGTGGCCTGAATGCCAAAATCGCCGTAAGCCAGGAAATTGCCGCGATGGGCCTTGCCCTTCATGCGGCCGCGGAAGACGCGGCGACGCTTCACTCTCTTGGGCATCAACATGGTTTACTTGCCTCCTTCGGTCTTGGCAACCTTCTTAGCGGTCGGAAGAACCTGGCCCTTGTAGATCCAGACCTTCACGCCCAGGCGGCCGTACGCGGTCTTCGCCTCGGCGAAGCCGTAGTCAATGTCAGCACGCAGGGTCTGCAGCGGGATAGAACCCTCGTGATAGCCCTCGGAGCGCGCGATGTCCGCGCCGCCCAGACGACCGGAAACGGAGGTCTTGATACCCTTCGCGCCCGCACGCATCGCGCTCTGCAGGCACTTCTTCATCGCGCGGCGGAAGGACACACGGCCCTCGAGCTGCGCAGCGATGTTCTCGGCAACCAGCTGCGCATCGGTGTCCGGGCTCTTGATCTCCTGAACGTTCAGGATGACCTGCGCATTCGCGCCGAGCTCCTTGGCGATGACAGCCTTGATCTTCTCGATGTTGGCGCCGTTCGCACCAATCACGATGCCCGGCTTGGCAACGAACATGGTCACGGTCACGCGAACCTTCTCGTTGTCAAAGCGGCGCTCGATATCGATGTGGGAGATGCCGGCGTCGTAGAGCTTGACAGACTTCTTGCTCTTGTCGTCGACGAACTCCAGAGTCTTAATCATCTTGCGGAGCTTCGCGTCGGAGACAAGATTATCAGCAAAGTTCTTCTTGTCCGCGTACCAGCGGGTGCTCCAATCCTTGATGACGCCAACGCGGGCGCCATGCGGATTCACTTTCTGGCCCATCCGAAAACCTCCTTACTTCTGGTCGAGCACGACAGTGATGTGGCTCGTGCGCTTGAGCATCGGGGAAGCGCTGCCGCGGCTGCGGGCAACGTAACG
>JAFXCE010000151.1 GCA_017521565.1 Clostridia bacterium | reverse complement strand
CAAGCCGGCCTGCTGGTACTTCACGCCCAACACGCAGGTGACCACCAACGAAATCCTCTTCACTGCGCTGCAGAGCGTGTGGAGCGGCGAGCGCACGGCCGAAGATGTGATCAATGAGATCTATCCGGAGCTCTGTGAAGCGATCGTCATCGAGTAATCAAGTCAATTGCTGCTGTCGGGGGAACGCTTATGCGTTCCCCCGACTTAATCGGATCGTTTGTGAACGGAGGAGACCGGCATGACCGCCAAGCCGACGAAGAAAAGGATCAAATACAATCGCGACGAGACGCGGACGGCGTGGATTTGTCTGCTGCCATCGGTGATCGGTCTTGTCTGTATCACGTATCTTCCTATGATTGCGTCCTTTGCGTTGAGCCTGTTCAGCTGGAACGGACTGGGTGCAATGAAGTTTGTAGGACTGGATAATTATGTCCGTCTGTTTACCAATGACAGCAAGTTTTATGCTTCCCTGCTCAATACATTGCGGTATGCGGGCCTGTCGGTTGTCGGCAGCATCATCTATTCGATGATGATCGCGCTGCTGCTCAACAGAAAGGTTCCTGCGCGAAGCTTTTTCCGCGCCGTGTTTTATCTGCCCTATGTGCTGCCTGCGTTGGCGGTGTATCTGGGCTGGAAATGGCTGTATGACTACAATCACGGTTTTTTCAATTATGTCGTGAAGCTGGTTGGCGGATCGCCGATCAAATTCCTGGATTCCAGTACGCTGGTGACGCCGTCTCTGGCGCTGATTGCCGTATGGCTGAGCGGCAATCTGATCGTTATTTTCCTTGCTGGCCTTCAGAATGTGCCTCGCACCTATCATGAGGCGGCGGAAATCGACGGGGCAAATGCATGGCAGCGCTTCTGGAAAATCACCATTCCGTGCATGACGCCCATCATCTTCTATAACCTTCTGATGAGTTTGGTATCCAATCTGCAGGTGATCACGCCGGCTCTTTCCCTCACCAAGGGCGGACCGGGCACGGGCAGTTATTATATGTGCTACATGCTCTATACGCAGGCGTTCAAGTCCCATAAATACGGATATGGCAGCGCTGTGGCGGTGATTCTTTTCATCCTGATTGCGATTTTTACATCGATTCTGTTTGCCACCAGCGAGGGCTGGATTTTCTACGAGGGGGATGATAAGGAATGACGAAGGCAGCATCCAAAACGCTCGCAGGGCGTCTGGCTTCCAGGCGGAGGCGGGAAAAAATCGCGGATATCCTCAGTCTGGCCGCGCTGATTCTTCTTGGGCTTGTCGTGATGTTCCCCATCTACTGGATTTTCCGCTCCTCGCTGATGTCCAATGGAGAGCTCTATGCCTATCCGCCGGCGTTTCTGCCGCCGCAGTGGCGCTTTGAGAATTACAAGGCGACGCTGGAGGTGTTCGAATACTGGAAATTTCTTGGCAATACGATGACGATTCTGGTGCCTTCTGTCGTTGGCGCTGTTATCACCGCCACGATGGGTGGCTATGCGTTTGCAAGACTGCGCTTCCGGGGAAAGAAATTTCTGTTCATGCTCTGTGTGGGCTCCATGCTTCTTCCCTCCATGGTAACGCTGATTCCTCTGTTTGTCGTCTGGGCCAAGCTCGGTCTGGTCAATACCTATTGGCCGCTGATTCTGCCGCACTTCTGCGGCGGCGGTGCGTTCAATATTTTCCTGATCCGCCAGTTTGTCAAAACTGTTCCGCGGGAGCTGGATGAGGCTGCAAGAATTGACGGCTGCGGCCATTTCCGGATTCTGGTATACATCATTGTTCCGGCGATCAAGTCTGCCATGATCGTGGTGGGTCTGCTCAAGTTCATCGAGCTGTGGAACGATTTGCTGCAGCAGGTTACCTATATCACGCGCCGGGACAATTATACGCTGGCTCTGGGTCTGAATATTTTTAAGGGATCTTTCAATGACGACTGGTCCAGCATCATGTGCGCAACCTGCCTGTCCTTTATTCCGGGCATTGTGTTTTATCTATTCGGGCAGCGCTATTTTGTTGAAGGCATTGTTATGACCGGCATGAAGAATTAAGGAGGTTACCATGAGCATCCGCGCACTCCCTATGCGTAAGGTCAGGATCACGGACGCTTTCTGGTCTTCACGCCAGAGACTGATGACAGATGTCACGATTCCATACATGGAGAGGATTCTGCGTGACGAAGTCCCCGGCGCAGAGAAATCGCATGCGATCAGCAATTTCCGTATGGCAGCCGGCGAGGAAAGCGGCGAATTCTACGGGATGGTCTTTCAGGATTCCGACGTTGCCAAATGGCTGGAAGCCGCGGCGTATTCTCTGGCGCTTGGTGATGATCCCGCGCTGTCTGCGCGTGTGGATGACGTCGTCGCGCTCATTGGCCGCGCGCAGCAGGCAGACGGCTATCTGAATACATATTTTACGGTTAAGGAACCGGAAAACAGATTCAAAAACCTGCTGGAATGTCATGAGCTTTACTGTGCAGGACACATGATTGAGGCAGGCGTGGCACTGTATGAAGCGGCAGGAAAGCGGGAACTGCTGGATATCTGTATCCGCCTGGCGGATCACATCGCCGACCGTTTTATGCTGGAGGAGGGTATTCCCGGTCATCAGGAGATCGAGCTGGCGCTTATGCGCCTGTACCGCGTGACGGGCTGCAGACGCTATCTGGATATGGCGATGCGCTTCCTCGATCTGCGCGGGCAGGATCCCAACTGGTTTGCAAAGCATACGCCGCCCCATCCCGGCGTACATTACGGCGGCTATGATATCGATCCCAAAGATACGGTGTATAATCAGAGCGACGTCCCGGTCAGGGAACAGACGACTGCGCGCGGTCATGCCGTGCGTCAGGTATATATGCTGGCGGCGATGGCGGACGCCGCCCATGCGACGGGGGACGAGAGGCTGCGCCATGCCTGTGAGCGCATGTTTGACGCCATCACGCAGAGGCAGATGTATGTCACGGGCGCGATAGGCTCCAATGCGCATCATGAGTCGTTTACCAGTGATTATGATCTTCCGCCGGATCGCTGCTACGGAGAAACCTGCGCTGCGGTGGCGATGGCGTTTTTCGCGAAAAATATGCTGGCACTTGATGCGGATGGTCGGTATGCTGACCTGTTGGAATTGGAAATCTACAATGCTGCGCTTGCTGGCATGCAGATGGACGGAAAGCGGTTCTTTTACGTCAATCCGCTTGAGGTTGATCCCGCTGTTGCCGGCAAGGCGCCGGGATATGAGCATGTGCTGACGGAGCGCCCACAGTGGCATTCCTGTGCCTGTTGTCCGCCGAATCTGGCAAGGCTGATCGCATCGCTGGGCGGATATCTGTGGAGCGAGGATGGAAACACGGTGTATTCGCATCTGCTGATTGGCAGCAAAGCGGCGGCGGGACCGGCGGAAATCTCCGTGAAAAGCGCCTATCCGTGGGAAGGGCGGGCGGAGTATGTGATTCAGCGCAGCAGCGTCCCCTTTGAATTGGCGATTCACATTCCCTCTCATGCGGAAAATGCGGTTCTGCAGAAGAATGGAAAGCATGCACAAATCCGTATGGAAAAGGGATATGCCTATCTGCATGTGCAGGATGGGGACAAAATCAAGATCTCCTTTGATATGCTGCCAAGGCGCGTATATACGGATGCTCGGGTGGCAGATACCGCCGGAAAGACCGCGCTTGCGCGCGGGCCGCTGCTGTATTGTTTTGAGGGGATTGACAATCCCGGCGGGCTGAAAGCATCGAAGCTGCCTGAAGACGCTGAAGTGCATGTACTTGATTATGATGAAAAGCTCTTGGGCGGCATTGTGCCGATGGAAGCGGCGGGTCTTTTTGCTATTCCATATTATGCCTGGAGCAATCGGGGAAAAAATGAAATGCGCGTATTTATGAATGAATCATAATATCAGATTCAAGCTTGAACAGGGGATGGAAATGAAACCGCCTTTGAATAGGCGGTAACCGATCCCGGAATCATGCTGCGTGAATGGCCGCAATTTAAAACT
>JAFXCE010000150.1 GCA_017521565.1 Clostridia bacterium | reverse complement strand
ACCAGCGGCTGCATCTCCTCCTCGGGCATCTTCGCTCCCATGGCCTTCAGTGCGCCGACACCGCCGCCGTAACCGCAGGACAAGGTAGCTTGTTTGCCTTTCTGACGGTATTCGTAGTTGGGATGCCCTTTGACGATCGTCTCCTGCGGGATATGGAACATACGGCTGGCGGTCGCCTCGTAGATCTTTCCTTTTCCCCGGAACTCGTCCAGCACCCAATTCTCTCCGGCAAGCCATGCAAGTACGCGGGCTTCAATCGCCGAGAAGTCGGCTACGATAAAACGGCACCCTTCCTTCGGGATGAATGCCGTGCGTATAAGTTCGGAGAGCGTGCCCGGAACGGAATCAAAGAGCGAGTCGAGCATTTCTTCATCACCGGCCTTCACGATCTCCCTGGCCAGATCAAGGTCGGGAAGATGATTCTGCGGGAGGTTTTGCACCTGGACCAACCTGCCTGCCCATCTGAAGGTGCGCGAGGCGCCGCCGAACTGCAAAAGCCCGTGGATGCGACCATCACGGCAAACTGTGCGCGCCATGGCCTCGTACTTCTTTACGCTGGTCTTGCTCAGTTCCAGGCGGAGATTCAGCAGCTCAGCTACGATGCCGTCCGTCTGCGCAGCTTTTTCTTGTACGATCTTCTTGGCGAGGGATTCCATGGGCATGTCCTGATCAGCCAGCCATGCTTTCAGCTGATTGACGCTGCCGGGGTTCTCCAACCCGGTCAGTTCCTTTGCCTGCTGATAGGCTGCTTCCGTAAACACTTCATCGACAGCGATGGCGTTTTTGACGAGCTTCTTATCCACCCGCACGCCCCGGTCGTTGATCTGCTGATCCAGCGCGTACAGCTTCCACTCATGCTCCGGCAGCGGCCACGCTTCCAGCGCCTTACGAACAGCGCGCTCGGTCACAACGTCCTGCGCATTGTACTTCTTGTACAGCGCCCACTTTTCAGGAGCATCCGCAGGCATGTTTCTTGTTCTGCCTCCGTTGGTCTTGGTAGGCTTGCAGGGAACAGAGAAGTACCGGATAAGGTCTTTACCTTCCTCCATCTTCTGCTGACTGAGCTTCAGAGCAACGGCGACGTCTGCCAGCCGGGAGGGAAGCGTCAGGTAAGCGGCCATTACCGCCGTGCAGCGCCATTGGTGCGGATCGAGCCAGCGCCCAAGATACCGTGACAAACAGACGCGCTCAAACTGTGCGTTATACGCAACCTTGATAATCGTCGGATCGTTCAGCGCAGCGATGACATCAGATGGAAGCGTTTCACCACAGGCAAGGTCAACCGTTACTACCGGCTCGTCATCGTAGGCATATGAAAAAAGAAGCACCTCAAAGTCGGGTGCATCGGTATAGCGGTATACACCGCATTTGGGCAGCGGCGCGGAACTGTATGTTTCAATGTCGATGCCCATAATCGTTGACATGTTATTCACCACCTTGGCAATGAAAAAACGCAGCCTCTCAGCTGCGCTTTCAGTTGGTTCGTTATTCTCTTGCCGGAATGTGTATCTTTTCTAGCGTGTTCGGATCGATAATCAGGATTTCCTTTCCCTGCTGT
>JAFXCE010000149.1 GCA_017521565.1 Clostridia bacterium | reverse complement strand
CGTGCGGGTGCGGATATATGCAGATGTCGTTCCGGCTTTGCCGATGTAGTAAGATGCACTGGTGTTGCCGGTGCTTGCATCATCACGCCCGTACACCTCCCAGTCGATGACAAGAGTATAGGTCACACCGGCCTTGAGCTGCACCGGAATATTGCCGTAGTCGTACTGTGTCGGATTTGTAACGTCAATGTAGCTCTCGGAGAGCGTCGTTGCCGTATGACCATTCGTCTTGATATAATCCAGATGACTGACGAGATTACGTCCCGTGCGAGTCAGGTTCGCAGTGTCCCATCCGCTGATAGGCCGCACGTTGTCGGGGCTGGGATCGCCGGTGCCGGGCTGGGCAGGTTTGATGGTGGAGACCAGCTGCACAGCGGGGCGGGAAGCGGCGTCGTCCACAGTAACAATAGACGCTGCAGAGTCCTCCATGATGGAAGGTGCCGCAACACTTACCGCTGCAGACATCTCAGCAATAGCCGTTCTCACTTCGGTTGCAAGCGCCTCTTTCGCAGCATCAGATTCGCGGTTGATCTCATCAACAGCAGCTTGTGCATCTTCAATGACGGCAGCCGTTGTTTCCATTGCCTCTGCAGCAGCATTGTTCGCCGCATCTGTCGCAGTTCTCATCTCGGCAATCGCCGTGAGGATAGACGTCAGATCACCGATGACACCATTATCCACAACAATGCCGGTCTCGCTGTTTTCAACATTCATCAACAGCGCGAGGACAGTCTGCACCATATCGCCCGCCGACAGCGCAACGCTTACCTTTACATCCCCAGGCACGGTATAGCATGCAGGATCCAGCACAACACATGCTGCTCCATCCTCCACGCTTCCGACAAGCGGGACCGTCTGGCCATCATACCGGATGACTTTTGCACTTACGCCGACGCCATCCAGCGGTACATCATGGCCCCCTTCCTGCACGTGTACAATGATTTTATCCGCGTAAGCATCACCCTGGGCAAGCGGCTTCTTTTCCCTGTACTGGGTCGTTCCATTCTTCAGGTCTACGTAAAATTCATGGACAAAAGGATTCGTATTCCTCACCTCTTCCCGATTTGCTTGATGGTAATGGTATTCTCGACGGTGCTGACAACCTCATTCAAGGTCGCAGGCGTCAGCGTGATGCGATGTGTACCGACCGTCGGTACGCCGTTCTCATCCTTGCCGAGGTACTTTGTCAGATCAACAAGCTTTGCATATGCCTCTGTATCGTCCACGGAATTTCCGTCAATGCGGATATGGCAGTTCACTTCTCTGCCATCAGAGGTTACACACCTGTAGGACGTCTTTACATTCAGCACATTACCATAGCCGGTGATATCAAACGACTGGACAAACGGGCTTCCGGGCATGATGTTACCTGCCCTGGAAAACTCTTCGATCGTTTCAACCGTGCCACCCAGAAGCTTGATGTTCTTCGCCTCACGCATCAGTTCCGCGATCTCGTCCGCTGCATCGCGGATGCGGTTTGCCAGCGTTACATCTACCCTCTCCGGGGTTCCGTAGACATCGGGCCAGACAACTTGTATGACGCGCTCTTCCATAGTAACGCCGTAATCCGGAAGAGCAAGACGGCAAAGAGCCCCGTTCCGGAAGTAATCCAGCTTCTCGCCAGTAGCCTGGTAAAGGTCTACCGCATCCATCGTCACGCTTACCAATGGATTGCTATACCTTTCGAGATACCGCTCCGCAACGATTTTGAGGGTGGGTGCATCAAAGACGTCATCTGCTGTGATGGTTCGACTGACAAGCCCCCAGATCTCTGCTGTCGGGCTGTCGATGTGCTGACTGCCGATCAGAGCAGATAGCGTCACACGGTCCGTTCCCTCGCCCGCTCCAAAGGGGATAATGCGGGTGCAAAGTAAGTTTCGGTCAATCGTAAGCTGCGCACGCGAAAGATTCCTGCGCATTCGCATTTCGCACCCATCACCTTCCGGCAACTTGCGCAGATGCATCACAAAGGGGTGACGTGTCGTGTCAAATTCCCACATGTACTCCGGTGGCAGGGACTTGGTCAACGTGGTGACGGCCTGCAAGAGGTTGTCGTAGCTGTACTCATACACAAGCTCGTAGTCCTCTGGCACTTCGCAGTCACCCAGCACCCAATGCCGGACGTTTTGGGTTTCCAGCAACGTGGCAAAGACCGTCGCGACAGGAGCCTGCATGCTCTGCGTACCGATAGCCAGACTATCTGCCAGCGTTCCGATGGCATGCTCAAGATAGACCGTCCTGCCGGAAGGCAGGCCATAATTCTTCTGCACCTCGGTTGCACGGAACAGACCCGCGCTGCCATGAGGCGAAAATAGTTCCACGAAATCACCGACCCTGACCTCCGCGCCATCGATGGGCAGTTTAAGCACCGCCCTGTGCTTCGGGTCGATATTCATCTCAAGGCGGAGAGAAACTGCCTTCAGCCGATCTGTCTCCCTGTAACCCGCACCAAGCAGGCGGGGAAGCTGTACTCCAGTTTCAGCATCACGTCTTACAATCGTGGTGTCATCGTCTTCTGTGCCTTCATTTTCAGAGTCGTACTCAATGTGCAGAGTCGGATCAACGATTGTGAGCGTTGCCTCATGCAGGTTGGGGTCTTGGAACACCATGCCATTCGCACGGAACGAAAAAACGGCCTCATAAGAGGTCGTTTCCGCCGTAAAGTCTTCTTTAGGCAACTCCACCTCGCCCGATGACGGAATACCGATTCCGTTAACCCTCTGGAACGCACTGCCGGAGAGGGGGCGCGAAATCCCCATCGTCATCCATACGCGCTTGATGACCGCATCAAACGGCAAAGATACGTCGAATGTAACAGTTCTGCTGGCCGTTGTCGGAGTGTCCAGCAGCTTCCATTCGTACCATGATCCGTAGTAGTAGTAAACGCAGCGCCAGGACGATGTCAGTCCCACACTGGCCTGCTTGTTGGAGTAAATCACCGCCAGCGCCCCCTCGAAGAGAATTCCGCCGTAACAATTTGGTCAGCCTCCACCGTGATGATGTTGGGCTGCCTGGTGTAGGCGATGAGGTCATCATGGCTGTCCGCCGTGCGGTTGGCAAGCGCAGAAACGCCAGCCGCCGTGATGGTCAGCACATCTTTGTCCGTGTATGCGATTTTGACATGCTCCCCGGGCGGTACGGCCAGCCCCTCCAACTTGATGCGCGTGTCCGCACACGTCGCAGTCAGGGTGGTCAGGTCACCCTCGCCATTGTTGGTTACGTCCACCTCGACATAAGCATCCGGAACGGTTCCGATGGGGCAAATGCTCCCATGCTCCGTGATGACCGCGACAGTCGGATAGGTCTGTTCCCAGTATGGACGCTCATATGCGGTCAACGTCACCTCAATCTCGTCTGTCCACGACAAGTGGCTCCCCATCGCAGGAGCCGGATCAGGATAAACATACAACCTCTGTTCCGGCCTGGTATTGATGGTCAGCCAGCCGCCGTCGCCTACCCACTCTGCAAGCCTCTGCATCACATGGCTGCGCATCAGGATATGGGGCGTCGTGATGTGGATTTTCAGAGCAACAGGCAGGGACAGCCGCGTCCGAGCGCTGATTCGCTGGCCGGAGCGAATCGCCCTTGCCGCAAGCTCCTGCCGGTACTCCGGCGGTCTCTCGTCAATGTCAGCCAGCAAGATGTACGGATCCAGCCCCGAGAGGCTCACACCATTGATAGCTGCGTCAAATCTATGCATTTGTCACCTCTCATAGCGTGAATCGCTTGGCGTTTGCATTCCGCTGCATGCCTGCCGCCACAACGCCAACGATGTTGTCATTGAGCACCACCTGCACGCCGGAAAGCGCACCGGGGAGAGCAGCAGCAATCGTTGCGGGTAGCTCATTCATGGATGACATCATGTCATTCACAATCCCCATCACAAAACTCGGTAGGCTTTCGATAACGCCCTCCGGAATCGTTCCATCCTGATTCAAACGCCAGGACGAATCTTCATCACGGATTCCGCTGCTCTCCATCCATGCTTCCATCGCCCGCTGCTGATCCGACGTCATATCAACCAGCAATTCAGACCACAGACGCTGGAATTCACTATGCGCTGCATTTATTTCTGCATTGGTCGCGTCATCGCTGTAATCAAGATCGTAGAATCGATCAGCAGCACGGATCATATCCATCACAAGCGAGGGGATTTCGGAATAGAAGCCGGATACCTGGTCAGGGGATACTGTTGCTCCTGTGTATGCAGTTACAACGTCAGCAGCTTCTCGCTCTGCAGATGTTGGAGCAAAGCCAAGGAAAGAAGCAATACCCTCAATGAAGGACAAGATTTCGTCAGAGTGTTCGCCAACGAATTGCAGCAGCCAGACAAACGCATCGCTCAAAGCCGAAGCAATCACGCCGATTCCTGAAGCGAATTTTTCAACCAATTCCGGGTTGTCCTTCAGGAACTTCTCAAGCTCCTGTATCACAGGAATAACCGCATTCAGGATAGGCTCACCCAGCACAGCCTTAATCTGTCGCCACGTTTCCCTAAGGTTGTTCAGGACGTTGGTGTAGTTGTCCGCCTCTCGTGCTGCCTGACCCGTAGCATTGGCTTGGTCATAGGTATCCTGTGCAATGGCAAGCAGCACCGATTCGCGCTGAAGCTCGTTAAGCTCTGCCCACTTCGCGCCGTACATCTCCGCCGCATACTGGGTACGCAGCACATCATTGGCAAAAAGGCCGATGGACTCGCCAGCCTCTACGTTGCCGCGCAGGAAAGATCTGACCATATGAGCTGCGTCTTCCAGCGAGATGTCGTAAAATGCCGCCGCATCAGCAGCCAGCATCATCGTCTGCTCCATCGCCGCCATCGCGTCAGCGCTTTCCATGCCAGCTGATGCAAACTGCGTATAGATGCCCGTGCCCAGCGTCATCAGACGGCCCGTGTGGATGTTGGCCAGGGTTCCGATTCGGTCAAAAACGCCCCATGCCTGGTCTTCAACTCCAGCAAAAACGGACGCAAACTGGGCCTGCTCGGCCTGCACCTCTGCCGCCGTCTGCACCAAATCCACGCCGAAATTCCACGCCGCCTGGGCCGCATTGACGGCGAGGCTGTACATCGCATTGCCCATCGCCACGGCTCTGGCGGTCATGCCCTCCAGCGAGGAGGTCATGCCGCCCGCCTGACTGACGGCCTTGGACGCGTTGGTATCAAAGCCGGACGTGTCCAGCGTCAGCTTTGCCATCAGGTCAAAAAGAGTTACTGCCATATATCACCCTCCAAGGGCCTGCGTCAGGATGCTGTCCAGGATCTCCGAGCCGTCCTGCGTCACCTCCGGGCGCTTCACCGGCGCGACGATCGACCGCCAGGTCGGGAAGGACTGCCGCACAGCCGACGGGAGCAGCCGGTAGGATACCTCGGCCATGTACATCTGCCAGGCCTCCCGCTCCTGCTCCTCATACAGCACGTCAGCCAGCGCTTGCACCGTCGGCGGCGGGCCGTATCTGTAGATCGCTGACCTGATCGCCCGGGGCTTCGTGTGCCGCACCAAGGCGAAAAAAGGTCATCAGATCCGCATCAGACATCAGGATATGGATGATCTCCTGCATCGTCTGCATGCCCTTCTGCTTGCGGATCTCCTGCTTCGTCCTGCCCTTGAGCGCAGCGAGGATCTCGAAAATGTCCTCCCTGTGCTTTTCGCCCAGCAGCACCGGCGCACCCAGCGCGGCAAGCTGCGTCATATAGACCATCATGGACGGCGACGTCTTTCTCAGCTCCACGCCAGCGGCAAAGAATTCCGCCGTCTTCGGGTCTGCAAAAATGTTCGCAGCCGGTTCAGCGATCCGGCATAGCAGCGTCGCCATCTCGTCGCCGTCCAGCTCGGCCAGCTTCTTGATCTCAGGCACATTTTTCATTGCGTTTCCTCCATCCGCAAAAGGCGGCACCCCGAAGGATGCCGCCTTGAATCATTACGCCGTCGCGTTGTACAGGATGCCGTACTTGATCGGCAGCCCGGTCTCGAAAAGTACGCCCGATGCATGGCCATGGAATTCAACCTCGCTCGTGGCGACCTTCTTGTCGTTCACTGACCAGCTGATGCCCTTGGTACACAGTGCGTTCTCAAGCAGGGCGTAGATAATCCCCTTGCTGCCGTAGTTTGTAAACCACAGCACGTTGTCCGCATAGTCGCTTGCGCGGAACTCCGCCCGGGGAGTGACCACCACATGCGTGGTGCCGTCGCCGGTGATGTCCGCCGCGCCGCTTCCGTACTTGATGTTTGCCGGGGTCTGCTCGATCAGCGTGGCCTTGATCATGGGATCAGCGCCCGCGAAGTACTGCTCGCCCTTGGCGTTGACGCGCTTGCCATTGCGCTCGGGGTTCCAGGTCTCGCGGTTTTCGGCGATGGTCGTTCCGCCGCTGGTCGCGCCCAGCACCTTGCCGGGGTTGTCGCGGATGTACTGCACCAGCTGCTCCGCCGTGGTAATGCCGGACATATCGACATTGACCGCCAGACCGCCCGCATTCAGCGCGTAGTGCTCGACCGTCTCCAGGGTCGTGGTCGTCATCATGGGGATCTCACTCATGTGCTCACCTCTTAGATCGTGTAATACTGCAAGACATAGCTCGTGCGCCCAGCGATCACATCGCCGTCAACATCATCCTGCCAGTCCTGCTGGAAGCCCGCATCGTTGCGGTAAATGATCACATATCCGTGATCGACCGCCAGCATCAGCCCACCTTCGGGCATCGCTGCGGCGATATCGTCCATCAGCGCCGACCGCTCGACGTTGCCGTCCTCACTCCGACGATGCCAGTTGAAGGCCGTCAGCACCGCCTCGCCGCGCAGCGCGGGCTGGATCACCTCGTAGGTGATGTACGGCAGCACCGCTTCGGACGGTACGCAATCAGCAAGGTACGCGGTGACGCCAAACTGCGACCAGAATTGATACAGCACCTGCTTCAGCCCGGTCATTCGATCACCTCCGCGTTGACTTCACGGTATTTCTCGCGGGCATCGTCGGGCGTGGTGGTGTCCAACGCGTTGCCCGTGATGCGGTAGCGCCGACCGTCCCTCTTGCGCAGGATCACGTCGTTCTGCTCAAGCTCTACATTCAGCCTGGTGGTCACGGTAAAGATAGTCTTGCTGCCCGTTCGGCCAGCAATCTGTGCCTCGTTGGAACTGTTGGCGTAGATGCCAGCCCGGAAGGGAGCGCCGGGGACATGTTCATGCTTAAAACCGCCCATCCCGTCAGAAACAGACCGGTAGTCCATGAACTGAAAGTCCTCGAAATAATCTTCGAGCGCCATCAGCCCACCTCCGTGAACATGCGCTTGTAAGGCGCGAGGTGGACAGCAAAGGCCTCTTGCCAGCTGTGGGCGGCATTGCTGAAACGCGTTTTGCTGTACCCGCCGAACCTCTCCGACTGCAACGATCCGACGGGATTCTGGTCATCGTAGGCCGAAATCTGCTCGCACAGGGACAGGAACTCGGCGGGGGGCTTGCACAGCCACACCCGCCCGGTGAACTCCTCTTCCGGCAAACCTCCGGGAACATCCTGCAGCTTTCCGCCGATGACCTTGTACAGGCCATCGTGCATCCAACTGCCCTTTACAAAGCACCAGGGGGATTCAGGAGCCGGGGCAATGGCGTTGCCGCTGATGGCAAACCCGCCGGAAATGCAGCCCACCTCGAAATAGTTGTTGATGTGCCGCATCACAGCGGCAACGCTTACTGCCATGATTAAGCCTCCTCTGCGGCGCGGATGGCCGCGATCATGTCTGCCTTGAGCATCGTCATGCTCACGCCGCCGATCCCCTGCGCCTGTGCATACTCCATAAGCTGCGCTTTGGTCATGCTTTCCAGGTCAGGGGCAGCGGCGCGTGCCCTTCAGGTGCCGGTTTCCTCGCCGCCGACATCATCGCCGCCGCCGCCAGCATCTTCGCCGCCAGCATCTTCGCCGCCAGCATCTTCGCCGCCAGCGGCGGCCGAGATGGTGGTCACCACCACGCCGTCGATGCGCTCTGCAAACAGCTCCATGCCGTTTACGACAGTGTCGCTCGCGGTCATATTGGTGTAGTCGGGCACCTCATGGATGCCGATATAGCCGGTTTTGTCCGCAGTGAAGGAGAAAGCCTCGGACAGATCAGCACCATTGACGGGGATGTAATACAGGACAAGGTTGTCCTTGGCCGTGGAGTACATCTTGCCCTTGGGGACGCTGGAATTCATGAACACGGTGCCCATTCCAAGGAAATTCTCAATGTAGGTCATGCCGAAAGCGGTCTGCGTGGTGATCTGCGCAGTGGCCAGATAATCGGCGATGTCCAGGGGGTTGATGAAATACACGGCGCTGATTTCATCGTCCTCAAACAAGGTCTGCAGCTTGCCCCAGGTCTGCGCCATAGCAGCCTGCAGGCCATTGCCCGCAGCCACGCCGGTGCCGGTGCCCAGGAAGGTGAAGAAGCGGGCGCGGATGCCCTTCTGCACATCCTTCAGCATGCGGTCGGTAGTCATGGTAACGGCCTGATCATAGCCCTTTTCGATAATGGCTTCGGCAGAGGTCGCCTTTCGCCACTTCAGCAGGGTGATTTCCTTATAGCTGACCACTTCGGTCTGGTACTTGGACAGGGGGATGGTCTCGCCTTCAGCAACATCGCCGTCCTCCAGGGTGCCGGTCGCCTTGTAGGACTTCAGAACGGTACCGGCCTGCTTGGCGATCTTGCGGGTCACGCCCAGGGCCTCGGTCAGCTTCTTGATGGATTCGGTGAAACGCAGGGTAAACTGTACCTCGCGCGCGCGGGCGAGGTCTTCACTGGTAATCAGATTAGTTTCAGCAGCCATTATTCTTTACTTCCTTTCTCACTTGTTAAACAGATCGAGATTCTGCGCGATGGCCATGCGCTGTTCAGCGGGGTCCTTGATCGCGAGGATCTGATCCTTGGTCATTCCCTTGCCGCCGCCAGCGGGGGGATTCGCCGGAGGAGTGCCCTTGTCGGTCACGGTACCGAAGCATCCGGCATAGCTGCCCTTCAGCGGAGCAATCAGGCCGTCGGCATCCTTGACCTTGTCTCCGTCCAGCTCCACCTTGGAAAGATCGACCTTGCCAAGCAGCAGGTCGGCAAATTCGTCACGGTTGACGCCAGCGGCCTTGAGTGCAGCACGGACGGCGGACGTCTTGGCCGCGTTGGCCTTCTCGCCCTCCACCTGCTGCTTGTAGGCGTCGAACGCAGCCTGTACCTCGGCCGCATTTCCCGCCTTCTTCAGGTCGTCCAACTCCTTCTGGACGCCGGGAAGCTTCTCCGCGTCGGTCTTGTAGGTCTGAACGGAATCCTTGAGAGGATCCACCACGCCCAGGTGCAGGGCGATCAGACGGTTCTCAATGTCCTCCGTGTGCGCCTCCCCCAGGATGGCGCGGATGTCTGCTCGGGTAAAAGCCATTTGACACATCTCCTTTTCTTCGGGCGGCAGTACTTCGCCGCATGTCATGTATTGCAAACGGCCAGAGTGACTGCTTTCACTCTGACCGTGTTTGCCAATAATTAAAACCCTGTTTTTAGGGCAGCAGATGCAACTTCTTCCAGCTGCTTTTTGTGTTTCTCTCCAGTAAGCGCGTCCCGGATGTAAGGCCTGGCAGTCATTTTGTGAGTGCCCTCGTGTACATACTTTCCGTATACCAGGGTATTACCAACCGTTACGGACGAATCCGACGTGTCAACCTCGAATTGCACGTCGCGCTGAAGATCACCAGTGATGCGAATTGGTTTGCCATATCCTTGTCGCATTTGGTGCAAAATCAGATTCACACTCTTGATTCCCATGGCATTGAGCGCTGCCTCTGTGTTGCCTTTTAACTGGTTAAGTACGGTTTTGCTGTTATCTTTAAGCGTTACTTGTACAGCCATCAAATCACCATCCCATCAACGACCTGCTGACCATCCATCAGCACATCAGGAACAAGCACGCAATGGCAGTTGACTACCTCTCGCGCAGGGGCTGTCGGATCACCAGGGTAACGCAACTGGCTGTTGGGGAAGTAATCACCCTGCAGCACCGTCTTTCCGTTAAGCCGGATATGCGAATCACGCGAATTCACCATCCTCGTCGACCATGTGTTAATAACAGCGACTCCGAGTGCCATTGCCTCTGCTCCTGCATCATAGCGCGCTTGACTCTGCACGCGGGTACGCTCGGTTTGTGCGACTCGCTTTGCCTGAGCATATGTCTGACCAGTAACAGCGCGGATCCGGCGAATGATTTCCGGCTGTCCTTCACCCAGAATCGTGGCCTGCGCAAGCTGATTTTGCAGCCTTCTGCGAGCAACAGGATTCTGTCCAAGGTTGTTATACGCCAACCGCGAAAAAGGGCTTTCCGTATCGCTGATAATGGTTTCTACTTGGCGCCTCGTCATCTGCGTAAGCGTTCCGTCGAATCCTGCCGTCCTCATACCGGATTGAAGGATCGCCCTTGCTTCGTCGCGGTTGAGCGTGTAGTACTCAGGCAATTCTGCACGTATTTCGGCAACTGCGCGGACGCCGGCACGATCCAACTCATCCATGATGCCATTGATAACATTATTCTGACGGATAAGCTCGGAAACAAACCCACGACGCCATACATCAACCCGATTGGTATCAACATATGACTGCGGAGGCTTGATTTTCCCAGTCTGCACGTCGTTCAGTTTTCTAAAAAAGGCTTCCTGGCGCTTTATAGCAGTACGCAAAGCATCGCCATAAATTCGGTCGATCCTTCTTAGCAGATCCGCTTCTCGCGTGTCGCATGCTTCAACGGCCATCATTAGGCATCAACACCCTTCGCCAACCGGTCAAGCTCTTCTATTGACGGCTGGCCCGAATATGCCTCCGCATGCTGCTGGGTCGCCATCCGCTCCATGATCTCGGGGATCTCGTCCTCGTTGATGTACGGGTTAAGCCGCAGCGCAGTCTCGTCGTCAATGTAGTCGCGCATGGTAGCAATGTCCTGCACTACTTCTGTCTGATTGACCAGCGTCTGACGGACAAAGCTGATCTTCTCCATCTGCACGCCAATCAGCCGCAGTACGCTCTGGACGAAGGCAAAAACCTGCCACTCAAAGCGGTCACATTTCAGATTGAGGTTGGTCATGCTGGCCTTGATGGCAACGTTTGTCAGGCTTCCGCCGGTGATCTCCTTGGTGTTCAGGGCCATCATGTCCTCGTAAATCTGCTTTTCGAGGATGTCAAGAGCCGTCTGTCGCGCCGCGTAAGGCACCTCAAAGGTGTGCGGTTCCGCTGTGCTGCCTCCGCCCATACCGTCGGAAACGTTGACCACCGCGCGGATGCGCTGGATCTGCTCGATCATCTCCGCGATTTCCGCCGTGTTTCCGCCGAAGTTATTCAGAACCCAATAGATGTCGTTTGCCCGGTCGAGGTTGTCAACGAAATCAGAGCTGATTCGGTCGTAAGCATCGACCTTCGACCTGATTGCATTGTTGAACTCGCTGCGCTTTTCGGGGTTGGCGTACAGCGGGACCAGCGGAAGAGATGAATAATTGCTCGTTCCGATGACCTGCTCCCCGGCAGCGTCCCGGGCAATCCGCAGCACATATGGGCGTTTTGCCCTGTATTCGATCAACTCACCGTCTGCGTTGGTGCGGTAGACGGTCATGCCGTCCTCCTCAAACAACCGCACGTACAGCGGGCGCTTTTCACTCAGTCGCCAGAACTGCACGCCCAGGCGAGGTGCCGAGGTTTCCTCGTCAACCAGTGCGACGAAACCGCTGTTGATGTCCTTGACGGCCTCGATAGGTTCAATGTGGTCATGGTTCCAGTAGCCCCAACACACACCGTGGATCATGGCCTTTTCGCCAAGCTGCTGCAATGTCGTGTCAAAGCCGATACCCAGACGCGCCTTGATGCTCTCGCCGTCGTCGCTCTTGCTGTCCCCGATGGAAACGCCGTTGCCCAGAAGGTGCTGATTTTCCTGCGTCACGATGCGGAAGAAGAAGCTGGAATACACGCGGTTACCTTCGATCTCAACCTCGCGCAGCCCGGTCTTGGTGACCTCCGTTTCGCTGCCGTCAGGGGCGGGAACCTTCACGCGCGTCTCGAACCGCTGCGGCTTAAGCAGCTTTTTCCGGCTGACAGCGTCATTTTCGGATAGGAAATACTTCTGCGCGATCAAGGCCGCGCGGAAGTCGAGGCTGGTTTTGTAGCTCTCGATGATCTTCATCAGGAGCTTGTGGCGTTCGGCTACGCTAATCGCTTCCCAGTCCTGATAGGTGTGGTCAGTGTACAAGGGCGTCACTCCTCGCTATATACTGCGTCGAGATCCTGATTGGTCATGAATACGTGTCCTTGCTCCTCGCATGACGGGCACTGAAGCTGCTTCAGAAGCGTATTCACGGGGAAGGTAGCAATCCAACGATGGCCACACTTCCAGCACATGGTTTCCGCTACGAAATGCGGGTCTTCTCGAAAACTTTTTATTTTGTCAAAAGTTTTCCCACCGACACTCATGCATCTGCTGAGTGCATCATCAAGCAAGGGACCGAATTTCTCAGAATTAAAATCCACAGAGATTGTAAGGCCATTTTTCTTCTTTTTCAGGAATTTCGGAATCTTGAAAAACATCACAAATCCACCTTTCTGTCGAGTACCCGGCAGATGCACGCTGCGCTGTCGGGCGCGTCGTCGTGTTCGGCCTGCTCGTTGTAGTCCATGATCTGGGCGATGTACGCCGGATCTGTTCCGGCCAAAAACACGACGTTCCCCCACCACTTGCGGAGGAACGTCGAAATCTTGTAGTATTTGTTCATTTTCTCGGAGTACGGCCGGACAGCCGCGCCCCGGGCACGCATTTCCCGGGCGAGATAGCCCTTATCGCCGTTGGTCTCGCAATAGATGGGCGCGCACCGAAGCCGGTCACAGTCGGCCAGGATCGCGTCCATCACCGTGTCCACGTGGGCCCGCCAGATGCGCCCGTACAGGTACAGCTTCCCGCCGATGCGCCGTCCGCAGGTCAGGGCGGTGTAGTCCTCGCCCTCATAGGCCGCGTCGATGTGGGCCACACCGTCCCAGAGCATGGCGGCGTTGTCCGTCGTTCCGGGGTCGGTTGCAAAAAGGGCGTTTTCGGCTGCGATGTGCCGCAGCTCATAGTTTGCCGCGAACAACGACGGGGCCATGCTCCGCCTGAGCTGGGCCAGCTTGTCCTCTGTCAGCAGCCCGGTACTGTAGCAGTCATAGCGGACCGCTGGCGGCATGATCCCGAAAGCGTCCTCCGGGTGCCAGGGGGTGCCGGTGTTGATGATCCGCCCGCCGGGGTTACGCACGTTTTGCAACTCCTGGTAGATGCTGCGTGTGCGCATGCGTTCAGCCCGGCTGACACGGTCGGTCAGGTTGATGATGTCATCTGTGATGATGACGTCCGCGTGCTTACCGGTCAGAGAGCCGCCGATGCCGATCCCGAGCAGCTGCGACGCACCGCGAGGCGCGCAGTAGACCGAGGTCGTGATCTGCGTCCCGGTTGCCTGCGGCAGAGTCAGCGAGGATCCGTAAATCTCCCGCGACAAACCGCCGTACACGTCGCCAGACAGGATGCCCTGTACCTGCTTGACCACCTCCACCACGTCCGCATCTGTCTTGCGCATGAAGATGACGTTTTTGTCAGGCCACAGAAGCAGCATCGTCGCCAGAGCCACGGACAGACATGTGGTCTTGTAGCTGCCGCGATGAGACTGCAGGGTCATGTCATCCACGCCCAGCAGCATGGACTTCAGCCATTCTCCGTGCAGGTCATCACGCAGGCGGTCAAAGCCAACCATGCGCCCGATCAGCGCGGGGTACTCCAGCATCATGCGGACGGCCTCAGCGCCTCTCTCGGTCACGTATTGGTCACCTGACCCTGGATTCGTGCCACCTCCGCCCGGATGTCTCCCAGGACGTCGCGCGCAGAGTCCTCCACCTTGACAGGCTGCTCTGCCTTGCCGTAGGTTCGATCGAAGATCTCCATCACGGCCCGGAGCCGGACAGCCGCCGGCGTCTTCTCGTCGGTCATGAGCAGGTGCAGCACCTCAGATGCCTCCATAGCCAACGCCCTGACCGCTTCCAGCGCGTCACGCTGCTCCTGTGTCACCTTGGGCCTTCCGCCTGGGTTTCCGCTCTGCCCCTTGACAAAGGGGCGCCCTGGTCCCCTGCGCTTCTTTTTCGCTGTTCCTTCGCTGTTATCTGCCATGTGTGCTGCACCTCCTTTCGTCCGTTCTTTATCCTAAATGTTCCACAATGTCCCGTTCACGCGCACTGATTCGCCAAGAAATCGCAGCAGCCTTTTCCGCAGCAGCCTTTTCCGCAGCAGCCTTTTCCGCAGCAGCCTTTTCCGATACCAGAAGACCGCCGCCGAAACAGACTTTGCCGTACTTACGTTGTTCGTCCATTGCGGCAATCCTGACGCAACTTCCCCGGCGGACGCCATAAACCGTGCCGTGCTTCGAAAAATAGTTCAACTGCGTAAGCGTCACGACGTGGGGCGGGTATATGTACTTAGGCAGCTGCACCTTCTGCTTTTTCTCTTCTTCTCTACTTGCAGCCTCGACGGCCATGAGCAGGTCTGGAGCAGAGCGCACAACATATTCTGTCTCGAGGTTGGTGACGAATGATGTATTGACATTTGCGCCGTTGGCGTAGACAATAGCAGCACCTGTGGCAAGGATTGTCACTGGAATCGTGTCAATTCCTTTGAACAACCCGGTAGTGCCAGGGCAAAACAACAGGAATCGAATTCCGCGTTTGCAATAATTCTTGACGATCTGAGATGCGATGGAGAATGGTGGATTATCCACGACGATATCCCTGCTGTTGTAGGGGAAATTCTCGTAGTCTCCGCCAGGATAGAAGGGCCGCACGAATTGCCCACGATCCACACCGTATGTTTTCTCCACCCAACCGGCAACAGCTTCATATACCAGTGGCGGCGTGTAGCAGTCGTCTGTGGTCCGTTTAGGCCTGAATTTCTCGACAAACGCATCATACTCAGTTGTAGAATCGCTACCCTCCAGCATTTCGTGAATTGTGGCCTGGTTTTCCAATCGTGCAATCCTCCTTTGCAACGCCCCTCCAGCCCCCGCCAGCCGGAGGAATAAATCCCGCAGGCATTGAACCGGCATGACGCCGTGATGGGCAACGCCCCCGCCTGCACTCCTGGGAAACAAAAAGAGGAGGCTTTCTGCCTCCCCATGAATCCACGATATCACTTTACAACGTTTTGACTGCCCCCGGAGTATCAAAAAGGGGAAAGCCGAAGCTCTCCCCAGTAATTATTTCACCATCCCGCCCCTTGCCCCGTAAAGCCGGAAATAGAATTCTCTCCGAGCTGCAAAGTAGGCGTTACGGTTCGAGGTCGGCAGAATCGTCTGCCCAATGCACTCGTGGCTCAGGCCATAACAGCAGTTGAGGATCAGCGCCCTGTGCCAGATGCCTCCGCCGACCTCGCTGGCGATCTTGTCAATCATCTCCACGTCAGCCAGCAGGACGGCCCGCTTTTCCGCTGCGCTCTCCGTAGGCGATGAGGTCTTCCCCGAGGATGGCATCACCACGCCGACCTCATGCCCCCGGTCATCTCTGGCCGTTTGGACCTTACTGCCGCCCTGCACCCCAAGCAAGGCTGACGCCTTTGCCTTTTTTTCTGGATACTGCCTGCAAAAAGCTTTAAGCTCCTCATACGCCCACCGGCTGATCCCCATATCCCCCAGCTGCAGCCTGTAATTTCTCAAATACTCACTGCCTCCCCTTTCTCCAAATTTTGTTGATCCTTCTCGCAATGTTCTGACGTGCCGCAACGACCTGCTCGAATTCGACTCTTTGTGCATAAAGCGCATCGCGTTTTGATATGTATTCTGCCCACCTCTCGCAGGACGCATGGCACCCTGCATGTCGGTTCTCGCAGTCTTTATCACACGGATGGATCAGCCCGTTTCTCGCCATCGACGCCATGCGAAACCTCCTTTCGCTCGCCGAAGCTGCAGAACCCATCAGCCGTCGTCTTATCGACGTAGTGGTAGCCCTCTGCCTCTGTGAACATCAGATTCCGGTACGGGCATTCATAGGACGTGCCGCGCCGCTTGCAGTCCTTGCAGCGCACGACATCCACCGCGTCCACGGCAGACACGCGATGCAGCTTGTCGTAGGTCTGCGACAATGCGCGCCGCTGCTCTCTGGTACTCCATGCGCCGACAATTTGCAGCGCGTCCAGCGCATCGCTGCGCCTAATGAGGTCAATTCTTGCCATCAGTAGCACCTCCGTCCATCTTCACACCCATAAAGTGCGTGACGAAAATGTTGAATTCCTGGTTGCACATGGGGCAGAGCATACCGACCTCAAAATGGGTCTGCCAGCCTTCGGGGAGCGGCTCAAATTCGTTCCAACGGGTGAAGCCGCCGTCCGTTTCGCCTTCTCCTGTACACTTGCAGAAAGCTTCTGAACCGCACCTGTCGCAGGTGTATTTCCTTCCGTTCATGTATGCCATCAGCCTTCACCTCCGTCCATCTTCGCCGCACACATGTGGCAGAACAGATTCGACTTTCGATTGTCGGGCGAGTACAGCTTTACGGCTCCGCAATGGCTGCACCAAGTGTCAGAGCGCCAATGGGCGTGAACGACCTGCACTGCGTTGGCAGCGGGCATGCCCTTGATCACGCGCAGCACTTCCTCCAGCAGCGCGCGGGATTCAGGCTGCGTCGCGCGGTCTAACAGCATTCGCTCAACCGTGCCTTGCAGTACCCCACGGGGGAGTAAATCAAATTCAGGCATTGCTGGCACCTCCGTCCATCTTCGCGCCGCATGCCGGGCAATACTTCGGTAAGTCGCCATCCACACTATTGATGAAAAGAATGTTATCTGTGAATAGCCCACTGCAATTTGAGCACCTGTAGTGCATCCGGTCATCTTCCCACCTCGCATGCACCACAGGCGCAGCGTCCACGACTGGGAATCGGGCGATATCATTGCAGTCAATCTCTCCGCCAAAATGATTTCTGGCGAACTCAATTAGCGCACTCCTGCTGATCAGGTCACTCATGTTCACCGGAGCGGCCAGCGCCTTCTTGATTTCCTCTGCCTTCCTCACTCTTCCACCTCCGGCCTCTCAAACACAGGATGCGTCCCGTCCATCAGGGCCTTCTCCTCGTCGCACATCTCGTAGCCGATGTGCTGCAGGATATCGTAGAGCACCACCAGCGTCCTCGGCTTGTTGGGTACCGGCCTGCTCGTCCCGGCGTCACCGTCCCACTCACTCGCCCAGGGATACTGATACCCGTCATCCAGCTTGACCATCATGATGCAGGCCGCCGTGTAGGCCGTCCGGGTCTGCATCAGGTCGCGCCACCACTCGTCTTTCCACTTGCCGACGTCAGCCACCTGCAGCAGGTCGCAAAGCAGCGCCTTCTGCTGCTGGTTGTTGTACCCGCCCCAGACCAGGCACACGTCCAGGAGCCGGGCCACCAGGTAATCCCGGTCAAGCTTCAGGTTCGGGCTGTATTTCAGGAAGTCGATCCGCAGCTCCCGGTGACGCTTCGTCATCCGTTTCACCAGATCCATCTTCGCTTCGCAGAGCTCCCGCAGACGGTCCCGCTTCGTCTGCTTTTTCTCCTCGTACTCCTTGACGTCAACCTCGCTGTCGACCGCCACATACAGCTCAACGCACGGGTAAGTACAAACGCGGTAGTAATACCGTTTCTCCTTGACGTCCTTCGGGATCCTGTACGCCTCCACCACCTGCATGCTCGGTCTGTGCCACTTATTGACGTCGAGCATCTTCTGATCCCGGCTTCCGACCAAGCCGACATTGCTGATCCGGGTTGCAAAGCTCTCCAGCTTCTCCGCCAGCTTCCCAATGACCTCCCAGTCCCGCTGATCGTCCATCTCACTTTTAAGCAGGTTGCGGAAGTTCGGGTTGCCGATGTAGCCCAGCAGCTTCTCCCGCTTCGCATCATCCTTGACCTTGTCCAGCTCCGCAAAGTCCGAAAGCGTTCCGCCCTTGGCAATGGCCTGCTTCACCTTTGCCGAATCGTACTTGAGCATCTGCGCCCGCCGGTTGATGGCGTCCTTCCGCAGGCCGGTCTTCTTAGCTATCTCGCCGACCTCCATGCCCAGGTCCATCATCATCTGCACGCCCTGGGCCTGCTCCAGCAGCGTCAGGTCTACTCGCTGCATGTTCTCCGCCATCATCGTAGCCAGCTGCGTCTTGTAGTCCATGTCGCTGATCAGGCAGGGGAGCTGCTTCAGCCCCGCCGCCCTGGATGCCTCCAGTCGCCGGTTGCCGATCACCACCCAGTATCCCTCCGCCCCATCGCCGCGGGGCACCACCGTCAGGTTCTGCATCACGCCGGATTCCCGTATGCTCGCCGTCAGCTCCTTCAGGTCGCCCAGATCCTTGCGCGGGTTGTCCGGGTGATGCTCCAGCCACTCAACCGGCAGCATGGTCAGCTCATTCGTCTGCATGTTCATCCTCCTCCTTGTCGTAAATCCCGCTGACCCAAGCGGTCAGCCCCATCATCAGCAGCCACAGCCCCAGCACCACGCCCAGGCCGATGGCGATGCACTCGTTGTAGGTCAAGGTTTGGTCACCTCCGGCGGTTCGGGTAGGGGCATCCAGTGGGTGACTGGCCCCCACCTGAACGACTCACTAAACCAGTTGCTTGCTCCTCCGCCAATATCCTTATACGCAACCATAATTTTGGGCCCATATGCTTTCTGCGGGAAATAGCAAAGCACGTCTTGGTTTATTTCAGGCAATATTTCGGTTGTCTTGTTCCATTGCATTTTTTTAAGGCTTTTCGCCCACTCATCCATCGTCTTACCTTTGTATTCAACGGTTCCGATGCTATTTTGCAACATTTTTTCTGCCATAGCGAAAGCCTCTTGCACCCTCGCATGCATCATTTCTGGTCTTTCTGCATTGCCAATATCCAAGAGTGCATAACCTGTCATTTGTTCCATCATCGTTCCCCCTTGTATGTCGACATGACTTTGTGTATTATTTTCACATCAGCCGGAGCTTTGCTGTCCCACCTGTATTCTTCCGCAAGCACTTTCAGGTTGCTGCATAAAGTATAAGGTTCGTAATACACCGGTTCGTCTCCCCACTCGGTGTAAGCTTCGCACGGCATGTGCCTGTTGCCCATAGTAGGCGCCACCGAATAGGGGTTATACTTTTCGTTCGGGTGTATGCCCACAAGATACTTGCGCCCCCTTTTGATAGCGTATCTTACATCCTTTGGCATGATTATCCCTCCGCGGTTGCCTCCAACAGTTCAATTTTTTCGATCAGTTGTTTTCGCTTTGCTTCCAACTGTCCGCCTTTCCCGGATAGTTCGGCGATAACATTTTCCTTTTCGGAAACAGTTGCTTCAAGCTGCTGGATGTAGGCCAGGGCATCTCCGGCAGCTTCCTCCTGCCAATCATACGCGATTCCCTTCTCCCACAGCTCGACTTTCTTGGCTGGGTCTCTCTCTGCAAGATATTCCAGCCCCTTCTTGATCTCCTCAGGCGTTTTCATCTGTCGTCCCTATTTTTTGTCTTGCACTTCGGGCAGATTGCCTCGCCTGTTGATTTTATTGTCCACCCATTCGCCCTCACTTCGGCAGTTAATCTCTTAATGCTACCTCCGTACCCGGGATCATGCGTTAGGATTTTCTCGCAACAGTCGCAGATAACCCACATTTCAACAGTCTTTCCTATCGGCATCGTTCACCCTCCTATTACCATGGGGGACGGAACAATAAAAGCCGCAGCGTTCACACTTCCCGCGCTTCCATCCATCCTCTATCTTGATCTGGTCTTTCTTTCCGCAGCAGGGGCAGGGCATCAGGTCAGGCGTTCGCATTCTTGGCCTCCTCGTACTTGATCAGGGTTTTCCTCGCATCATTGAGGGCCTGAGAGTACCCTTTGAAATATGCCTCTGCCTTTGCGATTTCCACGCTGTGGGCATTGGCTGCCATTTTGTAGAGGTATTCCAGCTCATTTTCGGCTCGTTCTGCGGTCATGGTGTACTTGGTCTCAGTTGCCATCTTCGTTACCTCCAAACATACTTATCTGCCCTTCGATGGGCTCGTTATTCGGTCTTTTTGCGTGTTTCAGGCGTTCCAGCAGAGGGGTGCGCCATTTGTCTACAGGCTGGCCGTAAAGGCCGTAGGCGGGCCAAGAACGCGCCCAATCGGTGGCATCTGACATACTGTCACCGTAGGCCTTGCACTTGTAGTAACGGCGGGTGTGTCCCTGGTGGCATACAAGCGAGGGGCAGCCCTCGCACTTGTAGCCGTAGGCCTTGCCATACTCCTTGTGCATGGCAGCGATTTTGCGGTCAGCCATCGGCTGTACCTCCGTCCATCTTCGCGCCGCAGTTTCGGCAGAACTTATTCTTCTGTTCAACCGGTACCTTGGGGATATTGTAGGTCCTTCGGTTTTGCTTGTAGTTGATCTGATCACCACATGCAGAGCAATGCCAGATGCAGGACTTGCCCGGGCATGGAATCCAATATGCATATACTATATCCGAGTTATTAACCGATGGCGCGATTCTGACTTTCTCCAGAACAGTATCCAGCCTGATATAATGCTTGCCATCAATCAGCTTGCACGGCTGCCGTTTCAGAGAATGCGCGAGTTTGCTCCTGCTGATCATGTCTCCCTGCATTCTGCCGCCCCCTTTCCCCGAAGAAATTGAACACGAGCCACAGATCCTTATCCATCACGGACAGGTGTTCCTTGGCGTTAAGCCTCTTGAAAAGCACCACAACATGCCGGCCTTTCTTCATGCGGAGGACTTCATACTCGTTCCGGCTGGGCGGCTGGTGGCGGTAGCCCTTTTCCTGCAAGTATGCCGTGAATGCCTCGAGCTGGCTGATATGAAGGATGTTCCTTGCTGCCATCAGGAGCACCACCCTTCCGGCCTATCGCAGCGCTCGAACTCAACCACCCAGACCCACGGATCAGCCGCCCAGCCGTACTTGTCGAGGTCGGCGGGCTTGATGGTGCTGTCCCATAGGTGGGAGAACCTCTGCACATTCGTTCTGCAATCCGGGCAATCTACTTCTACATAACCGTGCCCGATGTGACCTCCGATAAGCCCTTCCCCCTTGCACCGAGGGCAATAAACAGGTTTTATTGGATAGTCACCAATTTCGGGAACACCTTCCGAATGTGCGTCTGCATCGGTGATGCTTTGTAGCCGTTCCACCCGCACATCCTTGACGCGGAGGAACAGACGGGCCGCTTCCTTGGGCATGTGGATGGAGGGCTTCCATGGCATCTGCTCCTTGTGCTCGCCTGTATCCGGATCAACCCAGTAATCAAATGGCATCGGATTGTCCGCGTAGTAGACATACCGGCCTGTTCCCTCAATGAGCTGGTCGCCATCATCGAAGTTGTAAACGTGCTGCCATTTCTCCCGTACCCACAGGATGTCGCCGGGCTGGATTCGGCAGAACCGTTCAGCAGGATGCCATTCGCCATACATATCGCAGGCATACGTCGTGCCATCGCAGAGCTCAAAGTATGGTGCATGTAAGGGGATTTCTTTGACCAGCCGCCGCGTCTGCGTCTTGCGGCCTGCTTGGATTGCCTGCACCATTTCGGTATTGAACAGGATGGGCTTATATGCCATTTTCTTCACCTCTAATCATTCGATTCCAGACTTCGACGTTATTGTCCCAGCCGTAATCCACGCAGTAGCACTGGCCCCAGCCCGGTGCCTTCCCGCAGGACGGGCATTTATACCGCCCATCAATGACTGTGTACCCGCCGTCCTGTATCTTGCCGAGCATGTGTTTTCTGGTCTCCTGCACCGGCATGGTGCCGCATGTGCAGGGCAGCGGGGTCGGGGCTGGGGCTTGGTCAGCAAGCCTTCGCACAGCTCAATCCTCCAATCGTTTTTCACACATATTCCTCTTACCATACTCGTTTCACTCACGCCCACCTCCTCACAAACTCCTTACAGTCCAGCAGTCCCCACCCGGTAAAAGGCCTGGTGATCGACCGGAATGGATATACATTTGCCTGGATATACAGCTTCTCTCCGCGTTCTAATGCAAATATATCAACGCCATCCCACAGAGCCCTGTACCGTATCCCGTCTTCCGGAGCGTACAGGTCGCAAAGCTTCAGCGACTTCAGCCGCTTGTCCTGTGCGTCAGTCATCATAATCATCCCCCAGACATACAATCGCCAGCAGTGCCAGAAAAACCATGAGGGAGATCAAGAAAGGTTCCATCAATCCATCTCCTCCATCTCTCCTGCCAACATGCCGTCCCACTCAATGCGGATGCCATATCCGCGCACCTCTTCGATCAGCTCTGCCGGGTCTATCATGCCGACCAGCTTCTCTCCTATCCCGTCCACAAGCCTTTTGAGCCTGATCCCCCCCCACCCTGCGAGCTGATGCATCACAGCGCAGGCCGCAGCCGTGAACGCAGCGGATCCCCAATGATTCGCGTCCTGCGCCCCCTGGTCATAGATCCGCTTGTGCACCTCAGCCTCCTTGGTGATGTAAGCATCCACGCCCTGGCGGTACCCTTCCCGACGTCCAGCCTCAAAGGCGGCGTCGTACAGACGACCAGCCATCACCTGCACCAGCTTGGGCATCTGATGCACCTTGTTTTCCCGCAGGAACCCCTGCTTGTCCATCGTATTCCCCCCTCAGATACTCTTCGATCACGTCTCTTGCCCGTTCCCATCCGCAGCAAACCGCGCAAGCATATCCCTCACGCATCAGAGCCTCCAGCCATTTGAGCTGATCAGCGCTGACACGTCCATACTTCCTCCGCTTTAGCTCGATGTACAGCCCGTGCTTTCCGCCACGGGGAAACGGAAGGCAGATATCCGGCACCCCCGCCTTCACGCCCTCCTCTTTGAGCTTTACGGCCACCCGGATGTCCCTGTGGCCCCCATTGGGGATCGCATACATCTGTGCAATCTCCGGAATATTTTCTGCCCAGGCAAAGAGCTGTTTCTGCTCCCAGTGCTCTGTAGGTACATGCTGCCTCATCTGGAGTACTTCTCCCTTCTCGCCTGGATGGCTGCCATCATTCTGGCTGCATACTCCGCCGGATCTCCGCCATGGGGATCGCGGATAAAAGCCTCCAGCATCTGGTGTTCTTCCAGCTCGTCCTTGGTGCGTATGCAGGCACTTCCCCAATCAGAGCAAAGAGCCGTGAAGTACGCAAGACGATTTTTCGGCGACGCCTGTGCAGCCTGCCGCACGGCCTGCTCACACACAGCTTCCAAGTTGCGATTGGCGACCACTATCACCATTCGGTCAAGTTCCGCCGGGGTGATGTTCTCCCCGTAGCTCTGCCGATAAGCCGCTGGTATGATTGTGCGTGCTTTCGCGCACGCGCGGGAGAAGGCATCCCCCTCATCGTCATCCTCAAAACCATTTCGTCTTGTAACGTCTTGCATATTGTCTTGTCTAATTATGGGTACAGGATACTGTTCGGGATTCTGTACAGGATTTGTACCGGGATACTGTTCGGGATTCTGTACAGGATTTGTACCGGGATACTGTTCATTTTTTGAACAGTATCCCGAAATGTCGTTCATGCGGTAGGTCGTCGGTGTACCCTTCTTCCCCTTGCGCACGATCACCAGTACACCGCGCTCAACAAGCTCATCTCTTGCCCTGGTGATCGTCGCCTTGGAGGAACATCTTGCCATGACGCCCATCCTTTGCAGATCGACAGCCACCGAATCAGCCCAGTACAATCTATTAAACAGGTCAATCAGCTTGACCGCCAGCAAGAAAGCCGTTGCGCTGAAAGGATTCGTGTCGTCCATCCGGTTGAGGCCATTGACCATGCTCATCAGGTTCATCTTCGCCCTCCGATCAGAATGGCAGATCGTCCGTCTCCACAGGTGTCATATCGCCCGATGACTGCACGGACGGAGCCGGATAGTAGTTCGACTGCTGCGCATACCCGGCAGGTTCCTCGCGAGGCGAAAGGAACTCTACATCATCCGCCGTGACGTCCAGGCTGACCCGCGTATCTCCTGTACTAACCTGATAAGTACGGGCACTGACGGGGCCTGAAACAAACACCTTACGTCCCTTCGACAGGTAGCGCTTGCAGTTTTCGCCAAGAGGGCCCCAGGCGTCAATGTGGAAGTACTGTACAGTCTGCTGCCGGTTGCGACTGTTGACCGCAATGTCAAAGGAGCAGACCATCTTGCCCATGGGTGTGGACTTCAGTTCAGGATCCCGTGTCAGGTTACCGATGAGAATGATCTTATTCACTGCAGTCCTCCTGGTGCCACTTGTACTTGCTCTTGATGGTGTGCGTCTTGTAGTTAATGCAGACGGCCTCACCATCAAGCGTAACTTCCTTGTTCGTCTGCCGCCGCGGTGGTAGGATGACCGTGGCGCTGTCGTGGGCCCAGACCGTGGCGCTGTCGTAGGCCGTGACCGTGGCGCTGTCGTGGGCCGTGACCGTGGCGCTGTCGTGGGCCCAGACCGTGGCGCTGTCGTGGGCCGTGACCGTGGAGCTGCCGCAGGCCGTGACCGTGGCGCTGTCGTGGGCCGTGACCGTGGAGCTGTCGCAGGCCGTGACCGTGGCGCTGCCGTAGGCCGTGACCGTGGCGCTGTCGCAGGCCGTGACCGTGGCGCTGCCGCAGGCCGTGACCGTGGCGCTGTCGTAGGCCCAGACCGTGGCGCTGTTGCAGGCCTTGACCGTGGCGCTGCCGTAGGCCGTGACCGTGGCGCTGT
>JAFXCE010000148.1 GCA_017521565.1 Clostridia bacterium | reverse complement strand
GAGACCATGGAAGAGGAGCATTGGGAGTACGAATACGGCGCAGCAAGCGAGGGCGAAGTGGACTGCTCCGGCGCATTTGACTATGCCGCCGCTCAGTTCGGCAGACCCGACGTGCTGCACAGTAGCAACAGGATCGCGCGCCTCAATTGCCCGATGCTGCTGCCGATCAGTGCTGCCAAGCCGGGCTATGCGGCCTTTAGGTGGCGCAAGGACTTCGAGACGGCAGAACTCGAGGAGAAGTACAGCGACGGTCTCGGAAACTTTAAGCACGTTGGCCTTGTGAGCCGTGACGGCAAGCATGTACTGCACGCGAAGGGTGAGAAGTACGGCTTTGTCTGCGAGAAATTGGACAGCAGCTGGCAGTACGTTGCGGCGCTCAATTTCGTGGACTATTCCGAGGAGGTGCAGCAGGAAACCGAGGCGGCTACCGTGCTGTATCAGGCGACCATTTCCACCAATGAGGATCCGCTGCGCGTGAGGGCACAGCCCAAGACCGGCGAAATTCTTGGGCATGTCGATAAGGGGTGCATCGTGGACGTCCTAAAGGACATCGGCGACGGCTGGCCGCTTATCCGCTTCAATGAACTGGAAGGTTATGTCAGCGGGCAGTATCTGACGCCTGTTTCTATGACGGAGATCAAAGAGGAAATCATCGAGGAGGTCGAGGTGGAAACGCCGGATACACAGAAGGTGACGATTATCGACAGCAGGGGAAACCGCTTCGAGCCGGTCGGAGATTTCCGAGTGCTGCTGGGCAGCATTGATTAACCCAAAGCGGGTAGTGGTCAAGAAAGTATAATAATCCATTATTATGATAACACATGAAGAAACGTAATGCAATAGAAAAAGCGGGATGCTGATGCAGCCCGCTGACACATGAGTGTTTGAGCAGGAAAAGGAGTCTATGGCGGTATGCTTTCCGGCCAGAAAACATGCCGCCAATCGGAAAGCTGACGCAGGTGGAAGTGCGGCGTCAGCTTTTCTCCTGCTCAAACATGGAGTGTGTTTCTTCTATTATATCAGACCCAAAAAGACGGCACAAGAGAGGGGAAAACCCTGATCTGTAATGGGATGTACAGCGGTGTATAAACCCTACGCAGAAAACTTTGCCGGTCAGTCGAAAGGAGCACTTCCATGCTGGAACTTTACCAAGGCAACTGCCGGGAATTTTTGACTCACTATAACGGCCCCAAGTTTGACGCTGTAATCACGGATCCACCGTATTCCAGCGGCGGGGCGACGCTTTCTGAGCGCGCTGCCTCGACCGCCGAGAAATATACAAGCACCAAGCGCTGCTGCCCGTTTCCTGATTTCGCTGGCGACCAGATGGACGCCCGGAGCTGGCTTCACATGATGGCTGACGTGCTTTCATCTGCGCGCGTTCATTGTCACGATGGCGCAGTGCTGGTTGCCTTCTGCGATTGGAGGCAGCTGCCGCTGCTAGCCGATGCCGTGCAATGGGCGGGCTGGATGTGGCGCGGCACGATCGTATGGGACAAGATGAGCAGCAGGCCGCAGCGAGGCCGATTCCGTCAGCAGGCTGAGTTCGCCATTTGGGCGAGCAATGGCAAGCTGCCGATCGACCGCCCTGTGCCGGTACTGCCGGGCGTGTTTCAGGCGGGCAATGTGCAGGGTGTAAAGCGCCTGCATCAGACGCAAAAGCCGCTCGAATTGATGCGCAGCATCTGTCGGATCTGTGTCCCGGGCGGCAGGATCCTCGACCCGTTTGCAGGAAGCGGCACGACGTTGGCTGCAGCGGAGCTTGAGGGATATGATTCTATAGGGGTGGAATTGTCCCCGGATATTGCAAAGACGGCCTCAGAGCGCCTGCAAACGGATCTGAGGTACATTCAGGAGGTACATTATGAAGAAACTTAATCTGCTGGTTATGACCCTTGCGATGCTGCTGGTGTTCGCTATTCCGGCCTGTGCCGAGGCGTCCCAGCCGGGCGTCAACGCCTTCTTCGATTGGAGCTATCTGGCGACCTATTCCGGCGCGGTGGCTGCCGTTGTGTTCATCGTCCAGTTCCTCAAGCTGCCGATCGACAGGATCGGCCATGTCCCGACGAGGGTGCTGGTTTACGTTGTATCGCTGGCCGTGCTGTTGCTGGCGCAGCTGTTCACGGCGCAGGCGTTCACGCCGGAGGTCGTTGCGCTGGCCGCGCTCAATGCGGTGATCGTTGCCTTTGCTGCGATGGGCGTATACGAGCGCGCGATTGCTCTGCCGGAAGCGCAGAAGAATGACGAGCTGGTAGAAGCGGCCCGCCTGCTGAGTGAGGAAGGCATTGAATTGAAGACCGCTCGGACGGAGGAAACTGAGGCCGAGAAAAACGGCGAGCTGACAGAGCCCTTCTGACGCTTCAGACGGCGCAAAAAACTGCATGAATGAAGAAAAGGCGACCTGCATAAAATGGTCGCCTTTTTGCATTTTTGGCTGTATAGTAAGTGTGACATAGAGCGCGCGCGGCGTGACATGAAAAGCGCGCCGCTACAATAAACGCCCGGGAGCGGATAGTGCAGAGAATCAATTTGCCCTCCGTTGTGCCTACTCTCCCGGAATGTCTCAGCTGAGTGCAGCATTGTACTTGGCTAGCGCGTAGCCGGGCGGCGTCCGTGGGACCGCAGCCTGCCGCAGCCAGTGGCGGAAGCAGGCAGGCGGAGTGTCGGGAATCGCAAGGAGCGGCAGTATGCCGCGACTATGCGAGTTCCTCGGGTCACAATAAAGCCCGGCGAAGCGGCCCGGGAGCGGCACGCAGTGCGTGCAATACAGCCATGGGAGAATGTCTGGGCGAACTCACTTGTAAAGGATGGTTTAACCTGTATCTGATTTAAGCTGATGACAGTCTGTGCTTGCTATGATACAATGATCTGGAAACAACATAAGCAGGAGCACGAAGAGATGAATATTCAGAAATGTGTCAAAGAATCGTTCGTGGTGATTGGCAAAGAAGGTTCCACCAGCGATGGAGAAGGATTTATTCAGCGTCTATGGTCAGATGTGAATTCACACTTCAGCGAAGTGTCCGCATTGGCAAAGAAAGACGAACGAGGAAATCTGATGGGTATTTGGGGGGCAATGTCTGACAACTCTCGTACTTTCAAGCCGTGGGAGAATGGCTTTACTGAGGGACTTTACCTCGCCGGCGTTGAGTGTGATTCCGCTGCTGAAGCGCCTGAAGGATGGACCAAATGGGTGATTCCCGGCTTTGAATACATCTATGTCGAATGTGACAGCGACACAGTTTTTGCAGATATGATCCAGTATTTGAAGGACTATGAATTATCGCTTGTAGGGGCTGTACACGATTTCACATGTCCGCAAACAGGGAAAAATTACATGTATTTTCCTATCAGGAAACGATAAGGACATCCTTACTTCCCGCTGCCATTTGCCGGGCCGTTTTCTTTCCAGATTTGTGATAAAGAGAAGCGAGACAAAGGGGGAAAATTCGCATGCGGTATGAATGGATGGATGAATACCTGCTCGCCAAGAAAGGCGTTACGAAGGATCTACAGGCGGATTGGAACTGGATCCGCTATCATGTGGGCGGGAAAATGTTTGCGGCGCTTTGTCTGGATGATACGGGCAAGGCGGTATATATCACGCTTAAGCTCGAGCCGCTTGAAGGCGAGTTCTGGCGCAGGCAATATGCGGACGTGATCCCCGGATATTATATGAATAAGCTGCATTGGAATTCGATCAAGCCGGACGGCGCTGTGCCGGACGACATCCTGCGGAATATGCTGGATCAGTCCTATGCGCTTGTGCTGGCTGGTTTCAGCAGGAAGAGGCAGAAGGAGATTCTGGAACTGGAATAGGGCAGGCGAGAAGAACGATGATTTTGGTATGCTGTCCGGGAGATGCGTTCGTATATGATTCTTGTATTGACAGAGCGCTTTTTAGTGCGGGGCAGCGTGCTCAATACGGCTCCTTTGTCCGCATTACAGAATAAGAATAACCCCGTAGATTTCTTTGAAGGAAGTCTGCGGGGTTTGCATATGATGCGAGAAATATCCCATAGTGGGGGAAGAACACATTCGTCAATGTACACTGGTGTTTTTATCGAAAGGAGAGGATCTATTCGAGCTTCTGCCAGGTAAAGCCGTTGGCTTCTGCCATTTGCTGCGCGGCGGAGTCTGCCGGGGCAATGACAGTCACGCCCGAGCAGCCGGAGAAGGCATCCGCAGAGATGTATGTGACACTTCCCGGAATCGTGATCTCGATCAACTCTGTACAGCCTGAAAATGCGCGCGAGCCAATGAATGTGCAGCCTTCGGGAATGACGATGATGTTTGCTGTGCTGCCAGCAAACGCTCCGCTCTCAATGATCTTGAGCGAGGCGGGGAGGGTAAAGGCGTTCAAAGCGCCATTGGCAGATAGAATGGCTTTCATGATGGACTGCGTGACAATGCCGTCCTGCGGAAGGCCGATTTCTTTTTGGTAGTTTTCTACTGCCCGCTCGGTGAGTCTGCCGAAATTGCCGGTGATCTCGCCGTAATACAGGCCGAGGGAACGGAGCAGCGTCTGCAGGCGCAGAACGCCTTCGCTGGTATCGCCAAGGCGATAAAGGAGAAGGTCAAAGGGAATGTGATTTTCCAGACACCACTCGTGCGCAAAGCTGTCGTCTTTGACGACGCAGACGAGCTCTTCTGCGCAGCCGGAGAGGGCGTGCTCGCCAATTTCGGTCACGCTCTCAGGCATAATGATTCTTGAAAGCACTGTGCAATCTTCAAAAGCACAGCTGCCGATGGAGGTGACGCAGTTAGGGAGACGGACGTAAGTGAGAGCATCACAGCCGAAGAATGCATTAGAACCAATGGTGGTGAGCGCACCCGGCAGGTCAATCTGCGTAAGCGCAGAGCAGCCATAGAACGCGCTGGAGCCGATTCCGGCGACAGTATTCGGAATGGATACGCTTGTAAGGTTCTCGCAGAACATGAACAACTGACGGCTGATGGACGTGAGCGACGGCGGCAGGTCGAAGGTCTCAAACGCGCCATAGCGGAATGCTCCCTCGCCGATATGAACGACGGAATCCGGGAGATGCACGTTTTTAAGCGAGTAGCATTCGTTGAATGCATAGTTGTCGATGAAAACGACACCGTCCGGAATGGTGATGCTCGTCAGGGATTTACAGAACTCGAATGTGTTCGGGCGGATGATGGTCAGCCCCTGCGGAAGGTTGATATCGGTGAGGGAGGAGCAGGCAAGGAACGCGCTCTCGTCGATGTCCTCCAGACTGTCCGGCAGGGTGACGGAGGTCAGCAGGCCGCAGAGGAAGAACGCCTTCTCGCCGATGCAGGTTACGCCCTCGGGAACGATGACGGAGACGGCGGCAGGATCGCAGTCGAGAACAACGCCGTTTGCGATGGTCAGCGGATTCTCCGGATCGGAATCGAGATACAGGTGGAAGCGCATATTTGCTTCAAGCCGGTCAGCCGTGGTGCTGCCGCGGCGGCAGTAAAGCGTCGTCGTATGGGCAAACGGCGTCTTTGCGCTGATGGTGGAGATGTTGTCCGGCAGAATGAGCGATTCAAGAGCGGTGCAATCCTGAAAGGCGCGCGGGCCGATCTTGGTCAGGCTGTCCGGCAGGGTAACGGATGTAAGGTTCACACAGCCCTCAAAGGCATCCGCGTACAGCTCAGTTACGCCGTGGGGAACGACAACCTTGGTGGCCGTGGGATCGCAGGCCTTGACGACGCCGTCCACGATGGTCAGCGGCTGATAGGTGTCGGTATAGGGATAGCCTGCGGCCTCAAGCAACGTACCGGTGAGGGTCCTGCTGGAGGCGTAGATGGTGGTTGACGGTTCAAAGGCCAGCGCGCCAAGGGTGTCGATGCTGCTTGGCAGATACAGTTCCTCAAGGGCCATGCAGCCGGAGAATGCAGCATAATCGATCATGGTGACCGTATCCGGGATGTTGATGGACACCAGCAAGGCGCACCCATAGAATGTATAGCTGCTGATGGCGGTAATTGCGCTGGGGAGATTTACCGTGGTCAGGGAAGCGCAGCCGGAGAATGCGCCGCCGCCGATGGAGGAGAGGCCATCTGGGAGGCTGACTGCCATAAGCGCAGCACAGCCTTCGAATGTGGAGTCGCCGATGCTGGTCACGCCGTCCGGAATGGCGATCACCTCAAGCGAAGCGCAGCCATGGAACGCATAGGCGTCGATGGAGGAAAGCGCATCGGGCAGAGAGAGCGCCCTTAAGGAAGAACAGCCATAAAATGCACCGTGCCCGATACTGATTACGCTCTCGGGAATGGCGATGCTTTCAAGGAAGGCGCAGCCGCGGAAGGCAGAGGGGCCGATTTCTGTCACAGGATATCCGCCGAGGATATTGGGGATGATCAGCTCGGTTTCTGTGCCGGTATAGCCGGTTACAGCGGCTTGTCCGTCTGTGACAGCGTAGATATAGCTGCTTTCCGTTTCTGCCCTTGCCGGCAAAACGGCAAGGCAAAAAAGCGCACAGAGCGCCAGCGCTGCAGAGATCCATTTTGTCATGATATACGTAAGTTTCATGTGCATCGCTCCCGGAACGTATCGTTATTTACAGTATATCACAATATGTATGCGCGGCGCATGAAACATGGGAAATAACACGCGTACTTGCAAGAAAGAGTATTGTAACGTATAATGAATAAAAACAAATACACATCATATCCCGAAAGGAGCTTTTCATATGGAGAGAAAGAATGCATGGGCGAAGTATGACGCGGCGGGCCTTGAGAAGATCGAGGCGTTTGCCAAAGCGTACTGCGCATTTCTGGACGGCGGCAAGACCGAACGCGAGTGCGTGGATCTGGCGGTGAAGGCGGCGAAGGAGAACGGATTCATCGACCTGAACGACGCGATCGCCGAGGGCAAGGCGCTTGCGGCCGGTGACAAGATCTACGTCAACTGGATGGGCAAGTCGTTTGTGAACTTTGTCATCGGCAAAAAGCCGATCACCGAGGGTATGAACATCGTCGGCGCGCACATCGATTCTCCGCGCATCGATATCAAGCAGAATCCGCTGTATGAGGACAGCGATTTTGTCTACCTCGACACGCACTACTACGGCGGCATCAAGAAGTATCAGTGGGTTGCGACTCCGCTGGCGCTGCACGGCGTGATCTGCAAGAAGGACGGCACCACCGTCACCGTCGCCATCGGCGAAAAGGATGAGGATCCGGTGCTTTACATCTCCGACCTGCTGCCGCATCTGGGTCAGGAGCAGATGACCAAGCCGGCCTCCAAGGTCATCGAGGCGGAAAACCTCGATCTGATCATCGGCGGAAAGCCGGTGAAGGACATCGAAAACGAGGATGAGAAGGCCAGTGTGATGAACGGCGTGCTTGCGATCCTCAAGGAGACCTACGGTGTCGAGGAAGAGGACTTCATGAGCGCGGAACTGGAGATCGTTCCGGCGGGCAAGGCGCGCGACATGGGCCTTGACCGCAGCATGATCTGCGCCTATGGCCACGATGACCGCGTCTGTGCGTATCCGTCCATGCAGGCGGTCAACGACTTTGACGGTGTGCCGGAGTATACCATCTGCTCCGTCCTGTGCGACAAGGAGGAGATCGGCTCTGTCGGCGCGACCGGCATGAACTCCATGTTCTTTGAGAATATCGTCGCCGAGCTGTGCGCGCTGTGCGGCTATGACAGCAACCTCGCTGTGCGCCGCGCGCTGCGCAATTCCCGCATGCTCTCCAGCGACGTTTCTGCAGGCTATGATCCGAACTTTGCCTCCGCCTTCGAGAAGAAGAATGCGGCGTTCCTTGGCCGCGGCGTCTGCTTCAGCAAGTATACCGGCCGCGGCGGCAAGAGCGGTTCCAACGACGCCAACGCTGAGTTCATGGCGCAGCTGCGCAAGATTCTCGATGATGAGGACGTCGCCTTCCAGACGGCCGAGCTGGGCCGTGTGGACCTGGGCGGCGGCGGAACGATCGCCTACATGTGCTCCCGCTACGGCATGAACTGCATCGACGCGGGCGTGGCCGTTCTGTCCATGCATGCGCTTTATGAGGCGATCAGCAAGGTCGACCTTTACGAGGCGTACCGCTGCTACTGCACCTTCCTGCGCGACGCGAAGCCTGTCGTGTAATCAGAGACATATTTCCCCCGGCGGCCGATGCTGCCGGGGGTTTTGTGTATGTGAGGAAGGCAGGTATCTTATGAAGCGATGCTTCGTTTTTTTGGGAATAACATGTTCTCCATATATCGGACGATCTTTTTGTTGACATAAACTTGTGCAGCATCTATAATGAAAATCAGAAAAAAGGCGTAAGCCTGCATAAACCGACGTGCGTTTATGTGAAAAAAACGAAAGGGAGAGAACACTATGAAGAAACTGTTTGCTTTCCTGCTGGCCGCATTGCTGACCCTGACCTGCGCATGCGCGATGGCCGAGATCGACCCGGCGCTGATCGCTGCTGCCCAGGAAGAGGGCGAGCTGGTCGTCTATGGTTCCTGCGAGGAGCCGTATCTGGCCGCTGCCGCCAAGCACTTTGAAGAACTCTACGGCATCAAGGTGTACTATCAGCGTCTGTCCACCGGCGAGGTGCAGGCGAAGATCAACGAAGAAGCGGGCAACCCGTCCGGCGACGTCTGGTTCGGCGGCACGACCGATCCGTACAACGAGAGCGCCAAGGCCGGCCTGCTGATGGCGTATGAAGCGGCGAACGCCGCCGACCTCGCGGGCGACATGTATCGCGACGCGGACGGCTACTGGTACGGCATCTACAAGGGCATTCTGGGCTTCATGGTCAACACCGAAGAGCTTGAGCGCCTGGGCCTCGAAGCGCCCAAGGGCTGGGACGACCTGCTCAAGCCGGAATACAAGGGCCTGGTCTGGATGTCCAACCCGAACACCGCCGGCACTGCGAAGCTGATCATCAACACCATGGTGCAGCTCAAGGGCCACGACGAAGCCATGAAGTACTTCGTGGAGCTCGACAAGAACGTTGCGCAGTATACCAAGTCCGGCTCTGGCCCGTCCAAGAAGGTCGGCATCGGCGAGTGCGTGATCGGCATCGGCTTCCTGCATGACGGCATCGCGCAGATCCTCTCCGGCTATGACAACATCGCCCTCGTGATCCCGGAGGAAGGCACTTCCTTCGAAATCGGCGCGACCGCGATCTTCGATGGCTGCGTGCATGAGAATGCAGCGAAGCTGTGGATCGAGTACGCCCTGTCTCCGGAGTGCGTGGAGCTGGCGGACGACGCCGAGAGCTATCAGTTCCTGGTCATCAACAGCGCCAAGCAGCCCGACGCCGTCGAGCCGTTCGGCCTGGATCCCAACAACGTCATCGATTATGACTTCGAAGACGCCAAGAACAACACCACCCAGTACGTCAAGGATTACTTCGACGCGATCGGCGACGCTGCGGACGGCCGCTTCAAGACCGAGTAAGTGGGCGGGGCCCACACCCGCTACGCTTCGCCTTGCTTCTAAGCGCGCCGCACGCGCATAGGGCGCTCCGGCGCGATGCCGGGGATTGCGAAAGACGTGACAGGACTTAAGCTTTTGCAAGGGGATGGGGGAAAGCCCCATCCCTTTCTTTGTATCAATGAAGAGGGGTGAATGCCCGATGAAAAAACGCCAGAGCGCGGCGCTGGAGCGCAAAAAGTTCTTTGCCGATCCGGTGATGGTGGTCACAATCTGCCTGCTGACCGCATTGCTCGCGCTGTTTATTCTCTATCCGCTGGCCATGCTGCTGCTGGACAGCGTCTATGTGCGGGAGACGAACATGATTCCGCTGGATACCGTGATCGCGGGGACGGCGGAAATGACATACGGGGACGCAGGCGGTCATCCGACCGTAGAGATCCTCGATAACAAGGGCAAGCCGGCGACGATCGCCGTGGACAGCCTGAACACGTCCTTTGGATACCTGTTTGCCAAGAATGGGCGCATGCTGAAAGAGGGCAACGAGATTGATCCTGCGAACACCTATGTGAAGGTTGCCCGCAATTACCTTTCTTTTGATGCGTTTCCGCGGATTTTTAAGGACTATACGTTCAACCGCGCGTTTTACAATACGCTGCTGCTGGGCATGATCACCAGCTTTGGCTCGGTGATCATTGGTCTGCTCTTTGCGTATGTGGACTGCTACGTGGATGTACGCAGCAGGGCGGTCAAGCGGATGTTTGATGTGGTATCGACGCTGCCGGTCGTCTCGCCGCCGTTTGTGCTGTCGCTGTCAATGATCCTGCTCTTTGGCCGCGGCGGTCTGATCACGCGTGAACTGCTGGGCATCTATGACAGCGACGTGTACGGCCTTGGCGGCATTGCGATCGTGCAGACGCTGACGTTCTTCCCGGTATGCTACATGATGCTCAAGGGTCTCCTCAAAAACATCGATCCGTCGATGGAGGAGGCCGCACGCAACATGGGCGCCAGCCGGATGAAGGTCTTTACCACGGTGACGCTGCCGCTGATGCTGCCGGGTCTTGGCAATGCGTTCCTCGTCACGTTCATTGAGTCCGTGGCGGACTTCGCCAACCCCATGATGATCGGCGGCAGCTATGACACGCTGGCGACAACGATCTACCTGCGCATCACGGGCGGCAGCTATGATATCACCGGCGCGGCTGCGATGGCGGTCGTTCTGCTGGCGATTACGCTGGTGCTGTTCCTGATCCAGAAGTATTACCTCGAGGCCAAGACAGCCGCGACGCTGACCGGCAAGGCCAGCCGCGCCCGCGCGCTGATCGACGACAGGAGCGTGCGCGTGCCGCTGACGGCGCTTTGTTCCCTCCTGTCCGCGTTCGTCATCATGATGTATATTGCGATTCCCTTCGGCGCGCTGTTTAAGCTCTGGGGCCGTGATTACAGTCTGAGCCTCAAGTGGTTCCAGCAGCTCTTCCGGGACGACGGCTTTAAGGCGTTCACCGACAGCTTTGTGCTTTCGCTGATTGCCAGCCCGATTACGGCGCTGCTCTCCATGATCATCTCCTACCTCGTCGTCAAGAAGAAGTTCAAGACCAAGGGCTTCATCGAGTTCGTGTCCATGCTGGCGATGGCCGTGCCGGGCACGGTGCTGGGCGTGGGCTTCATCCGCGGCTTCGCGGGCGGCGTATTCCGCACGGGCTTCATGCAGGGCATCTACGGCACGGGCGTGATCCTGGTGATCGTGTTTGTCGTGCGTTCGCTGCCGGTTGGTACGCGCAGCGGCATCTCGGCCCTCAGGCAGATTGACAAGTCGATCGAGGAGTCGGCGTATGATCTGGGCGCGGGCAGCGCAAAGGTGTTCATGTCGGTGACGCTGCCGCTGATCAAGGACTCCTTCCTGAGCGGTCTGGTCACGACGTTCGTGCGCTCCATCACCGCCATCAGCGCGATCATCCTGCTGGTGACGCCGCGCTATCTGCTCATCACCTGCCGCATCAATGAGTTTGCGGAGAAGGGCGCGTATGGCGTGGCCTGTGCGTATGCGACGATCCTGATCATCATCACTTACAGTGCGATTGTCCTGATGAACTTTATGATCCGGCACTTTGGCACGAGCAAGGCGGTTCGCCTGAAGGAGGAATAACATGGCTAGCAAAGAGAAAAAGGGCGTCCGCCTTGAGCATATTTCCAAGATTTACAAGGATCCCAAGACGGGCAAGGATTTCTATGCGGTAAACGACGTGTCGCTTGACATTGAGCCGGGCAGCTTTGTAACGCTGCTGGGCCCGTCCGGCTGCGGCAAGACGACGACGCTGCGCATGATCGCGGGTTTTGAAAGCCCGGATGCGGGCGAGATCTATCTGGGCAAGGAGGCGATCAACGCACTGACCCCCAACAAGCGCGACACGGCGATGGTCTTTCAGAGCTACGCACTGTTCCCGCATTACAACGTATACGACAACATCGCTTACGGCCTGAAGCTGCGCAAGGTGCCGAAAAAGGAAATGGATGAGCGCGTGGCGAAGATTCTGGAGCTGGTAGAGCTTGAGGGTATGGAAAGCCGCATGACGAACCAATTGTCCGGCGGACAGCAGCAGCGCGTGGCGCTGGCCCGCGCGATGGTTGTGGAGCCGGGCGTGCTGCTGTTTGACGAGCCGCTTTCAAACCTTGATGCGAAGCTGCGCGTCTCCATGCGCACGGAGATCCGCCGCATCCAGCAGGCGCTGGGCATCACGGCGGTGTATGTCACGCACGATCAGGCGGAGGCTATGGCGATCTCCGACAAGATCATCATCATGAACAAGGGCGTCATTGCGCAGATGGGCACGCCGGAGGAGATTTATCATCATCCGAAGAGCGAGTTCGTGGCGGACTTTATCGGCGAGGTCAACTTCCTGACCGGCACCATCAGGAAGGTCGATGGCCGCAGCTGCACGCTGGCTATCGGCGGGCACGATGTGACGGTGGACAATCCCGACGGCTTCCCCGTGGGCAAGGACTGCAAGGTGGTTCTGCGTCCGGAGGCGGGCATCCTTTCAGACGAGGGCGCATTGCCGTGCAGAGTTGTGCTCTCCTGCTTCATGGGCGCGTATCAGAACTATCATGTGATGGTCGGCGATACGCTGGTGAAGCTTTCGGATTACTGTCCAGTCGGCCGCAAGGTCTACAAGGTTGGCGATACGGCATATCTCTCCTTCCGCGAGGGCTGCGTGCATATGCTGTAAGGCAGGCGCAGAACGGCGGAAACAGAATTACAAACCAAAGAAAAAGACAGGAGCGAACCGGAGCGTTCGTTCCTGTCTTTCTTTGGTGCATTGGGAAATCAGTTCTCGGCGAATGTGAAGCCGCTGGCGGCGTAGTTTTCGGCGATCGTCTGCGCGAGGGTGCCCGCCGTGCCGTGGATGGTCACATTCACGCAGCCGGAGAAGGCGGAGGAGGAGACGACGGTCAGGGTATCGGGCAGATAGACGTCGGTCAGCTCGGTGCAGCCGGCGAAAGCGTCATCGCCGATTTCTTCGCAGCCGTCCGGAATGACGACAACGTTCACCGGATCGTTCGCGAAGGCTCCGGCCCGGATGCGGACGAGGTTATCCGGCAGGGTATAGGTGACGGTCTTTTCGCCTTCGATATAGACGACGGTCAGCTGCTGGGATCGGGCCCATGTCTCCGCGGCGGAGCCCCTGACGCAGTACACCGTGGTCAGGCTGGAGCTGAAGGAGAAGGCACGGCTGTCGATGCTGGTGACCGAGGCGGGGATAGTGACCGAGGCGAGGTTATCGCAGTCGTAGCAGAGGTATTCCGGAAGGGTCGTGACGCGGGAAGGGATCGTCAGCTCTGTCAGGGCGTCGCAATTGTAGAAGGCCTGTCTGCCGAGGGAGGTCAGGCGCTTGGGCAGCGTGATGGACGCGAGATTCTCGCACAAGAGGAAGGCGCTTTCGCCGATGCTGGTCACGCCGGCGGGGATCTGGATGTCGGAAAGGGAATAGCAGCTGCTGAAGGCATTGCGGCCGATGCTGGTCACGCTGGAGGGGATGGACACATGGCTGAGGGATTCGCAGCCGGAAAACAGCATGGGGCTGATCTCTGTCAGGCCCTGCGGGAGGATCACCTCTGTGAGCGAGGTACAATAGCTGAAGGCCTGCTCGCCGATGAACCCGACGCTCGCAGGGATGTCGAGATAGGCCAGAGAGGTGCAGTTCTGAAAGGCAGAGCGGCCGATGGAGGTCACGCCGTCGGGGATCTCGATATGGGCAAGGGGTGCGCAGCCGCTGAACGTTTGCGGTTCGATGACGGTCAGGCCGGCGGGCAGCTCGATATCGGCGAGATTTTTGCAGGAGACAAAGGCGCTTTCGCCGATGGTCGTCACGTTCGGGGACATGCGCACGCTGCGCAGCGCATAGCACCACTGGAAGGCGAGGGAGCCGATGCTCGTCACGGAATCGGGCAGATAGATGGATTCCAGCGATTCGCAGGTGCCGAAGGCATAGTTCCCGACGGTAACGACGCCCTCGGTAATCGTCACGCTCGTGAGCGCCTTGCACGCGCCGAAGGCGGCGTAGGGAATTTCGCTCAGGGTGGAGGGGAGGACGGCGCTTTCCAGCGCGCTGCAGCCCCAGAAGCAGTGATCGCCCATCGTGGTCAGCCCTTCGGGCAGGGTGATGGCAGTCAGGGCGCTGCAGTTTTCAAAGGCGTAACTGCCGATGGAGGCGACGCCGGAGCCAAAGGTAACCGACGTCAGGTTCCTGCAGGCGCCGAAGGCGGATTCGCCGATGGAGGTCAGGGTGGAAGGGAGGGTGACCGTATAGAGCGCCGAACCATAGAAGGCGCGTTCGCCGATCTCGGTGACGGCGCAGTCCTCGATCACCAGCGGAACGTCGACCCAGTTCAGTCCGCCCTTGAATTTCGTGATCCGGGCGGTGCCGTCTTCCAGAACAGTATAGTCGAAATAATCGGTGGCCTGGGAGGCGGAGGCGGGCAGTGCAGGCAGACACAGCATGAGCATAGCGGTCAGAAGCAGGAAAAGTGAGGAGAAGAAGCGGGATTTCATGGCAAATCACTCCTGAAAAAGCTTTCATAATGTGCGGATACATCGTCAACAGCATAAATATAGCACGAATGGAAGCACATAGACAAGATGAGCATATGTTTTTCACCGGAAATCGGGAGCGGCCATGCAGCCTGCATGCGCTTATGTTCCATCCTGTATACCTGAGCGAAGATGGACATGCTGATTTTTGGAAACTGAGAAGATGCTGGCGAAAAAGGCAATGGCCTATGGTATAATATGGATAACATGCTCTTTTTGATGAAGCGGAGGGAAACACATGAGGAAGATATATCGCGTGCTGACGGCGGCCGTGTTGGTGCTGTTTGTGTTTTGCGCGGTGCAGGGCTTTGCGCAGGAGTCGGCAGCCGATCCGCTTGAGGAGAAGATCGCGTGGATTGTGGATACCTATACGGATTCCGGCGTGTCAGAATATGAAATCGTATTGGCGCTGCATGACTGGATCTGCGAGAATGTGCAGTATGACTATCAAGCGATTGAAACCGGGGTGCCATCCAGTCCGCATGGCTTAGGCGTTGAGGCTGCGATCATGGATGGATGGGCGGTGTGTTCGGGTTACGCAGCGACGTATGATGTGCTTCTGGAGAAGGCCGGCATAGAGGCGAAAAGTGTCACCGGATACGATCATGCATGGAGTATCGTGAAGATCGACGGCGACTGGTATCATTTTGACCTTACATGGGATGATGGCAGCGGAAGCAGCTATGATTACGATTATTTCGGTTTGTGCGACGCAGCAATTCATGCGGAGCCTGTCAATCATGGGACTCAGGACAATTACCGTCATGTGACCTGCGATTCATGGGCGGCCAATTATCATTACAGAAACGGGAAGCTGGATGCAGCACTGGCTGCCCTGCGCAGCGCGATCAATGCGCGCATCGCGGCAGGAACATATACCGGAACCATCACACTGGCCAACAGCGATATTCCCGAGGGACAGTATTCGAACTACACGATTGCGCTGATTCTTGGCAAGGATTCGGACTGGGCCGTATCGGGCCGTGTGGAGGTGACGCCGGAGAGCGCGTCGGTATACAGCTTTGTTTTCTATCCGGATGAGGAACCGGTGCAGGAAATCCGGATTGACGGCCTGGCTGAGGACCTGACCGCGGGATATTACGGGATGTATCCCGGCTATACCGCGCAGATCAATGTGACTACGATTCCGGCGGGCAGAACGGTATCGTTTGCCAGCAGCAATGAAAGCGTTGTGACGGTATCGCAGGATGGATTGGTTACGGCTGTGGGCATAGGCGGAGCATTCATCACCCTGAAGAGCGGGAACTGCATCAGAGAGTATAGCGTTTGGGTGTATGAAGCGTCGTGGCTGATGGATGAGTTTTTCTGTTATCTGGATATCGGCGAGAAGAAGCCGTGCAGGCTGAATCCGATCTACAACTGGTTTCTGAAGGATATGAACTGCAGATGGTCAAGCGCGGATGAGAAGATCGCGGCAATCGACCAGAATGGCGTGATTACCGGTGTTGCCTATGGACAGACAACGGTGACGCTGGAGAATGCTTATGGAGAAGCCGGCAGCATGACCGTGTATGTGCGAAAGCCGGTGACGGCGGTGGTCTTTGCCAAGAGTGTGTATGAGGTTCGTGAGGATGCGCAGCTTTCGGTTTCCCTGCATGCAGAGGGATGTGATCAGGACTTCTACATGGAGAATATCTCGTATTTTGATCTTGTGTCGAGCGACGAAACGGTGGTCAGGCCGGGTGAGAATTACTCGATCACATGGAACAGCAAGAAAAGGTGCTGGGTGTATACAACAGACATGGAGATCATCGGTCCGGGCGAAGCGACGCTCACCGCGACGGCGGCGGACGGAAGCGGCGCGAGCGGAAGCTGCACGATCATCGTCAAGGAAACGCCGAAGCTGACAGCCCTGGCTTTTTCTCAGGCGATCTACGAGGCGGAGGCGGGCGGAAGCATTGCGCTCAGGCTGAACGCAAGAGCGAACGATCCGGATTACTATCTTTCGCCTTCCGGCGGTTTCGTATATGCATCAGCGTCGGAAACGGTCGCAGGGTATTCCCGAGCGGATGCGCCTGTGTGGGATGCGCAGGAGGGATGCTGGACGTATGCGATCCATCTTGGCTGCTTTACGCCGGGCTGGACAGCGTTTACCGCGACGGCGGCGGACGTAAGCCAATTGAACGCGGCATGCATGGTCATCGTACACAGCAGCGCGCCGCTTATGCTGCCTTGCGAGATGAAGACGATCCGGAACGAGGCATTCCTGGGAACGGCGGCGGAGGAGATCGTGCTGCCGGAAGGCATCGTGCGCATCGGCTCGCGCGCGTTCGCGGGCAGCGAAACGCTCAGGCTCGTCAATCTGCCGCAGAGCCTTGAGGCGATTGCGGCGGATGCGTTTGCGGGCAGCGAAAACGTCGCGCTGATCTGCGCAGCGGAAAGCGAGGGGCAGCGCTTCGCGCAGGAGAACGGGATCCCGTATATCATGAAATAAACATGGGCAGCGCACCGCGCTGTAATCCAAAGAAAATGCTTCTGTTATTTGCCTGCGCGGATGGACAGGAGCATTTTCTTTTTGCTTTCTTAACTTTCTTGACGGAAAAAACAGAAATTGGGACTGGTCAGACCAGTGCTGTGTGAGATATAATATAAACTGTATATCTATGTGAATATACGGATATGAAGCGACCGACACGAAAGCAATTCTCAAGCGATTCTGAAGCAATACTGAAGCGACACAGGTGAACATATGCTGTTTAATTCATTTGAGTTTCTGATCTTTTTCCCGGTTGTCACACTGATCTACTTTACCATCCCCGACAGGATCAAGTGGATCTGGCTGCTGATAACCAGTTACTTCTTCTACATGAACTGGCACGCGGAGTATGCGCTGCTGATGGCAGCGTGTACGGTGGTGACATTTGTGTGCAGCCACCTGATCAACGGGACGAAGGAACCGAAAAAGCGCAAGGCCGCGCTTTGGGGCGGCGTTGTGTTCAACATCGGTCTGCTGGCGTATTTCAAATACACCGGCTTTTTGCTGGATATCATAGAGCGCGGAAGCGACTTGCTGGGTCTTGGCGTGACGATGCCGAAGGTATCGATCCTGCTGCCGGTCGGCATCAGCTTCTACATCTTCCAGGCGCTCAGCTACATGATTGACGTCTATAAGGGACGCGTGAAGCCAGAGAAGAACCTGTTCAGGTACGCGCTGTTCGTGTCGTTCTTCCCGCAGCTGGTTGCCGGCCCGATCGAGCGCAGCGGACGGCTTTTGAAGCAGGTGACTGCGCCGCATAAGTTCGACTGGGAGCGCGCGCGTCAGGGCCTTCTGATCATGATGCTTGGCTTCTTTGAGAAGGTCGTCATCGCAGACCGCGCGTGCATGTACGTCGACGCGATCTACGGCAACTGGGTGGACGCCTCCGGCTGGCAGATTGCGCTGGCGACGGTGGTGTTCGCCGTGCAGGATCTGTGCGACTTTGCGGGCTACAGCTATATCGCCATCGGCTCTGCGAAGATTCTGGGCATTGACCTGATGACCAACTTCCGCCAGCCGTACTTCGCACATTCGGTCCAGAACTTCTGGGCGAGATGGCACATTTCGCTGTCGACCTGGTTCCGCGATTACATTTATTTCCCGCTGGGCGCAGGCCGCGGCGGCAAGCTCAAGCAGGCAAGGAATCTGATGATCGTCTACACGGTGTCAGGCCTTTGGCATGGCGCGGCGCTCAAATATGTCGCATGGGGCATGCTCAACGGCGCACTGCAGGTGATAGAGGGCCTGCTTCCGCCGCCCAAACGCGAGCCGAAGTATCCGCGGCTCAATCTGCTTGCGCACATCCTCTGGACAGATTTTCTGATTCTGATCACGATGCTGATCTTCCGCGCGGGCTCGCTCTCTACGGCGCTATATATGCTGCTGAAGATTCCGACAGAATGGAGTATCGAGCCGTATGCCTCCGGCTTTGGGCTGGCGCAGGCGGTCTGCACGGCGGTGTGCTTTGCGATTCTGTTTGCCATTGAGATGATCCATGAAAAGAGAAAGACGCTGACGGAGATGACCGACAGGCTGCCGGGCGCGGCGCGGTTCATGCTGTATCTGGCGGCGGTGCTGGCCATCATCGTCTTTGGCGTATGGGGCCCGGGCTACAGCGCGCAGGCGTTTATCTATTTCCAGTTCTAAGAGGAGGACGGCATGAGCAAGAAAACCATTTTTTCTATCGTCCTCTGGCTGGCGGCGCTCATTTGCTGCCTGCTTTTGCTGGACAGGGCGATGCGCCGCGACGACGGCGAGCGCAAGTATGGCGAGTTTTTCAGCAGCGAGACGGGATTTGACGTGCTGTTTCTGGGAACGAGCCGGATGATGGACAGCGTGCAGCCAATGGAGCTGTGGCGCGATTATGGAATCACCAGTTACAACCTGGCCAATTCCTCCGAGGTGCTGGACGTTACAGAGCAGGTGCTGCGCATTGCGATGGAGCATCACATGCCCAAGGTGGCGATGATCGATGTATTCTACGTCCATCATGCGGTGGACGAAGCATGGACCTATCCTTACCGGCACATGTTCTACGATGAGATCCCGCTGAGCCGATCGAAGTTTGAGGCTGTCCGCGCGACGCTGCCCAAGAGCGAATGGACTGAATTCCTGATGCCGTTTTCGCTCTATCACAGCCGCTGGGAAGAGCTGATCACGGGTACGGCGGAGCGCATGGTGGACTGCGAGCCCTATATGATGGGCAGCGAACTGCGCGCAGGCTATTCAAGCGAACATACCTTCTCGCGGACGAAGAAGGTGCATGAGGGCGAGCTGCCCGGCTATGATGCGCTGCGCAGGATTGCGGCTATGTGCCGCGAACAGGGCGTCACGCCGGTGTTCGTGGCGCTGCCGGGCTATGCGACATGGGAAGAGCAGAAAATGATGAATGCGGTTGAGCATGTGGCGCAGGAATGCGGCGCGGTGTTCCTCAATCTGTTTGACGCAGAGGGACTGGAGATCGATCCGCAGCGGGACTGCTACGACTATCTGGGACACATGAACCCGGACGGCGCGAGCAAGACGACGGCATACATCGGCGCATGGCTCAGGGAAAACCATGGTCTCGCAGATTACCGCGGTCAGGCAGGCTTTGCGCACTGGGAAGAGAACCTTAAAGAATACGAAGCGCACAGGGCGCGCGTATGGCCGCAGTGAAAAAGGGCGGACACTTGACAAATTCCGATGCTCTGATACAATGAAAAATGAGGCGAAGCCTTGTTGACGACCAAACATACGGACACCGAAAAGGAGATTATTCATATGACTTTTGAAGCTTTGACTGAAATCATCGTTGCAACCTGCCCCAATGCCGAGGGCAAGGTGGCGCCGCAGGCCCGCCTTGTGCCGGACGTCTGCGCGGACAGCCTGGACACGGTTGAACTGGCCATGGCGCTGGAGGATAAGACCGGCGTGAACGTGCCGGACGACCTGATGGCGACTTTCCGCACGGTTTCCGACCTGCACGAGTATCTGAACGAACATGGCGCTTGATCCCATTTCTGCCGCGGCGCGGCTTGAGATGATCTTTGACGCGGGGACGATGCGGGAGATGAACGCGGGCCTTGTTGCCGGCGATCCGATCGCCTTCCCCGGGTATGCGGAAAAGATTGCCGCCCAGCGGGAAAAGACCGGCATGAGCGAGGCGCTTTTAAGCGCTGAAGGCTGCATCGAGGGCATGAAAGCCGTGGTCTGCGTGCTTGACAGCGGTTTCTTCATGGGCAGCATGGGCACGGCAGTTGGCGAGAAAGTGACGCTTGCGGTCGAATATGCGCAGGAGAAACGGCTGCCGCTGATCATCTTTTCCGCCAGCGGCGGCGCGCGCATGCAGGAAGGCATCCTCTCCCTGATGCAGATGGCCAAGACGAGCGCAGCAGTGGAGCGGTTTCAACAGGCGGGCGGGCTATTTATCAGCGTGCTCACGCACCCGACCACCGGCGGCGTGGCGGCGAGCTTTGCTGCGCTGGGCGATATCATGCTCGCCGAGCCGGATGCGCTGATCGGCTTTGCCGGACCGCGCGTGATTGAGCAGACCATCGGTCAGAAACTGCCTGATGGATTCCAGCGCAGCGAGTTCCAGATGGCGCATGGCTTTGTGGATCAGATTGTTGCGCGGGAGGATATGAAACGTGTGCTGGCGCAGCTTCTGCGCCTGCACGGATATCATCAAAACGGAGGACTGTGCGGATGATCCGGACGATCCTTGAGGAGATCGCAGCGGCCGAAGCGGCCCTTGCGACGGCAAAGGAAGAAGAAAAAGAGGCCCTTTGCGAAAGGCTTTCCCGGCTGTATGACAGCTGCCGGGAGTTTACGCCTGAGCAGAAGGTCCTCTTGTCGCGTCTTGCAAAGCGGCCGAAGATCGGCCAGATCCTGCCGGCGCTGTTCACGGATTTCTTTGAACAGCGGGGAGACCGCCAGTGCCGCGAGGATGCGAGTATCCTGTGCGGCATTGCGATGTTTGACGGAAGGCCGGTGACGGTCATTGGCCACCGCAAGGGCTCAACGATTGAAGAAAACATCGCCTGCAATTTCGGCATGCCGGGGCCGGAGGGATACCGCAAGGCACTGCGCGCGATGCAGCAGGCGGAGAAGTTTGGCAGGCCGATCATCACGTTCATCGATACGCCCGGCGCATACCCCGGTATGGAGGCCGAGGAGCGCGGGCAGGGCGAGGCGATTGCGCGCAATCTGGCGAAGATGAGTGCGCTGCGCGTGCCTGTGGTGGCGATTGTCACGGGCGAGGGTTCAAGCGGCGGCGCGCTGGCCATTGGCGTGGCAGATCGGATTTACATGCTGGAAAACGCGTATTATTCCGTTGTGACGCCGGAGGGCTGCGCGAGCATCCTGTGGAAGGACGCAAAAAAGCGCGGCGAGGCCTGCGCAGCGCTGAAGCTTACGGCGCAGGATCTGCTGAAGCTGGGTGTGATCGACGGGATTATCCCCGAGGCGCTGGGCGGCGCGCAGCGCGATGCGCAGGCGCTGTATCAGCGGCTGCACGATGTGATTGCGGGCGCGCTTTCTGAGCTTGACGGCCTTGCGCCGCAGGAGCTGACCGAGCAGAGATACCGGCGGTATCGGGCAATATAAGGGACAATATGGGGTTGAAGAATATGTACGGACTCAGAATCATCGGCACGGGCCGGGCGCTGCCCAGCCGCGTGCTCACCAATGACGATATGACGCAGTACGTGGAGACGAGCGACGAGTGGATCACATCCCGAACGGGCATCCGCCAGCGCTATTTCTGCGGCGAAAATGAGAACACCACGACGCTGGCAATTGAGGCTGCGAAGAAGGCGCTTGAAAAGGCCGGTATCGATAAGGGTGAAATCAGCTGTGTGCTGGTGGCGACCTCCTCGGGCGAATATGCCATGCCCAGCACCGCGTGCATGGTCCATAAGGCGCTGGAGCTTGATGAGAACATCACCGTGATGGACGTAGGCGCGGCGTGCGCGGGCTTCCTGTATGCGGTCGAGACGGCGCGCGCGCTGATGATCGCAAACGGGGGCAGGTATGCGCTGGTCATCGGCGCGGAGCAGATGAGCCATGTGCTGGATATGGCAGACCGCAATACCTGCGTGCTCTTTGGCGACGGCGCGGGCGCGGCGGTGCTTATGCTGGAAGAGGATGCAGAGTATGTGAGCGTCACCGGCACGCGCGGCGACATGGCGATCATGGTTGGCGGCCCGCGCAGGGAGCAGCCGATGGCGATGGAGGGACAGAACGTGTTCCGCTTCGCCGTGTCGACGATCCCGATGTGCGTGGAGAAGCTGCTGGAAAAGGGCGGCGTGACGCTTGAGGACGTCGACTGGGTGGTCTGCCATCAGGCGAACCAGCGCATCCTCGACGCGAGCGTGCGCAGGCTTGGCGTGCCGGCGGAGAAGTTCTACAAGAACCTCGACCGCTATGCCAACACGAGCGCGGCAAGCATCCCGCTGGCGCTGGATGAGATGATGGAGAGCGGCAAGCTCGTATCCGGTCAGCGGATCATCATGTGCGGATTCGGCGGCGGCCTGACGTGGGCTGGCGTGATGATGCGGGCGTGATTCTGATAAAGCGTTTATCAGAGCCGGAGCATAAAAGGATTTGCCTGCGGCGCAGAACGCGCTGCGCCGGGCAGATCATCGGTTTATCCTTGCGCGAACGGAGTTCGCAGAGGGACAGCGGCATGAAACCGCCGCGAAGCGAAAAAGGGGTCTGGGGACGAAATCCCCGGGCGGGGATTGGGGCGGCAGCCCCGGGGAGAACGCATGAAACTAGCATTTCTTTACGCGGGCCAGGGCAGCCAGAAGGCCGGCATGGGCCGCGATCTGTACGAAGCGTATCCGGCGTTCAGGCAGGCGTTTGACGCGGCGGAGCTTCCTTTTGACCTGAAGACCGTCTGCTTTGACGACCCGGATGGGGTCATCCATCAGACGCAGTATACCCAGCCGTGCATGGTCGCGTTTGCTGCGGGCGTGACGGCGGTGCTGCGTGAAAAAGGCATCGTGCCGCAGTATGCGGCGGGCCTGTCGCTGGGCGAATACAGCGCGCTGCATGGCGCAGGCGTGTTCACGGCGAAGCAGGCGATCGAACTGACGGCGTTCCGCGGCGCGGCGATGGCGAAGGCGGCGGAGGGCATTGAAAGCGCGATGACCGCTGTGCTGATGCTGGGGCGTGAAGCACTCTTGCGCTGCTGTGAGGAAGCAGCGGACGCGGGCGTGGTGCGCATCTGCAATTACAATTGCCCGGGTCAGCTGGTCATCGGCGGAGAGAAGGCGGCTGTTGCGAAGGCCGGGGAGCTGGCGAAGGCGGCGGGCGCGAGGCGTCTGATGCCGCTGCGCGTGAGCGGTCCGTTCCATACGCCGCTGATGGCGCCGGCAGGCGAGGCGCTCCGTGGGCGATTTGAAAGCGAAAGCTTCGGGGATATGCAGATCCCGGTGCTGTTTAACTGCATTGGCCGCGAAATGGGCGAGGAGGATACGATCCCCGCGCTGCTTTGCCGTCAGGTGCAGGAGAGCGTGTACATGGAGGACACCATCCGCAGGCTTGCAGAGCTTAAAGTGGATACGGTGATTGAAATCGGCCCGGGACGCGCGCTGTCCGGCTTTGTTGCCAAGACTGCGCCGGAGATTCGATGCTTTGCGGTGGAGGACTGCGCGTCGCTGGAGGCCGCTATAGCGGCGATCATGGGATAAAGGTCGACGTGCGAGCGGGAGGACAGACAGGAAAAAGGCTTCCCATACAGCGAAGCGGACGGATATCCGCGTGAAATTCAGGCGAGGCATAACGTTCTGAATCAATAGAATACAAACAGCAAAATGGGGGATCCGAATCAATGCATCGGATCCCCTGTTTTTATGTTCATTTGTCATATATCTGTTGAAGTATGGTCAATTGTTTGGTACAATGAGAGAAGGAAAATTATAGCAATCTGCAGGAAAAGTGACTGTAGAGAGTTGGAGGGGCGCATATGAATAAATGGGAAAGAATGCTGACGGCGATGTTGCTGACGGCGGCGCTGTGCCTTGGCGCGGCGGCGGGCTATGCGCAGGGGGTCCTGACGCTGCCTGAATCGATCAAAGAGATCGAGGCGGAAGCATTTTTGGGCTTAAAGCACGTGGAGGAGATCGTCCTGCCGGAGGGCATGGAGACGATCGGAGCGCGTGCGTTTGCTGAAAGTTCTGTTGCGCGGATCAACCTTCCGGAAAGCGTGACCTCCATCGCGGAGGATGCGTTTGCGGATTGTACGCTGACGATCTACGGTGAGTCGGGCAGCTATGCGCAGGAGTATGCCGCTGAGCATGGCATCACGTTCGTCTCCGCAGACGAAAAGGCGTTCAAGGCTACCATCGTGAACGGTGAAGCACATGTCACGAGATACACCGGCAGCAAGACGAACGTCGTGATCCCGGAGACGCTGCGCGGTTATCCGGTGACGAAGCTGGAGCGGACGTTTGACGACAACGATGAGATCGAGACGGTTGTGCTGCCGTCTACGCTCAAGACCCTCGGCGGCTATGTATTCTGGGGCTGCGATAATCTTAAGAGCGTGACGTTTAACAGCGAGGTTGAGGAAATCGGCGAGTATGCGTTCTTCCAGTGCCGCGTGCTGGCGGATTTTGAGCTTCCGGCGAGCGTGAAGAAGATCGGAACGGCGGCGTTTGCCGGCTGCCGTGCGCTCACGAAGCTGCCGTTTGGCGGGCACGTGGAGACCATTGGCGTGCGCGCGTTTGAAGAGGGCTGGGGTTTTGTCGAGCTCGAGATCCCAGAGGGCGTGAAGACCCTTGAAGCGAGTGCATTTGCGTACAGCCAGTATCTGAAGAAGGTGACGATTCCGGCGACGGTAACGAGCATTGGCGCGAAGGCGTTCTCCGGCTGCCACAGAGAGTTTACGATCTATGGCGACGCTGGCAGCTATGCGGAAACCTATGCAAAGGCGAACAGCCTGAACTTTGTCGTATTGGGCGGCGAGCCGCAAGAACCGGTAAACTACACGTATACCATAAATAACGGTGAAGTGACGCTCACGGGCTACACCGGCAGTGAGACGGATATCGTGATTCCGGAGATGATGGGCATCTATCCGGTGACGAAGATGGAGAGGACGTTTGACGACAACGATGAGATCGAGACGGTCGTACTGCCGTCCACGCTCAAGACCGTCGGCGGCTATGTGTTCTGGGGCTGCGATAATCTTAAGAGCGTGACGTTTAACAGCGAGGTTGAGGAAATCGGCGAGTTTGCGTTCTTCCAGTGCGATCAGCTGACGGGTTTTGAGCTGCCGGCGAGCGTGAAGCGCATTGATCTCCGCGCGTTTGTAGGCTGCAACGAGTTTACGAAGCTGCCGTTCAGCGAAGGCGTGGAGTACATCGGTGACAGCGCGCTCTCTGACTGCTGGGGCTTTGAGGAGATTGAGATTCCGCAGAGCGTGACGACCATTGATAAGGGTGCATTTCAGTATTGCTATAACCTGAAGAAGGTGACAATTCCGGCAACGGTAACGAGCATTGGCGCGAAGGCGTTCGCCAACTGCCACAGTGAGCTTACGATCTATGGCGGCGCCGGCAGCTATGCGGAGACTTATGCGCAGAGCAACGGCATTCCGTTCGTCGCGCTGAGCGGCGACCCGGATGAGCCGGACGACCCGGACGAGCCGGATGAGCCGGACGTCGGGGAGACTCCGGCGACGAGCTTCAACTACACGATTAACGATGGCGAGGCGGTGATCCAGCAGTTCACCGGCAGCGAGACCGAGGTCGTGATCCCGGCGAAGATCGAGGACTGCCCGGTGACGCGCGTGAATCAGGGTGCGTTCTACGGCACGGCGGTGACGAGTGTCGTGATCCCGGAGAGCGTCTGGGAGATCGGCGAGTACTGCTTCAGCCTGTGCGATCATCTTGAGAGCGTGACGATCACGGCGGCGACGGAGAACATCGGCGCGAACATCCTGAATGATTCCCCGAAGGCGTCGATCACCGGCGTGGAGAATTCCTATGCGCACCTGTACGCGCAGCGGTGGAGCATTCCGTTCGTCGCGAGCGGCAGCCTGCCGGCGCGCACGAGCGAATATTACCTGACGACGGATGAAACCGAGGCGACGGTGCTGTTCTATACGGGCAGCATGACGAACCTGGTGATTCCGAGCGTGATCGACGGCTACACGATCACGGGCATTGGCAACTACGCTTTCACCGATGTGGACGGCCTGACGAAGGTCACCCTGCCGTCCACGCTCAAGGTGATCGGCAAGAATGCGTTCAGCTACACCGACCTCAAGGAGATTGAGATTCCGGACGGCGTGTTCAACATCGGTCCGAATGCGTTCCGGGAGTGCTACAGCCTGACGAAGGCGATCATCCCGGCGAGCGTGACCAATATCACATCCAACGCATTCCGCGACTGCGGCGACGGTTTCACGATCCACGGCTACACCGGCTCTGCGGCCCAGGCCTACGCAACCGAGCAGAACTATCTGTTCGTCGCGCTGGACGGCGAACCGGATGAACCGCAGGACCCGGAAGGCGAGCAGACCGAGGGCGGCTATACCTATACGGTGCAGGGCGGCGAGGCGACGATTACAAAGTATACGGGCGGCAATGCGGAGGTCGCGATCCCGGCTGCGCTTGGCGGCAAGCCGGTGACGGCGATCGGCGAGAGTGCGTTCAAGAATGATGAAACTCTGGTGAGCGTGACGATTCCGGAAGGCGTAACGGCGATTGGCGAGGAGGCTTTTGCGGGCTGTACAGGGCTGTATGGCGTGGATCTGCCTGTGAGCCTTGAAACCATCGGCGCGCATGCGTTTGACGGCTGCCCGAGCCTGAACTTTGTCGAGTTTGAAAAGAATGTGTCGTTTGTTGGTGAGGATGCGTTTGCCAACTGCGGCGAGAATATCTTCTTCCGCGCGTATCCGGGCACCGCGCCTGCGGACTATGCGGATGCGAACGGCATCTTCTATGAATACAACTTTGACGAATACTACGAGGGCGATTACGTCTACAACGTCATGGGCGAGGAGGCGGCTGTTGTCGACTATACCGGCAGCGATGCACAGCTGAGCATTCCGGCGATGCTGGGCGGATATCCGGTGACGATGATAGCGCCGGATACGTTCCGGGACAGGATGGATATCACCAGCGTGGTGTTCCCGGAGGGGCTGACGCTGATTGCGACGAACGCGTTCTCGTACTGCGAAAACCTGACGAGCATCAGCCTGCCGTCGACACTGATTGAGTTCTATGGCAGCGCATTCTCGAATACGGGGCTTACGGAAGTCGTCCTGCCGGAGAACATGGACTATATCGCATTCTATGCGTTCGAGGGATGCAAGCAGCTGACGAAGGTGACGGTGCTCTCCCGCGATGTGGAATTTGGGCGGATCGTGTTTGCCAACGGCAGCGAGAATCTTGTGATCCATGGCTACACCGGCTCTACGGCCGAGGCGCATGCACAGGCGAACGGCATCACGTTCGTCGCGCTGGACGGCGAAGCGACGCCGGACGAACCGGAAGAGCCGGAAGAACCTGCAATCGAGGAGACCCCGGCGGCGAGCTTTACCTACAGCATTGCGAACGGGGAAGCGACGATCACGGGCTTTAACGGCAGCGAGATGGACGTCGTGATCCCGAAGCAGATTAATGGCTATCCGGTGACGGCCATCGGAAACAGCGCATTTGCGGGAGAGTCTGTGAAGAGCATTGTGCTGCAGGATGGCGTCAAGAAGCTGGAGGGCTTTAACTTCACGTGGTGCTGGCAGCTTGGAACCATCACGATTCCTGCGAGCGTGACGGAGATTGGCGATTGTCCGTTCCTGCAGAGCAATAGTGCGCTGATGATCATCGGCGAATCGGGCTCCGCTGCGGAAGCGGCTGCGCAGAAGAATGCGGTTGACTTTAAGGATGCGCAGACCGGAAGGATTGCGTATAACGGCGATTACGGCTATGTGATTACAGATGGAAAAGCGACGCTGACGGCATATTCCGGAACGGAAAAGACACTTGATCTGCCGTCCGAACTGGGCGGCTGCCCGGTAACGGCGATTGGCAACTCTGCGCTGATGAACGATTCGGACGTGACAAAGATCAAGATCCCGGAAGGCGTGACGAGCATTGATTACAGCGCGATGCAGTATAACAGCGCGCTGACGGAGGTTATTCTGCCCGAGAGCCTGACGGATATCGCAGGATACGTGTTCTATGAGTGCGAGTCGCTCAAGAAGATCGAGATTCCCAAGGGTGTTGTGAACATCAACCGGAATGCTTTTGTAGGCGTGCCGGAGGGCTTTACGATTTACGGCTATACGGACTCTGCGGCTGAGGCGCATGCGCAGGAGTATGGCTTTACGTTCATTGCGCTGGATGAATACACCTACAGCATTGCCAGCGACTTCACCGCGATGATTACCGGATATACGGGTGATGATACCATGCTGGTTCTGCCGTCCGAGCTGGGCGGTTATCCGGTAGGTCACATTGGCAACTATGCCTTTGAAAACAACACAACGCTGGTGGAGGTTACCCTGCCTGCGACGCTCAAGCGCATTGGTGTGGGCGCGTTCGCGGGCTGCACGAGCCTGAGGCCGGTTGAGATGCCGCAGGGCCTGACGGAGATCGGCGATTCGGCGTTCAACGGCTGTAGGGGCACGACGGCGGTCGAGATTCCGGACAGCGTGACAACCATCGGCAACTACGTGTTTTACGGTTGTCCGTATCTGAAGAAGGCAGTCATTCCGGCAAGCGTGACGAGCATTGGTGAGCGCGCGTTCTATGGAAGCCACGAGCTCTTTGCGATTTTCGGTTATGCGGACACGGAGGCTGAGACCTATGCTGTCCAAAATGGACATAGGTTCGTTGAACTGGATATTAACATAGATACGTCGGTCTACGTGTATGAGATTCAATACAGCGAGGCGAAGATCACGGATTACAACGGCAGCGAGACGGGAACGCTTATGATTCCGTCGACGCTGGAAGGCTATCCGGTGACGAGCGTCGGGCAAAGCGCATTCTATGGCTGCGAGGCGGAAAGCATCATTGTGCCGGACAGCATGGTGAAGCTGCTGAGCTACAGCTTTGCGGGATGTGAGAATCTGAAGAGCATCGTCATTCCGCCTAGTGTGACGGCGGTTGGCGAGTGTGCGTTCATGCAGTGCCATAGCGATCTGATCGTGACCGGAACGCGCGGCTCGGTGATGGAGACATACGCCAAGAAATACGGCGTGGGCTTTAAGGACGCCGCCACGGGCGAGGTACTCTTTGACAACGACTATGGATATGAGATCAAAAACGGCGAAGCGGTGATCTATGCCTATACGGGCACGGAGAGCGTCCTGACGCTGCCGAGCACGCTGGAGGGTTATCCGGTGACGGAACTGGGCGGCACAGCGCTCAAGGTCAATGATCGGCTGACGAATGTGACCATCCCCGAGGGCGTGAAGAAGATCGGCTACGAAGTTTTGCAGAGCTGTTTCAGCTTGGAGACGGTGACGGTTCCGGCGAGCGTGACACAGATCGGCACCGGCGCATTTTTGGACGCGCCTGAAGGATTTGTGATGTATGGCTATACCGGCTCTGCGGCTGAAACGTATGCGCAGGCGAACGGCATTGCGTTCATCGCGATGGACGGAAGCGGCGAACCGAGCGAACCGAGCGAACCGAGTGAACCAATTGAACCAGATGAGCCCGTGATTGAAGAGACTCCGGCAAGCAGCTTTGCGTACAGGCTTGCCGACGGTGAAGCTACGATCACGGGCTTCACTGGTTATGAGACAGATATCGTGATTCCGGCGGTGATTGAGGATTGCCCGGTGACTGAGGTCAGCTCAAGCGCTTTCCTGAACAATACTGCGATCCGGAGCGTCGTGTTTCCGCAGAGCGTTTGGCAGATCGGCGAGTCCTGCTTCAGCGGATGCACGAATCTGGATAGCATAACGATTCCGGAGACGGTGGAATGCATCGGTGCTAATCTCGTGGAAGGCTGCCCGAACGTCACGATGCATGGTGTAACGTATTCCTACGCGTACATGTATGCACAGCGCTGGAATATTGCATTTGAGGAGACGGGCAGACAGCCCATGAGCAGGGTTTACTACCTGACGACGGACGAAAGCGAGGGTACAGTGCTGTTTTATACCGGCAGCATGGAGAACCTCGAAATCCCGGGGCTGATGGATGGTTATACGATCACGGGTATTGGCAATTATGCATTTTCCGGTGTGAAAGACCTGACGGAGATCACGCTTCCTGCGACGCTTAAGGTGATCGGTATGCAGGCGTTCAGCGGCACGGGACTTCGCGAGGTGAAGATCCCGGACGGCGTATTCAGGATTGGACCGAAGGCGTTCATGGCGTGTGAGAATCTGACAAAGATCACCATCCCCAGGAGCGTGACGGATATCGCTTCCAATGCATTTGACGGCTGCAGCGATGCACTGATGATCTGCGGTTACATCAAGAGCGCGGCGGAGCGCTTTGCACAGGAGAAGGGTATTGTCTTTATGGCGCTGGATGCCGATCTGGAAGGCGAGCAGACGGAGGGGGATTATACCTATACGGTTGCAAACCGTGAGGCGACGATCACAAAATACACCGGTTGTGATACGATGATTGCGATTCCGTCGGAATTGGGCGTATATTCCGTGACGGCGATCGGCAAGGAAGCATTCTATGGCATGACGGATGTGACGAGCGTATCGATTCCGGGAAGCGTGACGGCAATCGGCGACGGTGCGTTCGGTTTCTGTGAAAGCCTGAGCAGCATGCCGCTGCCGGACGGCCTTGTGACGATTGGAAGCGGCGCATTTGAAGGCTGTACAGGCCTGAAGGCAATGACGATTCCCGAGAATGTGCAGTCCATTGGCGAGCGTGCGTTTAAAGACAGCTATTGCCTGACTCAGGTGACGATCTTTGCGGGTGAGGCTGACATCGGCGCGGATGCGTTTGAGAACTGCGGCGACATCGGCCTTGCCTATGACCGGCTGACGATCTGGGGCGAAGCGGATTCTACGGCGCAGAAGTATGCGCAGGAGAATGCTGCTGCATTCGGCGTGATCGGCGACAGGGTGATCTTCTCGTATGACTGCGGTTTTACAGTGTCCGGCGGCGAGGCGACCATTGTTGCGCGCAACCACAACATCAAGGCGCTGATCATTCCTGCGGAAATTGGCGGCTATCCGGTGAAGGCAATTGCTGCGCATGCTTTTGAAAACAGCGACCTGACGTCAGTCACGCTGAGCGAAGGCATTGAAACGATTGGCGCATATGCGTTCTGCGGCACAAACCTGACAAGGATTGAGATTCCTGCGGGCGTCAAGACGATCGGCGAGCGTGCGTTTTATGGAAATGCTTCTGTGGAAGAGATTATGCTGCCGGCGACGATTGAAAATATTGACAAGCAGGCATTTGGCGGCTTGAGCAAGGTGACGGGCGTCACGGTGCACAGCGGAAGCATTGGCGCAGGCGCGTTCTCTTCCTGCAGCAGGCTCAAGGCTGTTACGCTGAACAAGGGCGTGACGAGTATTGCGGCGGATGCATTTGACGGCTGTGCAGAAGGCCTGGCGATCTATGGTTATGCGGGCAGCTATGCACAGATTTATGCGCAGGAAAACGGAATGACCTTTATCGAGCTGATTGAAGGCGAGCAGAGCGAGGGGGATTTCTGCTACATCGTTGAAGAGCAAAAAGCGACGATTGTCCGCTATGAAGGTGCGGCGACGTATTACGACGAGGTGACGATCCCATCGGAGCTGGGCGGATATCCCGTGACGGCAATTGGCGCGAAGGTGTTCATGAACAGCGGTGTGGGCCGCGTGGTCATTCCGGAAGGCGTGACGAGCATTGGCGAGATGGCATTTGCGTATTGCGGCGGGCTGACGAAGCTGACCATTCCGGAAAGCGTTACGTCCATCGGAAAGCGGGTCGGATTCAGGGCCAGAGCGAGCATGAAGATTTACGCCAAGGCCGGAGGCTATGTGCAGAATTATGCCTTTGAAAACGGAATTGCCTTTGTGGATGTGGATACCCAAAAGACGCTGCATGAGGGTCGATACGGATATATCATCAACGGTTCGAATGCGCTGCTGAGCGCATATACGGGCAATGATTCCGGGATTTCGCTGCCCAAGAGTGCGTATTACAATGCAAGATATTACAATATCTTCTATGTGATGGAGGGTACGTTTGAGGACTGCGACAGCCTGAGTTCTGTCAGCATTCACAGCGGGATTACGTATATCGGCTCCCGTGCGTTTGCAGACTGCGACACCCTGAGGAGCGTGACCGTCGAGGGCGATCCGTCTCTGGGGACGGAGGTCTTTGCGGGCTGCCCGGAAGATCTGGTCATCTATGGCTACAGGAACAGCCGCGTCAAAACCTATGCGGAGGAGAACGGACATACATTTGTTGCGCTGGATGCGCAGCCGTATGAATACACCGTGATGAACAACGAGGCGACGATCACGAAGCACTATGTCGACACGGCTGAGGTGACGTTCCCCTCTGTGATTGACGGATATCCGGTGACGGCTATCGGCGGCAATGTGTTTGACAAGGCAGATAGCGTGACGAGCGTGACAATTCCCGAAGGCGTGAAGCGGATTGAGAATAACGCGTTCAAGGGATGCTCCTATCTGACAGACGCTGTTCTCCCGGCTTCGCTGGTGTCCATTGGAGAGTCTGCATTTGAAAGCTGCCTTGCGCTTGCGCGTGTGACAATGCCTGAGAATCTGGAGACCATCGGCAGGCGGGCGTTCTACTCCTGCTGCTGGCTGACGGAAATCGATCTCCCGGACAGCATCCGAACCATTGGCGCGCAGGCATTCAACAGCTGCACGCAGCTGGCCTCCATCACGATCCCTGAGACCGTGGAGAGCATCGGTGCGTCCGCGCTGTGGGGATGTCCGCTGACGCTGGTGGTGACCAGCGAGGCCGGCGGAAAGGTGGAAACCTATGCGCTTGAAAACGCGCTGGCGTTCCGCGCGGCCGGCGAGGAGGAGATCCGCTTTGACTATGAATTCGGCATCCGTGTCGAGGCGGACAAGGCGACGATTATCCTGTGGGAATCCGACAAGCTGAGTGAAAAGCCGAGAGAAACGATGGAGATTCCGGAGGAAATCCACGGATATCCTGTGACAGCGATTGCGGACGATGTATTCCGTGCAAAGAAGTTTGCCCATCTGATTCTGCCGGACAGTCTGGCGAGCATCGGTGCGCGGGCATTCACGAACTGCACCAATCTGACGGATGTGACATTTGGCAGCGGTCTGGTGCGCATTGGCGATTATGCATTTGAAAACTGCCATCTGCTCGACGTCGCTGCGTGGGGCGGTGCGGGCGATGTAGGCGACTACGCGTTCCGCAACTGCTATGCGCTGACCACGATGACGCTTGCCGAAGGCGCGAAGGTCATTGGCAAATCCGCGTTTGACAGCTGCGAGGCGCTGGCAGAGATCACCCTTCCGGAGGGGCTTGAAAGCATTGGTGAAAGCGCGTTCTGCGAGTGCATCAGCCTGGAATTTGTGAGCATGCCCGACAGCGTGACGAGCGCAGGAAGCTGGGCGTTTAAGGGCTGCATCATGCTGCGCGACGCCGAGCTGTCCGAAGGACTGACAGCAATCAGCAACGGCCTGTTTATGGGCGACGAGTCGCTGATGCTTGTGAATATCCCGGCCAACACGACGAGCATCGGACAAGAGGCATTCTCGGGCTGCACCCAGATCTACAGGATGATGCTGCCGCAGGGACTTAAGTCGATCGGCATGTATGCGTTCGAGGACTGCGGCATGATGCAGGTTCTGAGTCTGCCCAGCAGCCTTGAAACCGTGGGCGACTACGCGTTTAAGAACTGCACGAGCCTGCCGGGCATCAGCATTACGCCGGCCTGGAAATCCATCGAAGAGGGCACGTTCAAGGGCTGCGCAAACCTGCAGTATGTCAATTTCCATGATGACATCTGGAACATTGGCGACCAGGCGTTCTACATGACGGGCCTGACGCAGGTGACGCTGCCCAAGGGGCTGTGGCATCTGTGCAGGGCTGCATTCGCAAATTGCCCTGCGCTGAAGAGCGTATACTTTGATGGCGATATCAGAACTGTCGGAAGGGGTGCGTTCCAGAACTGCGCCGCACTTGAAAAGGTGACGATGGCGGAGGGACCGACGTTCCTTGGCGAGTATATGTTCTCCGGCTGCGAAAGCCTGAAGGACGTTCAGTTCTCGGGCACGATCAAAGAGATTGGGCAGTATGCTTTCTATAACTGTACTGCCCTGGAAGAGGCTGCGATGGTGGAAGGCCTTGAAACCATCGGCGTACGCGCATTTATGGGCTGCAGCGCCCTGCGCCTGCTGAGCATGCCGGACAGCCTGACCACGCTTGGAGACGGTGCGTTTGAGAACTGCACGATGCTTGGCATCGTGGAGATTCCGGATAGCGTCACAGCGCTTTTCCCGCATGTGTTCAGCGGCTGTACCAGCCTTCAGGAAGCATACATCGGCGAAAACCTGACGGAGTATGGCTTTGACGCAAACGGCAGCCATGCGTTCTCGACCTGCGCCTCGGTCAAGATTTATACCGAATACGGCACAAGGGCAGTGGAATTTGCCAAGGAGCAGGGAATCCGGTATTTCTACCTGACTCCGGTGGGATTCAACCTGCCCAGAGGCGAACTCTTCTGGTCGGATCCGTTTGCGCACAGCGGCGTCATCCGCTGCAGCGATCCGATTACGAAGCTGGTCATCACGCTGTATGATGCGAAAAACTCGGAAATCAAGAGACAGGTCGTGGTTGATCACTCCGGGCAAACGGATTACTACTATGCGCCGCTGATGCGTACGCGGATGCCATTTGAAACGCTGGAGGAGGGCACTTACCGGTTCATGGTTGAAGCCTATGTGGATACTGACCGCGGAGAACAGTATGAAACGCTGGGCGCTTCCGTGTTTACCGTCATCCCGCTTCCGTTCCGCTATGGCAGCCCGGATGGATTCAGGCCGCCGGCTCTGCTGTATGTGACAGGCAGCACGTATACGCCTGTGGGCACCATTGAGACGAACCACGTGATCAACAGCATACAGGTAAGGATCCGCAATAATGCGCAGCCGGAACCGGTTGTCGGCCCGCTGCTCACGCCGGGCGCAAAGACCGTATCGGCCGCCGCGCTGCATGCAGGCATTGATCTGAGCACATTTGACACGGGCCGCTACGATTACGGCATCTACGCGATGTGCGAAGGCGAGGCGCAGGAGCAGGTGCTGTATGAACAGACGTTCGTCGTGGCCAATTACGACGGCGAGATGAGCGAGGAGGAAGCGGAGGCGATTGTGCAGTTCTGCAACCGCCACGACGCTTATGAGACGTTCTCCGGCTTTAAGGACTATCGTGACGTGCTCGATGACATCGACGGGCTGGATGCGTTCCTGATGGGCCTTTCCAACCGCAACGATATCGCGATGGACGAGATCCTGGCGCATGCGACGCAATCGGAAAAGGGATACGTCGTCAACCTGTACAAGGTGCAGATCCTCGATCTTCTGGATCGCATGGACGAATCGACGCAGCTGATCAGCCCGAGCATGGATATCTCGCTTGAAAAGCAGATGGCGAGCCTGTTCGCGGATGGAAAGCAGTATACGCACGACGAGCTTCTGGGCATCATCCTTCAGACTAAGTATAATCACCTCACCGCGCTTAAGGATCACTATGGCGATTCACTGAATCCCTTTGAACTCAAGAAAATCGTCGATCAGGAGTATGCGGATGCATTCGAATACCTCGACTGCATGGACGACGAGATTGAAAAACTCAAGAAGGGTACGAAGATTGTCAGCTATTCTGCGGATTTCATCAAGATCCTGTGTAAGGCGGCAGGCGACTATCAGAACATGATGGCCATTCTGGATTCTCTGATGGAGGTCTATGAAGGCACTGCACCGAAGCAGTTCAGGCTTGCGATGGAGGAGGTGCGCGCCGAATACAAGAGCCGCGCAAAGATCATCCTGACGGAGACGGTGGATCTGATCATCAGCAAGGTGGCGAACATGGCGATGGACACGATTACGGACACAGTCTTTGAACTCGTCGGCGCTTCGAGTTCGCTGGCGTACAAGGTGACGGACTTTGCGATTGATTTGGCGCTGTACATGTCGGGCGTCAAGGAGACGTCGGATACGCACTTCAAGTTCCTGACGAAGATGAATCTGGCCATCGAGAGCAACGAAGCATTCAAGGCGATGCTTGATCAGGTTCGCAGCGGCGATGCATCCATGGAGACGCTGAGAAAGGCGAAAGTGACGTTCGATGCCGCACAGATGGCCTACGACGGATTGTATGAACTGATGATTACGGGTTACAGCGATCACGCTAAAGTGGCAGAATGGAGGAGAGTCAGAAACCAGATCAATAAGCTGTCCATCCTGTAACGGCATGCGCTGATTGGCTAGATCAAAAAAGAACGGAGCCTCCCTTATGGGAGGCTCCGTTTTCAGCAAATAAAAGAGTTCCTGACACCAAAGGCGTATCAGGAACCTGACGATGGCGTACCCGAAGGGATTCGAACCCCCGGCCTTCAGAGTCGGAGTCTGACGCTCTATCCAACTGAGCTACGGGTACATGCGAGATATATTATACTATGCGGGAGAGGGATTGTCAATGACCATGATGAGAACGAAAAGGGGCAGCGTGAAGCGATGAAGGGAGCCTGAGGAGCAATGCTCCCGGGCGGGTACGGGTGGCAGCCCGAAAAAGAAAATTCTGTGTTCTTGGCGGACAGGGCTTGATTTAGAAGAAATTCACGGTATAATAAAGTTTGGCAAATGATAATCCGGCGGGCGCATGCCTGCCTTAAACGGAGGAACAAGCTATGGAAAGAACGTATGCGGCGAACGTGCGCGGCGCAGAGCAGATCAAGGTCTGCGGCTTCGTGGATACGATCCGCAATAAGAGCAAGATGGCGTTTATCGTGCTCAAGGATATCACCGGCAAGGTGCAGGTTACCGTGGAGAAGAACGAGGATCCGGAACTGGATGCGGCGGTCAATTCCCTGACCCCGGACAGTGTGATCACCGTCATCGGCAAGGCTGTCGAGAGCGAGTATGTTAAGCTCGGTGGCGTGGAGATCTACCCGAAGCAGATCATTGTGGAGAGCATTGCGGCTCCGCTGCCGATCGACCGCGAGGCGCGCAAGGGCCACGAGCGTTCCTCTATTGATCAGCGCATCGACTACCGCTGGGTTGACCTGCGCACCGAGAAGAACCAACTGCTCTTCAAGATCCAGACCTGCCTGGTCGGCGCGATGCGTGAGTTCCTGCTGCAGAAGAATTTCGTGGAGATCCACACCCCGAAGCTGATCGGCGCGGCGTCCGAGTCCGGCGCGGATGTGTTTGAGGTGGATTACTTCGACCGCAAGGCGTACCTGGCGCAGAGCCCGCAGTTCTACAAGCAGATGGCGATGGCCTCCGGCTTTGAGCGCATCTTTGAGGTGGGCCCGGTCTTCCGCGCGGAGAAGAGCTTCACCAGCAAGCACACCACCGAGTTCTCCGGCTTCGATCTGGAGTTCAGCTTCATCGAGTCCTTCCATGACGTGATGCAGCTGGAGGCCGAGCTGCTGACCTATGCCCTTGGCAAGGTCAAGGAGACCTACGGCAAGGAGCTGGAGGAGATGTTCGGCGCGCCGCTGGAGGTGCCGACCCTGCCGTTCCCG
>JAFXCE010000027.1 GCA_017521565.1 Clostridia bacterium | reverse complement strand
TTTGCTACGGTTTTTTCACGGCAACTGTGAGGAGGAATCTGCCTAATGATCGAAATCGAAAAGCCCCGCATCGAACGCGTGGAATCTGGCGAGAGCTACGGCAAGTTCGTTGTCGAGCCGCTGGAGCATGGCTTTGGTCAGACGCTGGGTAACTCCCTGCGCCGCGTCCTGCTGAGCTCCCTGCCGGGCGTCGCTGTTTCCAGCATCCGTATTGAGGGCATCCAGCATGAGTTTTCCGCCGTTCCCGGCGTCAAGGAAGACGTTGCAGAGATCATCCTCAACCTGAAAGAGCTTTCTGCCAAGCTGTACTGCGATGGCCCGAAGGCGGTTTCCATCAATGTCAAGGGTCCGTGCGAGCTGACTGCCGCCGCGCTTGAGGTGGACGATCAGATCGAGGTAATCAACCGCGATCTGCACATCGCCACCCTCAACGAGGACGCAGATCTGATCATGCACCTGACCCTGGACAAGGGCCGCGGCTATGTCAGCGCAGAGAAGAATAAGAATCCGAACATGCCTATCGGCGTGATCCCGACCGATTCCATCTTCACCCCGATCCGCAAGGTGAACTACACTGTCGAGAACACCCGCGTTGGCCAGGCGACCGACTATGACCGCCTGACCCTCGAGGTCTGGACCGACGGCTCTATCCTGCCGGATGAGGCGATTTCCACCTCCGCAAAGATCCTGTGCGGCCATCTGAAGCTGTTCATGGATCTGACCGATCAGGTGGTGACCATCGGCTTCAACGAGAAGGAAGACGATCACCGCGAGAAGGTGCTGGAGATGACCATCGAGGAGCTGGATCTCTCCGTCCGTGCGTACAACTGCCTCAAGCGCGCCGGTATCAACACCGTTGCCGAGCTGGTGCAGCGCAATCAGGAGGACATGATGAAGGTTCGTAACCTCGGCAAGAAGTCTCTTGAAGAGGTCGAGCAGAAGCTCGCTGCTCTGGGGCTCGCTCTGCGTGCCAATGATGAGTAATATACTCTAAGACACATATCAATTCGCCCGAAAGGGCTCACTAAGGTCGCGCCAAAGGGAAATATGGGCGCGGCGGAGAAAGGACGCCTGCCTGCCAAGCGGACAGGCGTCTCGGTCTGCTGCGTGAAGAACTGTATTTGCAGGAGGCGGGCTGTTATAGGAGGAAAAACAACATGGCTCAGCGTAAACTCGGCTGCCGCAATGCCGCTCAGCGCAAGGCGCTGCTTCGTAACCAGGTGACCAATCTGCTCTGGTACGGCCGCATCGAAACCACCCTGGCTCGCGCCAAGGAAGTCCGCTCCATGGCGGAGCACCTGATCACCCTCGCCATCCGTGAGTGTGACAACAATGTTGAAGTCGAGAAGACCTTCAACAACGACAAGGGTCAGACTGTGACGGTTACCGTTCAGAACGACGCCCCGAGCAAGCTGCATGCTCGCCGCCAGATCATGGCGTATCTCTATGAGATCAAGGAAGCGAAGCAGGACGACGAGTCCAAGAGCGCTTACCGTGCCCGCACCAAGGACAACAAGTATCCGTGCGTCGAGAAGCTCTTCCGCGAGATCGGCCCGAAGTACAAGGCCCGCAACGCCGAGAAGAACTGCGCTGGTGGTTACACCCGCATCATCAAGAAGGGCCCGCGTCGCGGCGATGCTGCCGAGATGGTCATTCTTGAGCTGATCTAATTCCTTCGGTTACCAAAGAAGCTGTTTCGCAAGGCGAGACAGCTTCTTTTGGAATTTGGCCTTCCGGTGTCTTGTTGGGCAGCCGGGTGTGAATTCCGGGGAATGGGAGAAGAAATGAGGAATAACACATGAATGACATGATTCTGATCCTCAATTACGCCGACGAGCTCTCTATGGAGATCGCCAGAAGGCTGCGCACGGAGCAAGTATATGCCCGTATGATCAGCGGTATGGTGTCTGCGGAGCAGGTCCGAAGCATCGCGCCTCGCGGTATCATCCTCAGCGGGGAATCGGGCGGAAAGCTCGGTACATTCGATGCGGAGATCCTGGCGCTGGGGGTTCCGGTGCTGGCGCTCGGCCACGCATCGCGCATGCTGCTGGAAGCATGCGGCGGCGCGTGTGCGGATGTGGCGCTGAGCGAAAAGAGGGCGCATGTTGAATACCGAAAGAGCCCGCTGTTTACAGGCGTGAGCGATGGCGAGCGCTATCTCAAAGAGGGATATACGCTCATGCTGCCCGCGGACGTGCAGGAAATTGCGGAGGCATGCGGATGCACCATCGCGTTTGAGGATGCGGAAAAGAAGCGCTACGGCATGCAGTTTGAACTGGAGCGCAACGATCTGGAGGGTTCCACCATCCTCAAGAATTTCGCGCGCGACATCTGCGGCTGCAGCCCGTGGTGGTCGCTGGATGCGGCGCTGGCAGAGGTGGAGCAAGGCCTTGCTGCGCAGGCTGCGCGCGGCGGAGAAGCGATTTGCGCCGTCAGCGGCGGCGTGGATTCGACGGTCGCGGCGCTGCTGGCGCATCGCGCCTTTGGCGAGAGGATGAAGGCGGTTTTCCTGGATACGGGCCTTCTGCGCAGCGGCGAGGCCGAAAGCGTCCGCGCGATGTATGAGTCGCTGGGCATTCCGCTGCTGTTTGTGGATCAGGCGGATGAGATTCTCGCTGCGCTTGCAGGCAAGCATACCCCAGAAGAAAAGCGGGAAGTGGTGGTCAGAAGCCTTTATGACGAGATTGGCCGCCGCAGCAGCATGATGACGGGGAAGAAAACGCTGGTGCTGGGTACGAATTACAATGATTTCCTGCACAACGGAAGCAGCGCGCTGAACTGGAAGGACAGCGGGATGACGGTGGTTGAACCGCTGCTGGAGCTGTTCAAGGATGAGGTTCGTGCGATTGCGCAGCGACTGGGCATGCCGCAGGAAATGGTATCCCGCAAGCCTTTCCCGGCGCTGGGCCTTGGCGCGCGCATCGTTGGCGAAATTACAGCGGAGCGCCTTGCTGTTTTGCGCATGGCGGAGACGGCATTCCGGGAGGAAATCTGCGAAGCGGGGCTTGAGCATAAGCTTTACAAGTATTTCCCCGTAATGCTGACAGGCGGAACGGGGTATGAGATGATCGTGCTGCGCGCGGTGACGGCTTCGGGCGGCATACTGCTGCCTGCGCGACTGCCGTATGACCTGATCGAGCGCACGGTGCAGCGCATCATGGAAAATGCGCCGGGTATCATGCGCGTGTTTTACGATTATACGCCGACGATTGTCGGCCAGGAGATATTCTCCTGACAGGCTTGAGCAAAAGCATATCAGCCGGCTCTGATGATCAGAGCCGGTTTTTCTGTTTTGCATGGATCATACGGCAGAAAAAACAAGCGCATGTCAGTCTTTTCGTGGCAAATGGGAGTAGATTGAGGAAGTATCCTGTGCTATAATAAACTGTTACCATATGACATAATCCGGGTCATGTGCCCAAAGCGGCAAACAGCAGGCGCAGGACCGAGCAATGAAGGGTGTCTATAGAATTATGAGAATTTATCATCCGGTAAGAGGCGTAGGCGGAGCACTCAGAGAGGATAGCTTTGCCATCATCGATGATGCCGGCGTGGAAATTGGCAAGGGCGGACTGGAATACCGCGTGATTAAGAAAATGCTGCCGGATCGACCGCTCGACATTGAGATGAACATGAACGCGCATCCTGTGGCGAGCGATACGCTCTATGGGGCGCTTTGCGCGCGCGCGGAGAGCATCAAGGACGAGCAGGGCGGCCTGCCGGCGCGATTGTATACGCGCTGCGCGATTGATGATACGGAGCGCCACGAGTACTTTACCCGCATGGGCTTTGACGATTTTGACGGCGACGAGCTGTTTGTGCTGAATGTGCCGTCGGATATGAATGGACGCAGGCGCAGCTACAGCCCGCTGGGAACCAAGGCCATCGATGTTGACCTGCGCACGCGTACCCGCCGCGAGGAGTTTCTGCTCGGGCTCAAGGAATTCGGGTATGTCGAGCATGCAAATGAGTGGCTGGAAGAGCGCATGAAGGAGCCGGTGTTCATTGCGCGGGCGGTGTATCAGGGCAGCGATTTCGTGGGACAGATGCTGGTGACCGGCACGCAGAACGAGGCGGTGCTGGAGATGGTCTGCGTGGAGCCGAAGTGGCGCGGGCGCGGTGTGGCGAGCGCGCTGATTGACGACGCGGTGATGCAGCTCGCGTCTCAGAATGTGCCGCATCTGCTGGCGCGCGCTGTGCGCCGCAACAAGAGCGCGATGGCGCTTTTCAAGCGCGCGGGCTTTGCATGGGTGCGCACAGAGTGCTATCTGCTTGGGCGCGATCTGTAAGCGCCGACATGGGCTTTCGCCGTATGCGCGGAATGAAACGCGGCAGCGGCAGGAAAGCTAGAATCGGGAGGAATGAACGATGAAGTTTCAGGGCAGTTACGTGGCGATCGTCACGCCGTTCAATGCGGACGGAAGCGTCAATTTTGATAAGCTCGAGGAGCTGGTAAAGTGGCACCTTGACGAGGGTACGGACGGCATCGTCGCGCTGGGCACGACGGGCGAATCGAGCACCATGAGCCACGAGGAGGACGACGAGGTTGCCCGCTGCGTGATCGAGACGGTGAACGGCAGAATTCCGGTGATCTGCGGCGCGGGCTCCAACAGCACGCAGACCCAGCTGGAGAAGAGCCGAAAGTATCATGACATGGGCGCGGACGGCCTGCTGCTGATCACGCCCTATTACAACAAGGCGAACGACGAGGGCATGTACCGCCATTTTGCGACGGTGGCTGACGAGATCGACACGCCGATCATCCTGTACAATGTGCCGGGCCGGACCGGCTGCGCGATTTCGCCAAGCTGCTGCGCGCGTCTGGCGAAGCATCCCAACGTTGCGGGCATCAAGGAGGCAAGCGGAAACATCAGCTATGCGGCTAAAATCGCGAAGCTGATTTCTGACGATTTCTGCATGCTTTCCGGTAATGACGATATGATCGTGCCGATGATGAGCCTTGGCGCAAGCGGCGTGATCTCCGTATGGGCGAACATCTGCCCGAGGCAGAGCCACGAGCTCGTGGCGGCGTATCTGGCGGGCGACACGGCGAAGGCGCGCGCAATTCAGCTTGAATATCTGGATCTGATCAATACGCTGTTCTGCGAGGTGAACCCGATTCCTGTCAAGGAAGCGATGAACCAGCTGGGGATGAACGTGGGCGGCTATCGTCTGCCGCTGTGCGAGATCTCCGAGGGAGGACGCGAGCAGGTGCGCCGTGCGCTGGAGGTGCTCCGGTGAGGCTGGCAGTGATCGGCAACGGCCGCATGGGCCGGATGATCGACAGCATCTGCGTGCAGGGAGAGGCGTTTGAGGTGGCGGGCTTCGTCGGCCCGGGCGCCTGCCGGACGCTTGACGAGATTGCGGATGTGGATGCGGCGATTGACTTTTCCTATCCAGGAAATCTTCAGATGGTGCTTGAAAGCGCCGTGCGCAGGAAGCTGCCGCTGGTCATCGGCACGACGGGCCTTTCCGCGCAGCAGGGCGATATGATCCGCACGGCGGGCGCGCAGATTCCGATCGTATGGGCAAACAACTTCTCCACCGGCGTGACGGTGCTCGCGCGCCTGGCGCGCATGGCAGCGGAGGCGCTTGGCGGGGAATACGACATTGAGATTGTTGAAACGCACCACAACCAGAAGGAGGACGCGCCCAGCGGCACGGCGAAGCTGCTGCTTGCCAGCGTTGATCCGGACGGAGAATACGAAGTGAAGAACGGGCGCGAGGGCAGGCCAGGCAAGCGCGGACGCGAAATCGGCATGCATGCGCTGCGCGGCGGCACGGTTGCGGGCGAACACAGCGTGCATTTCTTTGGGCAGATGGAGGAGATCGAGCTGCGCCACAGGGCGGACAGCCGGGAGATCTTCGCTCGGGGCGCGCTGCGTGCTGCGCAGTTTGCTGTGCAGGCGAAGCCGGGCCTGTATGACATGGAAGATGTATTGTTTTCCGGAAATAAAGACTGTTAAGAAGCAGAAAGAATATTAACTTGTGAGGGGAGTATTCGAGGGCTTTCCGCCCGAAGAATACGTCTTGGAAGCAAGCCCGAAGGGTAGGATAAAGAAATGGACGCATATGAGATCATTGAAACCATCCGCAGCGCCAAAAAGAAGACGCCGGTGAAGGTGTATATCAAGGCAAGCAAGCCGCTTGACTTTGAAAACTGCCACGTATTTACCGGCACGGACATGGTTGTCATCGGCGACTATGCCGATATCGAGCCGGTGCTGGAGGCGAACAGGGACGTAATCGAGGACATCGTCATCGAGAACGACCGCCGCAACAGCGCGCTGCCGCTGCTGGATATGAAGCATATCGGCGCGCGCATCGAGCCGGGCGCGATCATCCGCGACCGCGTGGAGATCGGCGACGGCGCGGTGATCATGATGGGCGCGATCATCAACATCGGCGCGGTGATCGGCGAAGGCACGATGATCGACATGGGCGCCGTGCTGGGCGGCCGCGCAATCGTTGGCAGGCACAGCCATGTCGGCGCGGGCGCGGTGCTCGCGGGCGTGGTAGAGCCGCCGAGCGCGAAGCCGGTGACGGTTGGCGACGATGTGATGATCGGCGCGAACGCGGTGATCATTGAGGGCGTTTCCGTGGGCGATCACGCCGTTGTCGCGGCGGGCGCGGTGGTGACGCAGGATGTGCCGGCCAATGCCGTGGTTGCGGGTGTTCCGGCGCGCGTGATCAAGATGAAGGACGAAAAGACGAACAGCAAGACGGCGCTTGTGGACGCGCTGCGGGAGCTGTAAATCCTCCGTTTCTGCGGAGGGAATAACAAAACGGGTAAGGAAAGCCCGATGGAACAGGACGCAAACAAACGATGCTGAAAGGAGAGGCGGAAGATGAAGCGGTTTGCGAGGGTTCGCCTCTTGCTGGCGATCATGGCGCTTGCGGCTGCGGCGGCAGCAGTGGTGGCCTGTGCCTCCCCATATGCGCCGGTGGTACAGCCGGTGATGGACATTGAAGAGGTTTGGGCGATTGAGGACGCGCGCAGGGAGAGCGACGCGCCGCTGGTGACGGCGCTTGAAAACCATGGGATGCCGCTGGCCTATGATGCGTATGAGAATACGTTTTATTGCGCGATCGGCATGGACCATGAGGAATGGCCGGATATCCACCTGACGGCGCCGGACGCGAAGGGTGTGTCGCTCGTCTTTGTGGATGATTACACCTACGATTGGTGCTCCGACGCGGTGATGGATGGGTATGCCTATCAGGTGATCGCATACACGGACGAGGAATTCTTCTATACGCAGGTTGTCTTTACGGGGCTTCCGCTGGTGATTCTCTCCGGCAGCGAGGAGCTGCTTCCGCATGAGGATGTTCCCGTGCGCGTGGCGCTGAGCTGGGATGCGCAGACGGGCCTTGTCGCCAATGCCCGCGCCCATGAGCGAGGGGATACGACGCTGCGCATGCGCGAAAAGCACGGCATCAAGGTTGAGTTTACCCGAACCGACAGCGGCGCGCGCAAGACGCAGGTGGACATGCCGTTCCTTGGGCGGACGGACGAGTTCATCCTGATTGCCTGTGCGATGGATCAGCTGCTGATCCGCGACAGACTGAGCTGGGATCTGTACAACGGGATTTCGCAGCGGAGCGAGCCCTTCGGCGGACGCGAGACGCGCTATGTCGAGGTATTCGTCAATGACGAATACGAGGGCCTGTATCTGCTGATGAGGCCGTTTGACTACGAGCAGGAGCTTGGGCTTTCCGGCAAGAGCGCGCCGCAGACGGACAGCTTGTACCGCCTTGCGGGCAGGAGCGTGTTTGAATTTGACAAGCCGCTGGAGCAGGATTACCGGGGACACTATTACGAGGAGCATTACGCGCCCGAGGGTGCGGGCCATTGCGAGGCGCTTCAGCCGTATCTTGCGCTCATTGCGCAGGAGGACAACGCGGCGTTCTGTGAGGGCGTGATGGACTTGCTGGATATCGATTCCGTGATCCGCTATGCGCTCTTCGTTCAGGCCTGCGGCATGACGGACAACGAGCACAATAACCTCTATATTCAGGCGCATCATGGTGAAAATGGCCTGACGTATTTCTTCCATCCGTGGGATCTGGACGTCTCCTGGGGGCGCGACGACGACGAAAATGCCGAGGTCTGGTATCCGTTTGAGCTGCTTGACCGGATGATTGAGCTCGATTGCGGCGGCGTGGTGCGCGATCGCGTGAAGGCGATCTGGCAGGAGATGCGGGAAAAGGCGTTCAGCGCTGAGAACGTTGAGGCATTGATTGCGCACTATAACCATGTGATGGGCGATTCCGGCGCATTTTACCGCGATGCGGTAAGATGGAACCGATCCAATTCCTATCCGGATGGATACAGCACGTACTCCTATGCGGCGTCCCGGTTTGAGATGATGGACAGGCGCATAGAGGAAATCTGCAGCGAGGAACTGCGGAACCGCTATATCCGGGTGGAAGGCTATACGACGTTTGACGAGGGACCGCTCAGCGAGGCCAGACAGGGAAAGACAAAGCTTTGAGTGAAAATGATGCCCGGAGGGCAGGAAAGGGGACGCTATGCTGAGGATTAAGCTGCTTGGGATGATGGCTGCACTGGCGCTTGCGCTTGCGGCGGTGCTGGTTCTGGCGTCCCCGTATGCGCCTGTGATCGGGCCGGCGCAGGATATCGAGGCCATCTGGGCGATCGAGGATGCGCGCGAATACACGGAGCAGGCGCTGGTGACGAGGCTTGAAAACCACGGCGTGCCGCTGGCGTACGACGCGGCGGAAAACACGTTTTACTGCACACTGGGCATGGAAAACGGCGAAAACTGGCCGGATATCCACCTGACCGCGCCGGATGCGCGGGATGTTTCGCTCGTTTTCGTGGACGATTACAGCTATGACTGGTGCGCCGACGCGATCCGGGATGGCTACAGCTACGAGGTGATGGCCTACACGGACACGGAGTATGCGTATTTCAATATCGTTTTTACGGGGCTGACGCAGCTTTGCCTGGATACGGCTGGCGGAGAGATCAGCACGGATGCGGACACGCCGGTCCGGGTGACGATGGGCGCATGGGGCGAGGCGCCGCTTCATGCAAGCGCGCGCATTCATTTGCGCGGTGCGTCTGCGCTTCTGTTTGAAAAGAAGAATTACAAGCTGGAATTCACGCGGGAACGCGGAGGAGAAGAAAAGAAGATTCAGCAGAACGTCCCGGGCTTCGGGCGGGCGGATGAGCTTGTGCTGCTGCCCTGCTGGCATGATGAGACCAAAATGCGCGACATGCTCAACTGGACGCTGTGGAACGAGATCGCAGCGGACACGGAGCCCTTTGGCGCGCGCAAAACGGGCTATGCCGAGGTATTCCTCAACGGGGAATATCTGGGGCTGTATATGATGCTGGAGCCGGTAAACGTCGTGAAAGAACTCGGACTTGCCGGCGAGAACCGGCTGCTGACGGACAGCGTGTACCGTACGGCAGCGCTCAACTTCTCGCGTGACCGCGAGTATGTCAGGCATCCTTACCGCGACAACGCGGGCTATGAGCTGTATTATTCGCCCAATGCCAAGGCGCCGTTTGCGGGGCTTGATGCCTATCTGGAGCTTGTGCAGATGGAAAGCGACGAGGCATTCGCCGCGAGGGCGATGGAGATCCTCGATGTGGATTCCATGCTGCGCCAGCATCTGTTTGTTCAGGGCTGCGCGCTGGCGGATAACATCTTCAACAACATGTATATCTGGGCGCAGGCGACGCAGCGCGGCGTGATGTACCGCTTTGCGCCGTGGGATCTGGATCTGTCATGGGGCCTTGAGCGGGAATCCGTCGGCGAGGAATATCAGAATTGGATGTATTTCCCTGTTTCGGACAGGCTGATGAACCTTGACGCCGGCGGCATACGGCAGAAGGCGTATGACATGTGGCAGCAGATGCGCGCGACGATCTTCAATGAAGAGGCGATGCAGGCGCGCCTTGCAGAGTACACGCGTCTGCTGGGCGAGAGCGGCGCGCTGATGCGCGACGCATGGCGCTGGGGCGGCGAGATGAGCTATCCGGATCCGATTGAGCTGATTTCTGTGACGGCGATGCGCTGGCCGCTGATCGATGAGGCGATGGAAACGCTGATTGCGGCGGAGGGACCGGTCGATTTCCTGACGCAGACGAATTACGAGGTAAAGGGCGGCGCGCTGCGCTGACGATGAAAGCACGGGAGAATGCCGATGAAGAGGGTAAAACTGCTGCTGGCGATGCTTGCGCTTGCCGCCGTGGCAGCCGCTGCGGTTGTGCTGGGGTCTCCGTATGCGCCGGTGATTGCGCCTGCGATGGAGATTGAGGAGATCTGGGCGATCGAGGATGCGCGCGAGCAGAGCGATAAGCCGCTGGTGACGGCGCTTGAGAATCACGGGATGCCGCTGGGATATGACGCGCAGGAGAACACGTTCTACTGCACGCTGGGCATGGACAACGCGGACGAGTGGCCGGATATTCATCTGACGGCCCCGGGGGCCAAGGGCGTCCGGCTGACCTTTGTGGACGATTACAGCTACGACTGGTGCGCCGATGCAATCCGCGACGGCTACAGCTATGAGGTGCTGGCGTATACGGAGACGGAATATGCGTACTTCTACATCGTATTCACCAGTCTGCCGATCATTGCGCTTGAAAGCGGCGAGGCGATTCCGCCGCATGAGGATGTGCCGGTTGGCGTGACCGTCAGCTGGAACGGAGAACCGGCGATGCGGGCAAACGGCCGCGCGCATAAGCGCGGGGACACCAGCCTGCGCCTGTATCCCAAGAATGGCCTGAAGGTGGAATTCACCCGCAGCAGGAACGGGACGGGCAAAATTCAGACGGAGGTTCCGTATCTGGGGCTGACGGACGGCATGCTGCTGTTATCCTGCGCGGTGGATCATCAGATGATCCGCGACAGGCTGAGCTGGGATATGTTTAACGGCATCGTGCGGGAGGGCGAGCCCTTCGGAGAGATGAAGTCGCAGTACGTTGAACTGTTCGTCAATAACGAATATCAGGGCGCATATCTGATGATGAAGCCGTACCGCTATGAAACGGAGATGGCAAAGCTGGGACAGAGCGCGCCTGCGCAGGACAGCTATTACCGCGTTGTGGGCAGGAGCACCTTTGAATTTGACCGGCCGGTGATGCAGGATCATCGCAAGATCTACTATGAACAGCATTACGCACCGGCGGGCATGGAGCCGTTTGATTCGCTCAAGCCTTATCTGGATCTGATCAAGGAGCCGAGCAACGAAAAGTTCAGCGAGATGGTCGTGCGGTATCTTGATATCGATTCCGTTCTGCGCTACATGCTGCTTGTGCATGCCTGCGGCATGATGGACAATGCGGTGAACAACATCAACATCTGGGCGCATCAGACGGAAAGCGGCGTGCGGTATTATTTCAACCCGTGGGATCTGGACGTCTCCTGGGGGCTGGACGATGAGGAAAACGCCGAGATTCTCTACTATATTGAGCTGTTCAACCGGATGGTGGAGCTTGACTGCGGCGGCGTGGTGCGCGACCGCCTGAAGGCGATCTGGCAGGACATGCGGGAGCGGGCGTTCAATCAGGATTATCTGGATCGGCTGGTTGAGCGATACGAGCTGGAACTCAACGCATCCTGCGCGTATTACCGCAATGCGGTCAAGTGGGGTAAGGTAAACCAGTATCTGGATATGTACAACATCTATTCGTATGCGCTGGCGCGGTTTGACATGATGGACAGGCGCATTGGAGAGATCACAAGCGAGGAGCTCCGGGACAGGCATCTGAGAATCGGCGAGTATGAGACGCAGGTGCTGGGGCCGCTTGACGAGGCGATGAAGCAGGAAGCGGAGATCAAAAACTCGGCGGACTGAGCCGCGAGGATGCAGTGCGGCGGATTGCAATGAGATCACAATGAGGCAGTAAAGACGATGAAAAGAATCGGGTTGTTGGGGATGATCGCCGCGCTGGCGGCGGTGCTGGCGGCGGCGGTGGTTTATGGCTCGGCGTATGCGCCGGTGATTGAGCCCGCGAAGGAAAACATCGAGGAGATGTGGGCGATCGAGGATGCGCGTCAGGAGAGCGAGAGGCCGCTGGTGACGGCGCTTGAAAACAATGGCGTACCGCTGGGATATGACGCGGCGAGCAACACATTCTATTGCACGCTGGGTCTTGGCAGCAAGGAAGAGTGGCCCGAGATTCATCTGACTGCGCCCGGCGCCGACGGCGTAAAGATGGTCTTCTACGATGACTATACCTACGACTGGTGCGAGGACGCTGTCCGCGAGGGATACAGCTACGAGGTGCTGGCCTATAACGACACGGAGTATTCGTATTTCTATGTCGTCTTTACAGGGCTGATGCAGGTGTCGCTGACCTCGCAGGAGCCGCTGGACAAGGAGGATAAGCCCGCCCGGGTTTCTGTCCATACGTCCGTCGGAGCGCTTGAAAGCAACGCCCGCGTACACCATCGCGGCGGCATCACAAGCTATTTTGCCAAGCATCCCTATCGCGTGGAATTCACGCGGACGGGGGACGGCAGAAACAAGATCTATCAGAACGTGCCCGAGCTGGGTACGATGAATCAGTTTGTCCTGATTCCAATGTGGTATGATCACGCGCTGATGCGGGACAGACTTTCATGGGAGATCTACGGCGAGCTGGCCGGGGAAGACAGGCCCTACGGCGCGCGGAGACTTTCTTACGCCGAAGTGTTTGTCAACGACTGCTATGAGGGCGTATACCTGCTGCTGGAGCCATATGACCACAGGGCGGAGATCTCAAAAGCGGGCGTGGAACACGCGGCGGCGGATACGGTATACTGTACCGCGCCGATTTACGAGGTGCTCGACCGGCCGACGCTGCAGGGCTCCTATACCGAAGGGCGTGGATTTGCGCTGCATTATCCGCCGGTCAAGGAGGATCCGTTTGACGATATCCGCGATTACATGGAAATCTGCCAGACGGAGGACGATGCGGCGTTTGCCGCGCGGGTCATGGAGCAGATCGACCTTGATTCGCTGCTGGGGTATCATCTGTTTATGCAGGGGATCGGTCTGGCGGACAACGTATACAACAATCAGTTCATCTGGGCTGCGCACGAGGACGGCACGACTCGCTACCGCTTCATTCCGTGGGACATGGATATGACATGGGCGGAGGACATGCACATCGAGTGGGTGCTGGATGATTACAGCGGCTGGCTGTACTTCCCGATTGTCGACCGCCTTCTGAATGTCAATCCGGACAACATCCGCGCGCGCTGGGCGCAGATGTGGAAGGACATGCGAAAGAGCGTGCTGACGACGGAGAACGTCGAGGCGAAGCTCGCGCAGTATATGGCGGAGCTCAACGACACGGGCGCGGCTGCGCGCAATGCAGAACGCTGGTCGACGTCGAGCTACAATGTGGAGTCCATCGAGCTGACGAGCTTTGCCGAGGTGCGCTTTGAGCTCATGGACAGAGCGGTGGAATACATCGCATCCACGGAGGGAAGAATCCCCATGCTGACGTACGAGGCCTTCGGCAACGAGGACGGCGTGGCCAACGAGGCGGGAGAGATTTACGGATTCTGAGCGAAAAGATGCATCTGTATAGCCGGGCGTGAAAATTTAACATTTACGAAATAAAAACGTTTTTTCCAGTTGACAGATGGATTTTGAAGTGGTATGATGACTGTGTTTGCTGTGCAGTACTCCGTAGGGATGCTATGCGCAGAAACAATGAAAGGAAGTCAGGGATTTATGCATCAAGCTCTTGCCGACGCTCAAAAGCGTGTGGTTGGAACGAAGCAGCTTCTGCGTGCGCTTGACGAGGGAAAGATCGCCCACGTCTATATTGCCAAGGATGCGGATCTGCTGCTGACCAAGCGCGTGGCGGATCGCTGCTACGACATGAACATCCCCTGTACACAGGTGGAAACCATGGCCGAGCTCGGACGCGCGTGCGCAATTGACGTCAAGGCAGCGGCTGCCGGCCTGTACAAGTAAGCAGGCGCGGCGCCCATGACTACCGGCAGCCACCGGCATGCCGGCTCTTTTGGCGCGAAGGCGCCGGAGAGATCCATGCGATATGGCTCCGCTAAGAAGCGGTTTCATATAGATATATCAGCAAGAAGTGTTCCAAGATTTTGAAAGAAACATAGGAGGTGCTTCCATGCCTACGATCAACCAGTTGATCCGCACCGGAAGAAAAGCGATCGCTGCAAAGCCGACCGCTCCTATCCTGCAGAAGTGCCCGCAGAAGCGCGGCGTCTGCCTCTCCGTCAAGACCACGACCCCGAAGAAGCCGAACTCCGCGCTCCGTAAGATCGCCCGTGTTCGCCTGACCAACGGCGTCGAAGGTACCTGCTATATCCCGGGCATCGGCCACAACCTGCAGGAGCACTCTGTCGTGCTCATCCGCGGCGGCCGTGTTCGTGACCTGCCGGGCGTTCGTTACCACATCATCCGTGGCGCGCTCGACGCCGCCGGCGTGGCCAAGCGCATGCAGGCCCGCTCCAAGTACGGCGCGAAGCGCCCGAAGAAGTAATCTTCTTACTTCCAAGGGTTTTTAAGGGAAACGAAATTCCCAGTGGCGCCCTCCCAGTATCGGAGGTGTCGTCGGCCCGTGAGGGTGGCCGGCCGCGAAGCAGAGAGAATCCCGGCGTGTTGGAACAGCGCCGGAGTGAGCTCTGCGGGCAGGGCCGTGTGCTAGATCCGCAAACAATCTGCTGCTTTTGCTGAGGCGGCGGTGATGCGGCCGAGCGAGCCATGCTGCAAGAAAAACCGGAACGGAACAAATTCTCCGTTCCCGACAATGCTCAGGAGGTAAACCCATGCCGAGACGTGGTTTTGTACCGAAGCGCGAAGTGCTGCCGGATCCGGTATACGGCACCACTGTCGTGACCAAGCTGATCAATCAGATCATGCTCGACGGCAAGCGCGGTATCGCGCAGTCCGTCTGCTATGACGCGTTCGAGCTGCTGGCGAATAAGACCGGCAAGGACGCGCTGGAAGTTTTCAATGCGGGCATGCAGAACATTCTGCCGAGCCTGGAAGTTAAGGCCCGCCGCGTTGGCGGTGCGACCTATCAGGTCCCGATCGAGATCCGCCCGGAGCGCCGCCAGACCCTGGCCCTGCGCTGGCTGGTTGACTTCTCCCGCAAGCGCGGCGAGAAGACCATGGCGGAGCGCCTGTGCGCTGAGATCATCGACGCCAGCAACAACACCGGCGCCGCTGTCAAGCGTAAGGAAGAAATGCATCGTATGGCCGAGGCCAACAAGGCTTTCGCCCACTATCGCTGGTAATTCCGTGCTTTCCTGCGGCGGCCTCTGCGCCGCCGCGGCTTAGACAAAAAGGAGATTAAACATGGCCAGAACCCATGAACTCAACCTGGTCCGCAATATCGGCATCATGGCTCATATCGACGCCGGCAAAACGACGACTACCGAGCGTATTCTGTTCTATACCGGTAAGAATCGTAAGATCGGCGAGACCCATGAAGGCAGCGCAACCATGGACTGGATGGCTCAGGAGCAGGAGCGCGGCATCACCATTACTTCCGCCGCCACCACCTGCTACTGGAAGGGCCATCGTCTGAACATCATCGACACCCCCGGCCACGTCGACTTCACCGTCGAGGTTGAGCGCTCTCTGCGCGTTCTGGACGGCGCTGTTGCCGTCTTCTGTGCCAAGGGCGGCGTCGAGCCGCAGTCTGAGACCGTTTGGCGTCAGGCTGAGCACTA
>JAFXCE010000147.1 GCA_017521565.1 Clostridia bacterium | reverse complement strand
GGATCAAACTCTCGTGTTTGATTCTGTATCGAATCCTGAAGTTACCTTCAAGCTTCAAAACTCATGTACGAATTGACTGTCTTTGTTTCGTCGTGACTCGTGAAAATCACGACTTCGCGTTCTTCTTGATTCTGTATCGTTTTCAAGGATCATGTCGCTCGCTCAAGGCGCTTTTCGAAGTGTCTTGCTCGCGACGACTTGATGTATTATACACGCATCCCCCTCTCCTGTCAACACCTTTTTTCAACTTTTTTCAATTTATTTTTGATTTTTGTTTTTCGCTACTTTTCCGCTTCGATTTCATCAAAAAAGCCTCCGCAGCGTATGCGGAGGCTCTGCATAAACTCTTATTCAGCCGGCTTTTCGGCAACAGCAATAATACGGCCCTGTCCGTACGGCTGCGCATACGCCTCGCCCACGACGCCGCCAAGCGTACCGGTGATGTAGTTGATGAGCACCTGATTGTCGATCATCACTTCATCCTGCAGCAGCTTACAATTCATGAACATGTTGAAACCGTCTCCGCCGTTCTTGAGCATATAATTATGGGAAGCCAGCGTGTAGATCTTATCCAGCACCAGATCCTCGCCGCCAACCTTCACGTTCTTGACGCGGTATTCGCCCTCCACACCGGTGAACATGCCGTTCTCATCCGTCTTCGCAGAGGACTCGATATAGGTGTGAATTTCATAGGTCAGGCCGGAGGTGTGCAGGAAGCCGCCGTTCTCACTCGGAACTGCTCGCGCGCCAAACTCCAGCGCATCCAGAATCTGCTGACCGCTCGCTTCAACAACGCACATCGCATTGCCGAACGGATGCACCTTCAGAATGTCATTCAGGGTAATCTCACCTGCATCAATCGAAACACGGATACCGCCGCCGTTGACAAAGGCCACATCTGCGCCGGACTGATCGCGATAAGCATCGGAACACAGATTGCCCAGGTTCGTCTCCGCATTGCGGACAATGCGGATCTTGGAGCCGTCATCCTTGGTCGCAACCGGATCATAGATCGTCAGATCCACTTCGGAAGCGGCCACAACCTCGCTCAGCTTCGCATTGAGGGTCTCGGTCGCATTCGCCACTGCCTCGGACACCTCATTCTTGATGCCCAGCAGTTCCGGCGCAGAAACGTCATTGTTCCAGGTGTACAGGCCCGCGGAGAGTTCGCCGCCAGCGGCAATGCGCAGGTAACCAATGCCCTCTAGCTTCGTGCCGCAGCCAGAACGCAGCACCTTACCGCCGTCCTTATTGGTCATTTCAACCTGATCGGTATCATGGCTATGGCCGTCAAGGAACGCATCGATGCCGGTCGTGTTAGCAATTACATCCGCATAGGTCCACGGCATGCAGGCTGCTTCATTGCCCATATGGCCCATCGCTACGACATAAGCAGCACCTTCCGCACGTGCAGCATCTACAGCGCTCTGCACTGCGGCGTAAAGCTTCTCGCCCGTCTCATCCTGCATGAAGCCATAGATGAACTCACCAGCCTCATTCTGGAAATACTTCGGCGTGGAAGAAGTGAATGTCTTCGGCGTAGTCATGCCGACAAAAGCGATCTTCACGCCATCGAATTCCTTGATGGCATACGGCGCAAAGACCAGTTCGCCTTCCTTGTTGAAGTTAGCGCTGATATACGGGAAATCCGCCATCTTCGTCAGCTCAAGGAAACGCTCCATACCGTAATCAAATTCATGATTGCCCGGAATCGCCAGATCATAGCCGACAGCATTCATCAGCTTGATGTTCGCTTCGCCGGTGGTCATCGTGCCCATCGGTTCTCCCTGAATCGAGTCGCCGTTGTCAACCAGCACGACATGATTGCCCGCCGCTTTCATCGCATCACGGATCGCAGCAAGGCCCACATAGCCAAAGCCTTGATCCACGCCGCAATGCACGTCGCTGGTAAAGAGCACCACGACGTCCTGCGCGAGGGCCGCCGTTTCCTCCGCCATTGCCACGCTGCTCAGCAGCATGCACAGCGCAAGGAGAATACCTAGAATCTTCCTCATGTCACAAACCCCTTTCGTGTGTCTGTTGGAAAAATACAGCTATATTTTGTTTCGACACCATCTGTACATTTTCCTCTGTCACAATGCCTTCTCGTCCAAAACAAACCGGCATGAGCCGACTGCATCACCGACAAACCGCTGTAAACCTTGCTGCTTTGCAGCCGAGCCCAATGTTTTGCTCAAAGATTTACATAACAAACCGGCATGCTGCCGGTGGCATCACCGACAAAGTACTGTAAATCTTGCATGTTTGCGGACGAGGCCGATGCTTCTCAAATCGATTTACATAACAAAAAGAGAGCCGGAAAACCGACTCTCTGAATGATCCTATGAACTTAGGCGTTCTTCGCGATCTCCACGAGCTTGGCGAAAGCCGCAGCATCGTTGATGGCGAGATCGGCCAGCACCTTGCGGTTGAGGTCGATATTCGCCTTCTTCAGGCCGCAGATGAATTTGGAGTAGGACATGCCGTTGATGCGGGCAGCCGCGTTGATACGGGCGATCCACAGGGAACGGAAATCACGCTTACGGAGCTTACGGCCGATGTAGGCGTAACGCAGGGAGCGCGCGACCTGCTCCTTCGCAGCGCGGTACTGCTTGGACTTGGAGCCGTAGTAGCCCTTCGCCAGCTTCATAATCTTCCTGCGCTTCTTATGGGCAGTAACTGCCACTTTAATTCTTGCCATGGTTATTGAACCTCCTTGCTGGCTGGTAGCTTACTTATACGGGATGAGCTTCTTGATGGTGTTCGCGTAGCACTCAGAGACGTACGCAGCACGGCGCAGATTGCGCTTGGTCTTGCGGGTCTTCTTGTTGAGGATGTGACGCTTGTAGGCCTTCGCGCGCTTAACGAGACCACGCTTGGTCAGATTGAAACGCTTGGCAGCGCCGCGATGAGTTTTCTGCTTAGGCATAAGGGGAATCCTCCTCTCAGGATCTTTATTGTTTCGGAGCCTGCTTGGCTTCTTTGCTGGGGTCCTTCGGCGCAAGGATCATAATCATGTGGCGGCCTTCCGTTGCCGGCTTGCGCTCCACATTGGCTACGTCCTTCACGCGGGTAACGAAATCCTGCATGACCGCAAGGCCGATCTCCTGATGGGTGATCTGGCGGCCGCGGAAGCGGATCGAAACCTTGACCTTATCTCCACCCTGCAGGAACTTGATGGCTGCCTTCGCCTTGGTCTGGATATCATTTTCCTCGATCGTAGCGGAAAGCTGCACTTCCTTGATGGAGACGACCTTTTGATTCTTGCGGATCTCGCGCTCCTTCTTGGACTGCTCGTAACGGTACTTGTCGTAGTCCATCAGCTTGCAGACCGGCGGCTTTGCGCCAGGCACAATCTTCACCAGATCAAGACCGGCCTCTTCTGCCAGTTCCATTGCTTTGCGGATCGGCAAAACGCCGAGCTGTTCTCCATTCTGGTCGATGACTCGCACCTCGCGGTCGCGGATTTCCTCGTTCATCATCAGATCTACTGCCATGTTGTTTCGGATACACCTCCAATTAGTCTTGTGCGAAAGCACAAAAAAGAGCGGGCAAGCATACCCGCTCCTTAAACATAACAAAATAAGGATGCCATGTGCCACGGTAACTCATTTGTTCCGGGCGAGAAGCGGGCGGCTTCTACTTCGTACTGAGCTAGTATACAACGAAGCCGCCCGTCTGTCAAGCAGATTTTTCAATTATTTGCGAAGAATTCCTCGCCGTTTTACGCTTAGTGCGCCTTGGTGCGGATTTCTTCCTCGAGCTTGGCAATGGTCGCCTCCAGCGTCATCGTGCCGCAGTCGCCTTCCTTGCGGTTGCGCACGGCGACCATCTTGTTCTCCGCTTCCTGTCCGCCGATGACGAGCATATACGGCACTTTCTCCTGCTGCGCCTGACGGATCTTGAAGCCGATCTTCTCATTGCGCAGGTCAAGCTCAGTGCGGATGCCGCGGCTGAAGAGCTCTCGCTCCACCTCGCGCGCCCACTCATCACCCTTCTCGGTAACGGTGAGGATCTTCACCTGCGTCGGCGCCATCCAGGTCGGCAGCGCACCGGCGTACTTTTCAATCAGCAGCGCCAGCGTACGCTCATAGCAGCCCAGAGAGGTACGATGGATGATGTACGGCATCTTCTTCTGGCCGTCCGCATCAACATACTCCATGCCAAACTTCTTGGCCAGCAGCATATCGATCTGGATGGTGATCAGCGTATCTTCCTTGCCGAAGACATTCTTGATCTGGATATCAAGCTTCGGACCGTAGAACGCCGCCTCATCAATGCCCACGGAATACGGCACTTCGAGCTTGTTCAGGATCTTTTCCATCAGGCTCTGCGCCTCTTCCCACTGCTCCGCCGTGCCTTCATACTTGGCGGTGTTCGCCGGATCCCACTGGCTGAAGCGATAGGAAACGTCCTCCGCAAGGCCCACGGTCTCCAGCATATACTTGGCCAGGCTCAGGCAGCCGGCAAATTCCTCCTCCAGCTGATCCGGGCGCAGCACGAGGTGACCCTCAGAAATGGTGAACTGGCGAACGCGGATCAGGCCATGCATCTCGCCGGAATCCTCGTTGCGGAACAGCGTGCTCGTCTCGCCCAGACGCATCGGCAGATCGCGATAGGAGCGCATACGGTTGAGATAGACCTGATACTGGAACGGGCAGGTCATCGGGCGCAGCGCGAAGCATTCCTTCGTCTCGTCATACGGATCGCCGAGGATGAACATGCCGTCGAGGTAATGATCCCAGTGGCCGGAAATCCGGTACAGATCGCGCTTGGCCATCAGCGGGGTCTTGGTCAGCAGATAGCCGCGCTTCTGCTCCTCGTCCTCCACCCAGCGCTGCAGCAGCTG
>JAFXCE010000146.1 GCA_017521565.1 Clostridia bacterium | reverse complement strand
TGCGCAGCGCACCTTCAATGGCACTGACACTGAGGCTGGGACAGAGTTCCCGGATATCCTGCTTGGTGAACCTTCCGAGTTTGTTCATAGAAGCCTGCCTGACCATTTCGATGGCGGGCAATTTCTTTTCGATCAGTGCGAAGCGATCCTCAAAATCCCTGTAGGCAGCGAGGATGGTACCGAGAAGATATTTGATGAAAGGTACTGTATCTTCCGTTTCTTCATGCCATCCGGTCTGTGCTTGCCTGAGTGCATCGTAGTACAAATCCTTGTTCTTAGCGATCTTTGCCTCGAGAGAAATGTACTTGCCGACATAGAAACCATTTCTGTACAACAGCAGCGTAGTGATCAGCCTGCTCATTCTGCCGTTTCCATCATTGAAGGGATGAATGCACAGGAAGTCATGGATGAAAACCGGAATGGCGATCAGCGGTTCAACTTCCATGTTGCCGATGACACGGTTGTATTCCTCGCAGATTCGGCTAAGCGCATCAGGCGTCTCAAAGGGAGCCAGCGGCGTGAATAATGTTTCCACATGTCCGTCTGGATAGGTGGCACTGATGTAGTTCTGCACGCTCTTTGTACGACCGGCCATTGGGTTGTTCATGTGGCTGTACAGCACTTTATGAAGCTGCAGAATGTAATTTTGCGTGATTGGAATCGCATCGAAGTTTTCGTGAATGATGCTTAGCGCATCACGGTAACCAGCGATCTCCTGTTCATCGCGATTCTTCGGCGTGGTCTTCTCTTCGACAAGCTGCCGGATACGGGTGCTGGTGGTGACAATGCCCTCGATAGCATTGGAGGCTTCGGTGCTCTGAACCTTTGCGATCTCCACCAGCTTTTCGAGTTCCTCTGGGCGCTGTTTCAGATAAAGCTCCTGTTTACCGGCTTCTTTATATATGGCTGCGATCAGACCGAGGATACCGGAATCCCATTTCTTTTCCTTGATCGCAGAATAGTTGAAACTTCGCATGACCTTACCTCCTTTCGGATTCCCTTAGATTATAGTATTAAATAAGGGAATAGTCAACTTGCAAGGGGATAAATCCCTTACTATTATGGGTAAAATGAGGGAAATTATACCTGCGAAAGGGAAATGAGGTCTTTGGTGTTTTGCTCTGCCCCTATAAATGCATGGATAAAGATATTGAAACGGATGCAGGCAACCATGGTAGCCACAGTATCCACTTTCTCGGGGATACATGAGAACGTATATATAGAATAATTAGAGGAAGGGGAAAGGATGAATTAAACTCCCCTTATATGAAGAATGCCGAACAGCCGCAGCATCCCTGCGGAGCTTGAAGAGATTCCGGCGAGCTATCTTACGCCTGCCGAGCAGGCCGGACAGATGGTGCGCCTTGATTACACGACATGGGAATCCTTCACCTACGAAGACAAGCTGCAGCAGCTGCAAAAAACGGCGTGGGTCTATCTGCCCTACGGCTACACGGATGCACAGCAGTACAATGTGTTTTACTTCATGCACGGCGGCTGGTCAAATGAGACCACACAGCTGGGCACGGCTGAACGGCCCAGTGCGCTCAAGCATGTCATCGACCATGCCATTGCGGATGGAAAGATGAAGCCGATGATCATCGCCTGTCCGACGTACAACAACACGAGCCCGGAGGACAGCGGCGATTATGAAAATCAAATGTATAGGGGTGAAATTTGAATTGAGAAATGGTCAGGAATGGAAGATAAGATTCAAGAAGGGAGATGATGCCGGATGAGAATACGATATAACTGCCAACTCGTTCTTCTGTGATTCTTGCAGACTCCATGCATTGTTTATTCTTGCGGAACATGGTGCCATCGGCTTGAAACATAGGGCTGTTTCGTTATCGAAAGCAGAGAATGAAGCGGAAGAATTAAACCAGAACAGACGCAAACGCTGTATCGGCTGCGCGAAGCAAGGTGTAGCCGACGCCCGCCGCGCCGTAAAACAGCGTGGGCGTAAACGATGCCTGATAGCCCGATGGCAGATAGGAATAATCGTCCTGGGCGCGTTGTGACATCTCGCAGAGCATTCTGCGTGCATCGTGCGTCAGCTCCTCGCGCTCCAGCCTGCGCCCAGCTTCCAGAAGGAAATCGGCGTCGGCGCTGTTACCGCAGCACAGATGATCCCGGAAACGAATGGGATGGTGGAGACAGGCACCGATGGCGCGGTCCATGTTTGCATCCCAGTCTGCGATCTGGCTGCGCTGGCGCATACAGGAAAGAAGCATCAGTCCGATACCCGGTGCGCCGGAGCAATAACCGTGCATGGCAGTGCTGCTTCCTGGCAAGCGCAGATCTGGCCATGTTGCAAGCTTTTCATTGTAGATGTGGCTTTCCCATACAAAGGCGTCGTTTGCGGCTGCCAGCCATCTGTCATCTGCGATCGCGTCATAGGCGTGTATCAGCGCAGCGCCGATGCCGGCCATGCCGTGTCCTGCGCCGCTGATGATGCGCTTTTTGCCCAGCGTATCCCATAGGAGCACGCCGTCGGGCTGAACGAGCGTTTTTGTGCGAAGCAGGCGGTCTGCGCAGCGGCGAATGAGAGCATGATCAGGGCTCAGGGGAGAAAAACAGAGCTCTGAAAGCAGGCCGGAGACGCCGGAGATCACATCCGGTCCTGCATGTTCGATCTCCATACGGGGAATAAGTGCGAGAAAATGCGCATAAAGCGCTTGGGCCTGCGGCATGTGCGTCTGGATCAGGCGAAGCGATCGAAGAATGCCGGCAGCGCCGTTCAGTCCAAGGGGCATTCGCTTGAACTGCAGCGGATTTCCCTGTTCAAGGCTGAATGTATAGCGCTCAAGATGCTCCAGGCAAGCTTCGGCATATGGCGTTGCCTCTCTCATTCCGGATGCGGCGCAGGCGGACAGGAATATGCCCAGTCCGGCGATACCCTGCATCAGTTCCGGCTGCATCGTGCTGGTTCTGCCTTCGACATTGGTCAGCCAGCCGATCGCTCCATTCGGCGCTTTGAGGGCGAAGGAGCAGATGCGCTTCATGACCTTTTCAGCCTCTGCGTAGAACTGCTCCTGCGTCTGCATCGCGCTGTTCTGCTTTGCGGAGAATGTGCGATGCTCTTCGTTGGGCAGGGGGACGATTGCCAGACGGATGGCGCTGACGAGCAGTTCCTTTTCAAAGCGCATCTCGCCCTCGCTCATCCGCGCAAGCCGCCTGCGGGCGTTTTCCACGCCGCTGCATGCAAAGTATCCCTTGACGACAACCTGGCCGGAGGAAAGCAGATCGCAGCTGTCTCCCATGGCATAGAAGTAAGGAATATCTCCGCGAAGAAGCGCGGCTTCTTCTGCTGCAGCGATCGGAAAGAGGTGCGGCGCATGCGCTTGCTCAAAGTACGATCGGAGTCCTTCGGTGACGGCCCTTTGTGCATCTGAGGATGCGAGCGCGCGCGGCGCAAGCAGCCTGCGCTGCAGGGCAGCGTAATATCGGGTATGGCGCAGAAGCCTGCGCACGCGGATGGCGCTGAAAGCCTGCAGGACGCTTTCCAATTCGCTACGCAGCGCCATGCAGCGGCGATATCCTTCTTCAAATCCCGAAAGGAAATCGTCCATATGGTCCTGCACAGTCTGTACGGCACCGCTCAATACGGGCAGACCACGCCCGGCGGATTCCTTGTTCATCAGCGGACTTAAATCGCGGCCGCCGGACAAGGACGGTAGCAGGGAAGAGGGATACAGGGAATGATTGAGCGCATCCGTAAAGCTGCCGTGTTGATCTGGCAGCAGGGTTTCGCCGAATACCTTTGGCGAGGGCGTAAGCAGGGTTTCAAAATCAATCAGAACAGGAAGGTCGCCGATCGCCAGAAAGTTTTCTGCATGCAGGTCGCTGCTGCCCAGCGCCTGAAACAGCGCGCACAGGCTGCCGAAATGCCTGAAATATTGCCGGATTTCTTCCTCAGCTTTGGCGGAACGTGCATGGATAAATTCGCAGAATCCGTATCCGTCGCCCGCCACGCAGCACGGCGCACGTGTGATATCTGAAAAATGGCGATCCACCAGCTGAGCATACAAAACGTCTGTGCGGCAGTCGTGCGGCTTGTAGAGGAGCTTGCCGCGGGTGGTTGTCACGATGACGGCGCAGCGTCCATCTTCATGCAGATCACCCCCATCGCAGGAGACGTCGATGATCTCGCCCAAATCTGTACAGCCGAAAAAGGCCTGAGCGATTGCCTGATGATGGTCGTCAATGCGCGCAAGCATCTCAAGAATCATCTGAGTAAACTGAGCGGCGCTGCACTTCAGCCATTCAAGCAGGACAGGCATGCCCTGAAGCGGGGCAAGATTGCTGTCTTCCAGCTCTTCAAGCAGCGCAGAAGAAGCTTCCTCGCGCTCGTTGCGGGGGATCAGATCCATATTCAGCGCCGCGATGGGATTGTCTCGGCTAAGCCTTTCCTGAAGCAGGGCACTCAGCGCGGGCTCAGCGACGGCATACAGACGATCAAACAGCAGCGCGCTTAGCTTTTCGCGGGCGCTGCGGGCGACGGGAACCGGGGGTTCCTTTTCCCACAGAGCAGTCTCGGCCTGCGTAATCCAGCGCAGAAGAATCCGACTGTGATGCGGCATATTCTGCATATCGGGATGCAAGTACATGGTCTGAGCACCTCTCGTTCCTCTTGCTCAGATTTCTTCTGCCAGCATGGAAAGAAGAGAATCAATGACGTTTTGAGCGATCTGAGCGAAATCAAACCGCGATACAAATTGGATGGCCTCCTGTGTCTTTTCCTGTGGCACTTTGTAAACCCGGAAGGAGGTTTCAAGATAGCGGGCGACTTTGGCGTCCATGGTGAAATACATATCGCAGGGGACCGACATAAAGCCGCGGATGATGCCGCCCGTAGCGATTTCCATCTCATAGAAATCCTTTTCCTGATATCCGGGATTATAAGGCAGGAAGTATTCGCTCATCTTCTCTGCGATACTCCTGCGGATGATATCCGAGGTCTTGGGCAGGGAATAGGCGGTGATATACAGATCGCGGATCTGCTCACTGCTTTCTGCCATATACAGCTGCAGCGTCGTTTCTGACGCCCAGAAGAGGATTTTGTCATCCGTCATATTGCTGAGCAATTCTTGTACGGCGCTGAACTGACCATCCAGTACAACACTCACCAGTGCGCACAGGATGTTTTCCTTGTTTTCAAACAAATGCATCAGCGATCCGATATTGACGCCGGACTCCCTGGCGAGCTCGCGAAGCGTGGTCTGCGTATATCCCTGACTTAAAAACATGTTTGCGGCTTTTAACAGGATTTTGCGCCGATGCAGTTCGCTGTTTATTTCCAGCCGTTTGGGAGCAGCCATACGCGTGCCTCCTTTCTATGGATCTGTGTAGAAAAGCGGGGCAGGTTCAAGCCGTGCCCCGCTTTGTGATGATTTAGCAGCGTAGATGCCAAGCGTGATCAGCAGTCATCGCAGAGAATACGGCCGTCGCCCCATTCTTTGTCCTTGCGTTTGGCGCTGTTGATCGCTTCGATGATGCAGCAAATACCACAGGACATGACGGAAAACCAGGCCTCCTCGGCGTTCGCGCCGCCGGCGACGGCGTCCAGCGCGGTATCGTCCATCTGTTCGGCTGCTGCCTTGAGCGCAGCGATGAATTCCTCGGCGGTCGCTTCGCAGCCCTGCTCCTTGAGGAAAGCGGCGAGCGCGTTGTTCTTGACGGCCTGCGCGAGCAGCTTCTGCAGGGCTTCGCTGTTCTTGATTTCAGTGATGAGCATGTCGATGGTTTTCATGATTCGTTCCTCCAATTTCTAAATGGTTTCTTAAACGATGATGTTTTTTCGTCACCGCATGGTTAGTCGTTGCACAGGATATTGCCGT
>JAFXCE010000026.1 GCA_017521565.1 Clostridia bacterium | reverse complement strand
CGAGCAACGAGCGCAAAAGCAAAGAAAAATCGCCGGAAATGAATGCTTCAAATAAAGCAGTCACTCCGGCGATTTGGTACTCCTTTGCATCGGCGTCCGTTGCTCGGTTTGGTTGCTGGGGTGCGCGTCAATCAAGGAAGAGAGGTTCTACCGGGATGCAACCCGTAAACCAACCTGCGGCTGTAATGGTTTCCTGAACCGTCATGGCAAGAGAATCGCACCCCTCGCTCGAATTCACACCTTCTTCCAGGCAGCGCTATGCGGTTTTTCTGATAGCGTGATCCGGGCTTTCACCGGCCTTTTACAGCGCTTACACCGCGCTATCAGATTAGAGAGCCCTCAACACGGAGAAGAAACAGCTTCTCTCCGCATTGAGGGCAACGTAGGGACTTTGGCATGAGAACTCCTTTCAGGCTCGACCTACCGGCCAGTGACCGGAGAAACCAGTTCGGTGAGCCACCCAGCCGTAGGCCGGGCCAACAGTCGTGCGTTTTGGTAGGCCATTTCCAGTGTCAGGCAGGTATGGCCTACATAGTAGCCGTCCATGACCGAAAGCGCCATAGCCAAGTCGGGCTTGTCCATGCGCGTCAGATGAATCGGCAGAAGATACTGGATGCGGCTCTGGAATACCTGCGGAACAGCAATGCTCCAATCCAGCCGGGCCTTTCGCCGGGCCAGTTCCACCGCTGATTCCAGCAGCAGGGGCAGGTTCCATGCGCCGCGTATAGGGGCTGGAAGCCGGGATACGTTCGCCGCATCGCCAAGGATGTGCTCGGTGTTTATCCGAATCTCCCAGTCAGGATTATACATCCATTGCCGCATGGGAAACGCTGGCCGCTGCGGCAACGGCTGCACATATCGCAGCCGTTCCGAGCTTTCGTCCACAAATCCTCGAAAGTACCATTGCTTTAGCGTATCGCGCTTCTTATTCCTGTCGAAGCACATAAAGATGCCCTTGTACTGCGGCGTGTACAGGCCGGTATGAAAACATGAAAATTCATTGCGTCGGTAAAAAATACGGTCTGCATCCTCGGGCCGGGCGTAATTGTACTCCACGGCCTGCTTGCGAAAAATCTGATTGATGTAACGCTCCAAGATGGGCGTTTCGTTATTCTGCGTTTCATATTCCGGGCAGACATAGCGCCATGGCTCCGGCGCTGCCAGCTGGGAAAGCTCATATAGCTGCTCGAACCATGCTGGGATGTAGGCGAAAGCAAACAGATCAGCAGGCATCATGAATGCTCACCTTCTTTGGAATAATACTCAGCCACATCCCGGCTGATTTCGCAGGCAATGCGTCCAATATAGCAATGCTGCTCATTTACATCATATCGCCCGCTCCATGGATTGCACCAAACTTTGCAATAGGGGCATATTTTTACGGATGCCTTGCGCACAAAGAGCTGCATGGAATCGAACATCTCCGCGCCCTCCGCCGTCAGATGATCCGGACGCGTTATGCGCAGGTTCATGAATGCCTCCCGTCCGTGAGCAGCGCGCTCGGAAACAGCAGAGTTCATTTCGCCTTCCATGAAGGCGTCAATTATGCTACCAAGCGGGATACGCCTTTGAGCGCAGTAGGCCAGTGCCTTTTTCAGCGCAACTGTGCCGCCCTTCGCCGTTTCAGCATTTTTCATAATCCGCTGCATATTGCGCTCATCCATCTCAAACTGCCGCGCCATATCGGCCTTGCTGTCAAAACTATTCTCAAGTAGATATTGCAGAATG
>JAFXCE010000145.1 GCA_017521565.1 Clostridia bacterium | reverse complement strand
GATGGTCATGCCGGGCGACAACGTCGATATGGAGTGCACCCTGATCACCCCGATCGCCATGGAAGAGAAGCTGCGCTTCGCTATCCGTGAGGGTGGCCGTACCGTCGGTTCCGGCGTCGTTACCAAGATCTTCGAGTAATTTTTACATAGATTATTCACATAGATTGCGGTTTACGCGCTCATCAAGCGAAAAAGAGGCGAGTCCCTTCGGGGGCTCGCTTTTTTGCCATCTGGGAAATTGCGCAAAAATGTGCGCTGCGGGCAGAGAAGAACTTCGTTTTGTAAAGTGGTTCGGAAGTGGGAGAGGTCACTGACCGCTTTTTTGTATGCCGGCGCACATTTGGCTATGAAAAGAACTCCCGCCTGCGTCTGCATTGAAAAACGGGCTGCGCGGCGGTATAATGAAAAACATAAGTATGCACAAAGGGGGGACGCGCCATGCGCAATAGAATCAATGCGTAAGCGCTGACTACAAAACTCAATAAGACTTTGTGTAGCCAGTGCTTTGCCCGAAAGAAAAAAAGCAATTTGGGAGGCAGCTGTGCGCTATATCAAAGCAGAGGATATCCTGCCGGAAGAGGTCGTCGAGCTCATCCAGCAGTATGTGGACGGAGAGACCATCTACATCCCACGCAAGGCGGAGAACCGCCTGGCATGGGGCTGCAGGACGAGCTATAAATCAGAACTGCGCCAAAGAAACGGGCGCATTCATCAGGAGCATGCATCTGGGGCGACGGTTTCCGAGCTGAGCGGAAGATACCATTTATCTGAAAAGAGCATTCGCAGGATTCTGAAAAATCGATAAAGGCATGGGCCTGGCAAATCGTCCGGCCCGTGTTTGTTTATCAGACAACTTTTTGCTGGTACGCCGTTTTCGGATGTGATATGCTGAATCTACGGGAGGTGAGCAGCGATGATGACGATTGAAAAGCATTATCGGGACAATGAGACGCTCAGAGGCAGCTTTAATCGGCTGGCAAAGGCGACCTTCGGGCTGGATTTTGAGCCGTGGTATCAGAATGGATTCTGGACGGACGACTATAACCCATATTCCATGGTGATTGACGGAGAGGTGATTGCAAACGTATCCGTCAACCGGACGGATATGATCATCGGCGGGCAGCGCAGGCGGTTTTATCAGCTGGGGACGGTGATGACCGATCCGGGGCACCGCTTCCATGGCTATATCCGCGCGATCATGGCGGAGATTGATCGGGACATTGCCGATGCGGACGGCGTTTATCTGTTTGGCGGCGACAATGTGCTTTCGTTTTATCCGAAGTTCGGCTTTGTACAGGGGGAGGAATACATCTATACGCGCAGTATGGCTAAGGGCTGCGCATGCCGGATGGAGAGGATCCCGATGGACGGGCCGGAAGGCTGGGGCAGACTGCGCGCGGCGATGAAGACAAACGGGTTTGAGACGGCCTGTATGATGATTGATAACCCGGGGCTGATCTTCTTTTATGCGGCGCAGTTCCTGAAAGACTGTGTCTATCATGACCCGCAGACGGATGCATGGGCGATTGCAGAGATTGAAGATGGGAATTTGATGCTTCACAATGTCTTTGCGCCCAAAGGCGTGGACTTGGAGGATGTGATCGCGGCGTTCGGCGGCGGAATCAAGCGGGTGACGCTGGGGTTCGCGCCAAAGGATGCGGCGGGATTTGAATGCTTGCCATACCATGAGGAGGACTGTACGTTCTTCGTCAGGGGGAAGGGATTTGATGATTTTGCGCAGAGGAAGCTGCGGATTCCAAGCCTTTCCCATGCATAAAAAGAGAATAACAACGAGGAGCGGCCGGCCATTTTTGGCGGGCTGCTTTTCTCATGCCTGCCCTTGCCAAACAATCCAAAATAGAATACAATGGAAACATAAAATCCCGGGAGTATGCCTGTCCGGCATTCTGCCGATGATATACATGAATTTATCAGAGAATCGAGGCTTATGAAAATGAGCAGGCTTTCCTATATGATCAAGCGCGCGATGAAGATGGACTATCGCGCGATGCTGAAAACTGCCAATATGCTGCACGGAAAGACCGGAAAAAGCAGAATCTGGCTGCTTTTCGATATGGTGAAGTGCGCGGCGAAGTACAATGCAGGCTATATCGATTACAAGATCGCTGAGATGTACCGGCTCGATGACGCGCAGCGCAGGACGCAGATCACGCGCGGCATCTCCAACAGCATTGTTGCGCGGATGAACGACAAGAAGTTCTGGCATTTCTTTGACAACAAGACCGAGTTTAACGAGCTCTTTGCCGATCAGGTAAGGCGCGGCTGGATCAACCTGACCACCGCCACGCCGGAGGAATTTGCAGCATTCATCCTCACTGATGGCCGCGGCGACATCATCTGCAAGCCGATTGACGGCTCAAGCGGACAGGGCATCCTCAAGTGTACGCCGGAGGAATATGCCGATCCCCGTGCGCTGTATGAGCGTCTGAAGGCGGCGGGCATCGGCATCGTGGAGGATAAGGTCATCCAGCATGAGGCGCTTTCGGCCCTGTGCCCGACGAGCGTCAACACCATCCGTATGGCGACGCTGCTGGGCGACAAGAAGGAGGGCATCGTCTACGCCTATATCCGCATCGGCAACGGCAAGGTGATGGATAACGTGGACTGCGGCGGCATGGCTGCGCCGGTGGATATTGAGACCGGCGTGATCGCCTCCGTCGGCGCGAACAAGGCGGGCGAGGCCTATGAGATTCACCCGATGACGGGCAAGCGAATCCCGGGTACGCAGATTCCGTATTGGGAGGAGGCCAAGGCGATGTGTCTTTCCGCGATGAAGGTCGTGCCGCAGGTGCGCTTTGTCGCATGGGACGTCGCCATTACGCCGGACGGTCCGGTGTTCATCGAGGGAAATTCCTTCCCCAGCCATGCGATTCCGCAGTTTGCGGCGCATTTCCCGGACGGCATCGGCATTCTGCCGCGGTTTGAGGAGTTCATTGATCTATGATGGAAAGCCGCTGTACGCTTTGCCCCAGAAAGTGTCGGGCGGAGCGCGGAGAAACCGGAGGACGCGGCGTATGCGGCGTGGGCATGCTGCCCAAAGTCGCGCGCGCGGCGCTGCACATGTGGGAGGAACCCTGCATCAGCGGTACGCGCGGCAGCGGCGCGGTGTTCTTTTCCGGCTGCGGTCTCAGGTGCATCTTCTGCCAGAATGAAGCCATCAGCCACGGCGGCGAGGGCGAGGTGGTCAGCGTCGGCCGGCTGGCGGAGATCTTTGGCGAGCTGGAGGCGCAGGGTGCGCACAACATCAATCTGGTCACGGCGGCGCAGTTTGTGCCTGCGGTGATTGAAGCGCTTCAGATTTACCGGCCCCATATCCCGATCGTCTATAATTCCAGCGGCTACGAAAGCGCCGATACGCTCCGCATGCTGGAGGGATATGTCGATATCTACCTGCCGGACTTCAAGTATATCGATCCGGCGATGGCAAAGCTGCTTTCCGGCGCAGAGGATTATCCCGGCGTCGCGATGGCAGCGATCCGCGAGATGATTCGCCAGACGGGGCCTGCGGTCTACGATGCGGACGGCATGATGACGCGCGGCACGCAGATCCGGCACTTGGTTCTGCCCGGGCTGACGGGCGACAGCATGAAGATTCTTTCCAGGATTGCAGACGAGTTCCCGGGTGTTCCGGTCAGCCTGATGGGGCAGTACACGCCCTTTGGCAGGGCGCTTGATATGCCGGGCATGAATAGGAAGCTCCGAAAGAAGGAATATGCGCGCGTGCTCGCGCATATGGAGGCGCTTGAGCTGCCGGGCTACCGGCAGGAGCTTGACTCTGCGAGCGATGCGTTTGTGCCCGCCTTTGACGGCACGGGCGTATAAGACCGGCGCGTGGCATAAGGAAATCCAAAATCACGATATAAACCGGCATACGGCCGCAGGATTATCGATAAAGCGCTGCAAATCCTCTGGGTTTGCGGATGCGAGAGATGCTTTTAGTGGATTGACATAACCAATACAATGAGGAGGAGATACCCGTGATCAGAAAGACGAAGATTGTCTGTACGCTTGGTCCGTCCAGCGATACCGACGAGATGGTCGGCAAGCTCATGGATGCAGGCATGAATGTCTGCCGCTTGAACATGTCCCACGGTACCTATGAAGAGCAGGCGGTGCGCATTCAGCGCATCAAGCGCCTGCGCGCGGAGAAGAATATTCCGGTCGCCATCCTGCTGGATACCAAGGGCCCGGAGGTTCGCACCAAGACGCTGGCGGCCGGCAAGGTAGACCTGGTGGCCGGCCAGGAGTTCGTGCTCACCAGCCGTGAGGTGGAGGGCAATGAGCATGAGGTTTCCATCACCTATCCGAAGATGGTGGAGCTGGTCAAGCCCGGCAACCGCATCCTCATCGACGACGGCCTGCTGGCGATGAACGTCGTGCGCATTGAAAACGGCACCGACGTCGTCTGTCTGGTTGTCAACGGCGGCACGCTCGGCGGCCGCAAGGGCATCTCCGTGCCGGATGTTGACCTGCAGATGCCCAATATCGGCGAGAAGGACCGTGCGGACATCCTCTTTGGCATTGAGCAGGGCATCGACCTGATCGCGGCGTCCTTCGTGTGCCGTGCCAGCGATGTGCTGACCATCCGCAAGCTCTGCGACGACAACAACGGCAGCCACGTGAAGATCTATTCCAAGATCGAGAACCGCATGGGCGTGGACAACTTCGACGACATCCTCAAGGTGTCCGACGGCATCATGGTCGCCCGCGGCGATCTGGGTGTTGAGGTCGAGATGGAAGAGGTTCCGGTGCTGCAGAAGGTCTTTATCCATAAGTGCAACGTGGCCGGCAAGCCGGTCATCACCGCGACCCAGATGCTTGATTCCATGATCCGCAATCCGCGCCCCACCCGCGCGGAGGCCAGCGACGTCGCCAACGCGATCATCGACGGCACCGACGCGATCATGCTCTCCGGCGAAACCGCCGCGGGCAAGTATCCGCTGGACGCTGTGAAGACCATGGTGCGCATTGCCACCTTCATCGAGGCGCAGAAGAACAAGGACTATAAGGCGGTCAATCAGGAGGCCATCCGCGACGCTACGGCGCATACCGTCGCCAACGCGGTGTCCTTCTCCTGCTGCCAGATGGCGGAGCACCTGGGCGCTTCTGCCATCATCACGCCGAGCAACTCCGGCTCCACCGCGCGCATGGTTGCCCGCTTCCATCCGGATTGCCCGATCATTGCGCCGACCCCGAGCGAGCATGCGTTCCATCAGCTGGGCCTTTCCCGCGGCGTCATTCCGGCGCACATGGAGATGCAGGACAACTCCGACCAGATGATCGAAGCGGCGGTCGAGGTCGCCCACAAGGCCGGTCTGGTCAAGACAGGCGACGTCGTCATCGTTGTGGCGGGCGTTCCGGCGGGCGTGTCCGGCACGACCAACCTCATCAAGGCGCACATCGTCGGCAACGTGCTGCTGCGCGGCGTCGGCGTGGGCGAGGGCAAGGTCAGCGGCCATGTCTGCAACGTGACCACGCTGGCGGACCTTGAGAGCGACTTCAAGGAAGGCGATATCATCGTGACCAAGATGACCACCCGCGAGATGCTGCCGTATATGCGCAAGGCTGCGGCGGTCATCGTGGAGAGCACGGACGAGAACTGCCATGCGAGCGTGACTTGCCAGGCGCTGGGTATCCCGCTGTTCATGGACCGCACGGGTCTGCCGGTGCACATGCTCAAGTCCGGCATGCTCATCACCGTCGACGCCGACGCGGGCTTCGTACTCAACGGCATCGTCAACTAAGCTGAAACCCTGCGGGCGGATTCATTCCGCCCGCATTTCTCTTTTTGGACATTGTGATGGTCAAATTCAGGTTTTGGTGCATTTCCTCTTGCGGTCAATTGTCAAAGCGGGTATCATAAGATCAGACCGATAGAAGCCTGAATGGGAGGATAAGCATGTATTATTACGATCCGACGTATTTTCTTTTGATCCCCGGTTTGCTGCTGGCGCTGTATGCGCAGTTCAAGGTCAATTCGACCTTTAACCGCTTCAAGCAGGTACCCTCGCGCGTGCGGATGACCGGTGCGGAGATCGCCCGTGCGATTCTGGATGACAACGGCTGCCGCAATGTGCGCATTGAGCCGGTGGCCGGCAGCCTGACGGATCACTACGATCCGCAGAACGGCGTGCTGCGCCTGTCCCGTGAGGTCTATGGATCGCATTCCATTGCGGCGCTTGGCGTCGCGGCGCACGAGGCGGGTCACGCCATTCAGGACGCGCAGGACTATGCGCCGCTGCGCATCCGCGCGAATCTGGTGCCGGTGGCCAATATCGGTTCCGGCATGGCGATGCCGCTGTTTATGCTGGGCCTGATCATGAGCTGGGAACCGCTGCTGAAGATCGGCATTTTTGCGTTTGCGTTTTCTGTGCTGTTTTATCTGGTGACGCTTCCGGTTGAATTCAACGCGAGCAGCCGCGCGGTGAAGGTGCTCGCTGCGGGCTTCCTGCCGGATGACGAGGTCAAGGGCGTGAAGGCTGTGCTTTCTGCCGCGGCGCTGACGTATGTCGCGGCTGCGCTGCAGGCGGTTTTGCAGCTGCTGCGCCTTTTGCTGCTGGCAAACAGCCGCAGGAGGGATGACTAAGATTGCAATTGGGGGAGGAGTAGAACCCCTCCCCTACAGGACGGAGAAAAAAGGATATAGGGGCGGTGGTCTGCGCTGCCTGGAAGAGAGACGAAAGGGGAGGAGCAGAACCCCTCCCCT
>JAFXCE010000144.1 GCA_017521565.1 Clostridia bacterium | reverse complement strand
GTGCCATTGCTGATCACGTCAATCTGCGTGTTTGCCATCAGACCACCTCCCCGTTATAGACAGGGAGCGCGGCGATTACATCATTGACCATCTGCTGCCTGTCTGCCGCCGTCCAGTAGTCCGTTCCCTTCACCGGTGTCTTGCCCTGTGGGCCGGTGTCACCGGTGTCGCCCTTTGGGCCCTGCGGGCCGGTGTCGCCCTTGTCGCCTTTCGGGCCTTCCGGGCCGGTGTCGCCCTTGTCGCCTTTCGGGCCTTCCGAGCCAGTGTCGCCCTTGTCTCCCTTCGGTCCCTGCGGGCCGGTATCGCCGGTGTCTCCCTTCGGTCCCTGTGGGCCGGTATCGCCCGTATCGCCCTTCGGGCCCTGCGGGCCGGTGTCGCCGGTGTCACCCTTCGGGCCTTCCGGGCCGGTGTCGCCCTTGTCGCCTTTCGGGCCTTCCGGGCCAGTGTCACCCTTGTCACCTTTCGGGCCTTCCGGACCGGTGTCGCCCTTGTCGCCTTTCGGGCCTTCCGGGCCGGTGTCGCCCTTGGGTCCCTGCGGGCCGGTCTTACCGTCCATCACATCAACGGCGGTCACACCCCGAACATCCACGAATTCGATTCTGTGACCGCCTTCAATTTCAGTCACAGATACAGATAGGCTGCCGCCTCCACTGCTGCCGCCGCCTGCCGCAATCAGTTCCAGCACCCTTTCCCACCATGGTACATGCGCCTGAGGCGGATCTCCCGGCGCATCCTGCGACGGTGATGCTTCGAGAAACGTGCCGACCGTCTTGCTCTTAATCGTCACGCCCTCCTCAGAATCCCGCAGAATCAACTCAAGACTGCCCGCGCCCGGATACGCCGTATCCGCTTCCGTCAGCGCCCATACATAGCCTTCCGCACTTTTCTCAAGCATGGCCATGTACGCATCGCCTTCAGGAGGCGTCACATACAGCTCAACCACTGCATACGGATACTGAGTGTGCCAGGCCGCAGTATCAAAGACAAGCGCAAGGCGCCCGCCCTCGCCAGCCTTTCCCAGACGGATCACCCGATTCCCGAATGTATCCGGCGTAAAATACAGCTTGTACATCTCATCCCTCCAATTACTCATATCCGATCGCCATCCAGCGCAGCGCGATATCCGTCTGCGCGCCCGAATAATTTTCAACCATCAGCGTAAAACCACGCTCCGTCACCGCATCCGCAGCAAACGATGCCAAAACCGGTGTGCCGCTCTGCGTGATCATCACTTCCGGTATGCCGTCAAACGGACGCTCAAACATGATGCCGATGGAATCCGATGCATCTGCAGCCACAGTCAATTCGACTGATCCGCTGAACACCCTGTGCCCGGGAAGGATCATGATTTTGCCGCACTCGCCGTTCACGCTTGTCACCACGCCGCTGATATCCGAACCGCTCAGCGAAACATGACCCTGTTCATCGGGATACTTTCCGCAAACACAAACAACGCCTATTCCGCTGGCCTCGCCAAGCGATATCCATCCTCCGACACTGCCGTACGCATTGTACATAAAGATTTCATACGGAGCTTCCTTCCCGACAAGATACATATCTCCCTGCGAAGGAGAAGGCACAGCGTCCATAAGCCCGGACAGGCTTTTGTATATCCCCATGAACCTAAGTCCATATCCCGGCGCGCCGCGACACAGACCAAATTCAATATGCTTGACGCCGTTCTTTTTGGTGATCTCAGCCGACAGCTCCTCCGCCTCATGGTACGATACCGTCATCCCATCGATTTCAGCAGCAGCAGCCTTCGCAGCAGCTGCTGCGGTTCTGGCTGCCTGCGCCTGCTCGGCAGCCGCCTCTGTCGCCTCTTCCATCGCGCTCGTTCCGGTTTCCATCCTCTCCACCTGAGCAAGCAGTATCTCAAGGGTTGGAATCAACCCCTGCGGGTCGCGCAGCGCACCCGCCGCATTGCTTTCAAGCGCTGCCGTCATCTTTGCGATCGTCGTCTCCGCGCCATCCTCTCCAATCAGGCGCATCATGCCAGCTACAGCTCCGACTCCCTCGTAACAGGCCGCGTCAAGCACGCAGCTCACCATTCCCGCCGCCGGACTCACCTGCGCATCCTGCACGATCGTGACGGTATCCAGCCCCTCCTCGCGCTCTTTGGCGTTAGCCGCTCGCGTGATGTAGCACCTGGCTTTCAGCCCATCAAGATACATCACCTTTGCGCCGCGCGTGACGGTGACGCGCCATTCATGCGCGCCTGCATCCCCTCGCTCCATCGCCTGCATGTATCTGTGTATGGGGTTGACCCGCGCAAGATCAACCGTCTGCTCAATCAGAAACGTCCTTGCTTCACTCATCAGTAATCACCTGCCCCCCTGCTCTGAATAAACACCTGAAAAAAGAGATTGGCTGTCAATCGGGTCAGCCCCGAGGGAACAAATTCCACCTCATGCCATGCGTCGCGTCGCACCTTGCCGTCGTCGTTCTTTTTAAGGTAAGGCGCAACGTCAATCTCCCGTGCATCGCCGATTGTGTCCTTCGGGATCTCCTGACCGTCCACCACGACGCGCACGCTGTCTGCCCGTTCACCCTCATAGATGCCGAATTCCAGTTCGTGCCCGTGTTCCGGAATTGCCACCGTGTGCGTATGCGGCGAAATCTCAAATTCCATCGCCGGAATTTTCACCTGCACCTTCACGGTGTGAACATGGTTCATATCATGCGTGTGGTTTCCATCTTTGCTGGTCGTTCCGCTGTCCTTGACTGGCGGCGTCCCGTTGTTGGCCACGCCACTCGTCACGCCCGACGTTCCCGGCGAGGAGATCGTATGGTAGTGACCGATATTCACCGTTGTGTCAACGCTGAAGCTGTGCACGTGAGCGCCGCCCCCTCCGGTTGACGTCATGCTGTCATCGCCCGTTGTCAGCGGCCCGCCTGTCGCCGCAGTAAAACTGTTTGCGTATGCCGGCGTACTTATCGTCGCGCCGCCGCCCTCCTGGCTTGTCCGGCTGCTGCCGCCGCCGGCTTTCGCCATCCGGATATGCGTTCGGAAGCGGTCAACCTCCCACGTCATCAGGCAGCTGTTGATCCGCAGCACGTTTCCGGGCACGTAAAAACGCATCACCAGAGGATGGGATGCGTCTGCATTTTCACTTTCCTGCATGGCGTACATATTCGTCGCGCCCTGGCTATAGAGCTCATGCACGCCGATCTTGTCGCGGATTTCATTGAGTTCTTCCGCCGCATCGGCAATGCTGTTGTTAAGCGTATAGCTCACGCCGCCCGGATCGCCGTCCACGTCGGCCTTCTTGCGCGACGTCACCCGTACGGATATCGCCTCGCCCAGGATCTCGTCAAGCACCAGCACCTTTTTGCCGACCGCCACGCGGTCCCAGCTCTCGCCCGTCGCGCGCGCAAGGTCAATCGCGTCCGCTTCGTAGCTGACCGCAGGCTGCTTTCCCGCCTCGAGGATCCTCAGCATGTGCGCCTTAAGCGTCTTGGGATCAGTCTGCCGCGTGTCCACATGTACGCCGCAGCGGATGCCGTACTTGTCCATCGTTCCAGCGTCCGCGTCGACGTAATCCTTCCCACCGTTCACAGCGGCAATCGTCAGCTGATTGTCGCCCTCTCCGTAGCCCCGGCCGTACAGCCGCGTCACCACGCGGCCGTCCACGCTCCTGCGAAACCGGGTCATGTTCCTGCGATATACCAGCGAGCACATCGCCTCGCTCTCAAGCCGCCGCAGGTGCATCGTCCAAGGAACCGACGTGCTGTCAAAGACAAACTCATATTCCTCAAGCAGCGTCTCGCCCAGGCTCATGATCGCCTCAAGCAGCGTCACATCCTGAAAGTTGTACTGATAATAATCGTTAAAGTCACAATCGCCCAGCACCCAGCGCATGCCCTTCCCGCTCTGCCGCGCGAGAATGTACTCAAGCACATCCCGCGTGCTGATCCCGGTACCACCGATCTCATGCCAGCCCTCGAGCAGATCGTCCAGCAGCGTGCATTCCGCGCTCTGCAGGCTGTACGTGCAAACGCCCTGAGGTGCATGCTCGTCCCGCGGGATCGCAGCAAAGCGGAAGAATCCGAGATCCTCCTCGCCGTCCCATATCCGCACGAAGCTCGCCGGCACAAGAATATTCTGTACGACCGGATCTTCACAGGCCACCTCAAGCGACGCCGTGCTCAGATCATTGTGCTTGATCTCGTATCCGGTCTTCAGCGCATAGTCGACAGTCCCCATCAGGTGCAGCGCAGGATCGTAAAGCTCAATCATCGTTTATTCCTCCAAGACCTCATGCCGGATAGCGCCCCCTCGCCGTCACCGTCACCTGCGCCTCACCGCCCTCCACGGTCACGGTAATCAGTTCACCGGGCCGGCAGGCAAGCCGTGCCCAGCGCCCGCTCGAAATCGGAGCAAACGTCAGTACGCCGTCCTTTTTGATGCTCGCGGCGCTGTGCAGGAACTCGCCTGCGTCATATTCGATCACGCTGCCGCTGTCAAGCGCCGGCGCGCCCAAAATGAGCCGCTTGCCTCCAGAGCAGATCTCCGCGCGCGTAATCGCGCCCGATGTGCAGCGGATCGCCACACGCAGCGGCGTATCCAGCCCTTCGCCCATATCCAGCGATAAGGCTGCCTCACCGCCAACTGTCCTCGCGCTGGCCTGCACCGGCAGCACGTCGTAGCTGAGCGGCTGCAGCGTCATCTGCAGCGCAAGCACGCCCAGCGGCCAGCCCTGCGTGCCGTAGGTTCCGTCCGCGTCAAATTGCGCGATCCGCAGCACGTCCGGATCGCTCTCGGCCACCAGCTCGCCGCGTCCCGCCTGAAGCCACGTCAGAAGCCTGCGCCGCCAGCGCTCGTCGGCATTTACCCCGTCCGCAGGCGTGATAAAGACCTGCCGCGTCGTAGGCTGCCAGGTTCCCTCGCCGATCTCAACCGTTCCGCCGCCAGGCAGCGCATATTCGCCCCGGCGAATCTTCGCGCCCGTGCGCATGGCCTCGCCAAAGGCCGCCGACGCGCCGAATTCGCTGATGTGCCGTCCGCGGAATGTGAAATCATCCATCACTGTCAATCACCCCGTTTCTTCAATGCGATCAGATCGTATTCCAAGTATGCAGGTATACAGACTTATTTTGAGGGAGGGACCAGCCGGCTGAAGGCGTGTCACCACCCCTTGATCGCCGAGCTCTGCCCGCGCACCGTCGCCATCGCCCGGCTGCGCATCGCCCGGCTCGATCCTGTCTCCATAAGCTCGCCCACACGCTCGCCGTCGCAGTACATGCCCATACCGCTGAGTGCGCGGATCAGCACCTCAGCCAACGCGTTCGGATTTATGCCGCCCGTGCTGCCTCCGTTGTCCATGACATAGCTGCCGCCACTCTCGCCAAAGCCCAGTGCTACGGCATCGCCAAGGTCAGTCGCTGCGGCATACAGCCGCTGCCGCTCCTCCTCAAATCGCTTAAGCGCGCCGTCCACCGTGTCGCCTGCCGCGTCATACATCACGCGGCTCGGGCTGTGGATCATCATCTTCGCGCGGTAGCCGGCAAGGAATGCGCCGCCCAGCGCTGCGCCTGCCTCATAGGCCCGGCTGAGGCCTGTGTTCATGCCGCTGATCGCGCCGTCGGCAGCATGGACGCCTGCTGTGTACACGCCCTCCAAACCGGACTCGATGCCATCGACGCCCGACTCGCTGAATTCCTCGCCGGTCGCGCCCATATCCGATTCCGCATCCTCAATGGCCTGCATCACCGACTCTGCAGTATCCGTACCAAGCGCATCCGCGTCCGCGATACTGTCCTCGTATGCGCTTTCAATCATCGCCGCCTGGAATCTCTTCCACGCTTCAAAATCCTCGTCGTTTTCCTGGCCATATGCCGTCTCCATCTGTTCAATGACGGCGTCTTTGTGGTTCTGCGCGTAGGTTTTCATGCTTTCGCTCAGCACGCTGGTATCCGGAAGCATGCCTTCGAGCATTTCCTGGATGGCCGTTCCGGGATCTGCATGCTGCGCAGCCTCATCGACGCTTCCAGACAATGCATCAATCCATCGTCCGGCAGCCTTGTCCGCTTCTGCGGCTGCATCATCTTCCTGGTTGTGCCCAAAGAAGCCCTCGCTGACCTTTTTGGACAGTTCGCCCGTCTTTTCTTCGATGGCCGCGCCCAGCTCCGCGAACACCGGGTCGATCATTTCATGCAGACCGTCGCCCCATTCAATGACTGCTTTTCCCAAGCCCTCAAGCAGAGCACCGTCATCCATTCCATCGGCAATCGCTCCGAACGCATGTGCCGCGCCCTTGCTCATCGGCTGGAAAAACTCTCCCACGGCCCCTTCGACGCGCCGGGTAACACGGTCAAGCTGAACGTCAAGATCGTCCAGCCTCGTCTCGTTCAGCGCGTCAATCGAATCCGTCGCGTCTGTCGCACCGCTGGAAATCATATCGAAAATCCGAAGAACAGCGCCGTTCGTATCTTCCCATTGTGTACCAAACAGCGCGACGCCGGCCTGCGTACGCGCCAATGGGTCCTCAATCGACTTCAGAGACTCAATGACAAGGTCGAATGCAGCGCTTGCCGATTCTCCGCCCTTGGCCCATTTTGCCGGCAAATCCGTCGATTCAAGCCCCAGCGCAAGCAATGCTTCTTTGGTCGTCTCACTGCCGTCGCCAATGCGCAGCGTGAATTCCTTCATGGCGTCGCCGATCTTATCGATATCGTAAACGCCGTTTGCCGCTCCGGCCGTCAGCGTGCCCATAAATTCTCCGGCGCTCTTGCCCGCCATCGCAAAATAAGGCGCGTACTCGTTCAGCGTGTCGAGCAGGTTTCCGTTCTTGTCTGCGCCCTCCTGAGCGCCCGCAGCCATCAGCGCATAGGCGTCCTGCGCCCCGATTCCGAACACCGTCATCATCTGCTGTGCCGTTCTGGCGCTTTCCGGAATATCCATGCCAAAGACGTCATTAAGCCGATATGCGATCTTCGTGCTTTCCTCAAGCTCAGCGCCCATGATACCCGTATACGTATAGATCGTCGCGACCGCCTGGCTGGCCTCCTTCAGGTTGTCGCCGAAACCCTCCTTATACACCGCCTGGCCGATGCTCTCAAGCGCATCCAGCTCAGCGCCGGTTTTTCCCGTATAAGCCGCAATCTGCCCGCGAGCCTGCGTCTGATCCGTACCCTGATCAATTCCCTGCTTGATGGCCCCAGCCGCGCCAGCCGCAATGCCGGCGACGCTCAGCGTCCCGAGGTCAAACCCCGTCAGCTCTGCAAGTTCCTCTGCCAGGCTGCCCACCTCGCCCCTCGCGCCGCCGGCATTCTTGCCAAGCTCCTCGATGGCCTGTCCGGCTTTGCTGGCCGCCTGGATGCTGTCCTGCATGCTGTCACGTCCATCGTCCATCCGACGATAAAACTCACGCGTCTGCGTTTCCGTGCGGGCCATCTCCGCGCGCATATTGTTGATGCGCGTGCGCAGCTCCGTAGCCTCCCGGCTGTTTCTGCCGTAGGCAGCCTCCGTCTTTTCCAGCTGCTCGTTCATCAAGCGCAGCGCTTCTGCCTGCGTTTCCAGCACCCGCTCGAGCGCGTCGCCCTGCCGGTACATCGCCGTCATGCTGCCTTCCGCCGCGTCATATTCCGCCGCTGCCGCTTTCGCAGCGGCTTTGTTTTCCTTAAGGACCCGGCTGATATCAGCCATCTCTTTTTTATACTGCGCCTCGCCCTCAAGCACGATTTTGTTCTTGATTACGTTCTCTCCCGCCATGGTCTCACCTCGCTTTCGCTGCTCATGGGCAGTCGCTCAGCCTCCCGCCCGCCATGCCCGCACAGCCAGCCGCCCTCTTAAAGGGCAGGGGTCTTGCTCCTCCCTTTCTCCGCCCGCCTCCGGGCGTCATGCCAGACGTCACCAGGATCAGCGCCGCCGGGCTCATCCGCCAGAATGTGCCGTCATCAATCCCGCACATCAGCGCCCGCCGGTACATCGCCGCCCAGGGATAGTCCTCCTCCCGGTTTACGTCTGGCTTTCTGCGTTTTTTTCGCCGTTCTCCGCGCCGCTTTTCTTCGGCTTGGGCAGCAGCTCAAGCGTGCCGAAGATCATGTCGGACGCCGCTGCGCGCAGCGCCTCATAGTCAAACATCCGGTCGAACGCCTGCATGGACAAGGGCTTTTTTTCTTCAGCCATCGCTGCCGCTGCCGAGGCGCCGTAGGCGATCGCGCCAAGGCCGCTGTATGTCCGGGCAATCGCCTGATCAACGATACCGTAAAAACCCAGCCGGCGCATCGTCGTCTGCTGATAGTACATCTCCGCCTGCCGCATCATGTTGTGGTCAAACCTCGCGTTGATCACGCGATCACCCAGCCGGATTTCGCGCTCCTGCGCGCTGATGTCCGTCGCCTGCATATTTTCCTCCTATTCTCAAAAAAAGGCGGAGGACGCCAACATCCTCCGCCTTTTCGCGTCAATTCGTCTGCGCAGCCTCTCCCGCCGTGTACCACGGTACATCGGCAAAAAACGTCTCCTCCGTCCAGGTGCACGTCTTGTCAGCGGTGTCCGCCGCATAGCCCGCCGGATAGAAAGGCATGCTGCCGTCGCTGGGCACAACCTTCGTGTTGCAGCGTACGGCGCTGCCCTCGAGAACCGGAATCTGATAGGCAATCGTGCCTTCCTCCGCGGTCTTCGCATCCATGCTCTGCTCATTGAAGCGGACCTTGTAAATCCAGCGCATCGAGCAGGTGCCGTCGTCGCGGGTCTCCTTGATGCCCACCGCGACGTACGGGTGCAGCTGATCGCCCATCACGCTGCCGCCCTTGGCGTCGCGCGTATGCGCCAGAATATAGTCGCGAATCGTCGCCAGCATGCGCGGATAGGCGATGCGCACGTCGTAACCCATCAGGACCTTGACCTTGCGCACCGTGCGGTTGCTCGCACTCTGGCTGCCCTCGGCATAGACCGGCGTCAGGCCGAGCTCTACGCCTTCCGCAGCAACCATCGGCTTGCTGAACGTCGGCTTCACGGTCTCCGTGCCTTCCTTGGTCATCATCGCCAGGTAGATGTCGCCGACGCCGTTAAACAGGCCCAGCGCCTGCAGCTGTTCAAGCGAGCTGCTCAGGGTCTCAGGACTTGCCATTCTCACTCACCTCTTCTTTGATGTTTTTTTCATGGTACCGCAGCTGCAGTACGATGGCATTCATTTGCCTCTCGATGTCGGGGTCATAGCCGTCCGTCCACAGCTGGCAGCTCATCAGGCAGGCCTGCGCGTAGAGCTCAGGTTCTGCCGCCGCCATCGCGTCGTAGACGCCTGCGCCGGGCATGAAACGGATGGCAGCGAGCATCGCCCGCTGCGCATCCAGGTCCATCTCGCTGCCTTCCTCAACGCCGCGCAGGAAGTTTCGCACGTCCTGCTGGCTTCCGATCTTCGAGAGGATCTCTTTCGCCGTCATCAGGCCTCGCCGCCATCCTCATTCGCAGCGGCAGCGCCTGCCACGCTGACCAGGCGCAGGCGATCCTTCTGCAGCACACGGATGTCGTAATACGTGCTCAGCACGATGTCTGTGGTACGCTCAAGTGCATGACGCTCACGCTCGATCTGGATCGGCGCATCGTAGTTCAGATGGATCGTCTTCAGGTCGCCAACCAGAGTGGTGGTTGCATAGTCACACAGCACAACCTTGAAGCCCAGCGCAGCCTCGTCCGGCTTGGTAAACAGCGTAGTCGCGCCGTTCGCCAGCGTGCGAACGAGTGCATACCACTTTGCCGGAGTCATGGCCACCTTGGCCACGCGGCGCACACGCGCCGGCAGCGCGGCCAGCGCAGCGAGGATCGCATCCAGCTCCGTCGCGCCCGTCACCGTGGCCAGACCGACATTGCTGCCCAGCACGCTCATGTGCTCGCAGCCGGCCTCCGGAGACGTCGCAAAGATATGGCTGAGCAGGTGATCACGCTTGAAGTCATAGTGCTTCTGGTCGATATACGCGCTGATCGCGGTATTGGTACCGTCCAGCAGGCTGCTGGGTACGGTCACGCCCTTCGCATACGGGATGCGGCCGAAGGCAACGGTACCCGCCTTAATCTTGGCCATCGCAGCCTTTTCGCCGTCAGCCTTATGCGCACTATCGGCAGAATCGGTCCCCGTCGCAGTCGGCAGCTCAAGGCCAGCCACGTGGGTAACGCTGATCTCCCTGAGGAAATCGTCCTCGCCCACGATGTCATCGATGATCTCCGTGCTCAGCGTGCGCGGCAGCAGCACACGACCATCCGCTGTGCCGGTCGTCACCGTGGTGGGCAGGCTCAGCTCGGCGCGAACATCAGCGTCCACCGGCATCGCAGTCATCAGGCTGCGATACAGCGCGCCCATAGCGGCCCTGCGCCCCTGCTCACGACGTTCCATCTGGCGGTTGAACTGCGCCGCGACGCCGTCCGCCATCTGCTGCTCGTTCATCCGGATCGCAGCCATCATGTCGTCATAGCGCTGGGTGCCCTGCGCGATCTCATCGCGCAGCGCCTGCAGCTCTTCCTGCGTGCCGGTGCCGTTCTGGGCGTGCTCCGCGAGACGCTCGCGGGCAGCCCTCACGCTGGCGTACAGCGCCTGGCAGTCGGTGCGCGCCTTGCCGATGTCAAAGGCCGCCATCACGCGGCCGCGGCCGAAGGCCATCGCGGCATAGCGCATCCTGCTCTTGTAGTTCTTCATGATGTTCATCCTCCTTTTCTTGTAGGGGAGGAGCTCTGCTCCTCCCGGGGGTTCATCCGTTTACATCTCCATCATCGACGCGCCGATCAGCGCGTCTGCTTCCGCAAGCAGCGCTTTCGCGTCCGGCGCAGGCTTACCTGCAGGCGCCTTCTCCGGCGGCTTCTTCGCGCCGAAACGCTCGCGGATCTCCGTCATCTGCGCGCGGCTCATCGCCGCATAGCGGCCCGCCATCGCAGCGGCCGCCGGAGCCGTATCCCTGTCATCCGGGATTTCAATCTCGTCACACAGGCCCAGCTCCATCGCGCGCGCCGGCGACAGCCAGCTCTCCTCGTCAAGCAGCCTGGTCAGTTCGCTCTCCTCACCGGAGAATCTGTGCATGTACACGCTGCACATGACGTCGCGGATCATATCCAGCACGTCGGCCTGCTCGCGCAGTTCCTCACTGTCGCCCATGGCGAGCGTCCACGGATTGTGGATCATCATCAGGCTCGCCTCAGTCATGATCAGCTGGCCCTTATCCGCGGCCATGGCCACGATGCTCGCCGCGCTGGCAGCCATGCCGACTACGCGCACGCGCACGCTGGCGTTGTGGCTCAGCAGCATGTTGTAGATCTCAAAGCCCGCGAAGACGTCGCCGCCCGGGCTGTTGATCTCCACCTGGATGTCCTCGCCCGCATGGGCGTTCAGCTCCTCCCGGAATCTCGCCGGCCACACGCCGTCGCCGTACCAGCTCTCGCCGCTGTCAATCGCGCCCGACAGCACCAGCACGGCGCGGTTTTCCGTGTCTGCGCTGGCCGCGATCCAGTTCCAAAATCTAGGCATTTTCCCCTCCCGCGCCCTTGGCGCTGTTCTTTTCTCCGTTCAGCGCGTTCAGATCGATCGTGCCGCCCTTGGCCACCAGCTCGACCGGCGCGAGATCCTTGCTCACCAGCAGCACGTCGCCGCCGGGCTTCGGCGCGAGGTGGTCCTTCGCCCGCAGCTCGTTAGGCGTGCGCAGGCCGCAGCGGATCTGGCTCTGCCCGATCGCAGCCATCGTCTTTCCGTCCGCCCGCAGGTACGCCTCCATGTCGAACCGGTATTCCCAGCCCTCTCTGCGCTCCTGCGGCGTGAGCATCTTGTAGTCCAGCTGTTCGATCCACTGCTGCACGATCGGCGTCATCGTCATCGTCAGAAGTTCGAGGTTCTGCCCTTCGATCGTCGCGCTCGTCACGTCGCCGTAGTCGCCCAGGATATGCGGCGGCAGGGTCAGCACGGTTGCCACGCGCCTTCGCGTCACGCCGTCTACATCAAACGCCGCCGGATCGATGCCGCTGCCGCCGAGCATGCTCGCCGTCACGCCCGCGTCCAGCGCGATGATCTTGCCGCCGTTCTGGCGGTAGATGTCCAGCGTTTCATTGACCGCTCGCTCGCGCCTGGGCTTGTCGAAGGTCGTCGGGAACTGCATCACGATCGCGTTGGAGACGTTCTTGAGGTTCTCGAGGCTGAATTTCTTCACCTCTTCGCCGTACTGTACCGTCCCCGCGAGCACATCCATCACGCGCACGCCGCTCACGCCGTTCGTCGACGCATGGAAGAACTCCAGCACATACCAGTTGTGCAGGTATTCCATGCCGCCCTTGCCGTCGCTCACGCAGTACCAGATCTCGCCGGTCGTCTCTTCTTCAAGCGGCGTCACCTTCAGCGGATCCAGACATTCCAGCGCAGCCAGCTGGCCATATGCGTTGAATCTCTTCACCGCGTAGGCCCTGCCCTCCGTGTTGCGGCAGATTTCCATCGCCCGCTTGAATTCAAACGCGCTCTGCCGCTTATTCGGCCGAAGGCTCAGCAGGTAGTCGCGCGGATCGTCGATCATTCGCTCCGTGCCCTTGTACAGGTGCACCGGCATCGTACCCAGCGCATTCGCAATCCGCAGCACGGCCGCGTAGATCGTCTCGCTCGATGCAAGGTTCTGGGCGGCGCGCATGCTGTCCAGCGTCCATGTCAGGTTCGCTCCGCGCACGCCTCGCGCATACGCCGCTTGAATCCCGCTGCCCTCGCCTCCCCTGAAAGGGGAGGTGCCGAGCTCGCGAGGCGGAGAGGTCGGGCGATCCCTCGCCCGGGTTCTCATCGCTTTCCTCTGTCTCTTTCCCATCAGGTTTCACCTCCGCTGTTTCTAAGCATCCTCGGATCCTCGGGCAGGCCGCCTGCGTCCAGGGCAAAGCCCTTGATCACGCTGATCGGCCACAGGAACTGCCCGGCCCGGGCGTCGTACGATTCCGGTCCGGGCTCCGTCTCGAATTTCCATCCGCCGGCGTACAGCGCGGCGTAGAGCTTGTAGCGCAGCTTCTCCATTTCGTAGGCCATCGGGCCGCGCCGCGATACGATCACCAGATCGTATCGCACGTGCATCCGGATGACCCGGTTCCCGGCGATCTCCGGCGTCTCCGGCCCGGGCCTGTAGCCGACATACAGCGCGCTGTCCCGCGTGTATGGCCAGTGTCCGCTGTCCGGGCATACGTTTCGCACGATGGTTTCGATCTCTTTTTCCGGCGTCATAATCCACCCCAGTCCCCTGTCAGGCTCTTGTTCACGTTGCCGATCGCCTCCGTGATGATCGTATTGATCCGCGGCGCGGCCTTGTTTCTCGCCCGCTTGTTAAACGGGCGCTTGTTCTGGTATTCCTGCATCGCCGCGACAAACGCCGCGCGCCGTCCCCGGCTTCCGGCTCTCTCGCCGCCTCCGCGGCTTCCTTCGTACATGCCCTCGTAATTCTGGAAAACGCCGCTCGCGCTTCCCCGGTGCCATGGATCCGTCAGCGTGATGCTGCGGCCCAGCTCCTCCGTCGGCGCCTTGAATCGCTTTTCCTGGGCTAGAAGCTCTTCGGCCAGCACCTCGCCCGACTGGCGCAGCGCTTCCTCGATCACCGGGCGCAGCTTCGCGCCTGCCCGGTTCCATCTGGCCATCAGATCGTCGACGCCCGTGATCTCAAGCCGCGCCATGGTTTTCACCCTTCACGCTGTACTTGCTGGCGCTCATGCTCGCGCGCACGCTGATCTCACGGCCCAGGTTCAGGTATCCATCCACCTTGCGCACCCTGTGCGCCTGCCCCTTCCAGACGAGCAGGTCGTCCGTGCGGATGTCCCTCGCCCGCATGGTAAACGTGCGCATGTGCTCAATGCCGGCGCTCTCCGCGTCGGCGTATTCTGCCGGGCTCTCGTCGCGGATCTTGCAGCTCGTCTCGCCGATCTTCTCGTATTCGTCCAGACCGTAGCCGCCGCTGTCTTCCGTCCCCTGCGGCCTGCGCAGGATCTCGACTTTGTGCCGGTATTCCTCGCGTCCCATCTGATCATCCTTTCGCCTTTGTAGGGGAGGGGCTCTGCTCCTCCCGCGTCATAGCAGTCCTCCCAAAACATGGCTGTCGTCCCAGAAGCTCGACGCCATCTCCATGTCGCGCAGCCGCAGCACATAGGCGTCCATCGCCGCCATGAAGCCGTCGATCTTGAGAAAGCGGTTCTTCTTCGTGGGCATCCAGTTCTCTTTTTCCAGATCAAAAAAGTCCGCTCTCAGGCGGACATTGCGCAGATACCATTCAAACATCGCGTCGTGACCCCAGCAGACGTTGCCGTCGAGCAGCTGCTCCTTGAAGCTCTTCATCGGCGCGTTCAGCGTCAGCGGGCCCTGGCGCACGTCGCTGAGCAGGAATCCCTCCGCCCTCAGCGCATTTTGCAGCTCCATGGAGTTGTACGGGTCAAAGCCGATTCCCTTGATCTCAAACCGGCTGCGCATCTCCTTGAACCATTCGACCATCGGTCCGTACTTGACGTACTCGCCCGGAACGACGGTCATAAAGCCGCGCCGGATCCATTCGTCCCAATCCTTCTCCTCGCGTCCGTTGCCCCGGCGGATCTTAGCCTCCGGGACCCAGCTGTGGTGCACGATGCCGATCCGGCCGTCCGGCAGCTCAAAGACGATCGCCGCCGCCGTGAAATCCTCCGATTTCGACAAGTCAAACCCTCCCCATGCAAGCGGCCGAAGCAGGCTCAGCTCCATCGGCGCGCGGTCGTTTCTCCGGATCGTGTCCAGATCCACATACACGGCTTCCGGCGGCGTCGCGAATCGGTTGAGCTGCTTGGTGATGAAGTCAACCTTTTCCCTCGGGCTGCGCTGGCTGCGCGCCCAGTCGTCCAGCAGATCCTCCATGTCCAGCAGCGCACCGAGCGACGGATTGGCCATGATCCAGTACTGCGGATCGTCGTACGGCAGATCCGGATCGATCTCGTAGATGATCGGCAGATACCGGTCGATGCTTCGCTCGTCGATCTCAGGATCGCGGTCGAGGATCTTCTTTGCAAAGCCATAGTGATAGACCATCGGCCCGTCCTGCACTGTGCCGGCTGTGCCCGTGTACCACATCAGCGGCTGCTTGCGCTTTTTCATCGGGCGCAGCAGCTGATTGATCTGGTCGAATCTCCGCTCGCCCTCAAGCTCGTCCTTGATTACAAAATACGGTCTCAGGCCGTCCAGCGCGTCCGGATTGTTGGCCAGATACGTCACAATCACGTTCAGCTGCTCATACCAGCTTTCCGCCTTCCCCAGCTTGATCTGCTGGCGCAGGACCGGGCTCATGCGCATCTGCTTGTAGAAGTCCATGTAGAAGCGCTTGGCCTGTCCTTTGTTGTTGGCCGCAAAGTAGTTTTCCGCGCCCTTGTCCGCCCCCTTCGTGCTCATGTATCCGGCCTTGCCGGAGTTGCGCGCCGTCTTGCCGTTGCCGCGGGCAACCTCCTCGAAGACCTCGCGGTACCGCCGGTACCCGGTCTCCCGGTCGATCCAGCCGAATGCCTGGCTGTCCACCCATTCCTGCCACGCGAGGAATTTGAAACTGTCGTACTCGCCCGCAGTCGGCGTCAGAAAGGATTCGCAGAAGCGGATCGGCTTTCGCCCGACGTCAAGGTCGAAGCAATACCGCCAGCCCCGCTCCGCGCGCTTCAGGTCGTCAAGGAAATGCCCCGCCTGCTGCTTGATCGTCCTGGGCGCGAGGATCTTCCCGCTGAGTACGTCCTCCGCGTACTTGTAGGCAACGCTTCCCATGATCTCTTTGGGCGTCGATCCTCTCACGGGCCATCATCTCCGTCAAAGGCCGCCCAGGCGTCGTCCGCCGCAGCTGCCGCGCCGTCGTCCTCTCGCTGCGGTTTCGGCTCCTCCGGCCTGCCGCGCTTCTTCTGCGGCGTGAGCAGCAGCCCGTCCAGGATCCGACGCCGCGCGTCCTCCGCGGCCTGCTTGTTTTTGATGATCGCGGCGATCCGCTTGTCGTCCGGCTCAGACGATGCCACCTGCCGTCTCAGCTCATCCTGCATGTCGTCAATGGCAACCGTCCACTGCGCGGCGTCGCGCAGCTGCAGCGCAGTCATGAAGTCTGCCTGATCCCGACTGGCCAGCGCCATCATCGCCTGATCATACAGGAAGATCGCCGCTTCATCATTGATGCCGCGCAGCATCTTGTCGCGGATCTGCTCTTCATCAAGCCTTTCCGGAGGTTTCCTTCTTGGCGGCATGTTTCATCACCTCACAGCTGTTCAAACTTTACGCCCAGCAGCTGCGCTGCCGTCGGCGGCTTTTCCTTCTTCTGTCCCATGTGTTTCTCCGGATGCGCCTCGTCGTGACAGTCGTCGCAAAGGCTCACCAGATTATCAAGCTCAAGCGCCAGCTCCGGATATTCCTTCTTGGGCTTGATGTGGTGGACCATGTCCGCCTTCACCGGCCAGCGCCGCCCGTGCCGGTCGATCCTGTATCGCCCAGCCCTGCGGCACCAGACGCAGAGACCGTGATCCCGATCCAGCGCAGCCTGACGTGCGCGCTTCCATGCACCGGTCCAGTAAAACGGATCCGTCTCTTTCTCTCGGTGCATACATCCTCCGGGCATAAAAAAGAGGCGCTGCCGCTTGGCGTCGCCTCTTCAGAATTTGATGAGCTTATCATACCACACCGTTGCCCCGGTCGTAAGGGGTCGCGAGGGGTCGAAAGGGGTCGCGACCGGTCAAACATTTTCGATCTCCGTCCGCAGCAGCGCCTCGCGCGCCCGACGGTACAGCCCGCGTATACTGTCCTGGCTCGTGCTCAGCTGCGCCGCCGTCTGCCTCTCGGTCAGCCCGCGCACCATCCGGCAGTATATCACGCTGCCCTGTGCCGGATCCAGCCCGGCGATCAGCGCGCCGGCGCAGATCAGATCCCGGTTGTGGATCGCCTCGCGCTCTGCGAGCATTCGCTCGATTCCATCGACCTTCGCGGCGTATTCGCCCATCTTGTCTTCCTGTCCGCCGTGTCCGGTCGTGTCCGTGCTGCGCGTGATCCGCAGCGCGGCGTCGCGCACGCAGGCAAGCTGCAGCCGCAGCCTCGCCATGTCCTTTTCGTATGCGCGCACCCGGCGCAGCACGTCCATTCCCGTCACGTTTTCTTCCTCCGTTTATACGTACTTCCCCGGCTTCTCCGCCTGGATCGCCATATCCCGATAGCTGCAGCTAGTCGTCTCCCATCTGTCCGGTGGAATGATCTCCTCGAGCGCCTTGCGCAGCGCGCATTGCTTGACGCCTGCGCGGTCCTTGAGGCAGATCGCGCACTCCGCCCACATGGCCGTATTAATCAGTTCGCATACCGCCGGCACGGCGAGCACCGTCATGTCGTCGTCATACGCGCCAGCGCGCCGCAGCTTGATGGTGATCTCGCCGTTGCGCAGCACGTTTTCCGTCTGCCGCAGCTGGTTGAGCGGCATCACATCGTAGACGTCGTCCAGCAGCCTGCCGATCTGGCCCATTGCCTGCCGGTATCGGGTCCATCCGCGCGGCACACTGCGCATCACCCCTTCCAGCTCTTTGCTGCCGCGCCCGCGCAGGTACCCGCTCAGACAGGCGAGCAGCTGAACGAGACTCAGCTCGTTGCCCGTGAGTTTTTTTTCGTTTCCACCGCTTTGCCTCATGTCAGCCGCCTCCGTGTCATTCTTCCGGCGCAGGCGTCGCTGCAAACCGCCGCCGCATGTTCCTCATCTACAGGTAACCACCACAGATGCACACGAGGGAAAATCACGACTGCACGGCTGCATTTGTAGCAGCGTATGGCTGTCGCCTGCCGCGCATCATAGCCTTCGCCGGGGTTTCCCTCTCCCATGCGAGGCAGAATCAATGCACCGCGCTCCGGCGGCTTGGGCGGATCAATGTAGTATACGCGCATTGATGGCGCCTTTCTCTTCCTCGGTGAACTCCCCTGCTCAAGCTCCTCTTCATCACAACGTACGGCCTTGGCCGTCCGGCGGTTACCGCCCCGCGTCCGCTGTTTAAAGGGAAGCCCGCGATAACGAAGATGCCAATGCACTGCTCCGTCCGTCAGATCCGTCTCAAAGGCAAGCTCACGTACCGTCGGCAGTCGCCCCAGATGCGCGCACATCTGGTCATACACTGCCCGGAATTCTTCGCCCGTCATCGGTATTCTCTGCCTCCTTGCGTATCTTTCTCAGCGCGCCGCTCATCCGCCAGCTTGCGATCATCTCCATCGCCCGGTCAAACTGGCAGGCCTGCAGGTCGCCGATCGCCCGCGCGCCCGTCGTCTCCCGCAGCGTCTTGCGGATCGCACCGGCGATCCTGCGCTCGCATCCCGGAAGATCTTCCGACCGCGTCAGCTGAGCAGCGCGCGCGCTGATCGCTTCCTTCATCGCGATCTCCTGCGTCCTGCTGATGCGCACGGTCGCCAGCGCCGCGCTCAGCTTGCTGATCTCCTGCTGCTGCGCCAGCAGCACGCTCATGATCTGCTGCTGTCCCGCAAGCATCTGGGCGAGCTGAGCGCCCATCTTTTCCGGCGTCATCAGTTCCCCGGGCGGCATGCCGTCCACGGCCATCAGCTCATACATGCGCATCACCCCTCTCCGCATGCCGCGAGAATCTGCATCGCCCACTGCCCGACCATCCGAGCCTGCCCGCACAGCAGCTCACGGTCCTCGCTTTCAAGGCCCTGCATTCTGGCCAATTCTCCGGGCATGCGTCCCGCCTGCGCCATCAAGCCGCCTATCGCGCTCAGGATCATCGTGACCGGGCTGGGTCGCTCGCCGTTTCCGGCCATGCCGCCGCGCATGGCTGCCGTCTGCGCTTCATCCAGTGCCTCGCTCAGCCGGTCGATCTCGCGTTCCTTCTTTTCCAGGATCTCCTGCAGCTCCCGGATCGCCCGCTCCTGTTTCGGATCCGGAATCCGGGCAGACCGGCGCTCGACATCCAGCGCTACGCGCAGACGCTCCGCTTCAGCGCGCGCCTCATCAAGCAGCTTCTCCGTCTGCTTTCTGCCCTTGTCCGCGCTATTTACCAGGCTTTCAAGCCGGTCAATCTCGCCTTGCTTCTCGCGGGTCACGTCCACTCGCGTCCGGGCAATCGCATCCGTGATCAGCGCGTCCTTCTTCTGTGCCATCTCGCGGATCTGCTTCTTCTGCTCGCCGACCACGCGCAGCGCCTCGTCCCGCTCCGCGCGAGCCGCCTTCACCTGCGCCTCCACCTCGCGGCTGGAAAGACTCTCCGCGCCAATCCGCTCCGCGAATTCCTCCCGCTCGCCGCTGTCAAGCATCATCAGGCTCTGGATCTTGCTGATGCCCAGCCGCGCCAGCGGGCTGCCCTCCGGCAGTTCCCGCGCCGCCCGCATCCATTTCTGCGCTGTGCGCTCGCTCATGGCGGCATGCTCCGCCACCCAGGCTGTCCATTGCCCATGCGGAACGATGCCCTCGTCCTTCGCGCTGTTGAGCCATCTGCCGACTTCCAGCAAGCTGCCGGCAGCGCTGTCCCGGTGCATCTCAATGTGCATCTCGATCTGCGCCCGCCTGGCCGCCTTTTCCGTATTCAGCACCATCACGTTCCCGCTCACTGCACCGCACCGCCTTCCTTTTTTACAAGGGAGCACAGCCTGTCCAGTTCACTTTCCCGATGTTCCATATTCAGGATCCGTTCCATCGCTTCCGCCATGAACATGCCAAACAAATCACAGGATGCCTTAATCGCATTCCTGACAGTTTCCTCGTCCCTTTTATCCAAGTTCGTCGCCTGCATCATATTCACATGATAGGCCGCAACGGCATACGCGATCTCTTTGACAAGGCTCTCAGAATCACCATCCAGCGAAATCATGAATCCGCTTTTCAACTTTTCACATTTGACCACTGTGTTTTCCTCCCTTTGCTTTCGTTCCTTATTTCTTACCAAACTCCATCGGCAGCTGCTCGCCGTCGATGGGCGTAAAGCCCTGTTCTTCGGGCGTCGGCTTGTCTCGCCCCTCAAGCGCCCAGCGATAGATCACGATCATCCGCTGGCGCACACGGCCCATCCGGCAGACCTTTGTCGTCTCGCCGATGCCGTTTCCGTTTTCTTTTTGCTTGTAAACGATCATTCCCGCCCGGGCCAGCGCGCGCAGGATCGCCTGCCGGCTCGCGCCCAGCGCGACACCGCTCTTGCGCAGCCGCTCTCCAATATACTCGTCGCAGCTCGTCGGATCCAGACAGACCAGCTCGCCGTCATAATAGCCGATCAGGCCCGCCCGGAATCCATCACCCATGTCGTCTTTATTGCCGATCGACACCGTGCGCGTCGCCAGCAGGGATCGAAGCGTCTGCAGCCAGATCGCCTCCGGCTGGTTCTCATCCACCTCGCTGCCCTGCTCGTCGATGTTGGCGGCGATGTCCCTTGCAGCCTGTTCAAGCCGGTGCTGCTTGTCCGTTTCGTCCATTACCCCGCAGGCAATCAGATGATCCATCATCAATCCGATACCGCACATCAGCAGCGTCGCACACTCAAGGTATCGGCCCTCCCGCCGCGTCATCGCACTCTTGACAAGCTGTGCCGCCTCCCGGATCCGGCGCTCAAGCTCGTCCTCGATCGTGTTCCAGCGTTCAAGAAGATCCTCAATGTAATAGCGCATGCAGCTGCGGAAGAATCCGTCGCGGTTCAGCTGACGGAAAATATCCAGCTCGTCCGCGCTTTCCTTATAGATATCGCCCATGCTGACTGTGATCCGGTAGAGGCGCATCTTTCGACTGATCGATACGTTGGGCATATCCTCTCCGGTCATGATGCAGGTGCTCCGGCATGGGCGCGGCGCACTCATACGCTTGTCTGCATCCAGACGTCCGCGGTCTGCTCGGTCTGCGACGGCTGTGATCGCGGCGTCGGCGACCATGTCCATGCTCGATCGCATGCGCCCGCCCTCGCCGGTCTTTCGATAGTCGTCGATAACCATCAGGCTGTCCTTCGCCCAGAAGAGCTTGTCGCGCACCTGGTTCGGCGTGTCCGTGAAGTTGCTCGGAAACTGTCTCTCGTAGAAGGATCCAAAATGCCCCTGCACATAGCCGGTTACCGTCGATTTGCCAGCTCCGCGCTCACCGATCACGTACACGACGTAGCTGGGCGGCTGCTGCATTTTCTCGAGTACGCTGTATAGCGGCGCAAGGTATGCCTGTGCCAGCTCCGGCAGGATCAGCCACCCGGGCATCCCGTCGATCAGCATCCGCTCTGCCATCGCTGCATCTTCCCGGGAATGCTCCCGGTCGCACATTTCATAGTGCTGCAGCTGTCCGGTCAGCTCCACGCTGACGCCGTCCACACCGATCGCGCCTCCGTTGTACAGGTACGCCATCTTTCCGCCGATCTCACGCATGCCCGTATGCTCGTAGACGTTGCGATGCTTGGCCAGCCTCTGGCCCGCCGTGCTGATTGCGTCCAGCACCAGCTGCGGCCCGTTCTTCACCGGCTTGATGTTTCCGTAGAATTGCCAGAACTTCATCGGCCAGCGCATCGCAGCAAACTCCGCTTCGCCGGTGATCCTCGCGTCTTCCAGAGGTTCTCCGTCCGGCCGCGTCGCGCCGATCACATAATCGGTACGAACCGTGCTTCCGTCATCCCGTCGGATCGTTTCCTTCGGCACCGGAAGAAAACTGCACAGCGTCCGAGCCGCGCCGTCCTTGCCCGTTCGCTGCGCCAGGCATCCGCCCTTGATGCAGTAGGTGTAGCTGCCGAAGTAGCTCTCGTATTCGTCTTCCTTCTCTTCCTTTGGCCCATCTCCGCCGGTATTGTCTTCCCGGGTGGGTTTGCTCTTTTTCTTCTCCTCCGGCTCAAAGTGCCGTATATTGCCCGGCTCCCACTCCGGCGTCTCCTCGATCATGCTTTCCAACGCCACACGGATCTCACTGCGTTTCTTTCCCGCGCTGATCAGCGTGTTCGCCCAGTCGGTAAAGTCGCCGTGCTTGGGCAGCTCCGGCCAATGCTCGACGATCCGCAAAAGCCGCAGCGTCTTCACGCGGTCTTTAAGCCGTTTGCAGATCCACTGAGCGATCCCCTCACCAGCTGCATCGTTGTCTGCGATCACAACCACCTCATCCAGGCCATCGAAGCACTGACTGTGGTCGTCGTTCCATTTGCCAAGCAGACTGTCGCCGCCCTTGTCGATGCCGCCGCCATGCATGCCGCAGGTCGCGTTGATTCCGAGCAGGCGCAGATTATCCACGTCCTTCTCGCCCTCCGCGAGTATCGTGCGGCCCGGCTTGCCCTTCATGGCCAGTACATCCGGCTGATGATAGATCAGATTTGTATAGATACCGCCTCCTGAGTACCATTTGCCGTCCGTGCCGATGCTCTGGATCAGGAAACTCTTGTCCACGCGGCTGCCGTTTTCCCATAGCTCCGCGCGCGCCTTGCGCAGCACAACACGCCCCTCACGATTCTGATATTCGTAGACATTCGTGGTCTTGTATTCTCGCTTACCCACAAGCAGCGGCTTGCCCACCTCAAAGGGCCACGAGAGCTTCGGCTTCTTTGCAGAAGGCGCCCGCTTCGGCTTTGCCTGCCGCTGCCGGTCGTCCTTCGTCTTCTCTCCGCTCATCGCGTCACACATCACCTCGCCGATCGGAAGCCCCAGCGCCTTACATACATCCGCGCCCGTCGCGTCGCATACAAAGCACTTCATGACGATCTCGCCCGTCTTTCCGCCGATATATACGTGCAGGCTGGGCTTTGTGTCGCTGTGGCAAGGACAGATCGCCCAGAAATCCTCCGGCCCTCTGCTCTTGTGCGGATCCATGCCCAGCCTGTCGGCCCATTCGTAGATCGTCATGTCTTTCGTCCTCTCAATCCATGGTCATCAGTTTGCCGTCCTCGCAGGCGGCGTCGATCGCCCGACGTATGCGGACGAAATTCTCCTCGTCATGCGCGTGGATCGCGATATCTGCAGCCGTCTGCGCCATCGTGCCCATCAGAAGCGCATCCGGCACATCGGCGTATTGCGCCTCGGCCAGCGTCGCCCGGCCGCCTCGCGTCTGTGATCGGTTAAATACCGCCCGAATCGGAATCCTCATCCGCATTCCCACCTTCCGCCTGATGCTGCTTCGTCTCAATCTGAAGGAAATACATTTCTCCGATCGGCAGCTCGATCGCCGTCGGCTCTTCCGCGCCGCAGCCGCAGCCCACGCGGATCGTGCGTTTCCCTGTCTTCGTGTCCTCTGTGCTTTCCATGCTCTGCAGCTGTCCGCACGCCGCGCAGTATCTGATATCAATTGCTCTCATGAAGCCAGATCCTCCTGTTTACCTCGGCCACGAACTCCTCGCGGCTGCCTTTGTGTTTGAAGTACCGCCATCCGCAGCGGTCGTTTACGCATTTCGCCTCGCGAAAGACCGCCTGCACGCTGCCAAATGGCGACGTCCAGATCCGCTCCCGCCCGGTTACCGCGCTGCCGCAGTGCGGACATGGCAGAAACCGTCTCGCGCGGATGCTCTTCTCGCGCCATTCCTCCGGCCGGTAAGCCATCCCGCTTGTCTTCTTGCCTTCGCCCATCCTATGCCTCCGCAGGCTTGTCCCTTGCCGGCGATCGCAGGTCGATTTCCATCCTCACCATGTCAATCATCCTGCTGGCCATCACCCGCGCGAGGCTCTCCCAGATCTCATCTACCACCGGCAGATCGTCAGCGATCCGCACGATCACATGCGCCATGCCGGCTGCCAGCTCATCGAGCAGATCGTCGGTGCTTCCCTCCGTCCGGCAGCTGATGGCGATCTGCTTTTCGCCCTCATGAGCAATCTTCAGTTCGATCATCGTTTCTCTCTCCCTCTGCTTCCTCACGAATCATGCGACTCAGCATTTCCTCCCGTTTTCGCGCTCTCTCAAGCGACCAGCCCAGAGACTTCATCAGGCTTTCAAGAATCCTTATCGCGTCTCGCTGTTGCTGTATCAACTTCAAGTTTTTTCGGATAAGACAGACATTCCATACGATTAGGGCACACAGAATCATGATCGAGATCTTATACACCGTTTCTGCATTCACCCAGCACATCCACCTTCCCGCTCACGCGCTGGTTCCAGCGCTCCGCGAAGTCCTCTTTGGTCCATGCAACGCCGTAGGTACCGTCCACCGGCGCGCTCATCGTCCTCAGTCCGCAATCCGTGCAGATGACGTCGCCGGCCATATACCCGACATAGCCGTCCTCCACCCGGTATTCCTGATATCTGGCCTCCCCGCCGCAGCAGGGACAGGGTTTAAGCAAAGCTCCGCACATCCGGGTACCGCCTCCCTTCAAAACCGTCCGCGCAGACGGTTTTGTCCTCCATCCTGCGCCAGCTCTCCCGCGCGGCGTCTCTCAGCAGCTGCTCCGCTTCCCGTCTGCTTCCGGCGTGTACCGTGCACGTCATCCATATTCTGCAGCCGCTCTCACTCCGGCATCGTCCCTGCGCGTTCCAGCCGCCCGCGAAGACATCCGGCCAGACGTCGATCGTCATCGTCTGTCCGCAGGCCATGCAGCGCAGGCTGGCCTCTTCCTCCTGCTCCATGCGGATGCCCGGTTGCCTGCGTCTCCTTCGGCGCAGCATCGGTTCACCGCTCAGTTCACTCTCCGGGATACCCAACTCGCGGCAGACGTCTTTGCCCGTCGCTCCGCAGGCGAAGCATTTCATGCGGATGCTTCCCTCGATCACCCGGAAGACGTGCATGCTGGGCCTCGTGTCATCGTGACACGGGCAGTACGTCCAGAAATCCTCGTTTGCGCTCTCACGAATGTCATACCGGCCCAGCCGGTCGCCCCATTCCTTCGATGTCATCTCACTCAGCCCATCCTTCCAACGTTTCATCCTCAAAACCGTCCGCGCAGACGGTTTTGCTTTCGCCGACATTCGTCTGGCCCATGGGTTCATCCATCTCCGGAAACAAATCGTCGATCCGGCAGCCAAGTGATTGCGCCATTTTCGGAAGACGTTCAAATGCCCGCCCCCGTTTTCCGCTTTCGATTTTCATCACAGCATCAGGCGTCACACCAATTTTCTCCGCAAACTCTGCCACACCCAAATTGCATTCGCGCCGTTTTCTCTTCAATCTCTCACCAAACGTCTCCATATCCGCCTCCTATATTCGACATTTTGTCGATTTGTAAACTCATTATAAGAGACAATTTGTCCATTGTCAAGATTTTAAGCGGAATAATTTATCAATATGTCGAAATCGTTGAATAATAGACAATTCGTCGTTATAATAGTTTTGTACGACAAAACGTCTATGATATGGAGGTTTTTTCAAATGACAGAATGTCTCAACGAGCACTTTGGTCAGCGCCTCGCGGCTATTCGTGAAGCGCTCGAGCTCAAACAAGCCAATATTGGCGATGTGCTGGGCTGTTCTAACGGCGCATACAGTCTCTATGAAAGGAATAAGCGACAGCCCCCTCTTTCTGTCCTTTTCAACCTGTGCGAGAAATTTGGTGTCTCCATCGACTATTTGCTCGGATGTTTTTCCCCTTTTCCCGATCGCTTTGCTGAACGCCTCAAAGAAGTTCTGAGAAAACGCGAAGGGAAAACACTCCATGAATTTGCTGAAGTATTTGATCTGGATGCATCAACCGAAAAACTGCTTCTGTCCGGCAAATGCTTCCCCAGCGCCAAAGTTCTAAATAATCTCTGCAGATACTTGAATTGTTCGGCTGATTATCTCATTGGCTTGAGTGACGCCATGGATCAGCCTACAGAATTTCCGATTAGCATCGGGATAACAGCGATTCCACGCCAGCAAGATGATCCATTTGCCGATCTTGATCCAGATCTGCGCAGCAAGGCCGAGGGATATCTTGATGGCCTTCGGGATCAGCAGAACGCCCGACGCCAGAAAACTCAGAGTCAAGAGGCGTAATTCTTCCCTTTAAGGCAATAAAAAAAGCGCCGCCATTCGGCGACGCCTGATTCATTCTTCAGTTATCTTCCCTATTTTTGCGACATTCGATACGCATCGGCAACGTTCTGGGCATTGAATATACCAGATTCACCCTCAGCATGCACGGTCTCCTCGCTTCTGGCAGCCATTCGACTGTCTTTCATATACTGGGTCATCTGCTCTACTTCGTTCAATGTCAAAAGCAAATGTGTCGCAATATCCGCTTGGGTCCGGTTCGACGCCTGCAGCATTTCGTGAATATCGTCCATCCACGCGCATACGCTCGCTGTCATAAACAGGCCAAGCCCAACTGCCAGCAGCGTAAGCATCATGCCGAAATTCACCAGCACCAGTGAGCCAGCTGCGCCGATCACGCTCAGCACACCCGTCGCTTTGAAGAATACTTCCCATCCGGTCATATGCGTTTTCATTCAATCACGCTCCTTTTCCCATATTATACAGAAGTCCGGACAATCTGTCTATTATTTACAGGAATTGTTGACGCGTCTTCCGTCCCTCACCTCTGTTTCGGCGCATTTGGCACAGTTTTCAGCCCGTTTGTCACAGTTTTTTACCCCCTCTGTGACGTTTTTGTGACACGTTTTTTCTAGGCGGCATATAGGTTTTTCGGTCCTTGTCACAATGTCACAACTTTTTTGCAACAGGGTGTGTCTGTGCGCGCGCACTGCACAGCGCACCGCACTGCACGCCGCACTGCGAAGGGATGGCGCAGAGATACACCCTATATATGATATTTTTTTGTAATTCTGTGACAATATATATCTATATATAAAATAAGCCTTGCGCCGCCTACATTTCCGCCTCGAAATTCTGTCACAAAAACTGTCACAACTTGTCACAGATTTACATAGACTTGTGACACAGGCTTATCCACAGATTATCGACTTGTCCACAGAAAACCGTCAGCGTTTGATGGGCCGCCGCCAGTGGCGGATACAGGCCCAGAGAACGCCGAAGGTCAGACGGTTTTGAAAGCGAGGTGACGCCATGCTCACAGCTGTAACCTATGCGCGTTTCTCTTCCGATCGCCAGCACGAGTCCTCCATTGAAGCCCAGCACGACGCGATCACATCCTATGCTGCGCAGAAGCATATCACGATTGTCGAGCAGTACGTCGACCGTGCCCTCTCCGGCAAGACGGACAACCGTCCGGAGTTCCAGCGTCTGCTCTACGATCTCAAATCCCGCAAGGTCGATTATGTGCTCGTCCATAAGACCGACCGCTTCGCTCGAAACCGCTATGACGCTGCCATTTATTCCCGTGTCATCAAGCAGCGCGGTGCCCGCCTGGTCGCCGTCTCGCAGGACTTCGGCGACGGCCCGGAAGCCGTGATCCTCGAAGCGCTCATGCAGGGCATGGCAGAATACTATTCCCTCAACCTTGCCACCGAAGTCATCAAAGGACGAAAAGTTGCGATCTCCAAAGGCCGCCATGCAGGCGGTACCTATCCATTCGGATACACCTCGGACGGGCAAGGCGGTTATGCGATCGTTGAAATCGAGGCATACTACATCCGCAAGCTCTATCAGGCTGTCATCGACGGCACGCCACCGTACACTCACATCCTCAAAGAGATGCGCGAGCTGGGCATCAAGGGCCGCCGCGGCAGCTACCTTTTGCCTGGCAACATTGCCGGCATGCTCAAATCTCCCATTTATGCCGGTATCTATGACGCCAAAGCCGGCGACGCCACCAGTTACATTGAAAACAATCATCCCGCGATCGTTTCAAAAGACACCTACGAGGAGGCAGTAAGAATCATGGAAGCCCGAAAGAACGTCGGCCGCAAGCCCCGCAATGCTTATCTGTGCACCGGCCTTGTCCGCTGCGGCCAGTGCGGCGCGCCCGTCTATGGCCATACGGCCCATAAGGATGGCAAGGAATACGCCACCTATATCTGCGGCAAGTCCTGCGGTCTGCACTCGATCCGCGCATCCGAACTTGACCAGGCTGCACGCGATTATGTCGCCGCGCTCCTGAAGCCGGAGGTCCGCGCGCAGCTCGTCGCGGCTCTCACTTCCTATATGGATGGCCAGCGTGAACAAGCTCGCCGCCGCGTTCCGGATACCAAGCGCCAGATCTCCCGCCTGCAGAATCAGATCGACACGATCATGGAGAACATGTCCTCCGGCGTTCTTCCGCCCTCCGTCCTGGATCGCATGGGAAAACAGATCACAGATCTCGAATCTCAGATCGAAATCCTGCAGACCATGATCACCGAGCCGCCGCAGCTGCCTCCCACCATGGTCGAAGAGTATTTCCTCCATGCCGGCGAAATCAGCGAGGACATGGATCTTGACGCTGCCCGCGGCATTCTCAAGCATTTCATTGCCAGAATCGACATCCACCCGCACCAGATCGAGTTCGTGTCCACGTTCGACGGCTGGCTCCGCAAGCACTTCCCCAGCCTCCATCCCGGCGATCCTGCGCGACTCTCCTTCACCCCCGACGGGGGCGACGATCCCAAAGGGGTAGAATGCTCCGATTTCGATAAAAACTCCGAAGACGTCGCAGCAGCTGCTCTTCTCTCCGAAACTCCGCAAGAAAATGCAAGTCAGGACAACAAAAAAAGCATCCAGCAACAGCCGGATACTTTCTCCAAATTACATACTCCCTCTACAGACAGGAATCATACACGCGCTGAACCTGAATGCATACCTTTTCCTTCAGGCCGTTGAGCACCTCATTGCCGCATACGCTGCACGGGCAATTTGTCGACGCAGTATTCTTGTAAGAATAAAAGCTCATGGCGCACGCCTCCTTGGGCAGGTCTTTGGTGAGGTCATCCTCACAATTCCAAAGTATGCCTGCCGCAAGAAGGCGTGATTGTTTTTCTGTTTTCTTTTCCCGATCACTCGATATCGCTGAAAAACCTGATCTCCTGCCCGAAAACATAGCAGAGGCCCTCAATACGCGCGACGGTATTGGCCGGATCAATCGTCGTCAGAATGGTCGTATTGATATCGCCTGTACTGCCGCTGGCCAGCACATTCGCGCCGAAGTTATCGATCTGCAGATAGTCCTTCGTCTGGTTCTGCACATCCTCACGCGGAATGAAGCTCAGCGACACCCATTCTGCTGGAAAGAATCCTCTGTTTTTCAGCCGCAGGCTGTAAGTCATAAACGTACAGTCCCGGGCGTTCAGGTTTCCGGCGTCCGCATAGATTTTCCCTTCGAACGTGCCCGCATCAATTTCTCGCAGGATGGCGTCAAACGCATCCTGCGCCTGTTCCGCCGGCGTCGCCGACACGCTGACCTGCTCCACCACCGGCGACATCGTATTGAGCGCATAGAGCACGGCGCCCGCGCCCGCTATGGTCACCACCAGCGCAGCAATCGCCAGCGCCTTCATCGCTTTATACACATTAATCCTCCTGCTGTCCTTCCAGAATTTCGCTCATCTGGTCTATCATCTCCGCATCCTTCATGCGGAATTTGAACACCACGCGGCGGGATGCTTCCATATCGACGGTTACCCCGTCAGCCATGTACACCGGATCGGCATAGGATCGCCCGTTCGCCGTAAGGATTGACTGCAGCATTTGTTTTTCACTGCTGCTCAATCCCGCCATTTCCGTTCCCAGGCAATACTGCGCCACAGCCAGCGCGCGCTCCTGGGAGAGCGCGAGGTTATGCAGATACGAGCCCGACGTATCCGTGTGTCCTTCAATGATGATTTCGCCGACATATCCTTCGTTTTCCTCGCTCATCAGTGTGCGGATATAGACCGGAATAAATGCATTCAGAAGCGTCTTGCCGCTGTCCTTGAGCATATTCTGGTTGCTGTCAAAGAGTACCGCACCGGTAAAAGCAATTGCTCCTGTATTGCGGTCCACCACCGCATCGAGATCTGCGCTGCGCAGCTCGTCTCTCAGCTCTTCAATAATGCGCGAGCGAAGACCGATCAGCTTATCAATCTCCGTCTGCTGTGCCGCCAGAAGCGCGGCCTGCTCTTCTATTTTGCTCTGCTGCAAAGAAAGGCTCTGCTGAGCTGCGGTCAGCGCCGTTCGATTTTCATCAAGCTCCTTCTGCTGCTCCTGCAGCATCAGTGTTGTCGTCGCCAGCAGCTCTTCCTTGTCCTTGAGCTGCGCTTCCTGATCAATCAGCAGGCTCTGCTGCGTGGAAAGCTGCGCTTCCTTGGTCTCCAGCTCAATCGTCTTTTTCTGCTGCAGATCCACCAGCTGATAAATCGCCATGAACAGAATCAGCGCAAACGTGAAAAGCATGCCCGCCATCATGTCCGAATACGAAATCCAGTAGCTTCCGTTGTCCGCACTGCGCCGCATCTTCTTTCCCGGACGCATGGCTTACTCCTTTCCCCGGGCAGCCGCATCCGCCGCATCGATTGAAGCGCCCAGCTTCTCCATCGACTTCTGCAGCCGCACCAGCGCAGTCACAAACTGATCTACCTGCTCTGCATAGCGCTCGCGGCTCTGCGAAAGCAGCTGCGGCATCACGCGCGCCGTCTCGCGCATGGCGTCAAGCGTCTCGTTCATCTGGCGAATCGACGTGGTGATGCTCTCGTCAAAGAGCGCCGTCGTTCTGGCCAGATTCTCCTGCGTCTTGCGGGCAAATTCATCGTAGCCGCCGGCAAGCGCCTGCGCGCCTCCATGCATCTGCTCGACCACACGATCCATCTCGCGGGATGTGATGCGCGTCTGCTCCTGCGCACTGCGCAGGAATTGATCCGTCCATGCGCTGTACTGCTGAGAATTGGCCGCCAACGCCGCCTGATATTCCTGCAGCTTGGCCAGATACATGGCCTGCTGACCGCTGGTCTTGTTCATCGCTTCAAGCAGCTCCAGCGTCCTCTGGTTCGTATCATCCACCTGCGCACGGGATGCGTCCATATCCGCCACATAGTCCCTAAAGTGCTCCAGCACCCCCTGGGACAGCTGATGCATGTTCACCACGTCCTGCGTCATCTGCGCAACAGCCTGCGTCGCTGCAATCATCTCCTGCTGGGTCCGCTGCTGCTCACGGCCGGTTTCCGCCAGCACATGCCGCAGATGCTCAAACTCATTGCCGAGCGCCACATTCATCCGCTGAACGAATACCTGCGCAATGCGGTCGACGCCCTCCACCTGCGCCTGCGTCGCCGCGAGGATAAAGTTATCCATCGAGCGCTGCACAGGGAGCATCGCGCGCAGGATGCTTCCCTCCATCTGCACCGCCATCTTCTGGCTCACGTCCTCCACAGCCTGACGGATGTACGCCGTCTGCTCCTGCTGCAGCGCCAGCATCGCGGATTCCTGAGAAACCGGCTTGGGCATGGCATACAGGCTGAACACCTCGCAGAAGCGGTCGATCGCCCGCTGGCACTTGGAAACCTGATGATTATACAGGACGTTAAAGGCCATCGAAGCGACGACGCCCGCAATGGACGTCAGAAACGCCGTGGACATGCCGCCTACAAGCCTTTCCATGGCAGAAAGCAGCGCCGCAGTATCTGCAGCGTTGAGATTCAGCCCGGACAGGCCCATCACAAGGCCAAGGAACGTACCCAGAATGCCCAGAGAGGTGAGCATACCCGGCGCAATCTCGGCAAAGCGCGTGCCGCCCGTGGCATAAATCACCGTGTCCTCATTGATATACTGCGTCACATCGCAGGAATCGCCATGCGCATCGCGCAGCTCGGCATTCTGAAGAAAGTCCGCCCAGACAACCTGCAGCCTGTCACCGAGAAAATGCAGATCATTCCACGACTTCTTTCCCTTATTCTGTTTATTCTCCGTGATGATCGTTCTCGACGCTCTGCGAAGGCGCGTTGCCGCAGCGCTGAGCGGTAGCAGGCAGCGCGCAAGCGCGCTGAAAAACACCACGACAATGGCCAGATAAATCAGCGCATCCAGCGAAAACACACCCTTGACAACCGACAAAAGCTCCATTCTTCATGCCTCCCTTGCAGGCGTTATGCACGTATATTCTTGATTTGTTCTTTATGTATTGTAACCGATTTCATCCCATATGTAAAGCAGAGGGAAATCATCTCCCCTTTTCCCGGATTCTGGATAAGCGAATTTCCCTAAAGCTCGCGTGATTTTTATAACCATTTCACGAAATACAGAATTATTGTGAAAACATCAGGATTTCCTCTTGCAGTTTCATAACGAAACATGTAGAATATGATCGTTTTGACTCGGGTGCGCAGGGGTTTCTGCCGCCTAAATTCAATCTTCAGGAGTTATCGCATATGACAAAGAAACGCACGATTGATCCCGCGATGATTGACCACGTCGCTCAGAATATGTTCCACGTTCTGCCTCTGATCAAGAAGCGCCTGCTGCATATGGATCTTGTGCAGCGCGAGCATGGTACGCCGTTGTCCCATGTTCAGGTGCTGGCCATGCTTCAGGATGTTGGCACTATGTCCGTTTCCGAGATTTCCCGCCGCCTGGGCATTGCCAAGCCGAACATCACGCCGCTGGTCGACCGCCTTTTTGAATCCGGCTATGTCGATCGTCAGCACGACGAAAACGACCGCCGTGTCGTAAACATTGTTCTGCTCCCCGCCGGTGAAGAGAAGCTTGCCGCCATTCGTGCAACAATCTCCCGCCAGATTCAGTCTCAGGTCGAAAGCCTGACGGTTTCTGAATTCCGCGAGCTGGACGCTGCGCTCGAAAGCGTCGTGCGCATCCTTTCTTCTCTGTAATATGCCATATCACACGGACTGCCTGTGCAGTCCGTTTTTTGTTTCCTCTTATTTGACGAAATACCCCTTCCTTTTCTTCCCTTACATCGGGTCCCTATCGAGCGAAAAAGCGACCAGTGGCTGCTCCCACTTCCAAACCACTTTACAAAATGAAGTTCTTCTCTGAACAGCACGCATTTTTGCTCAATTTCCTATATAGCAAAAAACCGACGCTTTTCAGCGTCGGTTCAATGGCTCAGCCCACAGCTTTCACACTCTCCGGCTTTTTGTCCTTCCACGGATGATACGTCGGCACGACGCTGGCCACCGCCTCAACGGCACGCTCGTCATTTTTGTCGATGACCTCTTCCAGAACAGTCATCATGCGCTCAAACTGAGCATCATCCACCCTGTCAACATTGGCAACAAAGATTTTTCTGTGCGCCGTCTTGGTCATCTTGTCTCGCTCGGAATCCATCAGCAGCTCCTCGTAGAGCTTCTCGCCCGGACGCAGACCGATGATCTTGATCGGCATATCGACATTGGGTTCGTAGCCATAGGCACGAACCAGCTTCTGCGCAAGATCCATAATGCGCACCGGTTCGCCCATATCCAGCACAAAGATTGAACCGGATCTGGCGATGCCGCCCGCCTGCAGCACCAGCTGAGCTGCCTCCGGGATGGTCATGAAATAGCGCGTAATGTCCGGGTGCGTTACCGTCACCGGGCCGCCCTTTCGGATTTGCGCCTCCATCAGCGGGATAACGCTTCCATGGCTGCCCAGCACATTGCCAAAGCGAACAGCCATGCACTTCATATCCGTCTTTTCACCATAGCGCTGAATCAGCATCTCCGTAATGCGCTTGGTCGCACCCATGACATTCGTAGGATTAACCGCCTTATCGGTTGAAAGCTGTACAAGGCGCTCCACGCCATGCTCGCTGGCCGAAGCAAGCAGATTCCGCGTGCCAAACACGTTGTTCTTGATCGCTTCCGCCGGACTGCGCTCCATCAGCGGAACATGCTTATGCGCCGCAGCATGGAAAACAACCTGCGGACGATACGCTTCAAAGACCTCGTCAAGACGCTGTTTATCGCGGATGGAACCAATCAGCGTCACTACCGGACAGTTCACGCCGTACTTCTGGCGCAGCTCGTATTCCAGCTCATAAGCGCAGTTTTCGTAGATCTCAAAAATGATCAGCAGCTTCGGCTTGAAGCGCATGATCTGCCGGCAGATTTCAGAGCCGATGGAGCCGCCGCCGCCGGTGACCATTACAGTCTTTCCGGTCAGATATCCTGCGATCGATGCAGTATCCAGTTCGATTTCGTCGCGGGAAAGAAAGTCGGAAATATTGAGCTCGCGGATGAACGGCGTGCCCTCTGTTCCGGTTGTATCCGCCGGCTCGGAGAGAATACGCGTATGGCAGCGCGACTGATTGCAAAGCTCCAGAATCTCCTGCATCCTCGCGCCATTGCCCAGAGAGGGGATCGCCACGATGATCTCCCGGATTCCATAGCGGGTCACGAGCTTGGGAATGTCCTTCGTCGTGCCGCGGATGGGTACATTCTGGATGCGAAGCCCCTGCTTACCGGGGGCGTCGTCCACCAGCAGAACAGGCTTACCCAACTGCTTGGGGTTCTTGTTGCAGATATTAACCGCATAAGCGCCCGCCTCGCCCGCGCCGACAATCATCACCGGCATCGCATTGCCCAGTCCGCCTGGGATGCGATCCTTGGAACAGACGCGCCAGAACATGCGCACGCCGCCCACGGCGATCGTGCCAATCAGCGCGATGAGAATCAGCACGCCGCGAAACAGCCCCAGATTCATAAACAGATTCGCCATCAGCGTAACGCCGCAGGCAATGCCGCTGAGCAGGCACAACCGCGCCGTATCGCGCACGCCCGCATAGCGCCACATGATCTGATATACGCCGCCCACAGCAAAGCATGCCATATACGCTCCCCAGATGACCGGCATCGCGCTCATCATGGTTTTCATATGGCGCTGCGGAACGAACATCTCAAAGCGCAGTTCCATGCTCAGATAGGTGGAAATCGTAATCAAAATCAGATCCAGTAAAAACATGCCGATTTTTCTCATCCACATGTGTTCCTGAAACCACTTCATCGTCTGTCCTCCAGGTAAAAAGATTCGCCGCAACACAAATCACGGCGAGGATTATTCTGTATCTATATCCAGATAAATGATTATACCATAGCCGGCGGTCCGTTTCAAGACCGCCCCTTCTATATATGCGCCAAATCCGGTCATGTTCCACGCCTGATGGAATTCACGCAAAAAAGGAACCGTACAAAGACGGTTCCTTGGCTTGATTGCCGTATTAAATTACGCCTGCATCGGCATCATGACCGCGCCCTCCGGGCGGATCATCAGCGGCGTGCAGCTGCCCTTGCCGAATACGCTCTCCATCAGTTCCACATACGCGTCAAGCTTCGCCATCGGCACATAGGACTGAATCGTGCCGGCGAAACCGCCGCCATGCACGCGCTGCGCACCTTCACCCTTGAGGAAGCGGCGGCTGAGCTCAATGCCCATGGCCATCTGCTCCTGATTCGGGCGGGCGTAGACGTTCTGCAGCAGCTTCCAGCTGCTGTCGCCGGAGGCTGTCACATCAGCGAAGAACTTCTCCAGGTTGCCCTCGCGCACAGCAGCCACCTGCTCCACCACGCGGGCGTTATCATCAAAGAAATGCATCGCGCGCAGTACCGGGCGATCGCCCACCACATTGCGCACCTTGCCAATGTTCGCCTCAAATTCGGCAGGATCAACCTCGCGCAGCACCTTCTTACCAAACTGCGCCGCGACGGACTTCATTTCCGCCGGGATAGCCGCATAGTCGTCAGTCAGATCGCCATGATCGCCGCCGGTATTGACGACGCACAGCGCATAGCCCTTCGCCGCAAAATCGCACGCAACAGCATCGACCTTCGCGTCGGCGGTTTCAAAGTCGAGCGCAACCATGCCGCCCGCAGAAGCAGCCATCTGATCGAGCAGGCCGCAGGGCTTGCCGAAGTAAACGTTTTCAACCTTCTGTGCGATCACAGCGCGGGTCTTGAAGTCCACCACCCAGCCATTGTACAGGCCGTCGAGGATCGCAGCGATGAGGATCTCAAATGCCGCGGAGGAGGACAAACCGCTGCCGCGGAGCACAGAAGAGGAGATCGTGGCCTTAAAGCCGCCCACCTTGTAACCCAGATTCTTCATCACACCGGCGGTACCGCGGATGAGCGCAAGGGTGGTGCCAAAATCCTTCTCGCGGATCTCCAGACCGTCAATCTTCACGGTGATCGGCGGGAAGCCTTCGCTGTCCACGACGATGGTGTTGTCGTCGGTCTTTTCCACGCACGCAATGGTATCCAGATTCACGGCGCCAGCCAGACAGCGTCCGTTGTTGTGGTCGGTATGATTGCCGCCGATCTCGGTACGGCCTGGCGCAGAGAAGAAGCACAGTTCGCCATGATTCTCGCCGAAGCGCTTCTCAAAGCGCTCAACCAGCTTGCCATAGCGTGCCTTCTGAAGCTCAAGCACCTTTTCACCGCTGCCATACAGCGTCGCAACGCGGGAGGCAAACGCCTCGGTATTCTGATACGCAGCCCACTGACTGTTCATCGGATATCCCTCCATATAGGTTTGATACTGTTAAAGGTATAAGTTGCAGAATATGTCATCTTTATTATTGTCTTTTTGTGCGATTTTGTCAAGTGTTTCCCCGACTTTACATGAAACAAAAACAAAGTTATGCGCCTCTTCTCACAAGCTGTTCAAATTTTGAACTTTTTTCCATTCTCCTCTTGACAATCGTCCGCGCCTCATATTAAGATATCGATGTTATTCATTTTATGAACCGTTCAATTTATCTACAAATTGACTGTGACCGTAAGAAAGAAGGCCTCCTATGTCCGATCGCATTGCACAGGCTGGCGACAAGCTGCTTGACGCGTGGCTTGATCTGTCCTCCACGCTGTGGAACACCCGCATCGTGACCTCTATGACCTATAACGAAGCGCACATCATGGGTCTTTTGCTGCGCTTTGGCTCGCAGGAGCATCCGCTGACAGCAACGGATCTTATCCGGCGCACCCGTCTGCTGAAAAGCCAGATGAATAAGATTCTCACCGTTCTGGAGAAAAACGGCCATATCACCCGTTCGCGTTCTGAATCAGATAAACGCCTCGTTCATATCTACCTGACCGATGCTGGAAAAACCGCCTATCTCGAAGAACATAAGGGGATAGAGTCTATCCTCCATCAGTTGGTTGAAAAACTCGGCCCCGAGCGTTCCATCTCGATCGCACGCGAGCTGGCCGACGTCACTGATACACTGAACGATATTATCCCTGCGCCAAACGCCTCTATTTGAATTCAACCGTGCACCCGCCGACGCTTGTCGGCCATGAAAGGAATACTGAAAATGATCATCATTACCGATTCCGCCGCCGATTTTTCCGAAGAGGAGCTGATCGCGCATCAGGTTCACCGCGTACCGATGCAGGTGATGTTCGGCGACGAATCCTTTACCGCCGGTCTGGATCTGCCCGACGAGCTTTTCTGGGAGCGCCTGCTCTCCGGTGAAATCGGCAAGACCTCCCAGCCCTCGCCCGACGCCTTCCTGACCGCCTTTAATCATGCAGCCGAAGCAGGCGAGGACATCCTCTATATCGGCGTTTCCTCTGCCCTTTCCGGTACGCTTCAGAGCGCGACAATCGCCGCATCCATGCTGGAAACCGGAAAGGTTCACATTGTCGATACACTCTCCGGTTCAGCTGCACAGAAGCTGCTTGTTCTGCACGCCTGTCGTCTTCGCGATGAAGGCAAGCTTTGCGTGCAGGAAATCGCGCGCGAACTGGAGCAACTGCGCAGCCGTATCCGCCTGTATGCCAGTCTGGATACGCTGGATAATCTTGCCCGCAGCGGACGCATCTCCAAAGCCGCTGCGAGCATCGGCTCGCTGGCGCAGCTCAAGCCCATTGTCCGCATCACGCCTGAAACCGAAGGCCATGTCGATGTATGCGGAAAGGCAATCGGCCGTCACCGCGCGATCGATGCCATCCTCAAACTGGTGCTTAAATACAAGATTGACACGCACTTCCCCATCGTTCCGCTGTACTCATATTGTGAGGACAACTGCGCAGCTCTGATCAAGAAGCTGCGTGAATACGAACTGACCGTTGACGAGCAGCTGCTCACCGCCCTTGGCCCGACGCTGAGTACACATATCGGCCCGAATGCCTATGGCGTTGCGTTTGTCTGCAAGGAATAATCTCGGAATATAATATATGAAAGCCTCCGCGCTTCAGCTCAAACCAGCCGATCCGCGGGGCTTTCATGTATTCTGTCTGAAACCATTCATCAAGATATCGCTTTTCCGTTTGCTCAGGCGCGCGGCTTTCTTAGGACCGTCTTCCCCGGATTGCCCTAAGCACATCTACAGAGAACATGCCGTCACGATTGCAGTAAAAGAGAATCCGCCTCACACCCCTTATATTGAACCGCGTCTCTGCATTGCTTTCCGGATAGAGCTTTACCATCTGAATCCTGTCCATGGATAGCGCGGCGACAAACGACACATAATGCTGTTTGGTCATCTCATGCGCAATGCGCACATAGTATTCATCTTCAACGTTCTCGATAAGAATCTGATGCTCCTCGTCCGTTTCCTCCGGCTGCGCAGGCGTCAGCAATACGCCATGACAATGGATGACTGCCTCACCCATGCTGTGAATGACATTTCCGCAGACAGGACAAACATAAAACTTTGACCGCATCATGTTTGCCGATACGTTCATATTGCTGACCGTTTTTCCGGAAACAAGCTCCGAAATGGATATGCCAAAGGCTTGAGCGATCGGCTCCAATAGCGAGACGTCCGGATATCCCTTTCCATTCTCCCATTTGGATACCGCTTTATCCGATACATGCAGCCTGGCAGCCAGTTCCGCCTGTGTCAGACCGCGCTTCTCCCGCAGCTCTCTGATCATCGCACCCGTAATGTACTGATTCATCTTCTAAAACCTCCTGTGTCCCTATCATAAACGAAGGCAGCACATCTTGCAACCTACGGAACGTAGAGGAAACCGGATCCATGCTACGCTGTGTATAAGCGCATCCCGGGTATAAAACACAGGCTGTACCTGCTCGCCTTTCCGAATAGCTTTTTGGGGTTAAGTCGCTATTTGCTCGCGGTACACACTTTTGCGTCATTTCCTAACATAGCGAAAAAGCTGCCCGCAGGCAGCCTTAATTTTTATCTGTGATTCTGGCCGATCGCTTTAAGGTGCTTCATCACCATCTGTGCAACGACACCCGTAAGCACGCCCGTGACCACGCCGGAAAGCATCAGAATCGGCAGATAGGTCACGATCAGCTGCGGGGTATTCAGCATCACGACAGCCACCAGAATCTGGCCGACGTTGAAGAACACCGCGCCGAGCGCACTCACACCGATGATGCTGACGCCGTTCATTCTGCTCAGCAGGATCATAACCACCAGCGAGAAGAAACCGCCGCCCAGCGAATAGAGCATCGCGTTCATATTGGTATAGATCAGCCAGCTCATCAACGCCTTGAGCAGCATCAGGATGAAGGACTGCTTCACACCCATCATATACAGGCTGTACAGCAGCACAGAGTTCGCCAGACCCAGCTTCACGCCCGGAATGGCCGCTGTCAGCGGAAACTGGCGCTCAATCAGGCCAAAGACGAGCATCAGGCTGGTCAGCAGACCCGACAGGGCAATCCGCTGCGCGCGCTTATTTCGCATGATCGTTCTTCCTCTCTTGCTTCGTGCTTACTCCGCCGGAACCATCTCAATGGTCACGTTGTTGGGCAGACAAATGACGTAGGTGCCCAGAATACGATCCTTGTATGTATCCACATGAATCTCGCCCTGCTGCACGCAGTCCTGATTGTCACAGGTGGAGGATTCCATATAGACCTTTTCGGGCGTGATGTGCACCTTGTTGATCTTTCCATCCTCCTGCTTCAGGGTGATGATCTTGTCGCGGTCCATCGGAATCGGATCGCCGTACTGTCGATTGCCGACAGTCAGCAGGACATGGCCGCGCACCTGCACCGTCTGCTTGGGCGGCATTGGGCCGGCCATTGCAGGGCCCGCAGCCTCTGCCTTCTTCGGCTCAGCGGTCGCCTCCGGTTCAGCCGTCGCTTCCGGCGTGGGCTCAGCGGTCGCCTTCGGTTCAGCCGTCGCTTCCGGCGTCGGCTCTGCGGTCGCCTCCGGTTCAGCCGTCGCTTCCGGCGTCGGCTCTGCGGTCGCCTCCGGTTCAGCCGTCGCTTCCGGCGTCGGCTCGATGTACTCAATCGCGTCCGGCGCAAGCGTGACGTCCGCAGTCTTGTCCTTCAGATCCGTCTTGGGCATGAGCTTCGATGCGCCCAGCATCAGGGCAGCCACGATCACCACAGCAGCGATGATCAGAATATCCTTTCTCTTTGGCATCCGTGCCAACCTCCTGACTTATGCAAAAGCGTTACGCCTCTTCCGCTTCAAAGGAAAGCTCGATTTCGTTGGTACCATCTGCCCACAGACGCTCAAGCTGATAATACTCGCGATCCTGTTCATGGAAAATATGCACCATGACATCGCCGTAATCCAGCACGCACCAGCGGCCCTCGGTATAGCCCTCGCGGCGCTTCGCATCGCAGTCAGCCTTGGCCAGTTCTTCCTCAACATTGTCCGCAAGCGCCTTGACCTGCGGCACAGAGCGGCCGGTCGCAATCACCATGTAATCGGTGATCACGGTCATCTCGTCCACCTTCAGCACGGTAATATCCTTAGCGCGCTTGTCATCAAGCGCCTTCGCAGCAAGCAGCGCGATTTCCTTCTGATCCATATTCTTTGTTCCTCCTCAAATCAATCAGCCTTCTGGCTGGGGTTCATAAGCGTTCAGTGCGGCAAGCGTATCCGGATGGAGCGTCTTGCCCTGCGTGCGCACATGCTCAAGGCTCATCCGAAGCGCGGCGTGCATCGCCCCATCAAGGTCCGTCATGCACAGGCTGCGCAGCACGTCAAGCCCCGGAAAGGGCTTTCGGTTTGGCTCAATCATGTCCGCCAGATAAATGATCTTTTCAAGACGCGTCATGTCTGCACGGCCCGTGGTATGCCAGCGAATGGCAGAAAGCACTGCCTCATCCTCCACGCCGTATATCTCCTGCGCCAGGCACATGCCTGCTACGGCGTGCATCAGCGCCTTGGATTCCTTCATCATCTCGTCCACGCCGGCGTGTTTGGCCGCCTTGACCATCTGGGACAGCGGCATGCACTTGGCACAGTCATGCAGAAGGCCTGCCAGTGCAGCCTTTTCTTCATCCTCGCCAAATACGCGGGCCATCGCCCGTGCGGTCTCCTCCACGCCCAGCGTGTGTTCGTACCGCTGATGATCCAGCGCCTTTTTGAGCTTGTATTCCATCTTCTCGCGCTTCATGCGTCCGTGCCTCCATCGCAATCATACAGGCCATGCGCCCGGATATAGGCCTCCACCCGGGGCGGAACCAGCCCATCGAGCGCTTTTCCCGCCTGCATGCGCATGCGGATTTCGGTCGAGGAGACGTCCATCGGCTCCGCCGGCAGCAGCTCAATGCTCGCGCCGCGTTCGCGCCAGAAGGCCGCGCTCTTCTCAACAGCCTGCATATCCTCGCCGGGGCGCATCGCCACCAGCAGCGTACACAGACGGATAACATCCTCCGGCCTGCGCCATGTATGCAGCACGCAAAGCGTATCTGCGCCGATCAGGTAAAAAAGCCGGCAGTCCGGCATTTTCTGCCTCAGGATCGTCAGCGTATCCACCGTATAGATCACACCCTCGCGGTCGACCTCCTCGCGGCATACGCCCATCCGCGGTTCGCCGTCCACGGCAAGTTCGGTCATCGCCAGCCGGTCCAGCTTGTCCGCGAGGCCGCTGCGCTTGTGCGGCGGATTGCCTGTGGGCAGGAAGAGCACACGATCTACAAGATCGCGGTCAAGCGCAGCACGCGCCAGATGAATGTGTCCGCAGTGGATGGGATTGAAGCTACCGCCCATCAGGCCGACTCTCTGCATCTGTCCTCATCCTTCCGCTGTCAGAATAGCGCACAACAAAGTATTATATCAAATCTCTCTTCGTTTTCAAAGAGGAAACCGCATACATTTTCAAAAAACCGTCAAATATAAGCATATTCAAATTCTCTTGTCAACGCTGAGCCGGAGGCCATGCCCATGATGTCCCCATTCGACAGAAAAAACAAGGTTGCCGCCGCACTGGACCGCATCGCGCTGCATGCGCTGCTTCTTGCGCTTTGTGTCGGATATTTTTTCTTCTTATGGCGCAGCGGTATCCCCAGCCTGCTGGCGGGCAGTGCGCTGTTTGTTCTCGTCTGCCTGTCGCTGATGCTGCTGGAGAGGCAAACCCTGGCAAGACGCGAACGCATGCTGCGCGAACGCGTCGGCGGGATGATCGCGCTTCAGGATCTGATCCTCTTCCCCGCCTCCCGGGCCTGCGAAACCGTCTGTGCGCTCCTGTGCGATACGCTCTGCGCGCAGCCGCTCGGCGGCGGGATGATGCGCTACGAGGACGAAACATGGCTCATCCGCTGCGCGCAATGCCTTCAGGGAACAAATGCTTCCGAAGGCGACGTCCTCTCCGCGCATCGTTCCCGGATTGAGCAGCAGGCGGACAAGTGCGCACTCGTGAGCACGGCAGGATTCTCTCCCGCCGCTGTCCGTGCAGCGGAATGGATGGATCCTCCCGTGCGCCTCATCAGCGGACGGCAGCTTGCGCTGCTCTTCGGTCGGCTGCACCCTGCAACGGACGAAGAGATCGCGCAGCATCTTTCCCGCAGCAAAAAGCCGTTTTCGTGGCAGCGCATCCGCGCCCTCGCGCTTTCGCCCGCCAAACTCAGGCGCTATCTGCTCTGCGCGCTGCTGCTTCTTGTGTTCTATCTGATCACCAACGCCCCGGCAACCCTTGCCGCGTGCCTTCTCTCGTTTGTCCTCGCGCTTCTCTGCGCGCGTGAAAACCGGCGCAGCTTCACGCTGTAGGCCTTACTCTTCGCCGTAGATTCTGCGCATCTCCTGCGTGAAATTCCCCTCTGCATCATGCGTGATCAGCATCGGCTGCACATGCAGCCCCGGCCTTCCGCCCTTGAGGCCCTCGGTCAGCACGAGCTTGGGCGCGGCATTCTCCCGCGCGACAACAAAGCGCACGCGCTTAGGCTCGATCCTCGCTGCGCGCATCGCATCACAGAGTTCCAAAAAGCGCGGCGCAGGGAACACGCAGCAGAGCCTTCCTCCATTTTTCAGCACACGCCCGCAAGCGAGAATCCATTCCTCCAGCGAGCAATCCGAATCGCTGCGCGAAATAGCGCGCGTCGCTTCCGGGCTCACCAACCCAGCGCCCCCGCGGGTATACGGCGGATTGCTCACCACCAACTGGCAGCATTCATGCCCGATCACGCCGGCTGCCTCCCGGCAGTCCGCATGATGCACGCGGATGCGCTGCTCAAGGCCATTGATCCTCACGCTGCGCGCAGCCATATCCGCCACATCCGCCTGAATCTCAAACGCATCAAACGTCGTTCCCTCTGCCCTTGCGGAAAGCAGCAGCGGCAGTACGCCTGTCCCCGTGCCCATGTCAGCAACATGTTCGCCCTTTTTGACGCCTGCAAAATCCGCCAGCAGGACCGCATCCGTGCCAAAGCGGAATCCGTTCGGCCGCTGCAGAATGCGCAGACCGCCGCGCTGCAGGTCGTCAAGGCGTTCCCTCTCGCGGATCAGCTTCCCGTCCATCTGTTCCCCTCCCATTCTTCGTTCGGCTTCATCCATTGTACAAAACCCGCGGACCGTTTGCAACGCCTTCGCTGCCGGTCCGCGGATTTATCGATTCATCTGTCTTATTGCGCGCCTAGCGGCGTAACGTACTCGCGGGAGACATAGCCCGTATAATTCGCCCACTTGACATACAGGAAGCCGTTTTCGCTCTCATCCAGCACGTTGAGCACCATGCCGTACGGCAGGATATAGACAACATCGCTGTATACGTTCGGCGCCGCGCGCAGATTCAGACCATTGTCACTCTCTACCACGACGCGGTATGCGCCGTCCTGCGGGACAGCCGTCGGCTCCGGCGTCGCCTTGATGACGGACTGATCAAAGCTCAGATAATCCGCACTCACATAGCCGTTCAGCGTACCCACGCGCACGGGATAGAACCCGCTGATCCGTTCACCGGTGACCATGACCTCCACGCCGTATCCCAGCGTCGCAATCACATCAGAATAGGTGCTCGAATCCGCGCGCACATTGAGCCCGCCGGATGCGGAAACCATCGCCGTGCGCCCTGCGACAGGGCGCGAAGCCTGCGGCACCTGCGTCGGGGCAGCCGTGGCGGTCGGCACGGCTGTCGGCATTGGAATCGGCGTCTCATCTGCAAAACGCAGATAGCTTGCGCTGGCATAGCCCTGAAGGGTTCCATAGCGGACAGGCAGGAAGCCGTTTTCCTTTGCGCCCAGCACATTCACCGTCGCGCCCATGGGCATCGTGGTGATCGTTCTTGAGGACATATCCGGCGCCCCCCTGAGCTTGAGACCGCCGTATGCGGTTACGGTCGCCGCGCCCTGCCATGGCGTCGGGGACGGCACGGGGGACGGAGAGGGCGTCGGGGTGGGATTCAGCTGCGCCTGCGTCGCGGTAAAGACATACTCGCTCGCCACATAGCCCGCAAGGCCGCCAAGGGCTACCGGCAGCATGCCGCTCTGCTGTACGCCTGTGACGCTGAGGATCGTTCCCTGCGGCAGCGTCATGATGACGCCGGCCGTACGGGATGGGTTCGATCTGAGATTGAGACCGCTCTCCGGCAGGACAATGGCCACCATATCATCCGGGACAACCTCTTCACCCTCGCTGCTGCTTCCTGCGCTCTCGCCGCTCCAGTGAATATAATCATTGGATACATAGCCGCTGATCGAGCCCATCTGAACATAAGTCCATCGCTCATAGCGCTCCAGCACCGTCAGCGTCTGTCCATGGCGCAGATGAGAAAGAATCGCGGAGTTAATCGTCGGCGCAGCGCGCAGGTTCAGCGTCTGGCTTTCATCGGCCAGCGAGACCGTCGCCGTTCCAATTCCCGCCGCACCCTGCGGCGGTTCGTCCACAGCGTTATCCTGTACGCTGATGTATTCGCTCTTGACATAGCCGCTCAGCGTGCCATACTGCACACGGCTCCATCCGCCGCCAGTGGCCAGCAGTGTCACCTGCGTGCCATGCGGCATCGTAGCCAGCACTGCCGCAGACGCGCTCGCCTCGCTGCGCAGATTCAGGCTGTCCAGCGGGTTTTTCAGCGTAACCAGCGCAATCTTTGCGTCTGCGATGATCTCGTCGCTGCCCTGCTGCGAGCCATCCATGGAGGGAAGAATCGTGCGCGTCATCGTATAGCGCGTACGCGTCAGACCGGGATAATAGAACTGAAGAATCTGATCATACGTCATGCCGTCCTTGGCCATCTGCTGCGCGCCGCGCTGGCTCATGCCCACACCGTGACCAAAGCGCCGTGCGGTCAGCTTGTAGCCTCCAACCGTTTCGGCGACGGAGAGCGTCTCATTCTTGAGCACATTGATCGACATCGCGCACAAGCTTTCGATCTGTCCGAAGTAATCCAGCGTCACATTGACACTGCCATAGCCCGCGACCACCACGCCGACGTCCACCTTGTTATACACGCGGGACGGCGGATCGTAGCGCGGGGTATGCGGCGTGACATGGGTAATCGCCGTAATGCTGACGCCATGTACGCCAAGCATCGCCGCCGTTTCCGTGCGCAGCAGCTCCGTCAGCGCGGGTACGCTCGTCGTGCCGTCGCGATAGAACGTCACCGATTTCGCAATCGAGGCGCTGTTCTTCAGGTCATACGGGTCATCCTTGATTGTCAGGTAGCTGTAAGAGCCGCTTCCCCACGCGTTGGCGACGGATTCGGTCTGTCCGCCGTTGGAGGCCGTATAATAGCTGGCCATATATTCCCCGCCGACCGTGCCGACGATTCCGCTGGTTTCAACAACAGCCTGCTCGCAGCGCTCATTGCCGGAAGGCGTGCCATTGTAGACCTGATCGCTCGTCGTATCAACCACGTCATACGTCGAGGATTGCGCACTCATTTTCTTGAGCGCATACGTCCTCGCCGCAACCGCCTGCGCCTTGAGCGCCTCCAGCGGGAAGGAATTGTCCATCTCATACGGCAGCACGCCGCGCATGTAATCCTCCATATACACGTGAACGATAATCTGCACATTGCCGCCCTTGGCAATGAACTCGATATCGCCCGGGTAGAGGCTTTGCGGCTTTCTCGCCTGTGCGATGTATACGCCGTTTCTGCCGCTTGTCTGGTGGCGGCGCAGCTTAAAGCGGCTGCCCATCGTCTGCGTCTGTCCGTTCATCACAAGGCGTAGCGTTCCGCCGCTGTTTGAAACCGTCAGCTGCGTACCGCGGGCAATCGCCCTGCCCGTATCCCCGCCGATGGAGTAGCTGCCGTCCACCGTGACATCGATCGATGTATTCGAGGCGATCGAGGACAGATATACGCGCACCGTGCCGGACACCGTTGTCCCGGTCTGCACGCCCTGATCCGCCCATGCCGATGGAACCAGAAAAAGCGCGAGCAGCGTAAGCAACAGCGCGGCAAGCCTTTTTGTCTGTACCATTGTCAAGTCCCTCTTTCGTCCTTTATCGTCATGCTTCTGCAAAAAACGCAATCACAAAAGCAATCGCATTGTATCATATCCCGCAAGGATTTGTAAATCGCGCAAAGGCTGTCAATGCCTGTCACATCCTGCAGCTCTGCATGGGATTTCCATGCCGCGCAATCTTGTGATGCGTACACTTTTCTGATATAATCTAACCATCAACTGATATGGAGGTCTATGATCTGATGAAAAAACTGGCTGCAGCGCTGCTGCTTGTCGTGCTGGTAATCGCCCTGGCCCTTCCCGGTCATGCAGAAATGACCCGGTACAGCTCGGTCTTTATGGATACCTTTGATACCGTCATCCAGCTTATCGGCTTTGCTCCTGATCAGGAAACCTATGACAAATGGTCCGCCGAAGTGCATAATCAGTACATCCACATGCACAAGCTCTTTGATACCTACAACAGCTATGAGGACGAGGGGATCATCAACATCCACAGCCTCAACCAGAGAGCCGCGCAGGAACCCGTCGCCGTCGAGGAGACGCTCTTCAACCTGTTCAAGCTCTGCAAGGACAACTACGCGCTCTGCCAGCAGCAAACGAACATCGCCATGGGCGCGGTGCTCTCCATCTGGCATGAATACCGCGAGGCAGGTCTTGATGACCCGCTTAACGCCAAGCTCCCTCCGATGGAAGCGCTTGAGGCAGCTGCAGAACACATCGACATCAACAATCTCATCCTCGACGAGGAGAACAGGACTGTCTTCTTTGCCGATCCCCTGCTCAAGCTCGACGTCGGCGCCGCTGCCAAGGGCTATGCCACCGAGCTGATTGCTCAGATGCTGCTTGACAGCGAGATGAACTCCTTCATCATCAGCGCAGGCGGAAACGTCCGCCTTGGCAATCCCCCGATGGACGGCCGCAAGGGCTGGGGCGTGGGCATTCAGGATCCGGACGGTGCGGTGCTCGGCCTGAGCGACATCGTTGAAACGCTGTTTATCTCCAACACGTCCGTCGTGACCTCCGGCGATTATCAGCGCTTTTATACAGTGGACGGTCAGAACTATCATCACCTGATCGATCCGGACACGCTGATGCCGGCCACGGAGTTCCGTTCCGTCTCCATCATCACCGAGGATTCCGGTCTGGCGGACATGCTCTCCACCGCAGCTTATCTGATGCCGTACGAAGAGTCCCGCGCGCTGGTTGATTCGCTTGACGGCGTGGAGGCCATGTGGATCTTCACTGACGGCCGCAAGAAGCTGACCAACGGCGCGATGAACATCGCCAAGTCCTACGGCGCGGTAAACTATTGATGAAATGCTTTCCGGCTCTCCCTTTGGGGAGAGCTTTTTTAATCCCCACGAAATCTGTCATCCATACAAAAACGCAGCCCGAATGTCTCGGACTGCGCTGATCGCCAAAGAATCCCAAAGTGCCGCTGCCGTCGTTTTTCACCCACCGCTCGCGGTAGGTCGGCGCCCTGTGACGCGCTTCTGCCGTCCCCTGGCGTACTAAGACGGGGGCATGACATCCGCGAATCAACATCCGGGCTCCTGTTATGTATATGTAGGAGAAAATACAGACGACTGGCGCACACCCCAGGACATCTGACCCAGCGGGTTTTCCGCTGGCTTCTGGGATTATTATAGCAGTATCATCTGAGGCTGTCAACGGTTTTTTAGCCGTTTTCACCAGCCTCCTGCGGCTGTGTTTCGGGGGTATCCTTGGGTTCTGGCGGCTTTACGGAGACGCTTTTTTCCGTCCGGACAACCCGTACATCCATCGCTTCTTCAAAGAACGCAGACGGCACATACACGCTGCCCGCCTGTGTCGTGATCTTCGTATCCACAGGAATGAGCAACCCATCCTTCTGCCACGTAATGCCCTTTACCGTATTGTCGCTGACTGTCCAGGAAACAGTGATGCGGCTTTCGTCTTTTTCAAGCGTGATCACGCGCCGGGTCTGTGTCTCATCGCCGGTTTCCTCGCCGCCCGGCTTCCATCCAAGCAGCTCGCCCGTCTCAATAAGCGGCAGCATCACCATGTCGCCCTCGGTAATCGCGCCTGCTTCCGCTTTCTTTTCGTCAACGGTCAGGGATAGCGGCGCGGAGGTTTCCTCGTCTCCGGCTTCTCCATCTGTCGCGGGAGAAGCCTGTGCGCCGGCGGTTGTCTGCGGCTTGGCTGTCTCAGGCTTAGCTGTCTCAGGTTGGGCTGTCGCCTGCTGCGCTGCCTGCGGCGTCGGCGTTGAAGCCTGTTTTGTATCCGCCGTGCAGCCTGTCAGCACGGCTGCGCCCATCAGCAGCCCCGCAGCAAGCATTGCTTTTTTGTTTGCACGCATATCACATATCCTCCTATCCATGCACTCGAACAATAGAAAGGATATGCAAACGCGCATCCGTTTATACCCTCCGGGAAAACGGATGCGCGTTCAACCCTGCGCTTTATTATGCCTTTTTCTGCGCCTCGATGCGCTCTGCCAGATCAGTCAGATAAAGCCAGCGCTCCTCCGCCTCGGCAAGCTCCTGCTCGGTCTTTTCCTTGAGCGCAGCCAGCTCAGTCAGCTTCACAAAATCACTCGCATTCCTTGCGATGTCCGCGTCGATACTCTCAATCTTCTCGTTGAGCGCTTCGATGCGCGCGTCAATCGTCTCATAATCGCGCTGCTCTTTAAAGCTCATGCGCAGTTCACGCTGCTTCTCCCTGCGCTGCGCCGGCGCAGCGGATTCCTGCTTCTGCGCCTTCGCGGCCAACTCCTGCTGCGCGGCCACATGATCCAGATAATCCGAAAACGGGCAGACATACTGCACAAGCTGTGCGCCATCCTCGAAGGCAAACAGTCTGCCTGCCACGCGATCAAGGAAGGATCGGTCATGCGACACAACGACAACAGCGCCGGCAAAGGAAGAAAGATAATCCTCCAGAATCTCCAGCGTTGCAATGTCCAGATCGTTTGTCGGCTCATCCAGCAGCAGCACGTTCGGAGAGGCCATCAGCACGCTGGCCAGATAAAGCCTGCGTTTTTCGCCGCCGGATAGCCGATTGACCGGCGTGAGCTGCACATCCGGCGGAAAGAGGAACTGCTCGAGCATCTGGCTGGCAGAAAAGCGTCCCTCGGGCGTATAAACATATTCCGCGATGTCCTTCATGAAGTCGATCAGGCGCATGCTTTCATCCACGCGAGGAAACTCCTGCTTGAAAAAGCCCACCTTGACCGTATCGCCCAGCACTACGCTGCCGCTGTCCGGTTCAAGCTCGCCCGCGAGCATGCGCAGCATAGTCGTCTTGCCGCTGCCATTCGCGCCGACAATCGCCATACGCTCGTCGCGCAGGATCGTATAGGTGAAGTTCCTGACGAGCTGCCGCCCGCCCATTGCCTTGCATACACCTTCGCATTCGACGATGCGCCTGCCAAGCCGCGCGCTGGTGGAGGTCAGCGCGAGCTTGCTTTCCGCCTGCGGCCCCTTGATCGCGCTCATCTCCTCAAACCGCTGGATGCGCGCCTTTTGCTTGGTGCTGCGCGCCTGCGCGCCGCGGCGGATCCACTCCAGTTCTCGCCGGAGGATCGAGCTGCGCTTGCGTGCAGCCGCGTTTTCCATATCCAGTCTGGCAGCCTTCTGCTCAAGGTAGTAAGAGAAATTGCCATCGTGCATATACAGCCCGCCCAGATCCAGCTCTGCGATGCGGTTGCAGACACGGTCGAGGAAATAGCGATCGTGCGTGACCATCATCAGTGCGCCTCGATAGCCCGCCAGCCGGTTTTCCAGCCATGCGATCATCTGCGCGTCGATGTGGTTAGTGGGTTCGTCCAGCAGCAGCAGATCCACCGGGCGAATCAACGCCGCGGCCAGCGCCACGCGCTTTTTTTGCCCGCCGGAGAACGTGCGTACATCGCTTTCAAAATCCGTGATGCCCAGCTGCGTCAGCAGCGCCTTCGCCTCGTATTCATCCGGCGCGCCAACGTCCTTCGGCGCATCAAAGAGCACCTGCTCCACGCTCGTGCGCTGCGCATCGTACTGGGGCATCTGCGGCAGGAAGCTGACGCGCAGGCCGTTTCTGCGCATGACGATGCCCTCGTCGGGTTCCTCCATGCCGCAGAGAATTTTGAGCAGTGTGGACTTGCCGGTTCCGTTCACGCCTACAACACCGATCCTGTCATGCTCGGAAATATAGAGCGTCGCGTCGGTGATCAGTTTTTTGAGCGTATAGCTCTTTTTGATGTGTTCCGCAGAGAGAATGGCAGCCATATCGGGTTATTCCTTTTCTTCTTTCAGTTCCTGCGCTTCGTTCTCCATCGCCTGAAGCGCCTCTTCGGTATACAGCGCGGCCTTGGCGTCGTCCTCCGTGATCTCGCAAAGCATGTCCTTTGTGATCTCGCCTGTGAGGCTGGCCAGACGATTAGCCTGAGCCTGTACGAGCTTTTCAAGCGTATTGCGCATGCCGCGCGCATTGCCGAAGTCGAGCCGGTCGCCCACCGTCATCGCCTCGAGCATCGCGCGGACAACGCCGTTTGCCGCATCCGAAACAGCATAGCCTTGCTTCTTCGCGTTCATCGCAAGGATATCCATCAGCTCGTCGTCCGTGTAATCCGGGAAATCGATATACTTATTAAAGCGGGAAATCAGGCCCGGATTGCTGGTCAGGAAGTCATGCATCTCGTCCGTATATCCGGCAACGATCACAACAAGGTCGTCCCGGTTGTCCTCCATGAGCTTGACCAGCGTGTCAATCGCCTCGCGCCCGAAGTCATTGTCCATGCCCTTGCGCGCCAGCGCATAGGCCTCATCGATAAAGAGAATGCCGCCCAGCGCGCTGGTAACCACCTCTGTCACCTTGCCCGCCGTCTGGCCGACATAGCCCGCAACCAGACCGCTGCGATCCGTCTCGATCAGCTGGCCCTTGCTCAGAAAGCCGAGCCGCTTGTAAATCTTCGCCACAAGGCGCGCAACGGTCGTCTTGCCCGTGCCCGGGTTGCCGGTAAAGACCATGTGGAAGCTCATGTCCATGACCTTGAGCCCATGCTCCTTGCGCATGGCGCGGACCTTGATCAGGTTGATCAGCGAGCGCACCTCATGCTTCACGCCGTCAAGACCGATCAGGCTGTCAAGCTCTGCCATCAGCTCCTCAAGCGTCTCCTCCGGCTCTTCCTGCTTGTCCGGCTTCTGTTCGCCGCTCTTCGCAGCAGGTGCGGTTTTGCCCGTATCCGCCCCGCCTTGCTTTTCGCCCGGGGCTTCTTCACGGATGTGCATCTGCTGCGCGCCGGAAACATGGCGGCCCGCCGCGCGCGTGAGCAGGAATGTGCGCAGGCTGCCCAGATAGGTCGTGATAAAGTTCAGCTGCCTGCCGGTCATACCGCCGTCCACATCGGCAGCGCTGTAGAGCAGCTGCGACACGCCGGCGACAAACTGCTGCGCGCTTGCCGTCCCGTCCTTATCATCCATCGCGGCGCAGCAGCGAAGCAGCAGCGGCGTTCCCTCTGCAAAGGAACGGTTCTTATGCCCGATATTCAGCGCGCCCTCGCCGCTCGCCCTGCCAATGGAAAGCACATCGCGCGCAGGAACTTCCGCAATAAAGCGCAGCATCTGCGCAGAGACGGAGCCGTTCGCCTGCGCCATCCGCAGCAGCAGCGACTGTGTGTACATATCCAGAAAAAGCTTGATATCGCTGGCGCCGACGCGCTGCCAGTTCCCGCTTGCCACAAGCAGGTTGCAGGCGTTCTCCATCTGCGTATATGCCTCTTTGCCCTTCTTCATCTGTTCGCTCATGCTATACTCCTTTACGCCTTTGCGCCAAGCTTTCTCTTCACTTTGCCGATCATGCCCTTGAGCCGCGCGATCTCCTCTGGCTTAAAGAGGAACACATCGCGCACGGGAATGTCATAGCTATGCAGATAATACGCCAGGAAACAGCCGCCGGCCACGGTATAGGACACCACCGACGCCGCCGCCGCACCCATCTTGCCCCAAAGCGGGATGGTAAACATGTTGCAAATGATATTCGCAACGACTGAGAGCGTCAGCATGCCCAGATAGGTATACTTTTTTCCCTGTGCCAGCAGCAGCGTGCCAATGATCTTGAAATAACTCATCGGAATGATTCCCGCAATCAGCAGGACCGTCACCGGATATGCCGGCAGGTATTCCGCGCCGGCGAGCAGCCAGATCACCGGCTTGCCCAGCAGCAGAATGCCGAGAATCATCATCATCGTCAGGTAGAGGTTGACCTTCATGCTCATGGTCACCTCGCCGACGGCGTCATCCTTCGCCGTGCGCGAGAAAAGCACCTCACGGAAGGCGTCCGGAATCAGCCAGCCATATTCCGACAGCGATACGCCAAGCGTGTAATAGCCGATCTCCACGTCGGGAATTCCGAACATATAGCCCATCATCAGCGTATCAATGCGGTAATTGAGCGTGACCATCAGCGTGGTGATCATCGACACGATGCCAAACGGCACGATCTTCGCTGCAAAGCGCAGATCCGCCTTCAGCGGATTGGGCATGCGCTTCATGCGGCGCAGCGCCATGATCACCGTGATCAGATCGCCCACGACAACCAGCGCCAAAGAGACCATGATCGTGCGGTTCATGGTGTAGAACGCAAGGATCGTGATCAGCGTATTGGTGATGCGCGCAGTGAAGAATATCTTGTTTTTGAACTTCACGTCCTCCACCATGATCATGAAGCTCAGCTGATTAGCCAGCACCTGAATCGGCGCGATCAGGCAGACCGCTGTCAGCGCAAAGGAGTCCAGTACCGTCGCGCCAACAATGCCGATTACCGTATAGACGATGAACTGCAGCAGGAAAATGCGCAGGAATTTATCGAGCACATCCGGCTCACCCTGACGCTTGTAGTAAGGATATGGCTGATACAGGCCAAAGTTTGCCGTAACCGCCACAATGGAGATCATGGAGGAAATCTGACCGAGTTCACCCTTGAGCTCCGGACCGAGAAAACGGTTGGAATAGCTTGATGCAATCAGGCCGATGACTACCGCCATAATCTTGGTAAAAATCGTATAGACGTAATCGTTGTCCGTCACGCGCCGGACGATGCTTCTGATCCGCATAGCGCATCTCCTTCATCCACATATGAACCTGAGTATACAGTATATATTATAGCGCGCTCTGTAAGGATTTGCAAATCGTTTTGTCCGCCTTTCCGCGCTTCACGCGCCATACACCCGGCGCATAACGTGTAGTGGAGCCTCACCCTGCAAGCTCCACCTGAAGCTTCACGAAGCATGCGCTTCGTTTCCCATAGACTCTGCGGAGGTGTGACATCATGTCATGTTATCCCATCACGAACCATTTCGGCTGCTTCCAGCCGCATTGCTGCAAAGACCTCTGCCATCATCACTCCTACTGTCCCTTCCCGCAGTGGCGTCATCCGCTGCTGTGCAATCCGGTGCATTTCTGCTGTGCAGGCAATGATGCCGACAACGGCCCGACGCTGGTCCTTCACGCCATCCTGCTGGAGCCCTGCGGCAATCAGAGCTGCACCCCGCGCAGCCTGACCATCCGCATCACCGGCCCGAGCTATCCCTGCGGCGAAACCTTCACCCTGCGCGCCGGCAGCTGCACGGAAATCGACGAGCCGCTGGTCATCGCCGGTCTCACGCCCGGTCAGTATGAGATTGACCTGATCACATCCTGCTGTCCTGAATACGATGTGACCTTCACCGGTCCGATCTCCGGCGGATGCGTCTCCATCACATCCTCGAATATCCCGACCGTCATCACGCTCGTCGCCCGCAAGCGCATTACCCGCCGTCGCCGCCGCTGCGGCTGTGGCAACGGCTGCGGCAATGGCTGCAGCAACGGCTGCTCGCAAGTCTGGTAATCCCATCCACAAGCAGGGGGAGATACGCCGATGCGTATCTCCCCTCGTTTCATCTATACGCTTAAATCGCCGTCTCGCCATCCTGTGTCCTGGTGACGCGCAGAATCTCCGCTGCAATTCCCGACGCGGCATCCACATAGACCAGATAGCGTTCACCCGAAAACTCCCCGTCAAACTCCCAGCAAAGCCGCTCGCCTCCATCCGTTGGAATCACGCACAGCTGTTCCCCGCGCACGTCAAGCCTGCTGGAAACCATTTGCCGCGCCTGCTCTGCGGTCAGCTTCGGCGAAAGGTGCAGCCTTCTCTCGTGGTTCATCAGATACTGCGAGCATTCTGCCCCGACAACTATCCCTGTCGCCATGCTCACCTGTACCTTCACCTGATCCGGATAGAGTACAACGCCGTCCTGCACCGCAGCAAAATTGGCCACCACCATACCGTCATACTGCTGGACAAAGCAGCGCTTCATCTCCCCGAATCCTTGATCCGCCAGGTAAATCTGCGCCACGCGAAGGCATTCCTCCACGGGTATGCGCGCCTCAAACGCCGCCTCCTCCGGCATCATCCACAGCAAATGCCCGCCCTGCCCGGTCACCTGCACGCTGATGCGCCCATCTGCCGTCTCCGCAAGAAAGCCAAAGGCCTCAAACTGCCCGCCGCTGTCTGCTGCGTCCTTTACCTGGTCCGCAGTCGTTCCAGCATAGCGCGCCGCCGATGTCCGTGCCTGTTCGCGCGTAATGCGCTCGCCGGTCAGCCCCTTTGGCGGACCGTCCGTCCGCCCGTCGGAAAACGGGCCGTCGTAAATCAGCGACGGATACGGTATGCCGCTCTCACCGGAAAGCGCTTCATCCGGCCAACCCTGCGCCTGATTAATGTCCGTCTCCGGTATAGGTTCGGTGTAGAGCTTTTCCCCCACGCTGAGCAGATGCGCATTAAGCCCCTGACAGGCGGAAAGCAGTCCCTCAATCTGCCGCTCATCATCCGCGCTGAGCGCGCCGCCGCCGGACACCTGCGTCGCCAGCGTCATCACATATTCGCCCATCTGCCCGGCAAATTTCATCGCGCTGCCCGCCGTCTGCGCGCTCAGCGGAAGCCGGGAGAGCCCCGTTTCCACATGCTGGGCCAGCAGCGCCGTCTCGCCCAGCAGCGTCACGCTCTGGCTCGCGCCCGAGGCAATCAGCAGCTTCTGCAGATTGATCTCAATATCCGCCATCGCTGCAACCACATCTGTCATATCCCGCTGACGTTCCATCGCCAGCCGGGTCTTAAGCGTCTGCTTTTCCGCGCTCAGCGCTGCATTTGCCCCCAGAGAGAGCGCGAACAGCAGCGCAAACGCCGCCGCAAGTCCATTCCTGCGGTCGGTTTTTTCCTTCTTCCAGCCTTCCCTGATTCCCATCCTGCCCGCTCCCGTCATACTGCAAAGCTGTGATCGCCGATGTTCAGGCGAACCTCACGCGTCCAGATCCAGCTGCTGGTCGCCGTCGCCGGGTTGTAATAATACAGGCAGCCGTTGGTTGGATCCCATCCGTTGAGCGCATCGCGCGCAGCGCGGCGGCTCTGTTCATTCGGCGTCAGGTTGATCTGACCATCCTTCACCGCGTCAAACGCCCCCTGCTGGTAGATCACGCCGGCAATCGTATTGGGAAAGCTGCTGCTTCTGACGCGATTGAGCACCACCGCCCCCACCGCAACCATTCCTACATACGGTTCTCCGCGCGCTTCCCCATGAATCAGCCGGGCCAGCAGTTCGACGTCGCTTGCATAGGACGAACTGCCGGAGGACGACGCTGCCACGGCGTTTTCCGCGGATGAAGCAATGCCCAGCGCATTGAGCGTTTTCGTTCCTGCAACGCCATCAGCCGTGAGCCCGTTTTTCCGCTGAAAATACACCACCGCATCATAGGTTTCCTGGCCAAATACGCCGTCCACCTCGCCGTCGTAATAGCCCCACTGCTTGAGCTTGCGCTGCACCTGACGCACCTGCGCGCCGCGTGAACCCCAGTAGACCGCCGCGCTCGCCTCTCCCGCTGAGCAAAAGACGAGCATGACCATGCACATTCCCGCCGCGCAGGCGCGAATCACGCGCTTTTTCATAGCATCATCGCCTCCCCCGCTGTAGCCTCTTCGCCTTCATACAGGCAGGGCGGAATCAGCTGCGGAAAGAGCATGCTGAAAAACACAGGCTGCGCCCGCAGCCCCCTTGGGCCCGCAGGCACAACCATCAGCGCAGCAGCAAGAAAAACAGCACAAAAACGGCGACCCATGTCCACATCTCCCATTGGTTTGATATGGACAAGGATCACCGCTTTTATTCAGGTTTATGCGCGCGATGGCGCGCTATTTATACTTCCTCGATCAGCACGCCGCATTCGGCGGTACGCATCATCCGGCAGGTCGGATAGGTCTTGGCGAGTTCCTGCGCAGCCTTGCGGCACGCTCCCGCGTGAAGATATACGCCAAACACCGCCGAACCGCTGCCCGTCATCCGCGCGCCGACCGCGCCGGACGCTTCGATGTCCCGGATGGCTTTGTCGATATCCGGGCGCATGCGGCGCGATACCGGCTCGAGCACATTGCCAAGGCTCCTGCCCAACAGACGCACATCGCCCGCTGCGAGCGCGCGCTGCGCCGCCTCATTATCGGGCCGGTCCTCATCGCGGATACCATCCTCATGCAGCGCAGTAAAGACCTCCTTCGTGGAAAGGCCCCGGCAGGGCTGGAACGCCACCAGATACAGCGGACGCTTGAGCGGAACGGGCGTCAGGCGCTCGCCCACACCCTGTGCGCGCTGAAGACCGCCCCGGATGCAAAACGGCACATCCGCGCCGATGGTCAGGCCGATTCTTTCCAGCTCGTCATCTCCAAGACCCAATCCCCAGAGGACATTGAGCCCCTTAAGCGCAGCTGCCGCATCGCTGCTGCCGCCGCCCATGCCCGCCGCCACAGGGATATACTTGCGCAGCATCATGCGTGCGCCCTTCCTGCAGCCGGTCTGTTCGCGCAGCGCGTTTGCGGCGCGGAGAACGAGGTTCGTATCATCCGCCGGAACAAAACTGCCGCCCTGTCCACGAATGGTCAACGTCAGATCATCCGCATCCTCGATGGTTATCTGATCGCAGAGTGTAACCGACTGCATCAGCATATCCAGATCATGATAGCCGTTAGGAAGCACGCCCACAACATCAAGCGTCCAGTTGACTTTGGCGCGCGCCTGAATCCTGAGTTTCATCCTTCGGTTCCTCCCATCGTGCCGTCAGCGCTTCATCAAATCCTCAATCTCCTGCGTTGTCCTCGGGATCGCACAGGACAGCACTTCGCAGCCATCCTCCGTAATCAGCAGGTCGTCCTCGATGCGGATGCCAATCTCCTCTTCATCGATATACAGACCCGGCTCATTGGTAATCACCATGCCCGGCGCAAGCGGCGTCTCATCATGGGCTATCGCATCATGCGTATCCAGACCCAGATGATGCGATACGCCGTGCATATAGTATGTGCCGATCTCATCCGCAGACTCGATCTTGCTCAGGGCAATCAGGCCCTCGGCCAGCTTCGCCTTGCAGATTTCGTTGAGCTGCTTAAGCGTAAGACCCGGCCTTGCCGCCGCCGTCACCGCCTGATTGGCAGCCAGCACGACGTCGTAAATCTCCTTCTGCCGCGGGGAATACACGCCGGAAACAGGGTATGTACGCGTGATGTCTGCGCAATAGCCCTTCGCCCTTGCACCAAGGTCCAGCAGCAGCAGACTGCCGTCCTTCATCTCGCAGTGGTTCGTCTCGTAATGCAGCATGCAGCCGTTGATGCCGCTGCCTGCGATTGTCGCAAAGGCCGTTCCCTCTGCGCCGTGATACCTTATGGCGTATTCAAACTCGGCCTGAGCCTGATACTCCATCTGCCCGGGTGCAAGGGTCGAAAGCACCCTGCGCAGACCCTTATCCGTCAGCTCGATCGCCTCGCGAATGCAGGCAATCTCCTCCTCGTCCTTGACCATGCGCATCCCTGCAATCACGGAATGAATGTTCCTGAGCTGAACCGTCGGATAGGCCGCAGCAAAACGCTTTGCTTTGGTCATGTTATAGCTGTCCGCATCGACGATATGGTTCTTGTATCCGTCAAAATACGCATACTCCACCGTCTCGCGGTTGACCATGCGGCTCAGCGCGCCGTCGAGGCTGTCGATATAGCGCACATCGTCAATTCCGCTGATCGCCTTGGCCTCTTCTTTGGTCACGCGGCGGCCTGTCCATCGCTCCATGGACGGAACAGCCTCTTCGATGAAGAGAATCTCTCTATCCTCGCTGCTGCTCCTGCTGAGCACCAGCGCCATATTCTCCCGGGCAAGGCCGGTCAGATAGAAGAAGTGATGATTCGCATCGAACGGACAGCATCCATCCAGGCTCTGCGGGATCGATTCCCCACTGTAGAGCACCATCACCGCGCCCTTTTCCATATGATCAAGCACCGCTTTACGGCGCGCATCGTATTTCATCATCCTGCACCTCTCTTATTCTTTCCCCGATCACCTGTCAATCAGGAATCTGCAATCGTAGTCTGCGTTTATTCTACCACAAATCCTTCAAATCCACAACGATGCCCGTCTCTGCCGCGCGCCCTTCTCCATACACCACGTATTCTCCACTTGGAAAATACTTCATGCATTATTGTCACTCATGTCCTCCACTTTCTCAACCAATACACGCTTGACAAGTTTCATTTGCTCCATTATCATAATCGCACAATGCATATCGTCTGAAAGGATTTGTTTTCATGCGCATCTTCCTTCGCAAAAGCGCGCTTTCGCTGCTGGGCAGCGCAATTCTGGCGTTTGGGCTTTACAATGTTCATGCCTTCTCCGGCGTCACGGAGGGGGGAATTCTTGGCTTTTCTCTGTTTCTTGATCACTGGTTCTCCATATCGCCCGCTGTTTCCAACCTCATTCTCAACACGGCCTGCTATCTCTTCGGCCTGAAGACGCTGGGCAAGACATTCATCCTCTATTCCTTTGTTGCCGGCAGCGGCTTCTCCCTGTTTTATGCGCTCTTTGAGCAATTTCCGCCCCTCTGGCCCTCGCTGGCCTCCATGCCGCTGCTGGCTGCGCTCGTCGGCGCGGTGTTCGTAGGCGTGGGCATCGGTCTGAGCGTGCGCGCGGGGGGCGCGCCCGGCGGCGACGATGCGCTGGCGATGACGCTGGGGCATCTTCTGCATCAGCCGATCGAACGCATCTACCTCGTCAGCGACCTCACAGCGCTGACGCTCTGTGCCACCTATCTGCCACTGAAGAATCTCGCCTGTTCTCTGCTGACCGTTGTGCTTTCCGGGCAGCTTATCGGGCTGATTCAGCGCCTGCCAAGCAGGAAAAGCCCATCATAAACGCATCAAAAAACGGAGCGTATTCTCCACCGAACCCGTCGCATTGCTGGATTTAAGGAGAATACGCTCCACTTTATTTGTATTTTTCAGTTTGTCACGAATTACTGTTCCACATTTCCCTTGATATACGCTTCCTCTGCCAGCGCAGCAAGCCGGCGTGTCATGCGCATGATGCCATCATCGCGAACGGTTTTGCACCCGTTGCTCATCACAACGATGACCAGCTCGCTCTCCGGCTCAACGTACAGGTTGCACACAACGCCCTCGTCCGTTCCCTGATGCCCGTATACGCGGCGGCCCTCAAAGAGCGTATCCTGCCGGATGGTAAAGAACGTATACGGCGACTCCGCCGTAATGCCATCCGTCTGCAGGCTGTGCTCCTGCCTCATAGCAGCAATCGCTTCCTCGCTGAGCACACGCACGCCGTCCACCGTACCATCTCCGCACAGCGCAATGCCCAGCTTCGCCAGATCCCTCGGGCGGATGAGCAGGCTGCCGATGGTCACCCGATAGTGCGTGTCGGGCGTCGCTTCCTGCTGATACTCCTGCTTGAGCAGATACGACGGGGCCGCATACAGCGATCCGTCCTTATGATACGTCGCGCAGAGGTATTCCGGCTGCGCAAGCTGCGCGGCGCTGTATGCCGCATCAATCCCCAGCGGCTCAAAGAGGAACTCCCGCATGAAGCTGGAGACGTCCTTGCCGGTAACGGACTCAACAATCGCGCCCGTGATCCCCGCACCAAAGTTTGAATACGCATACTCGGTGCCGGGCTTGACATCTTCCTTGAAATTGGCGCCCGCCTTTTTCTTGACATCGATCATATCGGAAAGAATGCTCGATTTTTTGCTGAAAGACGCATTCTCGACCAGACCGGCGGTATGCGACATCAGCATCCGCAGTGTGACCGGCGTATTCTTATACTGCGGATTGCGCACGGTGTAGCCAAGGTACGCGCTGATATCCTCGTCCGGGGCGAGCATGCCCTCGTCCATCATCTTCATCAACCCAATACCCGTGACCAGCTTGGTCACCGAAGCGCAGCGGAAATACGACTGATCTGTAACGGGGACCTGCGTCGTCTTTTGCTGCACACCGTAATAGCGCTCATAGACGACGTCGCCATGCTGCGCGACAACAAAAGCGCCGCCCACAGCCTTCACACCGCGAAATATTCCATCCACCTGTGCGTCCATATCCGTCTGGCTGTCCTGCGCTGCGGCAGACATGCATAGCATCAGCATACCAATCAGCGCCAAGACAAGCGCCATCCTGATTTTTCCAAACATATTTATCCTCTTGAAAGCTGCTTGATATACTGCGGATAGGCCTTGCGGATGGAACCTGCATCCACCTTCACACGAGTAAGATGATCGGTCATGACTTCTTTCGCCTTCCACGGATCATGCGCGGCAATCGCTTCACAAATCAAACGATGATCCTCAATGATCTTGGAATCCTTCACAACATAGAGCGCAAGATTGCGGACACGGTCAAAATGAATCGTCATGCTGCCCAGCATGGAATAGATGTTTTCCTTGCGCGCAATCTTAAAGAGCGTCTCATGGAATGCGTCGTCCAGTTCCATCAAACTGCTGGAATCGCCCATACCCGGTTCCTGTGTCATCATCTGCAGACGCACGTTCTGACGCAGCTGGGCAATATCCGCCGCTGTCGCCCGCTCGCAAACCTGATCAAGAATCGCCACCTCAAGCACCTGACGCGCAAAGCGCGCTTCATCCACAAGGGTATAGTCAATCAGCGCGATGCGGCTGCCGCGCTGGGGCATCACATCTACCACGCGGCATTTTGCCAGATCCATCAGCGCCTCGCGGACAGGCGTGCGGCTGAGCCCCAGCTGGGTGGCCAGCTCGTTTTCGCTGACCATCGCGCCGGGTTCAAGGTCCATGGATACGATATTATTCTTGAGAATCCGGCGAGCATAGTCTCTCGCCGTTTCAGCATTGCGTCTTTCTTCAATCCGCATGCAGATCACCGTCCTCGTTTAGTCTCTCTGCGGCGCAAATTTCTTACGCCAGATATTTCTTCAGCGTCGCACGCACAGCGCCCGGACCCGCAAGCTCCTCAACAAACATCTGCTCAATGCGCTCCGCCAGACCAGCCTTGCACAGATCGCTGCCGAAGATCACTTCATTCGCAAGAATCTCGCGCAGCTGGCCGCTGTAAGTCTCCGGCTTGCCCACCTCAATGCCCGCGAGCTTCGCCTGCAGGGCGTCCTTCATCGGATCAGAAGAAATCTCGATTGCCTCACCGTCGTCGCCCACGCCCAGCAGGTAACGCATCCAGCCGGCAATCGCCAGCGGAATCGCAACCAGCTCGTTCATGTCGCGGCCTTCGGCAACGTAGCTCTTGATGGTCTCACCGAAGCGGATGCCAACCTTCTGGGAGGTATCCGTCGCAATGCGGCGCGGATCATCCGGCATAAAGACATTGGGCAGACGCTCGGTCATCACCTCGTCAATGAACGCCTTCGGGCTGAGGATCTTCGGATCAACGACAACCGGCAGACCCTCGACATAGCCAAGGCGCGTCACCAGCTTCTTAAGATCCTCATCCTTCATCTCTTCACAGATGAGCGTGTAGCGCAGCAGACAGCCATAGACAGCCAGCGCGGTATGCAGCGGGTTGAGGCAGGTGGTCACCTTCATGCGCTCGGTGCAGTTGACCGTATCGCGGTCAGTCAGATACACGCCGGCCTTCTCCAGCGCCGGACGGCCGTTCGGGAAGCGGTCCTCCACAACCAGATACTGCGGACGCTCGGCGTTAACAAACGGCGCAATGAACGTATTGCGGCTGGTGACGATCGGAGACATCTCCTCAATACCGTCCGCCAGCAGGGAATCCTCCACGACCTTGGCAGGACGCGGGGTGATTTTGTCGATCATGCTCCACGGGAAAGCAACCTTGCTCTCATCCTCAAGGTATGCAATGAAGTCCTCACCGGCAAAGCCCTTCTCCTTCCATGCCTTTGCAATCTCCACGACTGAGCTTTTGAGCTTCTCGCCGTTGTGGCTGCAGTTATCCATGGATACCAGCGCAATCGGATACGCGCCAGCCTGAAAGCGCTTGAGCATCATCGCTGCAACGATGCTCATCGCATGACGCGCAGCCCCCGGTCCCTCGTTCATATCCGCCGCGACGACCGGCATCAGCTCGCCGGCCATGTTGCGCAGCGCATAGCCCTTTTCCGTGATGGTAAAGGAGACCATCTGCAGAGACGGATTCACAAAGATTTCGGCAAAGCGCGCCATCTGCTGCGCATCCTTCGCATCCGCACGCAGCCCCTCCGCGACGGAAGCAATGATCTCACGGCTCGTCGTCGCATCCGGATTGAGCGTGACATTCATCGTCAGACAATCAAACGGATCATAAATCTTCGAGATGATTTCATAGTCGAATGTGTCGGCAGCGACAATACCGCGGTCGGCAAGGCCCTCATTGAGCAGCTTCTGCTGAAGCGCAGCAATAAAGCCGCGGAAAATGTTGCCTGCGCCGAAGTGCACCCAGATCGGATTCTCCTTCGTACGCTGCACCATGGCCTCGACATCATAAGCCGGCAGCAGAACCTTTGCCTTCTCCCATACTGCATAATCCGCAAGCGCAGCGCGATTCATTTTCATATGCATTCGCCTCCATCATCATACTAGTATATTAGAATAACACAATTATAACAGAAAAAACATACGCCTGCTACCCCTTTTACAAAATTCATTGTAAAAATCTCACAAGCGTATGCTTTACAAACTATGTCTTTGCGTGAATATCAGCGATTACGCGCCGCCCACGCCGTACACGAGGTTCGGCAGGAACAGCACTGCATCCGGGAAGAACACCATGACGACAACAACCAACAGAACCGCCACATAGAACGGCCAGCCATCCTTGACAACGTCCTGAATGGAGCAGCCCATGATGTCGGCAGTGGTATAAAGACCGGTGCCGACCGGCGGGGTCATGACGCCGAAGGTAACGCAAGTCATCATGATCATACCGAAGACGACCGGATCGACGCCCACGCTCTCCATAACCGGCTTGAGAATCGGGGTCAGGATCAGGGCGATAACCGTGGTCTCCATGAAGCAGCCGCAGATGAACAGGAACAGGATAACCAGGAACAGCAGCGCGATCTTATTAGAGGTGATTGCAACCAGCGCAGTCGCCAGGGTGGTGGTCAGGTCGTCAAAGACGACGCCGTAACCGAACACGCCGGAGAAGCACAGGATGATCGCGATAACCGTGACGTCCTTGACGGAATCACGCAGAGTCTGCATCATGATCGCCGGGGTCATCTCACGGTAGATCACAAGGCCAACAAACAGCGCATACGCGCAGGCAAACGCGCCGGACTCGGTCGGGCTCATGATGCCGAAGCGGATCAGAACGATCAGCAGAATCGGGAACAGCAGCGCCCAGATGGAATCAATACAGGTCTTGAGAATCTCGGAGGCCGGAGCCATCTTCTCACGTGCCGGCTTATAGCCGTACTTGCGAGCGGACCAGCGAACCGCGATCATCAGGAAGATCATCATCACGATGCCCGGGAACCAGCCGGCCATGAACAGGCGGCCGATGGAAACCTCACCGGTGGTACCGTAAATGATCAGACCCATGGACGGCGGAATCGTCGCAACGATCAGGCCGGACAGGCCGTTGACCGCCGCAGACCAGCCGCGGGAATAGCCGAGCTTGGTCATCTCCGGACCAAGGATGCGGCACTGCATGGCAGCGTCCGCAACGGCGGAACCGGAAACGCCGCCCATCAGCGTGGACAGCACGCAGGAGACCTGGCCGACGGAGCCATACATATGGCCGCACAGCACGCTCGCCAGGTTCATCAGGCGCTTGGTGATGCCGGTGGCATTCATCAGGTTGCCCGCCAGAATGAACAGCGGGATCGCCAGCATGGTGAAGGACTGCGTGGTGGAGATGGACTTCTGAACCATGATGCTCAGCGGCAGCTCACGGATCATGAAGAAGGACCAGCCGGAAATGCCGATCGCGAAGGCGACAGGCATGCCCAGCAGCAGGAACACAAAGAAAATACCAATAGCGCCGATCATGCCTTTTCACCCCACTTCTCAACAGGCGTCTTGATGCTCTTGTACAGATTCTGGCCGACGGAGATGATCATCAGGAAAGCACCGACCGGAACAGAAGACGTAACATACGCATAAGAAACGTTCAGGGTGGTGATCAGGCGCTTATAGCCGGTCATCACATACTCAAAGCCAAAGTAAACGAGCACCGCCAGGAAGGCCAGCATGATCACCTTGAAGAGGATATCAATCGCCTTCTGCACGCTCTTCGGGAAATGGGTCACGATCAGGTCAACGCCGATCAGGCCGGTGGAATGCAGCGCGATATCGCCGCCGATGAAGGCCAGCCAGGCAAACATGATCAGCGCGGCGTCCTGCGCCCAGTTGAGCGGGAAACCGAGGGTACGCATCAGGGCGGATACAAAGACCAGCACCGTGATGCCCGCAAGCAGGAACATGGCGATCCACTGCTCTACCTTGCAGAACTTTTCATAGATCTTCTTAACCGTATTCATGGGAAAAATACGCTCCTTCGCATGGATCAAAAGAAGAAGGGCGAAGGCTCGGTGGAACCTTCGCCCTTTCTCGTATGAATTGAGATGACCGAATTAGATGCCAGCCTCTTCGTAGATCTTGGCGCGCAGCTCGGTCCAGCCCAGCTTCTCGTAAGCCGGAGCAACAGCCTCGTTGAACAGGGCCTTGTCGACCTCGGTGATGGTCATGCCGTTGTCAACCAGAGTCTTCTCCATGTCGGCCTGAGCGGCGACGATGGACATCGCGTTCTCATACGCCTTGTTGTAGCAGGCGTCGAGGACGATCTGCTGATACTCGGCCGGCAGCTTCTTGAACCAGCGCTCGCCAGCGATCAGGCAGTTGAACAGGTTGATGTGCTCGGTCTTGGTCACGTACTTGCAGACCTCGTAGATGTGGGAAGAAACCGCAGAGGTGTACTGCACTTCGCACGCGTCGATCGCCTTGGTCTGGATGGAGTTGTAAACCTCGGACCAGGCAACGTTGTACGGAGTGGCGCCCATCGCGGAGATGGACTCGTTGTACGGAGCAGCACCCGGAGTACGGGTAACCAGGCCCTTCAGCTCGGCCGGGGTCTTGATCTCCTTGTTCTGCATGAAGGAGCGGGCGCCGTCGAAGTAGTTGAAGCACAGCACGCGGATGCCGTGATCGTTCGCCAGCTGCTCAACCCAGCCCTGGAAGGTATCGGTCGCGATGACCTTCAGGCCAGCCTCGTAGCTGTCTACGAAGTACGCCATGTTGAAGATACCGATGTCGTTGACGTAGCTGGACATACGGCCAGCGTCGGTCAGAACCGCGACGCCGATGCCAGCGATCGCCTGGTCGATCATGTCTTCTTCGCCGCCCAGCTGGGAAGACGGATAGATGGTGACCTTCACTTCGCCGTTGGTCTTCGCCATGATCTCATCAGCGGCAGCCTGCAGGCCCGCATAGATCATGGAAGAGTCGGTCTGGGTGGTGGAGATCTTCAGCTCGTAGGTCTTCGCAGACGCAACGGAGCACAGCGCGAAGCACATGATGAGCGCCAGCGCCACGACAAGGATCTTTTTCATTTTAGGTTCCTCCCCTAAAAAATGTATTTATATCACCCGGTTCTTCTCCGGGGGACATACAACATGGCGTACCCGACGAAAACTGTTAAGCTCTGGGCGGAAAGCTCTCCAGAATCGTCAGCTTTTCATTTGCCTCGACATGAAGCGTGGGGCAGTCTGCGCATGCAACCAGCACATCACCCTGCGCAATACCCATTGCCTCACCGTTCATGCGTATACTGCCGTTTCCTGAAAGCACCATCAGAATGCGCATCGCACCTGCAGCTTCCAGCGAAATCTCGTCTTCAACCAGAACGCGCCGCATAGAAAACAGCTCCGTCTGGCGCTCATCAATGAGCGAATCAATTCTGCCGCCCGCCTCATTGCAGATACAGACCGGCTCGCTGCGCCAGCGCGCCACGGTTTCCTCCAGCGGTGCGCCGTCATAATGGAAACAATCAAGCATCATCTCATATCCGACGCCCTGATGACACTGATTCTCGTGAATACGCAAGCCTGCAGGCGTCACCAGCTCAGTGCGCATGGTGTAATCCGTCGGCTCCTGAATTTCCGCAAGGAAGCATCCCTCGCCGATGGCATGAGGCACGCCGGCAGAAATGAAGTAACACTCCCCTGCCTGTACAGGGATCTTATGCAGGCAATCCAGCATCGCCGGAATATCCTGACGTTCGAAGATATCCTTCCAGATCTCGCGCGTCACCCCAGGCTTGAAGCCCAGATAGATACACGGCTGAATCTCCTCGGAATTCGATCCCAGAATATACCAGGATTCTGTTTTTCCATAATCGCTGTGAAGAATCTCTTTGGCATAGCGCTTATCCGGATGGACCTGAATGGTCAGGCGCTCGCCCGCATCAATGAGCTTGACCAGAAAACCGGCCTTTTCGCCGAATGCCTGAAGATGCGCCGCGCCGAAGAATCCCTGCGGATCCTGTGCAATCACATCGGTGAGATACGGCTCGCCTTCCATGCTGATCACGCGGCTGAGCCCTTCGATAATATGCTCTCTTCCGGGATTGAGCGCGCGGGTTGTGCTGGCCGCCCAGTCCTCCGGGAACATGCCATTCTCCCCCTTGCGGCCATGCCAGCGATCCAGCGCAGCACCGCCGCCATAGGTGCGCCAAACACGGGTTTCTCCGGTTTTGAGCAAAGTTCTCTTTATATCCAATTTTTTATAATTCTCGGCGCAACTGTTAATTTCCTGCCAAGAATCAAGATTCTTTTGATCGAAATTCACGAAAATTCCCTCTTGTTCTGTCTATATGATATAACTAGTATTCTAGTTTATCAATTGTCAAACTATATAAATATATATTAACGCATTTATGCATTTCTGTCAAGTTCTATTAACACACTCTCCACCAACGCCTGTGTATTTGTTGGAAATAGAAAAAAAGTACCCGGAATTTCCACATATTAGGGAAATTCCGGGGCTTGAACATTTTGATTACACGCCGCCCGCACCATACACGAGGTTCGGCAGCAGCAGCACGGCATCCGGGAAGAACACCATGACGACAACAACCAGGACAACCGCCAGACAGAACGGCCAGCCGTCCTTGACAACGTCGCCGATGGAGCAGCCCATGATGTCGGCAGTGGTATAAAGACCGGTGCCGACCGGCGGAGTCATAACGCCGAAGGTAACGCAGGTCATCATGATCATACCGAAGACGACCGGATCAACGCCCACGCTCTCCATAACCGGCTTGAGGATCGGAGTCAGGATCAGCGCGATAACCGTGGTCTCCATGAAGCAGCCGCAGATCAGCAGGAACAGGATAACCAGGAACAGCAGCGCAATGCGGTTAGAAGTGATGGATACCAACGCAGTCGCCAGCGTAGTGGTCAGATCGTCAAAGACAACGCCGTAACCGAACACGCCGGAGAAGCACAGGATGATCGCGATAACGGTCACGTCCTTGACGGAATCCTTCAGGGTCTGCAGCATGATCGCCGGAGTCATCTCACGGTAGATCACCAGGCCCACAAACAGGGCATACGCGCAGGCAAAAGCACCGGATTCGGTCGGGCTCATGATGCCGAAGCGGATCAGCAGAATGAGAAGGATCGGGAACAGAATCGCCCAGATCGCATCCAGCGTAACCTTCAGAATCTCGCTGACCGGCGCCATCTTCTCGCGCTCCGGCTTATAGCCGAACTTGCGCGCAGACCAGCGGACGGCGATCATCATGAAGGTCATCATCAGCACGCCCGGGAACCAGCCGGCCATAAACAGGCGGCCGATGGAAACCTCACCAGTGGTGCCGTAGATGATCAGACCCATGGACGGCGGAATTGTCGCAACGATCAGGCCGGACAGGCCGTTAACCGCAGCGGACCAGCCGCGGGAATAGCCCAGGCGCAGCATCTCCGGTCCGAGGATGCGGCACTCCATCGCCGCGTCCGCAACGGCGGAACCGGAAACGCCGCCCATCAGGGTGGACAGCACGCAGGAAACCTGGCCGACGGAGCCATACATGTGGCCGCACAGCACGTTCGCAACGTTCATCAGGCGCTTGGTGATGCCGGTGGCATTCATCAGGTTGCCCGCCAGAATGAACAGCGGGATCGCCAGCATGGTGAAGGACTGTGTGGTGGAAATGGACTTCTGAACCATGATACTCAGCGGCAGCTCACGGATCATGAAGAAGGACCAGCCGGAAATGCCGATCGCAAAGGCGACAGGCATGCCCAGCAGAAGGAACACAAAGAAAATACCGATAGCCGCGATCATGCCTTTTCACCCCACTTCTCAACAGGCGTCTTGATGCTCCTCAACAGATTCTGGCCGACGGAGATGATCATCAGCAGCGCACCAACTGGAACAGATGCGGTAACCCACGCATAGGAGATGTTCAGGGTGGTAATCAGGCGCTTGTAGCCGGTCATCACATACTGGAAGCCAAAGAAAACCAGTACAGCCAGAAATGCGATCATAACAACCCAGCAGGGATAAGATATCGTCAATATGCGCCCGCATTTGAACAAGCTTCATGAATACCGAAATCTTCACATCATAAAACAGAGAAAACACGCTGCACAAAAAACAATTGCTTTTCACCCTCGCAGCAGATATACTGTATATACTGATTTTTCTACAAGGAGTTCCATCTATGTTTCAGCTTTTTCCTTCCATTAAAAAGCGCATGCTGCTTCTATGCGGCCTTCTTCTGGCCATGCTGGGCGTGTTCACCATCCTGTATGCCGGCATCAGCCCGATTGCCCTTTTGCTGATTGCCGTAATCGGTGTTCTGGTCATCATCGCGCTGCAGTACACCAGCGCCGTAGCGACGCACAACCAACTGCTCGCTATCCTCTATGATCAGCTCAACCCCGCGGGCTTCCTGATCCACTATGAGCCGCTGCTCCGCATTCCGGTCAAGAATCCCAATCTCTCTCTGATGGTTCATCTGCATACCTCCAACGCCTACTGCGCGCAAGGCCGCTTTGACGACGCGCAGGCGCTGCTCTCTTCCTTCCCCATCAAGCCTGGAAAGAAACGCGAGGATGAACTGCTTACACGCTTCGCAATCGTCAGCAACCTGTGTTACTGCGCAGAGCAGAAAAATGACGTAGAGACCGCCAAGCGCCATCTGGCAGATCTGCTCGCCATCAAGGAAAAGCTCGAAGCCCTGCAAAAGAACAAACCCGAAAAGAAGCGCATGGTTTTCTCTACCGAGCTCAATGAGCAATGCCTGAAATTCCTGACGACCGGTAAGGCCAATATTGAAACGCTCAAGACGCTCTCTCAAAACAACAGTCAGCTTCTGCATAAGGTCACGATTTCTCTGTGGGTCGCCCGCGCATATCTGGCCGTTAACAACCGCCGCGAGGCAGAAAAGCTTCTTGAGCGCATTGTCAACGTGGCGTCCGACCTCTATCCGGGCAAGGTCGCCGCAGACCTGCTCGCCCAGTTACCAGAAAAAAAGGCATGATTTTCGCCGCTGCTCTGCAGCGGCGCTTTTGTTTCTATCGTGCTTTTATACACAAATTGTCCATCCGAAAAAACAAAAACGAAAAAAAGATACTTTTTTTGAAAAAAAAGGCTTGCATTCTGTCGACCTCTGTGATATACTAGCTTTCGTTGAGAGGCGAGCACCTCAAAACAGACGATACGCACCATTAGCTCAGTTGGTAGAGCACCTGACTCTTAATCAGGGTGTCCCGGGTTCGAGTCCCTGATGGTGCACCAAACATCACCCAGATTTCTCCGGGTGATGTTTTTTTATCTATCCTCTTCCCTGTGATACAGCGCTGACCGATCCAATCGTCAGGAGGTACTACGAATGAATTTTCTTGAAGAGCGCATCATGCGCGACGGCATCGTCAAGCCCGGCAACGTCCTGAAAGTGGACAGCTTTCTCAACCATCAGATGGACATCTCCCTCATGAATGAAATCGGCAAGGAATTCCACCGCCGCTTCGCAAACAAGCATATCACCAAGGTGCTCACCATCGAGGCGTCCGGCATTGCCATCGCCTATCCCGTCGCCAACGAGTTCGGCGTACCGATGGTTTTCGCCAAAAAATCCAAATCCATCAACATCGAAGGCGAAATGTATGTCGCCGAGGTAGAATCCTTTACGCATAAAAACAAGAATCAGGTCATCGTTTCCAAGAAGTTCCTCGGTCCGGACGACCATGTCCTCATCATCGATGACTTCCTCGCCAATGGCTGCGCACTGCAGGGCCTGATTTCCATCGCCGAATCCGCTGGCGCAACGGTTGAAGGTCTGGGCATTGCCATTGAAAAGGGCTTCCAGATCGGCGGCCGCGTCATCCGCAATCTCGGCTATCATCTCGAATCTCTTGCGATCGTCGATGCGATGGACGCTGATACCGGCATCATCACCTTCCGCGAGCAAAACGTGTAATCCTTTTTGTTTACGCAATATATAAAATCCGCGCCTGAGCAAGCTCAGGCGCGGATTTTATTCATTGATGGCAGAATTACTCAGCGGCAGTCGCAGCGCTGGTCGCATCGGCCTCAGCGGTCACTTCAGCCAGCTGAACCGGCTTCTCGTTCGGCACGCCGTCCCAGATTACCCAGTTGCCCGGGCGGCCATGGTTGGTGCCCCAGGTCTCGATGGTCTCTTCAGCAGCCGGCTTGCCCATGACGATGGCGCAGACAAACACGCAGTTGCCGGAAACCGGATAAGCGGTGCCTTCCAGCGTCTCGGCGCCGTAGCTGTTCGGGAAGCCCCAAACGCGGGTGGCGTCTTCCTTGACGTAGCGATTCAGGGACTGATACTTGCCCGCGATATCGGCCGGCGCATATTCACCATTGATGGTGCCGAAGTAGTGGGTCTTGTAGCCCAGCGTCGCGGCAGCAGCGCCCATCAGGCCGCAGGTCAGGCCGGAATCATAGTACGCAAATTTGGTCGGCATGTAGTAGCCCTCGTACGCAGAAACATGGCCCTCTTCTGCGGTGAGGATCTGGTCCGCCAGGCACAGCACGGTCACAGTGCCTTCGGTTGCCAGGGTCGCCGGATCGCCCCAGTAGTCGCCCAGAATCTTGCGCTGTTCCTCGACGTCCTTGACAACGACGAAGTACCACGGCGTCCAGTGGACGGCGTTCTGCTGCTTGGTCGTCGCGCTGAAGATCTTCGCCAGATCCTCATCAGTCGGCTGATCAGCCGGGTTCGCGGACCAGTGGCCGTTCGCAACGGTCATCCAGTTGCCGCTCTCGTTGAACCAGTCGATGAAGCCGGCCGGATCAAACTCCTCGGCCAGGCCGAGCATCGGGAGAGCCAGCAGCACCAGCGCCAGCACGAGCATAGAAAGCTTCTTCATACGTTCAGTTCTCCTTTCATATTGAAGAAAATTCTTTGTTGTCCAGATTATACCGTATTGTTAATCCGTTGTCAACTCATCAAATTTGTAGTTTACTACAGTTTTTCCGTCGTGTATAATGAATCCGTGGGATACGTACACATGCGTATCCATCGTGGTTTACTTTTTTTCTTCAATGATATATAATATTACGATAGAGGTGTGAACGATGCTCAAACGATTCCTTTTGCTCTCGATTCTTTTGCCCATGCTTTTTATTCGCGCTGCGTATGCTGAAAAAAAGCTGATGAGCCGTCACACCGATGCGTATTTTTCCACTATCAGCGCGCTGTTCCTCTATGATGAGCCGGAGAACAGCGACCGCTTTTCCGAAACATGGACACACGTTAAATCCATTCTGGATGAAATCGAGCAGACCGTCTCCCTCTCCTTTCCGGATTCTGACATTTCCCGGTTCAATGCGCTTTCTGCCGGCGAAACCCTTCCGGTTTCCTCCATCACCGCAGAAATCCTCTCCGTCGCCTATGACGTATACCATCAGACCGCCGGCCTGTATGACCCCACGGTTTACCCTCTGGTGGATCTTTGGGGCTTCTCTCCCCGTTTCAATCGCAATACCTATGCGCCTGCCATGCCTTATGACCGCAGCTATCACGAAGGCCGTCTGCCGCTTCCGCAGGATCGCGATATACAGGCGCTGCTTCCGCTGGTCGGCCTTGACGGTATTCGCCTGTATGAGCAGGACGGGAGCTGGTATCTTGAAAAAAACACGCCGCCTGTTACGCTGGACGGCGTCGTGGTTCAGGCTCAGCTGGATCTGGGCGGCATTGCCAAGGGCTATGCCTGTGACCGAATCCGCGCTTACCTGCTTGATCAGGGCTATGCCATGGGACATTTTGTCTGCGGGGACAGTTCAATGATTATCCTCTCCCGACCGACGGATGATGGTCTTTACAGCCTGACGCTGGGCAAGCCGCGCCCCGGAAACAGCCGTGATAACCACTATGCTTCCATCCGGATCCGGGATACCGCGCTTTCCACCAGCAGCGACGCTGCCCATGCCTATACCTCCGGCGGCGTTCGCTATTGCCATATCATCAATCCGTTCACCGGCTATCCCATGAATATGCCGCAAAACGGCGTGCAGCGCGGCGCAGCCACGGTCACGCTCCTGTCCGAAAGCGCTGCTTTCGGCGATGCAATGAGCACAGCCCTCTGTCTGATGCCGCCAGATAACGCTGCTGCTTACATCAGCGAGCATCTTCGCAACGATCTGTGTACCGTCGTCTACTATCGTTCGGACGCAGATACGCTGGAAGTGATGACCAGCGCCCCCACTCTGGCGCTCGAGGACAGCGCCTATCTCCTCTCTTCTCAACTCGACAGCAGCGGTGCGCTGCATTATACAGGATCATTCTTTTCGCCATAACTCACGGAGGCACACATGAGCAGCAAATACAAAACCGCCATCCTTGCCAGTGCAAGGAAGATCTTTTCAGAAAAGAGCTTCGAGCAGGTGACCATCAAGGAAATCTGTCAGGATGCAGGCGTAGCAAACAGCACCTTTTACTATCATTTCAAGACCAAGGAAGAGCTGATGGACTGCCTGCGCCGCAAGGATGATCATCCCTCGGGCAGCGACCTGCTGCATATCCTCGCCGCAGACGACCTGCTCGAGCAGGTGCTCACCGCCTGCACGATGTGCGCCGCGCGCGCCGTGCGCAACGGCTGCACGCTGACCACGCAGTACTATAAATGCCGCCTGAACGCCGAAGCGCTCGATGATGCACACAATCAGCTCTATGCCCAGGAAGCCATGACCGCGCGCCTGCTCATCGCCCGCGCACAGCAGCAGGGCCTGATCCGCAACCAGAGTCCCGCAGATCAGCTCGCCTCCGCTGCGCTCTGCCTGACCAACGGCAAGATCATCATCTGGTGCATTACCGATGGTTCGTTTGATCTGATGCAGAAGGCGCGCGAAGCGCTGCTTGTGCTCTTCAACATTTACAAATAACTTCATATCATAAAAGCGAGCCCTTCCACACGGAAGAGCTCGTTTTGTTATGTGAATCAATAGGACTTGAGCGTGCCGACAATCTCCTGCGGATTGGCAATCTTCTGCGCATCGCAGTATTCGCCCAGCTCGCGCGCAATGCGCGGGCAGGCAAAGGGATCCGTGAAGTTTGCCGTGCCGACCTGCACAGCCTGCGCGCCGCAGAGCATGAACGCCGCGGCGTCCTCGCCCGTTTCGATACCGCCAAGGCCGATGATCGGGATAGACACCTTCTTCGCGCACTGCCACACCATGCGCAGCGCCACCGGGCGCACCGCCGGGCCGGACAGGCCGCCGGTGTTATTCGCCAGAATCATCCTGCGCTTATGCACATCAACCGCGATGCCGGTCAGCGTATTGATCAGCGAGATCGCGTCCGCGCCCGCCTCCTGCGCCGCCAGAGCATTCTCGGTGATGTCAGAAACATTGGGCGTCAGCTTGACGATCAGCGGCTGCTTACTGTGCTGCTTGACCGCCTTGGTGATCTCGTATACGCTCTCCGGCTTTACACCGAAGGCCACGCCGCCGTCATGCACGTTCGGGCAGGAGATGTTCATCTCCAGCATGTGCACGCCAGTGTTTGCAAATGCCTCCGCCGCCTGGCAATAATTCTCGATGGACGTACCGAAGAAATTGGCGATCACCGCCACATCCTTCTCAAGCAGCCACGGCAAATCGTTTTCGATGAAGCTCTCGATACCCGGGTTCTGCAGGCCCACGCAGTTGAGCATGCCGCTGGGCGTCTCGGTCAGGCGGGAGGGCGGGTTGCCCATGCGTCCGCCCAGGCACAGACCCTTGACGGAGATACCGCCAAGCGCGCTGATGTCGTAGAGTTCGTCATACTCGCGGCCAAAGCCAAAGGTACCGCTCGCGGCAATGATCGGGTTTTTCATCTGCACGCCGCAGAGATTGAGAGAAAGATCAGCCACCGAAAGCCACCTCCTCGCTAGTGAACACCGGGCCATCCTTGCATACGCGCTTATACGTCCAGCTGCCGTCCGGCAGGTTGATCTTCACGTTGCAGCCCAGGCACGCGCCAATGGCGCAGCCCATGCGCTCCTCCAGAGAGAGCTGGCACGGAATACCCATTTCGTTTGCAATCTTCTGCACGGCAGCAAGCATCGGCGTCGGGCCGCAGGCCATGATCAGGTCCGGGCGCTTTTCCTCAATGGCGGCAAGCAGAGGCTTGGTGACCAGCGCCTTTTCGCCGATCGAGCCGTCGTCGCTGACAGCAACAACCCTGCACGGCGCCTGCGTCATACCATAGGCATGCGCCTTCGTGCGGAAGCCAAAGAAGGCGCAGGAGCTTTCCGTAGCAAACGCATCCATCGCGCCGCAGATGGGCGCAACGCCCACGCCGCCGCCGACGAAATAAATGGTATTCGCATCCTTGCCGTCAAAACCGGTGCCCAGCGGGCCAAGGCATTTGACCACATCGCCTTCCTTGAGATTGCAGATCAGCTGCGTGCCGCGTCCCTTAGGCTGGATTGCCAGCGTCAGCGTTCCGGCGGCTGCATCCATCGCCATCAGGCTGATCGGACGGCGCAGCACATGTCCACAATCCGGCACAAGCATGTGGATAAACTGGCCGGCCTTCGCCTCACAGGCGATCTCCGGCGCATGAAGAATGATGCGGATCAGGCCCTCAGCGAGCGTATCGCTTGAGAGAACCTTTGCGTTGATGTCTTTCATGGTGTACCCTTCTCAGGGCTGCCGCCCTGAAACCTGCCTGAGGGACGTCGTCCCTCAGACTCCCTTCTTCGCTTCGCGCTTGTTTTAAGCTGCTGTTCTTGAATTTCCCTCCGCTGCGCGCATACGCGCAGCGATAAAGGGTCATGGGGACCGGAGCCTGCCGCGCCCAGTGGGCGAAACAGGCAGGCGGAGCGTCGGGAATCGCAAGGCGCGCTTGCGCGACTATGCGAGTTTCCCGGGCCAGCGTCCTCGCACGTTCCCTATCACTTAATCTCCTTGCCCATTTCCTTCAGGCTGGAAGCGAGATCCTCGCGCATGCGGATCGCTTCGTTGCGGGCAGCCACATCGAAGGCCACGCCCTCCTGCTTCTTCCACGCGCACAGAATGGAGCGGGAAGCATTGACAATCGCGCCGTTGCCGTTCTTGTCAAAGCAGCCTGCGATGTCCTTGCCGGTCGCGCCCTGCGCGCCATAGCCCGGCACCAGGAAGAAGGTATGCGGCATGCGCTCGCGCAGCGCAGTGCCCTGCTGCGGATAGGTCGCGCCGACGACCGCGCCGATCACGCTGTAGCCCAGCTCGCCGCGGGTACCCTCGCCCCACTCCTCGACCAGATCGGCCACGGCCTCATACAGCGTGCGGCCATCCTCATACTTCATGTCCTGCAGCTGGCCGGAGGACGGATTGCTGGTCTTCACCAGCGCGAACACGCCGGTACCATTGGCCGCGCAGGCCTCGGTGAACGGCTTGATGCCATCCACGCCCAGGTACGGGTTGATGGTCGCGATATCGGAGGAGAAAGCCTGCTCCTCGCCGTAGGGCATCGGGGTCTTGCCGACATAGGCATTGGCATAGCACGCGGCAGTCGCGCCGATGTCGTTGCGCTTGACGTCGGCCATGACGATCATGCCCTTGCTCTTAGCATAGGCCATGGTCTTCTCGAAGGCGACCATGCCCGCCGCGCCGTACATCTCATAGTAGGCAACCTGCACCTTGACAGCCGGCACGATGTCATACAGCGCGTCCACAAGGCGGACGTTATACTGATAGACAGCCTCGGCAGCGTCCTCGAAGGACTTGATGCCTTCCGGCATGATCTCGCTCACAAAGCTCTCCGGCAGGTACTCAATGCGGGTATCCAGACCGGCGACGGTCGGGTTCTTGAGCTCGCTGATGCGCTTGGCCATCTTTTCCATGATATTCATAATGTTTTCCTCCCGTTATGCTTTTTCTCTATTCACAGGGAACGATAGGGCTGCCGCCCTATAACCCGCTTGAGGGACGTTGTCCCTCAAACTCCCTTCTTCGCTTCGCGGCGGTTTAAAGCCGCCAATCTTGGATTCCTCTCCGCTGCGCGCATGCGCGCAGCGATGACGGGTCAAGGGATGAAATCCCTTGCAGGGGTATGGGGACAGCGTCCCCATACGTCTCTCCCAAACGTCCCTCTTACTCGTGATCAATCACGCGGCCGCCGACGATCGTCATGCAGACAGCGCCAAAGTAGCTCTTGCCATGGAACGGCGTATTGTGTCCGCGGGAGACAAACCTGTTCGCGTCGACGGTGACCTCGCGATCCGGATCGAGCACGACGATATCCGCCGCGCTGCCGACGGACAGACTTCCGCCCTCCACGCCCAGCAGCTTCGCCGGGGTGGCGCTCATCTTCTCAATCAGCTGGCTGAGGGTCATATGACCGTCCTTGACCAGCTTCGTGTTGCTGATACAGAAAGCCGTCTCAAAGCCGCTGATGCCGCTGGCCGCGATGTGGAACTCGACCTTCTTTTCATCCTGATGATGCGGCGCATGATCGGTCGCGATCACATCGAGCGTGCCGTCGACCAGACCCGCAATGCAGGCCTGACGGTCCTCTTCCTCGCGCAGCGGCGGGTTCACACGGCAGTTGCTGTCATAGCCGATGACCCACTCATCCGTCGCGCCGATGTAGTGCGGTGCAGTCTCAGCCGTCACACGGACGCCGCGCCTCTTCGCCTCGCGCACCAGCTGCACGCCGCCCTTGGTCGAGACGTGGCACAGGTGAATGCGCTTGCCCTCAGCCTCGGCGACCAAAATGTCGCGGGCAATCATGACCTCCTCGGCCGCGCGGGTGATGCCCGGCAGGCCCAGCTTGGTGGAGATGAAGCCCTCGTTCATCACGCCGTCGCCCACGAGGTTCTTGTCCTCGCTGTGGCTCATGATGAATACATTGAAATAATCGGCATACTGCATCGCAAGGCGCAGCAGGTTGGAATTGGTAACCGGCTTGCCGTCATCAGAGATGGCGACGATACCCGCCTGCTTCATGCGGCCGATCTCGGCCATTTCCTTGCCCTCAAGGCCCTTGCTGATCGCGCCGACCGGATAGACATGCACGCCGCTTCCCTGCAGCTGCGCCTTCTCCAGAATATAACGGGTCACAGACGCGTTGTCGTTGACCGGCTTGGTATTGGGCATGCAGCACACGCCGGTAAAGCCGCCGCGTGCAGCCGCCTTCGTGCCGGAAATGAGATCCTCTTTATACTCCTGGCCCGGATCGCGCAGATGGCAATGCATATCGATGAAGCCCGGCGCGACAACCTTGCCGCCAGCTTCGATGACCTGTACGTTTTCAGCCGAAAGGTTTTCGCCGATGGCCGCAACCTTGCCGTTTTCCACCAGAATATCGGCGATCTTGTCGATTCCGTTTGCCGGATCGATCACGCGGCCGCCGCGGATGAGCATCGAATTGAGCATCGTTACGCCTCCCTTCTGGTGAGCATATAGAGCAGCGCCATGCGAACCGCCACGCCGCTTTCTACCTGCTGGTTGATGACCGACTGCGCGCTGTCCGCTGCGCTGGATGCGATTTCCACGCCGCGGTTCATCGGGCCCGGATGCATGACCAGCGCATGCTTCTTGGCCAGCGCCACGCGCTCGGGCGTGATCTCCCAGTTGTCGCAGTATTCGGCGACAGACGGGAACAGGCCCTTCTGCTGACGCTCGCGCTGAATGCGAAGACCCATCACGACATCCGCACCCTCGCAGGCGTCCTCGATGGTCGGGGCCACGGTGCAGCCCAGCTCCTCAATGCGGGGCGGAATGAGCGTCGGCGGCGCACAGAGCACGACGTTGGCGCCCATGGTCGTCAGGCCATAGATATTGCTTCGGGCCACACGGGAGTGCATCACGTCGCCGCAGATGGCGACCTTGATGCCGTCCAGGCTGCCCAGATGATCGCGCATGGTCATCATATCCAGCAGCGCCTGCGTCGGGTGCTCGTTCATGCCGTCGCCCGCGTTGATGACGCTCGAGCGCACATGTTTGGCCAGCAGAGCCGGCGCGCCGGACATCGGGTGGCGGATGATGATCACGTCGGTGCCCATCTGGTCAAGGGTCACGCCGGTATCGATGAGCGTCTCTCCCTTGGCGACGGAGGACGCGCTGGCGGAGATATTCGCCGCGGCAGCGGACATATACTTGCTCGCCAGTTCAAAGGACATGCGGGTGCGCGTGGAATTCTCATAGAAGAGCGTCACGATGGACTTGCCCTGCAGGTGCGCAGTCTTCTTGTTGCTCGAGCGCACGATCTGGCGCATGGTCATCGCATTGTCGAGGATTTCTGTGATCTCCTCGCGGCTCACGCCGTCAAGACCAAGCAGGTCCTTGCGTTTCATAATCACTGCGTTCACTCGCCTTTCTTCTTCTCGTAAAGCACGATGCTCAGCTGTCCGTCGATTTCCGGCACGTTCACGCCGACCATCTCATTTTTGCTGGTAGGCAGGTTCTTGCCGACGTAATCCGCGCGGATGGGCAGTTCCCTGTGGCCGCGGTCGACCATCACCGCCAGCTGAATGAGCGCCGGGCGGCCCAGATCGCAGATCGCGTCCATCGCAGCGCGCGCGGTGCGGCCGGAGAAGAGCACATCGTCCACCATGATGATCTTCGCGCCATGCACCTGGAATGGAAGGTCGGTGGTGTTGACGACGGGATGCTCGGTGAGGATGGAGAGGTCGTCGCGATAAAACGTGATATCCAGCACGCCCATGGGCAGCTTCACGCCCTCAACCTCCTCGATGAGATCCTGCAGCATTTTCGCCAGCACGACGCCCCTGCGCTGAATACCCACGAGCGTCAGGCCCTCGACGCCGCGATTGTTCTCGATGATCTCATGGGCCACACGGCGAAGCGCGCGCTTTACGCCCTGTTCGTCCATGATGTCCGCTTTGAATTCCAGCTTGACCGCCACGTTGTTTCGCCCCTTTTCTTGCAGTTTTTCAAACAAAAATACCCTGTCCCAAAAGTCGGGACAGGGCAAATAAAGTCCATTCGGACATACCTGTGCTATTTGCCGCCTTGCCGACCTCACGGGATCGAATTAAAGGCTCTTTGGATTTGATCTATTATAGCATTATCCGCCCATAAAGAAAAGAGAAAAACTTACATTTCTTGATTCTTGTCAAATCTGAGCAAAAGAATTACAATATACCCATGATCCCATTGTCACGGAGGATACCCATATGAACCACGCACAAAAAGCACGCGATCTCTTTCTCTCCGGCTGCTCCTGCTCACAGGCTGTGTTTGCCGCCTTTGCCGAGGACTTCGGCATCGATCAGGATGCCGCCCTGAAACTCGCCTCCTCCTTCGGCGGCGGCATGGGCGGCATGCGCGAAACCTGCGGGGCGGTTTCCGGTATGCTGATGGTCGCGGGGCTCAAGTGGGGCTACAGCGAGGTCGGCAATCTGGATATCAAGACCGTGCACTATGCCCGCGTGCGCAGCCTGATCGAAGCCTTCAAGCAGGAGCACAGCACCATCGTCTGCCGGGAGCTGCTTGCGCATCTTGGCGAGCTGAAAAAAGATCCCAGCGCGCGCACGGCGGAGTATTACAAGGTGCGCCCGTGCGTCATGTTCGTGGAGACGGCGGCAAGGCTGCTGGATGAGATGGAAACGCAAGAATAACAGCCACGCAGCATGAACCTGAGGAGATGCCGAAATGACTGAGCAGGTGAAGGAATACGTAAATCGATACCCGGATGAAATTGTCCGTCTATTCTGCGAATTGAGAGCGCTGATTTTTGACAGCGTATCGCCTGAACCCAAGGAAACGCTATGGGCTAAATTGCCAAGCTATTCTGTCGGCGAGTCTTTTGTAAGGCTTATTCCGTTCAAAGACCATATTAACATCGAAGCAAGGGCAATATCCGCGCACAAAGACGCGTTAACCGGCTATAAAATCACGCCAAAGGGCATGCTGCAAGTGTTTCTCAAGCAGACGATCCCCGCCTACGTACTCAAACAGATCTTCGCAGAAACGCTTAAATAGCACATGCCTTTTCCCTATCCGCATAGGAATTGATTCATTGCCATGACAAAACCTCCCGGACGAATCATCCGGGAGGTTTTTGATATGCCGTTTATCGCGCAAGGTATTCTTTGAGCGCCGCCATGGTCTTTTCTCCGTCGGCAAGGCCGATGCCATGCACGCGCGCAAGTACGTCCGGGTTCTTTTCAAGCCGCTTGATATCAAGCGCCTCATCCGGGCGAATGACGAAGATCTTCCCTTCTTTTTCAAGGCGGACGACTTCCTCGACCTGCGCGTTGTAGCGGTCATGACGCTCCTCCAGCGTGCGGCAGAGATTCGGATATTTTCTGTAAAACGCCCGGATGAGATGCCTGTTCATCGGCTCTTTCCGGTAGGAAAGCGGCTGGGTCAGCACAACGATCACCTTGTCAAAGCCCATTTTAAGCGCCTGTCGCACGGGAATACTGTCTGCGATGCCGCCGTCAAGGTACTTCTTTCCGTCAAGATCCACCATCCTTGAGCAGAACGGCATGGATGCGCTGGCGCGCATCATCTCGATGTCGCGAAGCAGATTGTGCATCTGCATATACTCCGCCTCTCCCGTCTCCACATTGGTGACGACCACCCAGTACGCACCGCCATGCGCCTCAAACGCTTCCTCATCAAAAATGTCATACTGCGTAGGAATGACGTAATACGCAAATTCCCGGTTGACGATGTCGCCTGTGGTAATCAGCGAGCGGAGGCTGACATTGCGCGGGTCGCGCATGAAGCGCGTATTATACCGCAGTACCCTGCCCCGCTGCCTTGAAAACAGATTGCACCCGAAGCACGCGCCGGCCGATACGCCGATAATGCCATCCACATGGAGCTCATGATCAAGAAAGCTGTCAATCACACCTGCCGTATACATGCCGCGCATTGCGCCGCCCTCAAGCACCAAACCGACTTTCACTCTGCATCCCTCCGGGAAATCATCTGACCGTGTATTTCGACAGTCAGAAATTATAACACATTTTATGCCCTTCTTCCACTGACCCACGATAAACCATCCATAGAAAAAGCGCCGGAATCCTCCGGCGCTGAAATCGCTATAAGCGTAGAATGCTCGGGGCAGAAAATTCCCACGGCACACACGATACAATGCTTAATGCTGCTGCCTTCCGGCCCTGACATGGTTCACACCCTCGCATTGCATGAGTTCCATCCGTCATCACACTCTACCTGACCATTCTACACGATTTCATCTCAAAAAGCAAGCCCCAATTTGATTATACGCGGCTCATTCTGTCGATCAGCCGCTCCATCACCTTCGCCGTCAGGTGGAGCATATCCTCCTTGTTCAGCTGCCGGTCGCGAAGGGAGAGCGTCACCGGCATGGATACGCTCAGCGTCAGCCGCTTGTCAAAGCCCTGCAGGGCCTTGAACAGCTTTTCCCCATCCACCTGCGCGTTGTTTGCAAAGCGCATATCCATGCGCCCATCCACCTGATGCACCCGATCGATGCCAAGACTCATACACAGCGCCTTGAGATATGCGACTGTCACCAGATTTGCCACGCATTGCGGCTCGTCGCCGAAGCGGTCAATCAGCTCATCCTCGATATCGTCGCGCTGCTCCGCTGTGCGGATGGACGCGATGCGCTTGTAGACCTCCAGCCGCTGCCTGTCGCCCGTAACATAGTTTGCCGGCAGATACGCATTGACATGCACATCCATGCGCGTTTCGATGTCCCGATTTCGTGCCGGCTCCTGTCCCTGCGCTTCCAGTACGGCTTCCTCCAGCAGCTTGCAGTACAGGTCATAGCCGATGTTCGCCAGATGGCCGCTCTGCTGCGGACCGAGCAGGTTGCCCGCGCCGCGCAGCTCCAGATCGCGCATCGCAATGCGGAAGCCGGAACCAAATTCCGTGAATTCGCGGATGGCATCCAATCTCTTTTGGGCCGTCTCAGAAAGCACCTTTCCCGGCCGAACCGTGAAATACGCATAGGCAAGGCGGTTGCTTCGGCCCACTCGTCCACGTGTCTGGTACAGCTGAGAAAGGCCGAAGTGATCGGCGTCGTAGATGATCAGCGTGTTCGCCAGCGGAATATCCAGACCCGATTCGATAATCGTCGTGCACAGCAATACGTCAAACTTCTGCTGGCTGAAGTCGAGCATCACATCCTCCAGCACGTTTTCCTTCATCTGACCATGTGCGATGGCGATGCGCGCCTCCGGCACAAGCTTCTGCAGCTGACGATAGCACTGATCGATCGAACCGACGCGGTTATACAGGAAGAATACCTGACCGCCGCGCCCGATCTCGCGCAGGATCGCGTCGCGGATCACACTGTCCTGATACTCCATGACGTAGGTCTGCACAGGATAGCGCGCCTGCGGCGGGGTCTCCAGCAGGCTCATGTCGCGTATGCCGACCATGGACATGTGCAGCGTACGCGGAATCGGCGTCGCGGACATCGTCAGCACATCGACGGTTTTTTTCATGTTTTTGATCGTCTCTTTGTGCCCCACGCCGAAGCGCTGCTCCTCATCGACAATCAAAAGGCCCAGATCTCTGAACTTGACGCTCTGTCCCAGCAACTTGTGCGTACCGACCACGATGTCGATTTCGCCATCTTTGAGCCTGCGCAGCGTCTCCTTCTGCTCTTTAGGCGTGGAGAAACGGCTGAGCACATCGGCTTCCACCGGGAAGCCCTCAAAGCGCCGCATGAGCGTATTATAATGCTGCTGCGCAAGGATCGTCGTCGGCGCAAGGATCGCAACCTGCTTACCATCCATGACCGCCTTGAATGCAGCGCGCAGCGCCACCTCGGTCTTGCCGTAGCCGACGTCGCCGCAGAGCAGGCGGTCCATCGGTTCCGGGCGCTCCATGTCGCGCTTGATCTCCTCCGTCGCCTGCAGCTGGTCGGGCGTCTCTTCATAGGGGAAATTCTCCTCGAATTCCTGCTGCCAGAGCGTGTCCTCTGCGTAAGCATGGCCGCGGTTCTTCTGCCGCTCGGCATAGAGCTTCACCAGATCGAACGCAAGCTCCTTGAGACTCTCGCGAACCTTGCTCTTCTGCTTGTCCCAGTCCTTACCGCCAAGGCGTGAGAGCTTGGGCGCAGCGCCCTCGCCGCCGCCGATATACTTCTGGATGCGGTCGAGATGGTCCGCCGGAATATACAGCTTGTCGCTGCCCAGATACTGCACCAGCAGGTAATCCCGGGATGCGCCCTCGCTCGTCAGGCGCTTGGTTCCCTGATAGATACCGATGCCGTGCGTCTCATGGACGACATAATCGCCGACATTCAGATCGGTAAAGGACGCAATCTTGCTGCCCTTCTTCTCCTTGGCGCGCTTGGCCGCCTTGCCCTTTGCGCCGTATACGTCGCCCTCCACGATCACCGCCAGCCGGATGCCCGGATACTGGAATCCGCCCGAGAGCATCATCGGATAGATGCGGCATTCGCCGCCCTGAGGCGGCTTCGCACCCAGCTCATCAAACTGTGCCGCAATGCCTTCATCCTCAAACGATTGGCGCATGCGTTCGCCGCGCGCCGCGCCGCCGGAGAGGATCATGATCCGCCAGCCCTCCGCCATCCAGCGGCTGATATCGGCGCACATGTCCTTCGTCCGTCCGCCATAGCTGCCCGCGCCCATGCCGCCCATCTGGGCAAGAAGCGTCGGCTTCAGCTCCTTCACCGGGCGCAGGATAGTCGTGAGGGCCAGCACCGTATGCCTGCACAGGCATTCAAGCGCAGCATCGCGCGGGAGCATCAGCTCCTCCTGATCCGGCACGGCATCGCCGCGCTCCAGCGCCGCGCTGAAAGCCTGATGGAACTCGCCGCTTCGGCTGTCCATTCTGCCATAGAGCGCCTCCGGTTCGTCCATGACGACGATCGGGCGATTCATATAGTCGCAGACGGTTTCCGTCTCCTGATAGAGCAGATGGATGTACTTTTCAAGCAGGCGGCTGCTCACGCCGTTTTCCAGCTGAGAAAGCGCGCTTTCAAGGTTTTCCTGATAACGCTCCATCGTGCGGCTCTCGCGTGTAAACGCCGCCGGCGCGGCGATTTCGCCGTCCTCCAGCGGAAGATCCGCCAGCGAAGCGTCCTTGTCCTGCGCCTCGCTGTTCATGGCGCGCTTTTGCTGCTTCATCGCCGCGCGCAGCCGCTTTGCAAAGGCCTCCACATCCCCGCCGGAATGAGGCGCCTCGCTGGCAGGCGGAATCACCACAGAAGGCATATTCTGCTGGGAGCGCTGATTCATCACATCAAACTGGCGGATGGAATCGACCTCGTCGTCAAAGAATTCCACGCGCACCGCGCTCAGGCTGTCCGCAGGATAGATATCCACGATGCCGCCGCGGACAGAGAACTGTCCCTTGCCCTCAACCATGTATTCGCGCGAATAGCCGCCGGCAAGGAGCCGCTCAATCAGCTCGTCCACAGGCGTTACGTCGCCTACCTTCAGATGGATGGTGTGATGATGAAACACGCTGCGCGGCATCACGCGGTGCAGCAGGGAATCCGCCGAGCAGACCACCGCGCGCGTCTGGCCGGTGATCAGCTTATGCAGCGTCTCAATGCGTCTGCAGGCCACCTCGCGGCTGGCGGCAACCTCCTGATAAAACGTGATCTCCCTCGCCGGAAACAGGCTGACGCTTGCGCCAAGCAGCGCAGAGATGTCCTCCATCACCGCAGCGGCGGCGCGCTCGCTCTCGCACAGATACAAAAGCGGCCTGCCGGTCTGATTCGCCAGCGCGCAGGCCAGATGCACCTTCTGCGCGCCCGCAAGTCCGGAGGCGGCGATCACCGCGCCCGCTTTTTTGGATTCCTCAACGATTTCGCGGTACTGCGGGTGCTCCGCCATCAGGTCAAACAAAAAGTGGGTCTGCATCCCTTATCCTTTCTTCGGCGCATTGGCCGTGCGCATTGCGCTGTCCCAGCCGTTTTTGATCCAGTCGATCACCGTATCCGCCGCAAGCAGGAACGCGTCGAACTGGATCTTGCGTTCTTCCTCGGTCGCATAGTGCGACAGCACCCAGTTGGCCAGCTCCCAGCCCTCCGGCTTCTTGCCCACGCCCACGCGCAGGCGCGGAAAATCCTGCCTGCCGAGGAGGCCGATGATTGAGCGCATCCCGTTGTGCGTACCCGCGCTTCCGTCCTTGCGCAGGCGCAGCTTGCCCAACGGCAGGTCGATGTCGTCAAAGACAACCAGCACATGGTCCATTTCCGGCTTGTACCAGGAAACAAGCTCCGTCACGCACTGACCGGAGAGGTTCATATACGTCTGCGGCTTGACAAGGATCACTTTTTCTCCGCCGACGAAGCCTTCTCCGATCAGGCCATGCATGGCATTCTTGGTCAGCTGGATGTTCAGCTTCTCGCTGAGCACGTCGATCACGTCAAATCCTACGTTATGTCTCGTCCTGTGGTATTCCCTGCCCGGATTGCCCAGGCCGATAATGATATGCATATCTCTTGCTTCTCCTTAAAATCAGGTTAAACGCCATATGCGGGAACACCGCCAAGGGCGCTCCCGCTGAAATGTCATCAATTGTTCGGTTTTTTACAGCCTGCCCTTTTCGACCGCCTGCTGCAGCCACGGCGCAGGCCTTACGATCGCGGTGCCGGTTGCATCGTCGACGCCGTCCATCACCAGCAGGGACTTGACGCCCTCCAGCCGCTTCTTGGTCGGCTCCTGTGTGCTTGCCAGCACGCAGACGCCCACGACGGTCACTGCGAATTCGCGCATCATGTCGACCATGCCGCGAATCGTGCCGCCTGCGCGCATGAAATCATCCACGATCAGCGCACGCTGTCCTTCCTTGACCGCGCGGCGGGAGAGGCTCATCGTCTCCACACGGCCGCCGGACCCCGACAGATAATTGATATTCACCGCCGGGCCCTCGTAGACCTTGGAATCCCTGCGCACAATCACCATCGGCACGCCCATCGCCTTCGCCGTCATCAGTGCGATCGGTATCCCCTTAGTCTCCATCGTCAGGATGATATCCGGCTCGCTGCGGTAAAAATGGGAAGCAATGATCGTGCCCATCTTCTCCATGATGTCCGGTCTGGCGAGGATATCCGCCATGTAGATAAACCCGCCAGGCAGCACGCGCCCGGGCGCCGCCAGCATCTGCGCCAGATCCTTGACCGATACCAGCGCATCCTCCGGCGAAAGCACAGGACGAAAGCGCACGCCGCCGGCTGCGCCGGTCACGGTGTCCAGCTGACCCAGATGGAACTGCGCAAACACACCGCGAAGGATATCGATATCCTCGCTCAGCGTCGATTTCGCCGCGCCAAACATCTCACAGAATGTACCCAGCGTAAAGATTTTATTCGGGGATTCCACCAGAATCCTCGTCATAGCGGCAAGGCGCTCGTTGCGGCGAATGCGGTCCATGGTCAGTCCTCCATTTTCATGATATCGATCCGTTTTCCGAATGTTCGGCTTTCAGGTTTCTATTATAATTCAGCTTTCTCGAATCGTCCAGCCCTATAAGGGGTTTTTCTTCAGTTTTTCTCCTTCTGCGCAGCATGCAGCTTCCTTTTTTTCGTTTTGCAGTTGATTGTCCGCGCTGCTTTAGCGTATAATACTTTCACAAAGGATCAAGGCGCGGAATCTTCCGTGCATGAAGGAGGCAATTATGCCGCATATTCAGGATTATCAAGGCAAGCGGGCGCACATGATCGGCATCGGCGGCAGCTCCATGAGCGGCCTTGCCGGCATGCTCAAAAAAGCCGGACTGACCGTTACCGGCTCCGATTCCGCAAGCTCTTATGCCACCCGTGCCCTTCAGGAGCAGGGCATCGAGGTTCACATCGGTCATCACGCAGAAAACGTCCATGGCGCAGATCTTGTCATCTACTCCGCTGCCATCAGCGCGGAAAACCCTGAGCGCGCCGAGGCCGCGCGCCTCCATATCCCCCAGATGGAACGCGCTACGCTGCTCGGCCAGCTGATGGAGGGCTATAACCACGCCATCAACGTCTGCGGCACGCACGGCAAGACGACCACCACCTCCATGATCGCCGAGGTGCTGCTGGACGCCGGCCTCGACCCGACCGTTCACATCGGCGGTCAGCTCGATTATATCGGCGGCAGCACGCGCGTAGGCGGACATGAGACGTTCGTGGTGGAAGCCTGCGAGTTCAACGCCAGCTTCCTGCAGTTCCATCCCTCCATCGCCGTGGTCACCAACATCGAAGAGGATCATCTTGATTTTTACCGCGATCTTGACGACATCTGCCATGCGTTTGACCGTTTCTTCGCCCTGCTCCCGCAGGATGGCGTGTGCATCGGCAATGGCGACGATCCCTGCGTCGTGCGCGCGCTCGAGCGCGTCAGTGTCAAAACCGTTACCTATGGCATGGGCGAAAGCTGTCAGTGGCGGCCGATGAATCTTGCGTACAACGAGACCGGCTGCGCGGGCTTTGATTTCGCGTTTGAGGGCAAGCCGCTTGCGCATGTTCAGCTGCAGGTTCCGGGCGAGTTCAATGTCATGCATGCCCTTGCCACCATGGCCGCCTGTGCTGAGGTCGGCGTAAGCGCGGAGGTTGTCGCCAAGTCCATGAGCGCCTTTGCCGCGCCGCATCGCCGCTTTGAATACACAGGCACCGTATGCGGCGTGAAGCTCTACACCGACTACGGCCACAATCCCGCCGAAATGCAGAACGCACTGGAAAACGCCAGCTGCCAGCCGCACAAGCGTCTGTTCGCCGTCATGCAGCCGCACACATATTCCCGCGTCAAGACGCTGTTCAAGGATTACATTCACTGCTGCGATATCGCGGATGAGATTCTCATCACGGATATCTTCGCCGCACGCGAAAAAGACCCAGGCGATATCCACGCGACCATGCTTGTGGACGCCATCGCCAAGACCGGCCATGCCGTGGTCTATACACCCACATTTGACGATGCTGAAAAGTACCTGCGCGAAAACTGGCAGGACGGCGATCTGGTGATCACCATGTCCTGCGGCGATATCCACCTGCTCAACGCACAGATCCAAAAGCACGGCGATACGTTCACATTCTGATCCTACACAAAAAGCCTTCCCCTTATGGAGAAGGCTTTTTCATATTCAGCCGATTTAGCCAACCTCAGCATTTTCGTCTACAGGCGTCTCACCTTCGAAGATCACGTTCATCGAATCGATCATCGCCTGTACGGTCGCTTCAATCTGTCCGCTGCCCAGCGCCTGCGGGAACACCGCTTCATACACCAGCGTGCTGCCCGCCGCCTCGACGCTCAGGAGCGTCACATCCAGCGCCTCCTGCCCGGCTTCCTCATAAGCGAGGCGCAGGCCCGCCGCCGGATAACCGCCGATCTGCTCCACGGCGAGATTGCGTACATCCGTGCAGCCCGTCCATTCGCTGGCCACCAGATCGTCAATCGTCATATCAAACGCCTGATAGCGCAGAAGCTGCACATTCGCGCCGCCGCTGAGCTGATAGGTCTGGATAAAATCTCCGTCATCAAACGCAATATTCTCCACCATCTGCGCATCCTGCGGCAGATGAACCAGCAGCACCGGCCCATCGCCAAGCGCAGCGGCCGGCAGCAGCAGCGCCAAAGCCAGCAGCGCAAAAAATGCTTTTTTCATGATGATTCCTCCTTGTTTTTCCTTCTATACATCCTTAATATGATTCAGTCTTTTGTATGCTTTCTCATTCCCTTTACGGCCCAGCCGTCTGCTCATTATACCATCATCCGTCCATTTCGTCAAAGTTCTTCTTTCTGACGCAGTTCTGCCGTGCTATAATAGAGTTGATCGCTGATCGGAAAGGTTTGATTTCCATGAAAAATATCCTGCTCATCGCCACCGGAGGCACCATTGCCAGCCGCCCGACGGAGGACGGCCTTGCCCCCCAACTGTGCGCGGAGGATATCCTCTCCTGTGTGCCGTCGCTGGCGGAGCTTTGCCATATCGACGCCCTGCAGCTGCTGAATATCGACTCCACCAACATGTCCCCGGACAACTGGCTGGCCATCGCGGCCTGCGTCAAGGAGAACTATTTCCGCTACGACGGATTTGTCATCACCCATGGCACAGACACCATGGCCTATACAGCCAGCGCGCTGTCCTATCTCATTCAAAACAGCGTCAAGCCTATCGTGCTCACCGGTTCCCAGAAATCCATCTACGATCAGGAAACCGACGCGCGGCGCAATCTCTTCGATGCTTTCCTTGCCGCGCAGGATGACGCCCTTTTCGGCGTGATGCTCGTGTTCGACGGGCGCGTCATCAGCGGTACGCGCGCCCGCAAGATGCGCACGAAATCAATGAACGCCTTCTCCTCGATCGACTATCCAGAATTGGCGCTGCTGCGCGACGGACGCATCCTGCACTACATCCGCCGCGAAAAGCCGACCGGCCTGCCAGCGTTTTACGACAAGCTGGATTCGCGCGTGTTTGTTCTGCGCCTGATTCCCGGCATGAACCCGGATGTGCTCCACCTGCTCCTGCCGCATTACGATGCGCTGGTCATCGAGAGCTTCGGCGTGGGCGGTCTTCCCTGCTACGAGCAGGAGGATTTTCTCGCCGCCGTGCACGCATGGAGCGCACAGGGCAAGCCCATCGTCATCACCACACAGGTGCCGCACGAGGGCAGCGATCTGGGCGTCTATCAGGTCGGCGCGCGCGCCGCGTCCATCCCCGGCGTCCTGCAGGCGCACACGATGACCGTCGAATCTGTCGTGACCAAGCTGATGTGGATTCTCTCGCAGACGCGGGATCTGAATACGCTCTCTCAGCTCTTTTATACGCCCGTCGCGCATGACCTGCTTCGCTTTGAATGAGCGGTTATCCATAAAACGAACGTGCCCGGCATTTTCTTCCCGATTTCATATCCATCATAGAAAAACGGATGCATCCGGTTCCTTCGGATACATCCGCTTTTTATTGCCTTATCCGGCTCAGTACGCTGCCTCGATCTCTCTGACGCGCTGATAGAGCCATTCGTTGACCGGCACCGGCACGCCGTGCTTTTTACCAAGGCGCACCATCGTGCCGGCAAAGAGCTCAACCTCGCTCCTGCGCTTTGCCGCGCCGTCCTGACGCATGCTCGGGCAGCCCGAGGGCGCAAGCCCGTCCGCCATCTTCACCCAGTCGATATATTCCGTCTCGCTGATGGGATACCCCTCCAGCCCTGCAATTGTCTTGGCCTCGCGCATCGCGCCGAGCATCACCTCGCGCGCCTCGCCCGGCTGCTGTACACCCTCGTAGTTGCAGGCAAAAACCATGCACGCCTGATTGAGACCCACGTTGAGCATCAGCTTGCCCCACTGGCGGCGCACCATGTCCTTAACCGGCACAACCTTCACGCCGTGCGCCATCAGGTGATCCGCCACCGCCATCACGCGCCCGGATACCTCACCCGGTTCCTTTTCGCCCAGCACGATCATGCCCGGATGCTCATACACGAGGCTGTTGCCCTCCTTGACGGCATCCATGCCCTGCGCCACGGCGTAAAGCACGTTCTTTTCGCCGAAGCGCTCCGCCATTGCGCCCTCGCTGGTCACGCCATTGATCAGGGAAATCAGCAGCGTGTTTTCCCCGACGAAACCGCTGATGGTATCAAGCGCCGCCTCAAGGCCGCCCTGCTTCGTGGCGACGATGATCAGATCCAGCGCCTCAGCCTGCGCGGGCGTCGCATAGGGGTAGTCGATTCGCTTCCCGTTGACCAGTACGCCCTCACGCTCATAGCGCGCCTTGCGCGCCTCGTCAACGATCACGCGGATATCCGCACCGGTCGAAAGCAGCCGCTCGGCATACAGCGCGCCGACCGCGCCAAGACCGATCAATCCGATGGTTTTGATTTCATGGCTCATGGTATTTCTTCTCCTTTTGTTTATGCGCCCTGATACGCCGCGCGCAGCAGCGCAATCTCCCGCGCATATCCCTCGATTTCGTTGGGCGTTTCCAGATAAAACGGCAGATGGCGCAGCGCAGGATGGTTGATGATCCGCACCATCGCTTCAAGCCCGATGAATCCCTCGCCGATCTTCTCATGCCTGTCCTTATGGCTGCCCATGGGGTTTTTGCTGTCGTTCATGTGAATGGCTTTCAGGCGGTCAAGCCCGATCACCCGGTCAAACGCTTCCAGTACATCATCCAGATGATTCACAATATCGTATCCGCCGTCGTATACATGGCAGGTATCCAGGCATACGCCCAGCCGGCCGCCGGTCCGGCTCGCATCCATGATCGCGCGAAGCTCCTCAAAGCTCCGCCCCACCTCGCTGCCCTTGCCCGCCATGGTCTCCAGCAGCACGGTCGTGGGCAGTTCGGGCGTATACACCTCGTCAAGCATTTCGCTGATGAGACGAATGCCGGCATCCTCCCCCTGCTTCACATGGCTGCCTGGGTGAAAATTGAGCATCGCACCCGGAATATGCGAAAGGCGCTCAAGATCCTCGCGCATCGTGCGGAACGCAAACGCACGCACACGCGGATCCGCCGCCGCTGCGTTAAGCGTATATGGTGCATGCGCCAGTACCGGCGCAAAGCTGTTCTCCTGCATCAGCACACCCAGTGCATCGGCGTCCGCCTTGTCAAACGGCTTGACCGATCCCCCGCGCGGATTACGGGTAAAAAACTGGAACGTATCCGCACCAATGGCAAGCGCCTGCCTGCCCATGGCGAGATAGCCGCCCGCACAGGAGAGGTGACATCCGATATGCAGCATGGTCATGCTCCTTTCCTGCCGCGCGCGCGCCATGCATCCCAGCGCCTTTGCAGCGCGCGGCCAATAGGCCGCTCAAAGCCATACGTGATCACTGCGGCGACGAGAATCGAAACGGCAAAGCAGGCAAACGTATAGCGCACCTGCCAGACATGATCGCCGTCATAATTGGGATACTCGTAAGCGCTGGGAATGATCCTGTACTGCAAAAGCCACACAGCGATGGTCTGATGCCAGATATAAAACTGGAGGGAAATGCCGGAAAGGAACTTTGTCACCGGATTGCCCAGAATTCTGCGCAGAACAAGACCCGCGTTTGCGCTCATCACCAGCAGCCCCGCGCCCAGCAGCCCCATCGACAGCCGGTTGCTCATCTGACCCAGACGGATCATTTCGACATTCGGATTCCCCGCCTGACGCCGCACAACCTTCCACAAAAGCAGCAGCATCAGCATGCAGCCTGCGCTGCAGAAGATACGCGTAAACGCATTGGGCCGCTTCTTAGCAAGCCATGCATGGACAGACGCCGCCGCCATGCCGATGGCAAACGTATCCAGATAAGCCGGAAGCTGATTAAAATACAGCGCAATGTCCTTGATATTCGCGCCGACATAGCCTCGGAAGGCCAGCGCTGCTCCCGTCATCAGAGCAAACGTCGTCGCCGGCATTTTATAAAATGCGCGCGCAATCAGCGGGAAGAGCAGATAAAACTGCATCTCAAGCGCCAGCGTCCACAGCGCGCCGCCAAGATTGGACGAATAATAGGCGTCGTAGAAGAACATGTGCGTGTACGTCAGATGGGACAGCACATCGCGCATCATATGCTCCCTCGTGTAATAGGCCTTCGTCGCAAGCGCAACGGCAAACATGACGCCCACCGTCAGCAGGTAGGACGGATGGATGCGCATCAGCCTTTTGGCGTAAAAATCAATGGGATGCGGCCGCATGCCGCCCTGATACCGCATGCGCGCCCACGGCAGATACAGGCAGAATCCGCTGATGAGAATCATCATATCGACCCATATATAGCCCGAGCGGGCCAGCGGATCCAGGCTGATCTCCCTGCCAAAGACCGTCAGCCCCGGGAACAGCCAGGACTGCTGCCAGATATGAAACCATGCAACAATCGTCACCGCCATCACGCGCAGGCCGTCGCAGGTATCCACATATTTGAGGCTGGGCGGCGTCTTTGCGTCGCGGAGCCATCTTTTGATCGGGTTCATGCCCTCTTCCTTTCGCGCTTACTGGATGATCACGTCAAGATCGCTGTTGTCGCTTGCGGGCGCGTCGCCCTCCATCTGCACCACCAGCTTATGCGGCAGGCAGACAATCGTCTTTGCAGCATTTTTCATTTTTCCCTGACGGATGCACAGCCCGTCGCGGCAGTTCGCTTCCTTCATATAGACCGCGCCGCCCTCGACAGCGATCACGTTGACGGAGCCATCCTCCTGCCGGATTTCATACTCATCCTCTATCGCCAGCGGACGACGCATGAGCACCTCGCCATCCTGAAGCACGACAACCGTGGAGGCCTTCGTGCCAAGGGAAATCTGGGAAACGAGATACAGCGCAAGCGCCGCCAGCAGCGCGGCAAGGATGATGATAGCGTCTTTCTTCTTCACGGTTTATTCCTCGGTTTTCGTTTCGCTCTCCGCCTGAGAAGGCGTCGCTTCCGCTGCCGTGGCCTCGGCTGGCGCAGCGGCAGGCGGCGTCGACTCGCCAACATAATTGAGGCGGATATTGGCGCCGGACGCCGCGTCCTTGACCGTCAGCGTCTTATTCTTCAGGCTGACAATGCCATACGCTCTGCGCGTCGGATACGGCTCGCTGCCCATGGTGATCTCATAGCCGCTGCCGCCAAAGTACATTTCCTCTCCCGCGACGGCACAGGTGCCGTCCCTGCGGAAAACGTACTCCACGCCTTTTTTGTCCTTCCATCGGCCGACAATCCGGTAGACATACGCATCCAGCATGCTCTTCGCCGGCTTGCTGACGTCCTTGATGCTCTCCAGCATGTCAAGCGCCTCAAACGGCTTGCCCTGATCGGTGAGTTCCTTCGCTCTGTTGAGGCAAGCAGAGATATACATCTCCTTCACCTGCGCATAACGCTCCGGCAGTTCGCTTTTCCAAAGCGGCGCAAGCTCCCTGATCACGCTCTCGTAATCGCCCAGCTCGCTGTCAAGGCGCGCACTCTGGTACGCCGCCTTGAGCCATGCATCCTCGTTCTGCTTCACGCGCAGCTTGGCATCCTCGTAGCTGCCCAGTGCAGCGAATTCTTCGGATGCCTGCGCATACTCTCCGGTTGCTTCCAGCGCAGCCGCCTGCTCATAGTGCGCGCGCATGGCGCGGTCTTCGCTGTCAAGGTATGCGCCGCACGCCTCAAACAGCGCTGCTGCGGCTTCATACTCCCGCTGCGCAAATCGCTCGCCCGCCAGCGCATAGCGGCTGCGGCGCGCCTGGCCTGCGGCGTCCCCGTAGTCGCCAAGGGATTCAAAGGCCTGCAGTGCAGCTTCATATTCGCCCGCTGCATACAGGTTCCTCGCCATCTGATACCGGCAGGAAAGCGCCATCTTTTCAGCGTCTTTATAATCGCCCAGACCCTCAAAGCGGCCCAGCGCGCTTTCCGGCTCTGCTTCCATTTCTTCGCAGGCCAGCGCATATTCAAGCGCCTTTGCCCGCTCTTCCGCATCCTCATAGCCGCCAAGCGACGCAAACTCCAGCGCAGCCTGCTCTTTCTTGCCCGCAGCCTCAAGCTCCAGTGCATACGCATAGGTCGCCCTGTCAAGTGCATCGCCCGCCTCGCCCTCGCGCTTCAGCTGGCCCAGCCATTCGATGGCCGTCTCGTATTCCTTGTTTTCAAGCGCAGTGCAGCCCAGCGTAAAGGCAGCGTCGGCAAATCGCGCCGGCGCATCCTCATAATCGCCCGCCAGCTTCAGCTGCTTTGCCGCAATCTCCAGCGAACCTGCCTCCAGCGCATTCATGCCCGCCGTATAGCGGCAGATGGCCGCGCGCGTTTCGGCCTCTTCATATACGCCCAGCGTATCAAACAGATCCGCCGCCGCGATATAATCTCCGTTTTCCTGATGGCTTAACGCAATGGCATAGCGGCACTGACGAATGAGCGCAATCGCGTCGCGCTTGCCCGAAACCAGCAGCAGCTGCTCATGCGCCAGCTGATATTCGCCTTCGCGCATCAGCTGTCGGCCGTAGTCATAAATCGCTTCTTCCTTCTGAAGCCTTGCGTCCTGATAATCCCCCAGCGACTCAAACCGCGCGATCGCCGCAGGATACTCAACCCGTTCGCGCGCCGCCATGGCGATGTCGTAAATCAGGGCCATGTGCATGGCCTTCGCCGCTTCGCTCTCTTTCATCGCGCCAAGCAGCGCCTCCGCGCCGTCCGTATCGCCAGCGTCGATCATCCCCTGCGCGCGCAGGAGCATGGCCTGTTCGTAAAGCGCCGGCGCAGCGGCAGTATCCAGCTCCTTTGCGCGCTTTGCCGCCTCCTCAAGCTGAATATCGCTGCCCGCGGCAATCAGGCCTTCGATGATCTTTTCCTCAGCCAGCTGCGCGCGGCTGCCCGCATCCAGCATGCCCGGCCAATACGCGTCAACGAACATGAAGATCTGCTTCGCGTCCGCCAGCTTGCCGTCGTCCATCTGCCGCTGCGCATACCAGCATGCGCCATAGGGCACGCCCCAGCGCGCCATCGCCAGCGCCAGCGCAGCAAACGCCAGCAGCGCAACCACGGCTTTCATGCGCTTTCTGCGCCTTTTGCTCTTCTTGAGGATTTCCGTCTGTTCCACAACGGTCGCTTCGCTGGAGCGGCGCAGCGTATCCTTCGTCTGCTCCTCCAGCTCGCGCTCCTTCCTGCCCGCCGTCGCATCGATCGCGGCAAAGCAGTAATCCCTGAGCACCTGTTCGCGTTCGCGTTCGCAGCGAAGGCACTTGTCGTCGCTCGTGCGGTTCGCCCTGCCGCAGACGCACAGCCAGACGATATCGTCCTCCCGCGCATAGCCCGCCGCATCCGGCCCGGCAACAGCGCGCAGACGGTCGAGTTCACGACCCTCGCTCAGCGTGTTGGGCGTGTATTCGCGCACATTGCGATCCTCGCGCCGCCAGACCACGCCGTCGGCATACCAGACCTTTTCTACCGCAGCCTCCACGCGCACCGCGCCGTCGACATGCTCCGGCATAAACGTGCCGGAAAAATGTGCGCGCGCCTCTCCCCTGGCCGCAGAGCGGACCAGCCTGCCGCCAAGCCGGGTCCCCTCCGGATCAAAGCAGATGATGTTCATCTGAAGGCTGTCAATGACCTTTTCAGACAGATTGAAAAACTCGATGAGACAGACAATCTGCTCACTCTCTTTGGTATCGCGCGCTTCCCGGTTCACCGTCACCTTTGTGATCTCTACCGGGCAGGTCAGATCGCTCTTCATCCTGTCACCTCTTCTGTCTTTCACTAGGATTGTCTTTTTGCTTTTCTGCGATGCTTACAGGCCATGCAGGCGCTCAATCTCAAAGCTGTCCAGCTCGCGCCATTCCCCGCGGCGCAGGCTGCCCAGCTCCAGCGGGCCGAAGCGAACCCGGCGCAGCAGCAGCACCTTATGCCCCACCGCATCAAACATCCTGCGCACCTGACGGTTGCGCCCCTCGTGAATCGTCACGAGGATATCCGAAAACAGGCTCTCATCGCGTACGACGCGCACCTCTGCGGGATAGGTCTTGCGCTCGTCACCTTCCATGTATACGCCCCGGCGCATACGCTCAATCGCCTCGTTGCTCGGGTTTCCCGTCACGCGCGCAAGGTATACCTTATCCACCTCGCAGCTCGGATGCGTCAGCCGCTGCGCAAGTTCACCGTCGTTGGTCAAAAGGAGCAGGCCCTCGCTGTCATAGTCAAGGCGGCCCACAGGATACAGGCGCACCGGGAAATCGCGGAAGCGATCCATGACCGTCTCCCTGCCCTTTTCATCGCTGACGGTCGTCACCTCGCCCGCCGGCTTATGGTAGAGAATATAGCGCTTTTCCTCCTCCGGCTTGATTCTCACGCCGTCCACGAGGACAATGTCGCTCTCCTCCACCTGCGTCCCCATCTCGGTAATCACCTGCCCGTTGACGCTGACGCGTCCGCTTGCAATGATCTCCTCGCACTTTCTGCGCGCGGCAACGCCGCACATGGCCATGTATTTCTGAAGTCTCATGCCGTATACTCCTTTATAATATCCAACGCGCCATAATCCGGCGCACATCCATCGTGATCCTGTCGCTGTCCACGCGTCCGCCGGCAACCACCTCGCACGTGCCATACACCTGACCGCCGGCAACCAGCCTTGCCGTACCCAGATGCATGCCCGGATACACCGGCGCACGCACAGCCTTGGGCACATCCAGCACCACCTGCGCCGACTCGCCCACGCTGAGCGGAACACTCAGTTCCCCCATCACGCACATGCTCACGACGTCCTTTTTTCCTTCCGTGACCGCGATGCGCCCTGCGCTGATCGTAGGCCCCAGCACGCGCGTCATGGCATATGTCTCGTAGCAGCCGTCCATCAGCCGCGCCGCCTCGTCAAACCAGTCCCCGCAGCCCAGTACACAGCCGACCAGCTCCATATTTTCCCGCATCGCGCCAAAGACCAGACAGCGCCCGGCCTTGCTGGTGTATCCCGTTTTGATCCCCGTCGCGCCCGCATAGGAAGAAAGCAGCTTGTTCTTGTTGTTCAGCTGGCGCTTGTACGTCCGCCCTTCCCATGGAATGCTTGCCCTCTGCGTGGATACAAGCTCACGGAACGCATCATTTTTCATCGCTTCCCGCGCAATGAGCGCAAGATCATACGCCGTGGTATAGTGCGTGTCGTCCGGCAGTCCGTGCGGGTTGGCAAAATGCGTATTCACCGCGCCAATGCGCCGTGCACGCTCGTTCATCAGCGAGACGAACTGCGCCGTGCTTCCGCCGATATGCTCGGCAATCGCCACCGCCGCGTCATTTCCGCTGGCAAGCATCAGCCCCAGCAGCATCTCCCGCAGGGGAAGCGTCTCGCCCGCCTGAAGGTAGATCGATGTTCCCGGCACGCCATATGCATTTTGAGAACATGTCACTTCGCTGTCCGGATCCCCCAGTTCAATGGCCAGCAGCGCGGTCATCACCTTCGTCGTCGATGCCATTGGCAGCCTGTCATGCATCCTGCACGAAAACAGCACACGGCCCGTTTCCATCTCCATGATGCAGGCCGCCTTCGCGCTGCTTTCGCCCTGCGCTAAGCTTCCAACTTGATTATACATAAAAATCAGAGCCATGAAAAGCCCTGCCGCCCATCTTTTCGTCGCTTACGCCCCCTGTCTGCTCTGTTTTTTCTCCCCTATTCTTTGAGCCGCTGCGCAAAGTATGCGCGATTTGACAGGGCCGCCGCATCCCCCGGATGCAGAAGCAGCGCCTGCTCGTTCATCCGTGAAGCGCGCGCAGAATCGCCAAGGCGATCATAGATGACGCAAAGCTGCATCAGCGGCACATAGCCATACGCATCCGGAAAAACAAACGCGCGCGGATCCGCCGGAAGGTCGCACTGCAGCGCAGCGCGATACCAGAATGCCGCCGCAGGCAGATTTCCCTCTTCCAGCAGGCATTCGCCCATGGCGCAAAGCGCCTCTGCCCGCGGCGTTCCCTGCGCCATTGCGGTGAAATACGCCGCTTTGGCCGCATGGCCGTCGCCCAGCGCTCTATGGCACTCGCCTTTCCCGATCTGCGCATCCAGCCTGTTTTCAAGCCATCCATCCATGGCCAAAAAGCGATCGAATGCGTTCAGCGCTTCCGCATATTCTCCTGCGCTTTTCAGTTCCCGTGCATAGTAATACCAGTCCCGCGCCGTCATCGGCGTTCCCCGCTCAAGCAGCCGCCGGTAGATCGCAAGATTTCTCCGGTTGCTGCTTTCCCCATGGCTTCCCGTATGCCGGACTATGATTTCCTCGCGGATCACATGCCCGGAAACAGCCATCACCTCGTGCACCGCGCCTTCAAATGCAAACCCGGCTGCGCGGCGGACAATCCGTTCCCGGTCAAAGACAAGCGCGGGCGAACCATCCGGCGAAAAGCCATAATGATACGGCATCATCACCGCATCCACATGATCGCCAAGCCGCGCTTTCAGTGCCGCGAGCTTTTCCGATTCCGGCGGATCAAGCACATCATCCGCATCAAGCCAGAGGATGAACGGCTTTGTCGCCGCCTCCATCGATGCGTTGCGCGCAGCAGAAAAGTCATCCGTCCACGTGACGTCCAGAACCCGATCCGTATATCGCGCCGCAACTGCCTTCGTTCCGTCCGATGATCCCGTGTCCACAATCACAATCTCATCCACCGCATCCTTCACGCTTTCAAGACATGCGCCCAGGCTCTTCTCTTCGTTTTTTACGATCATGCAAAGCGACAATTCCACAGCAGCATCCCTCCGATTCCTGCACATCATCCGACTGCCTGGCATAGAGTATGCCAGAGAGCGGAAAACAAGTTCCACTCTTTCGTCTCCCATGCTCATTTTCAGAAAGAGGTGTTGCTTTTGCCATTTTTCATCGCCAATCAGGAAGGACGCGGTCAGGGACGCTGGGGCTGTGGAAACTGCGGCAATAACGGCTGCAACAACAACGGCTATGAACGCAGCAATGGCTGTGAACGCAGCAATGGCTGTGAATACAGCAACGGCTATGAATGCAGCAACGGCTGCGGATGCACAACCAATCCAGCCTGCCAGATCGGTCCCACAGGCCCGCAGGGTCCCGTCGGTCCTCAGGGGCCGCAGGGACCCATCGGCATAACAGGCCCCGTCGGCCCGCAAGGACCGCAGGGCGCACAGGGTCCCATCGGCGCGACTGGCGCTACAGGTGCTGCCGGCGCAACAGGTGCGACTGGGCCTGTCGGTGCAACGGGCGCTACAGGCGCAACAGGTGCGACTGGCCCGGTAGGTGCGACTGGCCCGGTAGGTGCAACTGGCCCGGTGGGGCCGACAGGCGCAACGGGTCCTGTCGGTGCGACTGGCCCGGTGGGTGCGACCGGCCCGGTAGGTCCGACCGGCGCGACGGGTCCTGTCGGCGCGACTGGTCCGGTGGGGGCGACTGGCCCGGTAGGACCGACCGGCGCGACTGGACCTGTCGGCGCGACTGGCCCGGTGGGTGCGACCGGCCCGGTGGGACCGACCGGCGCGACTGGCCCGGTTGGCGCAACCGGCGCGGTGGGTGCGACCGGCCCGGTGGGACCGACCGGCGCGACGGGTCCTGTCGGCGCGACTGGCCCGGT
>JAFXCE010000143.1 GCA_017521565.1 Clostridia bacterium | reverse complement strand
ACCGAAATCTTTCCAAGCGACAGCGCGTGCAGCGCCGGATAATACCGAACGTCGAAGTTGTAGCGGATCGGATCAAGGAATACTGTCCTGTCTGCATACAGCGCATTGAGGATATCCTGATCGGGCAGCATCAGCTTCTTCGGGTTACGCTCGATAAAGCCAAAGACGTCCTGTTCATTCTGCTCCCTGCGCAGAAGCTCAAGGTTCATCAGCAGCACGCCGGAGTTGAAATAATGCGTCTCTCTGCTCATATGCAGCCGCTTTTTGAACAGCGCTTCGCTGGCGTGATTGATCGAACGCGCAGCGGCAAAGAATGCGTCGCCCATGTCCCTGTGATACAGCTCGTCAAGCGATGAAAGGATGACCATGTCGGGATCCAGATACAGTGCACGAGAAACATCCGGAGGCAGCAGCTTTGCCGAGAATATCCGGTAATACATCTCCTTGGAGAAATGAAAGGTTACCGGCCAGTCGGCAAGAAAGTCAGATGCGACGCGAATGCTGTGCAACAGAAGACGGGAACTGCCGAGGGCATCGCGGACGAAGGCGAAGTCATGCTCCGTCAATTCCGTATGAATGACATAAACGGAAATCCTTTGCTGCGGATGCGCATCCAGCAGCGAACGGAGCATGACGCATAAGGGTTTGATGTAATGGCTATTGAGTGTAACGACGATGTTCATATGAAGCCTCCTGATAAGCAGGCATTGTATCAGCAAGCGATGCAGACAACAAGAGAAAGCGGACAAGCCATGCTGCCTGCCGCTTCATTTGTCGGATTATGTGTTTGCTGTTTGTGCAAGCGCGGCTTCTTTGGCGATGGTGGCTTCCCTCAAAAGCTCATAGGCTGAGGAGAATACCGGCACGGCAAAGAGCATGCCAAACGGACCGGCGATGCCTCCGCCGATGGTGATCGCCGCCAGCACCCACATGGCGGGCAGATGAATCTTGCCGCCCACGACGCGCGGATAGATCAGGTTGCCCTCCACCTGCTGGAGGATCACGAGGAAGATGAGGAACACCAGCGCCTTGAAGGGATCGATGGTCAGAATCATGAATGCACCGACGAACGCGCCCAGATACGCGCCGACGATTGGAATGAACGCCGTCACGCCGATCAGCGCGCCGACCATCGGCGCATACGGCAGGCGCAGAATTAGCATGCCGATGGTACACAGCGAGCCGAGGATGATGGCTTCCATCGTCTGTCCAACGATGAAGCGCTCGAATACGCCGACGCACACGTTGGTGATATGCATCAGCCGATTTCCCATCGTCTTGGGCATCCATGCGCAGATCAGGCGCGTGACCTGCGCCGTCAGGCGTTCCTTATTGGCAAGCACATAGACCGCAAACACCATGCTGACCACCAGATCGACGATCACCCCGGCGACGGAGCTGAACGTCATCACGGCGCTGGAAACGATGGCGCTGCGCTGCTCTCCAAGCCATGCGCCCAGCCCGGTTTTGATGCCTGACCAATCGATATCAATGCCTTCCAGATAGTGGCCAAAGGGAATCGCAGAATAATCCGTCTGCGCGTCAAAGGCCGCCAGCTGATCGATGACGCCGGTGATCTGACTGCCCAGAACGGCAACCGCTTCCACCAGCTCCGGCACGACCAGCACGGCGACGCCGATGAGGATGCCCAGTATGGTCGCCAGCGCCAGCAGGATGGACAGGCCGCGCCCGGCTTTGCGGATTCTTTCGTTTCTGCATTTGGCAAAGAGCTTCTTCTCGAAAAAACGCATCGGCAGATTGAGCATCAGCGCAAAGAAGAGCCCGATGCACAGCGGCGCAATCAGCGAAAACACATAGCTTACGGCAAAGGCAAGCTGCGAGATATGGCGCACGCCCAGATAGATCAGCACGCAGACGGACACAATGCCGATGATCCAGCGGGAGATGATTTTGCGGAGCTTCGGATCCTCAAAAAACATGCTTTTCCTCCTTGGTTAAAGCAGCGGCGCAAAAAGCCGCAGGATATCCTGAAACAGGCGGACCAGCACGCCGGCTTTGCAGTCTTCCTGCGTGATGAGCTGGCAGCTGTCAAGCGTTTTCATGAAGTCGTCCTTGACGCTATGCACGGTGCTGCTTTCCATCAGCATCACGCCGCATTCAAAGTGCAGATACAGCGAACGGAAATCGAGGTTTGTCGTGCCGACGGTGGCGATGTTGTCGTCTGATACGAAGGTCTTGGCGTGCATGAATCCGTTGGTGTATTCGTATACCTTCACGCCTGCGCGGGTCAGCTCGCGGTAATACGAGCGCGTCGTCATGTGAACCAGCCGCTTGTCCCAGATGCGCGGGGTGATGATGCGCACGTCCACGCCGGATTTGGCGGCGAGAATGAGTGCGGAGAGCATGCTGTCGTCCACGATCAGATATGGCGTGGTGATGTACACGTAATCCTTCGCAGAATTGATGATCTGCAGATACACATGCTCGCCCACGTTGTCCAGATCCATCGGGCTGTCCGCATAGGGCTGCACAAAGCCGTCTGTCTGGATATCGCATGGCGCGTCCTTCCACGGATAAAAGGCTTCAAAATCCTCCTGCTCTCCTTTGCACAGCGCCCACATTTCAAGGAAGATCAGCGTCAAGCTCCATGCGGCTTTGCCCTCCACGCGCAGTGCAGAATCCTTCCAGTGCCCATGCTTTTCATAGGCGTTGATGTACTCGTCCGCCAGATTGATGCCGCCGGTGTAGGCGACCTTGCCGTCGATGGAGGTGATCTTGCGGTGATCACGGTTGTTCTGCACGGCGCTCATCAAAGGTCGGAAGGGATTGAACACGATGCACTCGATGCCAAACGCAGCCAGCTTCTCCTTATATTTCTTGGGCAGCAGCAGGAAGCAGCCCATGTCGTCATACATCAGGCGCACGGTGACGCCCTCTCGCGCTTTGCGGATCAGGATTTCCAGAATCGTATCCCACATCTTTCCTTCCTGCACGATGAAGTATTCCAGAAAGATGTAATGCTCTGCGCTTTCCAGATCAGGGATCAGTGCTTCAAAGAACAACTCGCCGGGGGAATAATACGAAGTGGTTGTCTGATCATAAACGGGGAATCCGGCAAACTTCTGCAGATACCGGATCTGGGATACGCGATGAGGCAGGCGTTCTTTGGCCTGCTGATAGCCGTCCTGCGGCAGCTGATACAGCGGGCGGATATGCCCTTCAACTGCTTCGATGGACTTTTCAAAGCGGCGGGTTGAGGTCTGGAAGGTGAAAAGCACATACAGCGCGCCGCCGAAAACGGGAAAGAGCAGAATCAGAAAGACCCATGTGAGCTTGTAGGCGCCCTTATCCTTCTTGGCGATGATATACAGCGAGACGACGAGGCTCAGTCCGGTCAGCAGATGATTGAGCCGCCGGGAGACGGCGCTGCCGGTCAGGATGAGATGAATGAGAAACGCGGCTTGAAGGAGGATGAGCAGCGCAACCCAGACCCGCTGCGCGAACAGCGCCCGGAACCACTTTTTTCGCATGGACGCACCTCCTGTCAGGGCTTTGATTTGTGTTTCAGCTTATGCGCAAGCAGCAGCGAGAAGGCGACCAGCGCGATGCTCAGAAAGAGGGAAATGATAAACATGGGCGACGTCGGGTCGTGAATGCTTGCGCCAGCCAGCGTATTGAGCACGATTTTGGGCGCAGAGGCCAGCGTGCTGGCAAACAGAAAGACGGAAAGCGGAATCTGCGCCGCGCCCAGATAGACGCTCAGCAGATCGTTGGGCACGAAGCTGATGAGCCGCGGAATGAAGCAGATTGCAAACCGGTGATCATGGCAGCGCTCGACAAACGGCGCAATCTTCTCATACTGATGCGCAAAGCGCCGGGTGGCCTTTTCGCCGAAAAAGAAACCTGTCGCATAAGGAACGAGATAGCAAAGCACGATGCCCAGCAGGTTGACGAGAATGGCGGCAGGCCTGGTGAACAGCCTGCTTGCCGCGAACTGCAGAAGCGGAACGGGCACGACGAACACAAGCCCCTTGACGGCATAGAGAACGAGCAGCACGACGGCGCTGCGCCACGAGCCCTGCGGAAGATAGGCGACGATGGAGCCGATCATCTGCTGTGCATGGGTGGCGGTATAGATAAGCAGTGAGAGGATGAAAAGGGCGATTGCAGCGATTGCGCCGCCCAATAGCGTGTTCTTCTTCATATGAAACTCAATATGCCGTGCATCCGCCGGGATAGACGGATGCACGGCGATCATTCAGTGATGATGCCTGACCAGATTGGCCGCTTTAGCGATCTCCATCACCAGCAGAGGCACAAAGATCAGGATGGTACCGATCAGATATCCCTTTACCGGCAGAACAATCAGGCCGAAGATGCTGCGCAGCGGCGTCAGCAGCACAAGCAATACGAGCAGCAAAGAGATAGCCGCTGCGCCGCTGAGCTTTCTGTTGCTGAACGGGCCGATCTTAAACAGAGAGTGTGCCGAGCGCATGTTGAACGCTTGAACAACCTGAGACAGCGAGAGAACCATGAATGCCATCGTCTGGCCGCCCTCAAGCAGCCCGGTCATACCCTCGCCCAGTCGGAAAGCGATCAGCGACAGGAGGCCGAACATCACGCCCTGAAGAATAATCTGAATGCCATAGCCATTGGCAAAGAGTCCCTCGTCCTTCGGCTTGGGGTTCTTTTCCATCACATCGCTTTCTACTGCCTCCATGCCCAGTGCAATCGCAGGCAGACTGTCCGTGACAAGGTTAATCCACAGCAACTGCATGGACAGCAGCGGCGTCTTATGCCAGAGGATCATCGCCATAAAGACGGTGATGACCTCGCCGATGTTCGTGCCCAGCAGGAAGCCGACGACCTTTTTGATATTGGCGTAGATACCGCGTCCCTCGCGCACGGCGTCTACGATGGTGGCAAAGTTGTCATCAGTAAGCGTCATATCCGCTGCGCCCTTGGCGACGTCCGTGCCGGTGATGCCCATTGCACAGCCGATGTCTGCCGCCTTGAGCGCAGGCGCATCGTTCACACCGTCGCCTGTCATGGAGACGACCTGTCCCTTGCGCTGCCACGCCTTGACGATACGGATTTTGTTTTCCGGCGACACACGGGCATAGACGGAGATATTTTCGACCTGCGCATCCAGCTCGGAATCTGTCATGGCATCCAGCTGTGCGCCGGTGATCGCGCGGTCTCCTTTTTCAAGAATGCCCAGCTCTTTGGCGATAGCCGAGGCCGTCACAACATGATCGCCGGTGATCATGACAGGCTTGATGCCGGCCTTGCGGCAGACGCTGACGGCGTCCCTGGCCTCCGGACGCGGGGGATCGATCATGCCGACAAGACCCATAAACGTGAGATCGCATTCCAGCGCTTCGGGCGTTGGATTTTCCGGCACGGCGTCCAACTCACGATAGCTGATGGCAATGACGCGAAGGGCGCTTTCGCTCATTCGGTCGCACTCGCGTTTGGCTGCCTCCAGATTGCCTGCCACGCATCGGCTTGCCATCACGTCAAATGCGCCCTTGGTGATGGAGATGATCTTTCCGTCCATCCTGTGTACGGTGGTCATCAGCTTTCGGTCAGAATCAAAGGGAAGCTCGGCAAGGCGGGGATATTTGCGATTGAGCGCTTCCTTTGGCATGCCATGCTTATGCGCCGCAAGGACGATGGCCGTTTCTGTCGGATCGCCGATGTGATGCTCCTTCCCGCCGTCAAATACGACGGAACCATCGCAGCACAAAGAGCCATAGGAAAGAAGCCTGCGAATGGATTCGGTGTTTGCGGCTGTGACGTCTTCCGCCTGCGCTTCGCCATCCACATAAGCTTTGACCAGCGTCATACGGTTCTGCGTCAGCGTGCCGGTCTTATCCGAGCAGATCACCGACGCGCTGCCCAGCGTTTCTACGGCAGGCAGACGGCGGATAATGGCGTTCTTCTTCACCATGCGCTGCACGCCGATGGAGAGAACGATCGTCACAATAGCGGGGAGGCCTTCCGGAATCGCAGAGACAGCCAGCGATACGGCAGTCATGAAGATTTCCAGCGCTGGAATGCCATTCATGAGGCCTACGACAAACACGATGGCGCATGCGCCGATGGCCAGAATGCCCAGATACTTGCCCAGCTGTGCGAGCTTTTCCTGGAGCGGCGTCTGTCCTTCTTTCTCGTTATCCAGCAGGTTGGCGATTTTACCCATCTGCGTATCCATGCCGGTGGCGGTGACGACAGCGGTTGCTGTGCCATACGTGATGGAACAGCCGGAAAAGACCATGTTGCTGCGGTCGCCCAGCGGCGCATCCTCTTT
>JAFXCE010000142.1 GCA_017521565.1 Clostridia bacterium | reverse complement strand
GCGTTCGTCCTGAGCCAGGATCAAACTCTCGTGTTTGATTCTGTATCGAATCCTGAAGTTACCTTCAAGCTTCAAAACTCATGTACGAATTGACTGTCTTTGTTTCTCTGCGACTCGTGAAAATCGCAGATTCGCGTTCTTCTTGATTCTGTATCGTTTTCAAGGATCATGTCCGCGAGATGTTGTTTCTCGCTGACAGCTAGGCTAGTATACTACACCATCACCCGCTTGTCAACACCTTTTTCGAACTTTTTTGAACTTTTTTCAAACTTTTTTTGCCGCCGCCATACACGAAGCGGCCAATTTGCGTATATTATATGGAAGAGATTCTTTCAATCCGGTTATGTACCCCATTTTTTCGCTTGTACATTCCCTCCTTATCGGTTACAATGTGGATATTCAATCAATGGAGGAGTTTCATGGACGCCCTGATTACATCCCTCGTTCAGGCAAACTTTGCCCCGGAACGCATCATTCCCCGTGCCAGTATGGCGCGCTATACAACATTTCGCGTCGGCGGAGATGCCGACGTTCTGGTCAATATCGCCTCTCCTGCGGAGATCCCTGTCGCCCTGCGTGCAGCAAAGCATGCAGGCGTGCCTGTCACGCTGATTGGCAACGGCTCCAACCTGCTTGTCCGCGACGGCGGCATCCGCGGTCTTGTTGTCCGCATCGCCGGCGACTGTGCTGCCATTCGCCGCGAGGGCGACTGCATCATCGCGCAGGCCGGCGCTTCGATGAGCAGCATTGCCCAGTTTGCGCTCGCGGAGGGGCTTGATGGCCTGGCTGAAATCGCTGGGATTCCCGGCACAATCGGCGGCGGCGTCATCATGAATGCAGGCGCATACGGCAGGGAGCTCTCTGATGTCGTGACCCGCGTCTGCGCCGTGTCGGTCTCCGATGGAAAGCCCGTCGTCTTTGAAGGCGATGCTCTCCGCTTCTCCTATCGTCACAGCGCGCTGATGGAAGCGGACGTCATCGTTACCGAAGTCACCATGCAGCTCACGCCGGGCGATCCCGACGCCATCCGCAGCCGCATGAACGAGCTTGCCCAGGCCCGTCGCGATAAGCAGCCGCTCAATCTTCCCAGTGCCGGCAGCACCTTCAAGCGTCCGCAAGGGCTGTTCGCAGCCAAGCTGATCGACGACTGCGGCCTGCGAGGGCTGCGCGTAGGCGATGCGCAGGTCAGCGAAAAGCACGCAGGCTTTGTCGTCAACCTCGGCAGTGCGACTGCCAGCGACATTCTCTCTCTGATGGAAGAAATCAGGCAGCGCGTATACGCCGCCAACGGCGTCATGCTCGAGCCTGAAATCCGCATCCTCGGCGAAAACAAGAAGGCGTAATCTGAACGCCCATCCATCGCTTCTGCAAATGAAAATGCCCCTCGAAAGGAATATATGTGGATATGAGATTTCTCATCGTTACCGGCCTCTCCGGCGCGGGCAAGACCAGCGTGCTCAAGCATCTGGAGGACAGCGGCTATCAGTGCATGGATAACCTCCCGCCGCTTCTGCTCTCGCAGGCGTTTACCCTGTGCGAGAAGGTCGAACTGGGCCATCCGGTCGCGCTTGGGGTGGACTCCCGCAGCGGCGCGCTGTTTAACGCTGAGGCCGTTCTTAACGCCATTGAATGCGGCGCAGACAACCACGAAATCTCGATTCTCTTCCTCGAAGCAGACACCGAAACGCTGATTGACCGATACAAGGAAACCCGCCGCGATCATCCGCTGATGCACGAAGGCCGTACGCTCGAGGAAAGCATTGCCCGCGAACGCGAGATGCTGCAGCCCCTGCGCGAGCGCGCGCATTATATCCTCTCCACAGCAGGGCTGCGTATCAAACAGGCCTGCGATGCTGTCGATGCGCTCATCGCACACGACTCCGGCAGACAGGCGCTGCGCACGGAGGTCATGTCCTTCGGCTACAAACGCGGCATTCCGCGCGAAAGCGATCTTGTCTTTGACGTCCGCTTTCTGCCCAATCCGTTCTACATCAAGGAAATCCGCGCATACACCGGCCTTGAAGCGCCGATCCGGGATTACGTTCTGGGCAAAGAGGAGACCCGCACATTCCTCTCCCATCTGTATGAGATGGTGGATTACCTTCTGCCGCTGTATCAGCGCGAAGGCAAGCGCAGGCTGATGATCGCCATCGGCTGTACCGGCGGCGCACACCGCTCTGTAGCCATCAGCGAGGCGCTCGGAGAGCATCTTCGCGCGCTCGGTCAGCCCGTCAGCGTATTCCACCGCGATATCGAGTATGAAAAAGCCGGCTGGGCCTTCCGCCGGGATCTGAACCCGGACGCAGAATGATTTCATTCATAAAACCGCATCAAAACGCGCATGCTGATTCCATCCCCGAAAACCAGGAAAGGATGGAGCATCATGCGCGTTTCTTCTGTCTATCCAGTCGTCCCGCCGCCCGGCGCGCAGACAGGCTCTCCCGCCGCAGCCCCGCCTCTGTTTGACGCCTTTTCGCAGGACGCCTTCACGCGGGCAAGGGCGCGCAGCGTGCCCGTCTTTGTGCTCATTGGCGAGATCAGCAGCGCGTTTCACGACCCATCCCTGTCTCTGCACCTGCGTGAGCGCACCATCCCCGTTCATCTTCCGCCCGGCATGCGGCCGGATGTGGAGCTGCTGTGCCAGCGGGCAGGCGCGCTGTTTTCCGGCGAAGGCGCGCTGCCCCTGTGCGCGCTGATGACGGAGGACGCGCTGCCCTTCCTTGCCGCTCCGCTTCCGCCGCCCGGCTATCCGCTTGATCCGGCGCGCCTATACGTCTGGCTCTCTCAGGCGGACAGGCGTTTTATGCAAAACCACGCCGCCTGTATCGGTCAGGCAGGCGAGGTCATCCGCTCCTTCCGCGCCGATCCGCTCTCCCGCGCTTATTCTCCCAAGGACGCTTCGCACGACCTCAGCCGCGCGCTGCTCGCCATCGAGGACAGGCAAAATGGCGGCTTCGGCAACGTCAAAGCGCCGCTCGTCTGCGCGCTGCGGTTCCTTCAGCATGCCGCAGGCCGCTCAGACAAGGCCGCTCACGCCGCAATCGGCCGTGCGCTCGACGCCATGCTCGCCTCGGCGCTGCATGACCCACTGGACGGCGCCTTTTTCCGCAGCACGCTGACGGCGGACTGGCGCGCCTTTGTCCCGGAAAAGCCGCTGGCCATCAACGCGCTGCTCGCGCCGATCCTGCTGGACAGCGGGCGGCGCAGCGAAGCGGTTCGTCTGCTGGATACGCTTATCTCCGCCTTCCCGCTGGAGGGCGGCGGCCTCAGCCCTGCGCTCCGCGCGCCGCTGAGCGCCTATGCCTTTACGCCCGAGCAGGTCTGCGCCGCAATCGGCAGCGAAAACGGCCTCCGCGCCTGCCGCCTGCTCGGCCTGCTGCGCCAGCACGCCAAAGCGCCGCCCGATCTTACCCCTAGCCGTTTCTCGCCCGTCCCGCAGGCGTCTTACGCCCCGCGCCGCAGCCGCTCGATGGATTCCCCCGCGCTCACGCCCACGCTCGCCCCGTCGCTCACCCCGGAAGACGCCGCGTTTCTGCGCCGCATCATGCCCGCCTTGCTGCGCGCCCGTGCCGCACGCGAGCCCCAGCGCCCCCTGCCCCATGTATTGACTGAGCACGCCGCGCTCTGTGCCGCCGTGCTCGCGCAGTGCGGAAAGCGCCTCGGGGAGCCGCGCTACATCCAGGCAGCCCAGCGCGCGCTGACCTTTCTGATCAGCCAGACGCCTGCAGCCGGCGCCGCGCCGCTCCCCGGCTCGTTCATCCCCATCAGTCCGCTTCTGGCGCAGGCGACATGCGGCGCAAGCGCCGCCCTCGCGCTGGCGGAACTGACCCTCGGTCAGAGCGAGAACATGGAAGAATACGCCCACAGCGGCCTCCGCCTTCTCGGCGCCGCGCTGCATGCGTTCGTCCGTCCGGACGGCGTCGTCATGCACACAGCGAAGGATCCCGCCGCAATCTTTCCCCGTGTTCCGGCCGTCTATGACGGCGAGCTGCCCTCCCCGGCTGCGCTGCTCGTTTCTGCGCTTCGCATCGCGCATCAGATGCGGCCGCAGATGGGCTATGACGCAGCCATTGAAACCATCTGGGAGGCCGCCGCGCCTGCCGCGCACGCGCAGCCCATCGCCTGCGCATCGCTGATTGACGCGATGAACGCATAAAAGCGGACGGTTTCCCGTCCGCTTTTTGCTATGCTTTATCCCCGGAGCAAATCATGCAGCACATCCGCGTCGAGCGTGAAGAGGTTCTCCTCGCCCAGCAGAACGCCGTCCGAGAGCATCTGCTTGCCCTCCTGCATCTTGACAATCCGCTCCTCCACCGTGCCTGCAGCGATCAGACGAATGACCTGCACGCCCTTCGTCTGGCCGATGCGGTATGCCCGGTCGGTCGCCTGGTTCTGCGCCGCAACGTTCCACCACGGATCGTAATGAATGACCACATCCGCACCGGTCAGATTGAGGCCCGTACCGCCGGCCTTCAGCGAAATGAGAAACACATCCGCATCGCCGTCGTTAAAGCGCCCGACAAGCTCCATCCTCTCCTCTTTGTCCGTCTCTCCGGTCAGCGTCAGATAGCCGATCCCCTCGTCATCCAGCGCCTGCGCAATCAGCTCAAGCATCGATGTAAACTGAGAGAACAGCAGAATCCTATGTCCGCCGGAAAGCGCATCGCGCACAACCTCCAGCAGCTGCACGAGCTTGCCGCTGCCGCCCCGATAGTTTTCAAGGCAGAGCCGCGGATCGCAGCACAGCTGGCGAAGCCGCGTCAGCCCGGCGAGCATCCTGATCTTCTCCTGTCCGCCGCTTATGCCGCCCTCGCTCTCGCCAAGCAGCTGCGCGGCATGCGCCGCGTAGAGCTTGCTCTGCTCCGCCGTCATTTCGCTGGTCATCACCGTCTCCACTTTCTCCGGGAGATCGCTGAGCACATCCTTCTTCATGCGCCTGAGGATGAACGGCGCGACCATCAGATGCAGATTCTCCCGCGCCTGCTCATCCGCCTCGCGCACAACCGGCGCTTCAAACCGCTCCTTGAACTTCTTATAGGTATACAGATAGCCGGGCATCAAAAAATCAAAGATCGACCACAGCTCGCTCAGCCGGTTTTCAATCGGCGTGCCGGTCATCGCAAAGCGGTGCTGCGCGCGAAGGGTTTTGACCGCTTTGGTCTGCAGAGAGGCGGCATTTTTGATGTTCTGCGCCTCGTCCAGCAGCACATGCGTGAATTCGATGCCGGCATACGCCTGCACATCCCGGCGCAGCTGATCATAGGACGCAATCAGGATATCCGGCGCAGCCTCCGCCTGTATGGCCGCATGCCTTTCCTGTGCGGACCCCAGAAGCGCGCGGCAGGTCAGCGACGGCGCAAACCTGCGCGCCTCGCTCTGCCAGTTCAGCTGCAGCGACGCGGGGCAAATCACCAGCGCACGCACTGCGCGGCCCATTTCCCGCTCGCGCAGCAGCAGCGCCAGCGCCTGAATCGTCTTGCCAAGGCCCATGTCGTCCGCAAGGATACCGCAGAAACCCGCATCACTGAGCGCGCTCATCCACGCAAGACCGCTGAGCTGATAGCTGCGCAGCGTCGCCTGCAGGGTTTTCGGCTGTTCCACCTGCGTGCTTTGCGCCGTGCGCAGCCGCTCCACCCAATCACCGACGTCCTTTTTGCTCCGCAGACGGATATTCTCCCGGTTCTTGAGCGCCTCTTCCAGATACAGTGCGCGGCTGGGGGCAACCTCCGCCCCTTCCTGTGCCTGCTCTGCAGATACATCCATCGTATCGAGCACCTGCGCAGCCTCCGCCGCCTGCTCAAGCGCCTCGCCGGAGAGGAATGTGTCGCTCGAAAGCCGCACATACCTGCGCTTGTGCCGATAGGCCAGCAGCGCCGCGTTCAGATCCTCCTGCGTAAAGCCGCCCAGATCGGCCTTGAGCACCAGCTTTTCGCCCTCCCGGCTCAGGCCGAAGGACATCGCCCGGCGCCGGGTCACATGTCCCTGCGCCAGCCGCTCAGAGATCATGACCTCGCCAGCGCGCTCCAGCCCGGGCAGCTGTTCGCTCAGCAGCGAAAATCGCGCTTCCTCGCCGCCCTCAAAGGCAAACTCGTCCTCGCGCACCGTCTCCGGGAACACGGCGCGCACAGCGGCGATCACATCCTCTTCCAGCATCGTGTCACGCCGGATATGCGGAACCGTCTCCCCCGGCGCTACCTCCATGCCGCAGTAATCAAATGCAACGCGGCAGGTCAGCCTGTTTTCGCTCGGCTTGTCCACATACAGCCGCGGCGTAGCCGGCGTAGGCGTATGCGACGCGACAATCTCCCGTCCCTTGCGTACCACGGCCAGCTCCTTCGCCGGAACAATCAGCTGTGTGCAGACCGCCGGCAGCTGCGCCTCGTCAAAGCGCACTCCCTGCGGATACGCCGCTGCAACCTGCAGCAGCCCCGCGATTCGTTCAAACGCCGCGCCGAACGCGCAGCGGATCTCCTCTCCGGCCAGCTGGTACGCGCCCGCGCTGCCCAGCACCGTCGCCTCCGCAAAGACATTCAGCTGCGCGCGCCCGTTTGCGCTTTCCACCTCCAGCGGCAGCTGGATCTCGCCCGCCATGACCTTCGCGTGAATGCTTGTATCCTGCCCGGTTCGCACCTCAATCTCCCGCCCGGCAAGCAGGCGCATCGTCTGATCCAGCGCCGCGCCGCCAAGGCGCAGTTCGCCGCCCACGGCCTTTTCTTTGTCCGCCGCCAGCATGGCGATCAGCCCAAAGAGCGGCACATCCTCTTTGGCGATCTCCTCTTCACGGTGCGCCGTCGTCAGCTCGCGCCCGTAGACGACCTGCTCCCGCTTCGCCGCCCGCACGGCGAACTCGGCCATGCTGCGCACAACATACGGACGTGTTCTGCCAAGCTTCAGCCCCAGCATGATATGCTGCGTATCCTCGCGCCGCAAAATCGGATATAGCCTCACCGGAGGCTCGTCTTCCGCCGTCCTTCTCCGCGCAGCCGCGTGCGACCGGCTCTCATGAAGCAGCGTATCGATGAACGATCCGCCCTCCTGCGCGCGCTGGCCCGCTCCTGCTCCGCCGCATACGGCGATCATCAGCGCCGCCACATGGCGGCAGCTCCTCCCGCCTGCGGCGAACGCAGAGCAATCGCAGCGGCAGGAAACAAAAGCCTCCGCCTCCTCGTCATATTCAAACGTCGCCTGATAGCTGCGTTCCACGCCGCGCACCGTGCCGCTATAGCGCAGCAGCGCGCCGTCCTCCCGAACGGTTACGCCCGATACGCGCTTTTCCTGCACATCCGCGCTGCCCCTGGCAAAGAACCCCGGATTCGCAATCGCGCTGCGCGCCTGCATCAGTGTAAACATCTGCGCCTCTCCCATCTGCATGTTCTTTTCCGCTTCATTATAGCATACTCCGGTGCGCTTGTCTGCGTATGCCAAACATGATAAAATAGCGCAAAGCACGCTACGAAATGAAAGGAGCGCCATCATGCGTCTGTTTTTCGGCCTCTCCCTGCCGGATGAAATCCGCCGCGCCGCCGCCATGCGCGCGGACGCCTGCCGCGCAGCGATCCCCGGCCGCTATACCCTCGCGGAAAACTATCATATCACCCTGGCGTTTCTGGGCAGCGTACCGCAGGACCAGCTCGCATCCGCGCAGCGTGTGCTGTCCGCCTGCCTCCGCGGCATGCCCGCGCCGACGCTGACCCTCGGCGAAACCGGCTATTTCGGCCGGCAGCAAAACGGCATCCTCATCCTCCGCGTATCCAGCGAGCCCGCGCTTGACAACCTTCATCATCTGCTCGTGCATACGCTGATCCAATCCGGGCTCCCCGCTGATTCCGGCCCCTTCTCCCCGCATATCACGCTCGCGCGCCATGCCGTCCTTCCGGACAGCCCGCTGCCCGCGGGCGCTGCGCTGCGCTTTCGGCCTGACGCCGCGCATGTTTTCCTCAGCGCGCGCGATGAAACCGACACCCTGCGCTATACGCCGCTGTATTCCGTCCCTTTTTCCTCATAATGAATCCATCATATGCCTGACGCAGCCTTTATTTGAATAATTATTTCCTGCTCTTCCCAAGTTTCTTAAAATCTCCTTGACATTTATTACATTTCGTAATAAACTATGTGAGTAAGATGAGATGAAAGGAGACGCATGCCCTCATGAAGATTGCGTCAGGTAAGAAATGGATCATGGTCTTTGCGGCCATGCTCATGGTGTGTGTATGCGCCCTCGCTTCGGCCGAGAGCTACAGGCTCGGTGATGAGGCCGACGAGATTGCGACGATTCAGACTGCGCTCAAGCAGCTCAAACTCTATACAGGCGAGATCACCGGCCACTACGGTTCCAAGACCGAAGCCGCGGTGAAGGCCTTCCAGAAGAAATATGCCCTCAAGGATGACGGCATTGCCGGCGAGGATACGATCCGCGAGCTTTACGACGCCGCCGATATCTCCGCCAGCAACGACCCCTATTCCGGCGATTCCTCCGCCCTGCGCCACGGCAGCCGCAGCGAGGCCGTCCGCCAGATGCAGGAGGACCTCAGGACGCTGGGCTATTATACCGGCACCGTCAGCGGCCATTACGGCACGCTGACCGAAGCCGCCGTCACCAACTTCCAGAAAGCAAACGGCCTTTCCGCCGACGGCATCGCCGGCAGCAAGACCCTGGATAAGATCGCCAGCAAGCTCAAGAGCAGTTCCTCTTCCAGCTCCTCCGGCTCTTCCTCCAGTTCCTCTTCCTCCGGCAGCTCTTCCATGCTCAAGTACGGCATGAAGTCCTCTTCCGCCGTGCGCGCCCTGCAGGAAAACCTCAAGGCGCTGGGCTTCTATACCGGCTCCGTCACCGGCAACTTCGGCAACCTGACCAAGGAAGCCGTGTATGATTTCCAGAAGGCGAACGGCCTTTCCGCCGACGGCATCGCCGGCAGCAAGACGCTCTCCAAGATCGAAAGCAAGCTGAAGAGTTCCTCTTCCAGCTCTTCTTCCGGCTCCTCCTCTTCCAGTTCTTCTTCCAGCTCTTCTGCCACGCTGAACACCTCCTCTACGCTCCAGCTCAACTCCAAGGGCGACGAGGTGCTCAAGCTCCAGAAGATGCTCAAGTCCCTGGGCTTCTATACCGGCAACAACACCGGTAACTTCGGCGAAAAGACCCGCGACGCAGTCATCGCCTTCCAGAAGTCCCGCGGCCTCACGGCGGACGGCATCGCCGGCAAGAAGACTCTGGCTGCAATCAGCGCCGAGTATAACCGTCCTTCCGGCGGCAGCTCCGGCTCCATGGCGCCCAGCGTCCGCTACGAGAACTTCTACAACTGGCGCACGCGCTACAGCAACGGCGAATATTGCAGCGTGTACGATTTCAGCACCGGCTATTCCTGGACGCTGCGCATCATGACCAAGGACGCGCACATGGACGCCGAACCGGCGACCGCGCAGGACACCGAAATCATGAACAAGGCGTTCGGCGGCAAGACCACATGGACGGCCAAGCCTGTCTGGGTTACCTTCTCCGACGGCCGCACCTATATCGGCTCGACGCATAACGTGCCGCATACGCCGTATCATCTGAAGGAAAACAACTTCGACGGTCACCTGTGCGTGCATTTCCCGATCTCCATGGAGAAGGCCAAGGAAATCGGCCCGTACGCCACCAGCCATCAGGAGTGCATCAACGAAGCATGGGAAAAGACCCAGAAGATGAAGTACTGATCCTGTACATCCCAGCAGTCATAACCTTAAAGGACAATCCCTCGGGATTGTCCTTTTTGCATTGCATACAAAAAGCAGCCAATGGCCGCCCCCATTTCCGAACCCCTTTACAAAATGAACTTCTTTTCTGCTCGCAGCGCGCATTTTTGCGCAATTTCCTATAAACTCTCATGCCTGACAATCAGGCACCACAATGAATGAAACCATGGTATACTGGTTTACACAGCTAAAGTTGTTTTTTGACTTGGGATTGTAGCCCGACCATAAACTTAACTTAAGGCTCTCTCTTTGTACCACATAT
>JAFXCE010000141.1 GCA_017521565.1 Clostridia bacterium | reverse complement strand
GAGCATTGCTCCACGCAATCAGCCAGGAGACCTGCCTTGGATGTCTGAAAGATACTTCTTGGGCAAGTGGAGAAGGATGGCTTTGTGTTTCGCGGGGACAGTGTATTTGTCGCCTGATTGACTGCATCTTCTGAATTGCTCAGAAGGTGCAGTTTTTGTTTTTAGGAGAAATGGATATGAAGCATGGCGGCAATGTGTGGGAAGATGGAAAGCCAGAGATGTGGCTGGATTTTTCTGCCAATCTGCGCCCAGAAGGCACACCTTATTGGGTGATGCAGGCCATGCAGGATGCGCTTTTTCATACGCGGTATTACCCGGATCGAGCCATGAAGGCTGCAAAACGTGGACTATCTGCATATGCGGGCGTATCGCCTGATTGTATCCTTCCGACTGCTGGAGGTGCGGCGGCGATTGATCTGGCGCTGTCTATGTCACCCGGTGTAGTACATGTGATGCCGGTAACATTCGGTGAATATGAGGAGCGTGCGAAAATACACGGGAGAAGCATTTCTGTCTGGAATGGAGAATGCGCGCCGGACGATACAGTCGTGATCTGCAATCCAAATAATCCAACCGGAGAGGCGAGGACGAGAAAGCAGATTCTTTCTCTGTTTGAATATGTACAATCCTGCGGCGCAGAGATGATCGTGGATGAGGCATTCATCGATTTCTGCCCGGAATATAGCGTGAGACAGGACGTGCAGACGGGGCTTACGGTTGTGGGATCGTTAACGAAAACACTTTGCATCCCCGGCGTGCGGCTGGGTTATGTCTGTGCTGCGCCGGAGAGAATTGCAGAACTTGAGCGACGTGCATTGCCGTGGGCGGTGTCTGCGTTGGCAAGTGCAGTGGCGGAAAAGCTGCCCAAGCATCTTGAAGAGATCAAAGAGGATGCCGCAAAGAATGCTCTGCGCAGAGAAAAGTTGGCCGTGGCGCTTCAGGCGTTGGGCGCAAAGGTTATGCCTTCGGCTGCCAACTTCCTGCTTGCAGACTTTGGGTGCGACATGACGGAAGCTGCTGCAAGGCTCAAAGAAAAACAGATACTTGTGCGCACCTGCGCATCGTTTGGTTTGCCGCCGTGCGTATGGCGGTTGGCCGTTAAGACGGAAGAAGAGAATGCGCGCCTGATCGCGTGCCTTGAGGAGGAACTCTATGCAAGGGAAATCGCTGATGATTCAGGGAACGGGCTCGTCCGTAGGCAAAAGCGTACTGTGCAGTGCGCTGCTGCGCATCATGAAGCAGGATGGATACCGCGTTGCGCCGTTCAAGGCGCAGAACATGGCGCTCAATTCCTTTGTCACCAAAGACGGTCTTGAAATGGGACGTGCGCAGGTGACGCAGGCGCAGGCTGCGGGCATGGAACCGGATGTGCGGATGAATCCCGTGCTGCTCAAGCCGACCAGCGACAGACGCAGCCAAGTCATTGTAGACGGAATAGCCATCGGCACCATGACGGCGATGGAGTACCACACCTACAAGCCTGCGCTGAGAAAGAGCATCAAGAAGACCTACGATGAACTGGAAAGTACGGTAGATTGCGTGGTGCTTGAGGGCGCAGGCAGTCCTGCGGAGATCAACCTGCGCGAAGGCGATATTGTGAATATGTCCATGGCGGAAGCGGCAGATGCTCCGGTGATCCTCGTGGGCGATATCAATCTGGGCGGCGTGTTCGCGTCGCTGTTGGGCACGGTGATGCTGCTTACCCATGAAGAACGCGCGCGTGTCAAAGGCGTGATCATCAACAAGTTCCGGGGCGACATCAAGATCCTGGAACCGGGGCTTCGGATGTTGGAAGAGCGTATTCACGTCCCTGTGCTGGGTGTTGTGCCGTGGATGGACGTGGAGCTGGAGGATGAGGACAGCGTTACCGAGCGTTTCCAAAAGAACAGCGGCGAGGGCGATCTGGACGTCGTGGTTGTGCGGCTGAAGCACATCTCCAACTTTACGGATTTCCAGTCGCTGGCGCTTCAGCCGGGCGTTAGGGTGCACTATGCCAATACTGCAAAGGAACTGGAAGGCGCTGATCTGATCGTACTCCCCGGCACGAAGAATACCATCGAAGACCTGATTGACTTGCGCAATCGCGGCATGGATGCGGCGATCATTCGTCATGCGAAAAGCGGCGGTATGGTTATCGGCGTATGCGGCGGATATCAGATGCTGGGGCGCGTGCTGCATGATCCGGGTCTCGTAGAGTCGCGCGTGCCCCAAATCAGTGGCCTTGATCTGCTGGATATGGAAGTGACCTTTGAGAGGGAAAAGCATACTGTGCAGTCAAGCGGCATGGTCTGCTGCGAAAATGGATGGCTGAAAGCGGCGCAGGGGCTTACGGTAGATGGATACGAAATCCACGCGGGCAGAAATGCGCTGGGCGAAACGGCTGTACCGTGGCTGCGCATCGGGGAAAACGTGGATGGCGTGATGAACGCGCAGGGCAACGTGCTGGGGAGCTATCTGCATGGCCTGTTTGACGACGGACAACTCTTTGCAGTGATTGCCAGACATATCCGTAAAATGAAGGGCATTACAGGTGAAGCGAATGAAGCCGTGAGCTTTGAAACATTCCGGGAGCGGGAGTTTGACCGGATTGCGGATATCGTGCGCGCAAGTGTGGACATGGACGCAATCTATCGGATTGTGTGGGGCGAGGTGTAAACATGCCGGATCATATCATGGCGCTGTCCATCGGTTTTTTGCTGGATCTTTGGCTGGGCGATCCGGCGTGGCTGTATCATCCCGTGTGTATCATCGGCAAGTACATCTCTTTTGCGGAAAAGAAGCTGCGTGTGCGCGGCGGCAATCTGAGAAGGAGTGCTGTAATCCTGACAGCATCGACCGTGCTGCTGACGATGGCAGTTGCGGCGCTGATCCTTTGGGCGGCGAGCCTGCTTGGACGTGTGCCGCTGTTGATTGTGATGGCTCTGCTTGATTGGATGGGCATTGCCGTGACCTGTATGGCGAAAGAGGCGCGCGATGTGGAAAAAGCGCTTGAACATGGTGTGGAAGCCGGACGTAAGCAGGTTGCCCGCATCGTCGGGCGCGACACGCAGACGCTTTCTGAAGAAGAGATCATCAAGGCAACGGTGGAAACCGTGGCTGAAAACACGACGGACGGTGTGATCTCTCCGCTTTTCTATGCAGCAATTGGCGGCCCTGTGCTGCTCTGGGGCTTTAAGGCAGCAAACACGCTGGATTCCATGGTGGGCTATCTGGATGCGCATTATCGGGATATCGGCTGGTCGAGCGCAAAGCTTGATGATGTGCTGAATTACATACCTGCGAGGCTGACTGCGCTGCTGATGTGTATATCGGCATGGGTTTGTGGACTCGATGGGAAGAATGCGCTTCGCATCGTTTTGCGTGATCACAGGAATCACAAGAGCCCTAACTGCGCCTGGAGCGAGGCGGCAGCGGCAGGCGCGCTCCGTGTTCAGCTCGGCGGCACGCATGATTACTTTGGCAAGCCAATCGAAAAGCCGACCATCGGAGACGATGACAGGCCGATCTGCCCAGCGGATATCGGACAAGCAAAAAAACTACTGTATGGGACAAGCATTCTGATGATGGCGCTGACTGTGCTCATGGCAGTAATTCTGTGAGGTGTACCGATGGCGGATCAAGTGAAGCATGATCAATTCTTTCAGAACAGAGCATGCGAGTGTTTTCCCTGCCATCAGGGGATTGATGAGGCGGATTTTAACTGCCTGTTCTGCTACTGTCCGCTCTATGCGCTGGGCAAGGCCTGCGGCGGAAACTGTACCTATATGGAATCCGGAATCAAAAGCTGCATGGGCTGTACGTTTCCACACAGGAGGGAGAACTATAGCCGGGTGCTTGAGCGTTACGCGGAAATCATGGCAGTTGTTAAACGCATGGATGGTGAAAACGTATGAACGCAAGAGAACTGGCGCAATATCGCTGGAATCATGTGGCTAAGCCGCTCCACTCGCTGGGCAGGCTGGAAGAGATGATCGTGAGAATTGCGGATATTCAGCAGACTGCGGATGTCTGTCTGTCTTCGCGCTGCGTGCTGGTATTCTGCGGCGATCATGGCGTGGTTGAAGAAGGCGTCACGCAGTCTGGTCAGGAGGTTACAGCGCTGGTTGCAAAGTCTATTGCAGGGGGAACGGCCAATGTGAACCTGATGGCTTCCGCTGCGCAGACGGATGTTTTTGCTGTGGATATGGGCATGGTGCAGGATGTCCCGGGAACGATTCGCCTGAAGAATGCATATGGCACGGCAAATATGGCAAAAGGCCCTGCAATGACGAGAAGTCAAGCAGAAGCCGCTGTGCG
>JAFXCE010000140.1 GCA_017521565.1 Clostridia bacterium | reverse complement strand
TCACCCTCTTGCGGTCAACGATACCCGGCTGTTCCTGGCTGGTAGCGTTGATGAAGTAGCTGTTCTCATAGGCGGGATCATCCGGGCGATCCACGTCGCCGTCGCGCAGCGGCAGCTTCAGATTGGGCGGGATCTTGCCGCCCCACTTGGGGACGCCCTCCTGCTTGGCCAGTTCGATGGCTTCACGGATCTTGCCGATGGTGACGGTATCGGACTTGGGGATGATCAAGGAACAGCTGTACTTGGGTTCACCGCCGTTGATGGCAGCCGGTTCAAACACATGGACGAAAGATGCTCGGACCTTGCCAGTAATGACCTTGGTAGACATAGGCATTTCCTTTCTCGCGTATCGCGCAGTCGTTATTGGTTGAAATCGCTGGCCGCATCGGAATACGGCTTGCGGGGATCGGTTTCGGGAACCAGCGTAGGCGCACCAGCAGGCTTTATGATGAACTTGCCAAGCACCTCATTGAACTTCTTCCTGCCCAGACGCTTCTCCAGATCGCCGACGCCCAGGAGGGATGTTTTGTAGATGTCGGTGTACCCGGCTTCGGTCGCTGCCTTGATAACCTCGGCCTCGCTGGTGTACTTGCGGACGGTGCGACCGGCCACCAGCTTGTAGCCCGGCCAGCTTTTACCGTCCACGGCTTCCTGCGTTGCGTAGGCAAGCAGGTCCTGGACCCAGCTGTTCAGGCTTTCGGCTACGGGAAGAATGTCAGCAATCTCTTCATCCGAAAGAAGATCCGGATGACGGAAGTCGCGCTCGGCGAGGCTCATGTGGTACTCGCTGCGCTTCCTGCAGGTGTAACGCGCCTTGCAGAAGCGGCACCATTCACCGGCGCAGAATTCGCCCTTGCCTTCATAGGCAAGCAGCGCCTTCGGACGCACGTCGGTTTCCGCCCAGCGAACGAGATCATCTGCGGTCATTTCATAGGTCGAAGTATTGGACAGTCGAGGCTGTACGATCGTCATGCGGACGGTATGAATGTCGTACAGCGGATCGAATTCCAGCAGCGCACCGAGACCATACAGCATCAGCTGGCTGTTGCGATGAGCTTCCACCCGGACGCCGCGTCCTCCCTTGAAGTCAATAACCTCCAGTACACCGTCTGCGACGATCACAAGGTCGCCGGTGCCGAAACCATCTGGAACGTACTCACTGTAATCCAGCCGGTGTTCCACCATAATCAGCGGATCGGGACAGGACGACCTGACCGCCTCGATGGTTTCAATGCAGAAGGCAACGTATTCGTCCGTGACGCTTTCGGCCTCGTCCGAGTAGAAATCGTTGTCACGATGCTCAGCGTACTGCTGTTCAATGAGGTCAGGCGCCATGTCGCCCAGGTACCTGTGCAGCTTCAGTTCGCACAGTTCATGAAGAAATGTGCCTTCCTCTGCGTAGGTGGAAGGCTTATCCGCGAACTGCTCGGACAGCTTCACCGAGGGCGGACACATCATCCAGCGGTGGGAACTGGAGGCGTTGAGCCGGGCATGCGCCCGGCTGCTGTGCTGAATCTCACTCACAGCGCCGCCACCTCGTTTTTA